>NZ_SKCD01000034.1 GCF_006542765.1 Paenibacillus luteus
TGGAAAGCTAACAAACTAGGTGATGTGGTCATGTCGGTCTAGTAAAATACTTACTTTATTGAAAAATGAAAAACGATGAGAACGTGAGTATGAAGCAGATAGACTCCATAATTAAGGGGCCGAACCGGTTGTTCCAATGTAGGTTATGTACAGAAACCAACTGACATTCCATTGTACAGGATGTATTTATACCTAGGTAATTGTTCACAAAAAACATTGAAAACTTAGATGAGATTTATAAAACGCTAGTAGGTGCGTCTAAAAGCGTATCTCTTTTTTAAATTTATATTAAGAATTAGGAAAAAGGAATTACTTGAACTTGCGTCGAAAGTCATAATAAGGAAAATTTTCAACTTGGAGGAATGAACAGAATGGGGTTTTGGTCTTTATTTACTACCTGGTACTTTTTTGTTTTTTATATTGCTGCAATGTTAATCGGTGGTACCTATCAATATATCAAAATATATTCTAAATATTCGAAGGCTAAGACAGCTGCAGATAGTGTGGTTATTCAACTAGAAAATCTGAAAAATGACAATAATATAGTAGATCGATTTAATAATATGGATGAATGGATTAAAAGCCAAAACAATGAATACATAACAAGATGTTTAGAACCAAGTTGGAGAACATTTTATAAAAAGTTTATGGACTATCAACGAAATGGATTAAGTATTACTCCAGATGTTTATGATTATTTTCACGAAGATATTTTTATTCAAAAGTACGGAAATCGAAAGCTAGCCGAATTGGTACCAGGATTGTTTTTAGCGGCCGGTATCATCGGTACATTCTTAGGTATAGCAACGGGTGTATCTGGTCTGGACCCTAACGGAGATTCCGCTGCAATGAAAAGTGGAATAGGTCTGCTTTTAAGTGGTATGAAGGTAAAGTTTATGTCTTCTATAGCAGGTATTCTCGCTTCAGCAGTATGGCAATATGTTGATAAAAAGAGGAACTTACCTGTTTTACAAGAGAGCTTTCATAGGATTCGTCAAAGTATGGACGATGCTTTTCCAACACAGGAAGAGAGCACCGTTCTATTTCGGATGCTTCAAAACCAAGAGAAGCATATGCAAGATTTTCAAGTGTTTATGTCTGAACAATTAATTCCTCAGATGATGACAGGATTCACCGATGCGCTAAGTCAGTCGATCTTGCCTCCATTAGAACAGACTCAGACGTTGATGGGTGAGCTTATAAGTAATGCAAGTGCAAATCAAATGGATGGTGTGAAGCAGTTAACCACCGAGGTTATGAATTCATTAAATGAAATCACAGGTGAGCACATGAAAAATTTAGGGGAGGCTCTCCAATCAACAGTAGAATGGCAGAAGCGTGTTCATGAAGAGATGAGCGCTTTAGTCGATTCCATGCAGCAGTCTGCACAACATCAATCTGAGATGGTGGAGAAGACAACTGTATTAACTGAGGAAATCCATAATTATACGGAAAATATTACGGACTATCAAAAAGTGCTTGAAGGTACAGTAGCCCAGTTAAACGATACCACGTCCAAAAACAGTGAGCTACAAGTTGCTGTTACAGGTCTCCTTGAACGGATGGTAGATGAGAGAAATGTATTTCATAATCATTTTGACGATCATATTGGTCGTTTACAGTTAAATGTGGAATCTATCGTGTCACAGTCAGAAATTCAAGTTACTGTTCAAGCACATCTTGAACAGAATTTGCAACGAATGACTGATATGTCAGAAAGTCAGCAGCTCCTAGTCTCAGCACTTTCCGATCAAGCATCTCTCGCTAAGCAATCAGGAGAGGAATTAGGACGATTAGTTTTGCGTTTTGAGAATAACGCGTCTTTATTTACAGAATTGCAGGCTGGCGTTGGAGATTTATTGGAGCAAACGGCAGAAGAGAGAACAAGAGTCGATCAGTTAATCATTAACATTCAAGAAGATCTTGTTAAGCAAGTCGAATTAATGGATAATCGCGTACAAATTATGACTTCTGTATGGGAAGAAAATAGCAGTGTTATGACTAAAATGAATAACCAATTAGGAACATCAATGAATCAATTCACCGATGATATGCATCGTGGAATCACGCGTACATTCGAACAATTCGACGAAGAATTAACAAAGTCCGTGAATTTGTTAGCTAAGGGTGTAGATTCTATGCGAGATGGACTAGTAGAATTGCCAGAGGTCATACAAGAATTAAAGCAATCTGTTATAGAGATAAATAAGCAGGCTAAACGTGCTACAGCGATTTTATAAAGAGAGAGGAAGATAGGTAGTGGCACGAGGTTTTCGTAATATAAAACGGCATTCTCAAACAGCTCACGAAGATGAGAAGGAAAGCTCTTGGATCTCTTATACGGATCTCATGTCTGCTCTATTAATAATATTTGCGTTAGTCATAATGGTGACGATGTATGACACTCAAAATGCTTATGAACAGCAAATAGAAGCCATGGAGCAGACGGCTGAAGCGATTAAACAGAAAGAAGATGCCATTACACAAAAGAACAAACTCATTGAAGAAGTTATCGGTGTCAAATCGAGAATTATTCAGGAGTTGGTAATGGCTTTTAAAGACTCGAACTTAGACTTGCAAATTGATCAGCAAACAGGAGCAATCCGGTTCTCAGGAGGCGTGTTTTTTGATAAGAAAAGCAGCACGGTGTCATCTAACGGAAACGATTATCTCATACAATTCATTCCTCAATATATAGACATTTTATTATCGGATCAATTCCGTAATGAAATTGCCCAAATTATTGTCGAAGGACATACGGATAGCGATGGTGGATATTTGTATAACCTTAAACTGTCGCAAGACAGAGCATTGTCTGTTGTACAACAGGTTTTTAATCCAGCGTTTCCAAAGTTTAAATATCAAGAGGAATTAAAAACCGTTGTAACGGCGAATGGTCGGTCGTTTAGTGTTCCCATCTTAGATGCTAGCGGTAAAATGGATCTCAATAAATCAAGACGTGTGGAGTTTAAATTTCGTCTCAAGGACGAGCAACTATTGGAGAAGCTTCAAGGGCTGATGGTGGAAGATGGACAATAACACCTATATTTTCAACTTTACTTTTACTCCAAAGAAGTTGTCTGAAGCAAGGAAAACAGTACAGAAACGTTATGAAGATATTGATATGCTTACAGCATCACAAGTTAGTGGTCTGCGGTTGCCGAAACTATTGGAGTTAATTAGGAAGACGCTAGAAGATGAAATTGAAAAGCTAGCACAACAGCTTAATAAAACAGACATTATGGTATTACTATACCAATATCCTCATTTTGCAGAGTCCAATGACACGCAGAAGAAAATTAATCTTGTGATAAGCAATCATTATAGTCCAACAATTGGCTCATATGTATGGGGCTTGTTTCAGCATGAATATCAGAATATTTATGTACAGGATCTTCTTAGAAGATTCTTTGCAATCGATCAATTTGATTTTTTACATGTTAATAATGAAGCCGTTACAAAGGGGTTCGTAACATCATTAACAAGTAGTGAAGGAATTGCTCCGAGTATGGTGCAGATGTTTACAACTGGAAAGTTAAAAACGGAGCAGCTTTTAAAAACCATAAAGATTAAGTCGGAGTCTCCGATAGAAGACTTCTTGTTATTCCGAATGCTTCAAAACGGATTGTTTAATGATGAAATATTGCGACGTGACGGTGAAGGATTCATATGTCAATTACTTGAGCGCTATCCTATTCAGCAATATCAAGAGTTAATTAAATCATATTTGGAAGCTAGAAATCATGAGGAGTTTCATCCGAAGCTGCTAGAACAAGCGATTAAACGGTTGCATGATCCACGAGAGAGAATGGTCGATTGGGAGTTTCTGTCCGAATCAGCAATGAATGAAGTTAATAGATGGCTTCTTGAAATTGAATTAAAGAAATTCTTTGAAGGGGATGCAAACCGTCGGTTTGAATATTGGAAGAGATATCTGCATTACATTAAAAATGTCGTTCAGTTAAAAGGCAGGAACGATCCTAAAGTAGCTTTTATATATTTTCAAGATGTTGTTGTAGTTGAGTTTGGTAATATTGGTGCCGCATATTTTTATCACAGAAGAGGATTCGACCAGTACATCTTAAGTCGAACAACCGGTACTGATTTCGGAAGAAAAAGTGTAACAGCGAAAGAAAATCTTCTTAAAGAAACGGATAGGAGAAAGTATGGCGAGCCTCTCTTTATTCATAAACTCGGACATCATGGTTATTTTGAAACATGGACAGCTAAGTTCACACGTCATATGCAAGAATATATGGATGGATATTACGATTATTCGGAGTGACATAAAATATGAGTTGGTGGAATCGCTTATCTGGTAAGGACAAACAGCCTCTATACGATCCTGTGCAGTGGATTTTTGAAAAGCAACAGAAAGGATTAGATATTCGTTTATTTCGTGCTCATGATAATAAACCAATTACACTGCCAATAAATATGACAGTTGCAGAGCTTAGACAACAGCCAGCTCTTGAGACGCTAGAGCTCGTAGAGAACATGTGGTTTGAAGAATGGTTAGTTCAAACCGAACAAGGGTATTTGCTACCCTATGATAAGCTTATTGAAGCGCCATCGGAAATTAGGAAAGCAATGGATGTTCCTGAGCCGGTACAACTCAACTTGGCTCTAGGGCATGAAGGAGCGGTAGGCGCCGCGCATTTTCGATTTATATTGGAGATGCATTATGAGGGATGGAAGCATCTCGAAAGAACCTCACAATTAATAGGGCCTTGGCTTAAACTACCTGACCGTAATTGGCTTTTAATGAATCCAGAACAGTATCAACTTCAACAATTAATAAATGTAGCTCCTAATCCCATGGATAAGGAACGGATATTTGAATATGTAGCCCAGGTTCGCTCTGAAGCTAAACGCTTAAACATTCAGATGGGCGTTTATTTAGACAAACAAGAATATAAATTTGCAGATGGGTTAGATGTTGAGGTTAATTTCAGCGGGGAACAGCTTGAATTTAATCCACTTTATACGTCTAATGACCATATTCCATCTAGTCTGCTCAAAAAAATGAGTGAAGGAAAGTCATCCTTTGCTAATGATCCGGAACACGGAAAGATATTTATTTCTTCCGATGTGGCAAAGAGAGCAGAGCGGGTTCGAGTGATGGATGTCATTCAAGGACAAGATATTCCAAGATTTGCTGAGAACCCAGAAGCTTTTTTACCAGAAGTAGAAGGGCTTGATTTATCCCTCTTTGGCGAACGTGTCAGAGCATTAGGCATAAGGGTGTATAAAGCACAGCCTTACGTCCATGCATCGGATAAAGGACGCGGTTGGTTTGAGCTGGAGACTGGTATATCAATAATAGATGGAGAAGGTGAGATCAAACATTCCTATACTCCTGCAGATTTTGAATCTTTAATTGAAGGGTCAAAGGAGTCTGGCAATGAGTATTTTAATATGGATGGAGAATGGATTAAAGTCCCTCATAATATGAGCGAATTTGCTGAAGCTTCTGAACGAATGCAGCAGACTTGGGGAGACACGCCTAGGGTTGATGTAACTAAGCTACCCTATGTTCTTGAAATATTCGATAACATTGGACAATTGGAATTTAATCAACCGATCTTAATTGCGCAACAGGATATGGTAGATCAAGGAGTATTGGATAGAGTTCCGCCATCTCTATTCGGAGCATCATTAAAACCATTTCAAGAGGATGGTTTTGTATGGATGAAATCTTTGCATTACCGTAATCTTGGAGGACTGCTTGCAGATGATATGGGGTTAGGGAAAACGATTCAAGTTGTATCGTTGTTAGCTTATCTGCAGCAAGTTGGAAAACTAACTCCAACACTCATCGTCGTACCAAAGACTTTGATTGATAACTGGGTTGGAGAAATCGAGAAGTTTGCCAATCCGCTTACAAAGCAGATTTATGTGCATGGTGGAACATCCAGGGTTAAGGATCCAGAGGTTTTGAAAAAGACTGGAATTACTCTCACGACGTATCAAACATTAGTACGTGATCAATTGGCATTCGGACAAGTTGAGTGGCAATCAATTATTTGTGATGAAGCACAAGCTATTAAAAATCCATCAACTGCAGCTAGTAAAGTAATTAAGGCTATGAATACGAAATTTAGACTTGCGCTTACAGGGACTCCTGTAGAAAATGGGCTCAGTGAATTGTGGTCAATCTTGGATTATGTACAACCGGGATTATTAGGAAGCCTAAGTGAATTCAAAAAAGAATTCATTGATAAGCTCGAAGCAGAAGAACGCGATCTGGTAACTGAACAGAATCTTCTTGCACGTATATCCATGGTATATAAACGTCGGACAAAGTCTGAGGAGTTAGCAGGTCAGCTTCCTTCAAAAAGCGCATTAGAACTACCTATTCCATTAGGTAAGGAGCAGAAACAGCTTTATTCCGATGTAGTCTCTCAAGTAAAAGCCAAGCGCATGTCAGGCCTACAAGCCATTCAGGTACTGCGTGAGCTGTGTTCTCATCCAGGATTAGTGCATGAACAATTCAAAAAGTTACCAGTCAGTGCGGTTCCTAAGCTGGCTAAGACAATGCAGATTATACAAGAGGTTCAACTTAAAGGCGAGAAGGTATTGATTTTCACAGAATTGAGGCAAATGCAAGAGCTGCTTAGAGATGCTATTCGTGAACAATTTGATATCAATCCTTCTATTATTAACGGTTTAACTGAGAGAAGGCAGAACCATGTGGATCTCTTTAATCGAAGGTCTGGTTTCGATGTTATGATCTTGTCTCCAAAAGCTGCTGGAACCGGACTTACAATAACTTCCGCAAATCATGTGATTCACTATACGCGCTGGTGGAATCCAGCGGTAGAAAATCAGGCGACAGATCGCGTATATCGAATTGGACAGGAGAGGCCTGTACAAGTCTATTATCCAATTGTTACGGATGAGGAATACATTCTTAAAGCGGGCACAGTGGAGCAGATTGTACATCGGATATTAGGCGAGAAGCAGGAGTTAGCTTCATCTATTATCGTATCCAGCCATAAGCTAGATGTAGAGAGTGAAGTAATGGAAAGTATGTTTGGGTAATTCGAAAACAAAATTATAATTTATGAAAAGATGTTAATTTAATGACGAATTGTCAAACTAGGTGTTAAACTTCTGCCACGAGGGCTTCGTGAGTCGAATAATGAAACCTGGTCCAGTTTGAAGTAGAGTATAATTACGTAACGATTGTGTCATCAAAGGAAATATGGATTATTTTAGGAAAGTGAAATTGTCGAGAATCACTAATACTACAGAAGCCCCTATGATTAAGCAAGATCTATCGCTAGACCAACGCCAATTTGAGATTAAGACCGCGATTCAGGTGGTAGATGTCATTGAAACATCTGAGGGAATCAGGCTTTAAAATGACTTTGGGCTATATCTACTCTCATTTGATTATACGTGTTTTTATTGTTATCCGTCAGAAAAACTGATTTCGACTATTATAAAGTGTCGAATGGGAAAGTTGATTTAGGCAAAGATTGGATTATCACTTTCACAATCATAACGGATTCGCTTGGCGATGTTTTTGTCGTCACTTTTTGAATGAAAATGGAGTAAAACCGTAAAACTGCTGGCTCGGTTCAAGGAATATGCAACAGGCGCATATTGCCAATTCTTTCTTCTGCTGACCTTGAGTTAATTTGGCAGACATACGTTTTTCTATGTAGACTTCGCCTAACTGATTTCCGTGAAAGCGTGGTTCACCGACCTCTATCGGGAAATCTACAAGCGCTCTTGTGGCTACAAACGACGGAAAGAATTTTCGTTATCTGCTCCACATCTGATTTCTGAAATGCTGGATCAGACGATTGCTTCAGAGATTTCTACAGCTTACGTACTCATGGACAGTCGCTTAATGCATTCGCCCCTAGTTCAGAGAATTGTCGATCACTGACTGAATGTGCTTGGCAAGATTAAAAACGATAACAAGTTCAATCCGTTCACGGACAACGGATGGATTTTGAAGCTCTTACCAAGCTACCTTGCAAGTCAAAGGAAAGCACCGGGACTCGGCGAATTGTTCATTACATTGTTATGAGATCAGCTCCTTGGATAGGGTGGTTGCCCTGCAACAATTGATAAAATTGAAGAATGAATTCGCTGTTTAAATCAGGCAGAAGTTATTTAAGTTAACTTCAGCACAGAATTTTTGCGTTGTCCAGTTGTATAAAGTCTTACCTGCTGATTTCTTGCTGCGAAAGTTGTGTTGTATAATAACAAAGGATAATAATGGTTGTTGAGGAATTCTATTATTATTGATTGACAGAACAAAAAATTCAGTCATAGGGGAAATTGGGTTGGATGAGATGTACTCAATGAGCGTAGGCAGTTTGTTTGCAGGTATCGGCGGTTTTTGTACCGCATTTAAAAGGGAAGGCTTTCAAATCGCATGGGCTAATGAATTTGATAAGTCCGCGTGTGAAACATATAGATACAATAATCCTAAAGTTGACTTACATGAAAAGTCGATAGAAGGACTTTCGGTGAATATGGATAAATTGAATCCAGTTGATGTTTTGACTGCCGGATTTCCGTGTCAGTCTTTTTCAGTTGCTGGAAACCAACTGGGTTTCGAGGATCCGCGTGGTTCATTATTTTTTCAAATTATTAGGCTAATAAAAGAATTCGGTAATGAGAAACCCAAAATTATCGTATTAGAAAATGTTAAGAATCTTATATATCATGATTCCGGTAGATCAATTCGTCGATTAGAAGAAGAGCTAAGGAATGCAGGGTATTGGTTTCGAGTGAATAAAGACCTGAATGGTCATTTATTAAACTCTACTCCCAATGCTAAGGTGCTGAATACGAAAGATCATACTACTATTCCTCAAAATCGTGAACGGCTATACATGGTTGCGTTAAACAGCGATTATTTCAAAAAAAACAGGTTTAAATTTCCGGATGAGAGAACCGTACCGCTCGCGGATATTCAATCCTTTTTTGATAAGTCACAAAAAGGCGAAGCTGAACTGTATTTTGAGTCTGGAAGTAAATATGAAACACTGTTTGCAGATGCAATTAAGGAGGCTAAAAAAGAAGGACGTCATGACTCTGTTTATTTACTAAGGCGTATTTATGTAAGGGAGAATAAAAATAACTGTGCCTTTACTCTTACAGCAAATATGGGGAGCGGTGGCCATAATGTACCAGTCATTGAAGATGACTGGGGGATAAGAAAGCTTACTCCGCGTGAATGTCTTAGATTACAGGGGTTTAAAGATCATGAGTTCTCATTCCCAATTCAAATGGCAAAAACAAAACAATATAAGCAGATAGGCAATGCTGTAACGGTCGATCTTGTTCAACTATTGGCAGCTCAATGTAAAAATCAATTAATAGCCGAAGAGAGGACTAAAGTATATGATAGGTTGGAGTTTTCCATCTAATAATTACGGTCAAACGACCGGTTTAAATGATGCTGGCATCGAGACATTCAAAGGAAATACTTGGGATTCACTAGCTCGCGAGATAAATCAGAATTCATGCGATGCGAAAGGTGATGACAGTACTCGTCCCGTAGAAGTAGAATTCAAATTAGAACTTATTAAAAGGACTGATATTCCGGGTCATGAACAGTTTGTTCAAATTTTAGAATCCTGCTTTGAATTTTGGAAGGGAAACGCGAAAACTGAAATTTTTTTTTCAAACGCAGTAAAGCTAATGAGCGAAGATCGGATTCCTTTTTTAAAAATCAGCGATTTTAATACGACTGGATTAACGGGCTCATCTGAACTGGATCGAGGAGGTTGGCATAACCTGATTAAATCGGTTGGTTCTTCAGATAAAGGGTCAAAATCTGGTGGCTCCTTCGGCATTGGTAAACATGCCCCCTTTGCTTGCTCACAGTTAAGAACTGTCTATTATGGAACACTAGATAAAAATGGTAATCGAGCATTTCAAGGAGTTTCAAAACTAGTAACTCATAATGGAAGTAACGGAGAGCCAACGCAGGGAACTGGTTATTTTGGCATTAAGGATCGAAACAGCCCTATTCATGAACTTGAGGGGTTGCATACATTTTTCAAACGTGAAGAGATGGGAACAGATATTTTTGTAGCGGGCTTCATGGTAGAAGCGGACTGGGAGATAAAGGTTATTAAGTCTGTATTGGAAAATTTTTTTGTTTCAATTCTCGAGCAAAAACTAGTAGTAAAAGTAGGAGACACACTAATTAATTCAGCAACGATGGCAGAATTAATTAATCGATACATTCGTCAAGATTCCGATTGTCTGTCGGCATCATACTTTGATGCATACACCTTATCTAATCGTCATTATTTCTATGAAGAAAATTTTTTAGGTCTTGGACGTATTGAGTTATTCGTATTGCCAGGTAAAGACCTTCCTAAACGTGTTGCTATGGTACGGCAAACGGGGATGAAAATCTATGATAAAGGAAATTTTAGAACTCCTTTCAAGTTTGCGGGTGTCATGATTGCCAAGGGTGATGAATTGAACTCTTTCTTAAGACAATTGGAACCTCCAACGCATATTGCTTGGGAAGCAGAACGTCATGATGATCCTGAGCTCGCTAAAAGTAGAATTCGTTCTCTATACGCTTGGATAAACGATAAAGTAAAGTCTATAGCTATCCAAGATAATGTAGAGGAGCTTGATGTTGAGGGGTTAGGTGATCATTTACCAGATTATGTAGGTGATGATCAGCCTGTAAGTATGTTTAATTCACCTAATAAACAACCGTTGGTGTCAAAGGAAATTGAATTGGATATTGTAAGGCGGCCAATGGCGACTACCGTACTTGTAGTTAATGAAGAAGTAGCTGCTACAAGCGATCAATCGGTGTTTAACTCTGAAGATGAAGAAACGAATTCGGAAAGTGGAGATGAAAATTCCGATAAAGATTCTAATAACGAAGAGAATGATGACGATGTCACAGACGATAATGTCGTTGAAAAACCTGAACAAAAGAATGACGAGAGGAAAAACGATGCTCCTAAGAAATCGTTGAAACTCAAACATTTGCGTGTATTTTGTACGAATGCATTAAACGGAGAGTATAAGATTAGCGTGCAGTCAGACGATAATGGATTAGGCTATCTCAGTGTTAAAATAGCAGGTGAAGTTGGTGGCGAGCTTGCAAATATCAAGTCTGCTGTAATGGAAGGTATGCAGGAGCCGCTTAACGTTGGCGATGGCAGAGTAGGTCCCATTAGTTTTCTAAAGGACAAGAAATGCAATGTTATTATTAAGCTTCAAAGATCTAAACGTTGTGCATTGGAGGTGTCTATCCATGCAAATTAATTTCAGACAGTATCCTCATCCTGTGCTCTCTTATTTTTCAGATGATGTTCCTGATGTCGATTTTCAAACAGCTCTGAAACCGACTAAGACTCATAATACTTATATATTCGACGCATCCGCGATTACAAGTTGCGACGGGTTGAGAGAATATGTGGTTGATAGGAAAGCAAAATATGCTTTCCATATTGAATGCCAGAGTACTCGATACAGAAGGATGTTCACATCGTTTGAGGATAAGTTTTCTTTCGAGATAAAAGCAGACGAGCTTAATGGAAAAGTGGAAATATGTTCGTTTATTATTTCCACAGCTGATAACGATCAGTATAGATTGGAAGAGTTTCATATTGATTACGGAGATCATTACTTTTCGATAAAAAAGGGCGATATATTGGCCATCGATAATGAACGGGTTTTTTATGCAGATAACGATATAGATCCGCTTCAAAAAATCCCATCAATATTCTCAGTAGTGCCAAACTATAATGATGATGCTTTACCGATGGATTTTGATGCTTCAGGTAACAAAATTGTCGTCTCCTTGTCCCCTGAAAATTTTGAGCGCTATAAATATTTATCTGTGGATCAAAATTTGCAACCATTGCTGTCAGCATTAATTATTGTTCCGTCTCTTGTATCATTAATTGAATCTATTAAGGGAATAGAAGATGCGCTTGAATATGAAGATTGCCGCTGGTATCAAGTGATTAAACAAAAACTGAAAAGTCTCAATATTAATCTTGCTACTGCTACAGACTCGACAGTGATTATTGCTCATAAGCTAATTGGTGACCCGTTAACGCATTCACTAGCTGCCATTGAAAACTTGGAAGCGGAGGACTAAGGTAAATGAACCTGGAATATATTGAATCAAATTATTTAGATCAACTGAAATTAAATGTTAAGACTAATATCCAACATTACTTAGAAGAGGCATCTTGGGTGAGTTCTTACTTTGAAGGGCAAGAATGGTCACGACCGACGAAATTTAGATTTCACGAGATAGATCTGCTTTTGCCTCAGAGCGCCACGCAACATTATGATCTGGAAAATACGAAACGATTATTTACTGCTTTCAAGGAATTAACCATTTCTCAAGCAATAGATGAACGGTTATGGGCATATCTTACCCATAAAGTTTTTTGGAACTATATGAGTAAACGGTGGTCGGTTGATACATATTTGGAAAAAGAAGATCCTTCGTCTGTTATAAGAGAAAGGTATTTTTTTATGGCGAATAAGGATAGAGCTTTGACTCGGAACGGTATATCTCGATTATGGTGGTACGGATACATTTCCTATGACGAGACGAGAGATGATCCATTCGAACTGACCAAAATGTTGCTTTCAAAGTTGGATATAACACAAAACGTCATAGAGCGCAGCTTCTCTAGAAATAGAATCATTACTAAGTCAATTTTAAGTTTTTTAGTGAATATCGAAAAATCTGATGTTCAAGACCCCACGCGAAACGAATTTAGGGAATTAATGAAATATCTAAATCAACTTGGGGGAGTAACCGTATTGGATTCTTACTCCCAAGAGGAACTTGAACAATTGCTTGTGGAGGAGTTAAATAACCTACGAGTCTTGTAGAGAAAACCGTGCAGAAATGCACGGTTTTTGTCATTATTTCTCGTAGCAGGAATATGCCAAACTGCTATAATAGTAGGATGAATAGCAATGAGAGTTGGTGTAGTAAGATGCAAAAGGACAAATTAAATGTAGTTGATTTGTTCGCTGGGGCGGGCGGACTGAGCGCCGGGTTCAGACAAACAAATAAAGTGAATGTGATAGTTGCGTTTGAGAATAATAAATGGGCGCAACAAACTTACCTAAAAAATCATAAAAATGTGAAAATGTTCGGAGATGTGACTAAAGAACTAGATGACTTGACGAGATACTTAGATGCTCATGATTTAAAGGCTAATATCGTTTGTGGCGGTCCGCCTTGCCAAGGTTTCTCAAATGCCAATAGGCAGAAAGTGAGTTTCTTGTCCACCAATAATGAATTGGTTAAAGCTTACGTTAAAGCAATTGAGCTGATGGATCCCGACGCATTCGTTATGGAGAATGTCAAAATGCTGCAGTCGTCAAAACATAAATTCTTCTTAGCCAAAGGAGAAGAAAAAACGATTTCAATGTTAGGAATTGAATTGAAGAGCGAAAGTGTTATTCTTTCCAAAAGGTCGGAATTGGTGGATTCATTAATGAAGTTCTTGAAAAATTATAATCAAATAAACACTGAAATGTTAGAGAAATATAAAATCACAGATGATAAATTTTTTTCGAAAATATCTCATCTAGTTAGAAAAGAAAAACAGTTCGCGGAATACGCAGATAGAGGGAAGACATATCTATTTAGTCAGCTAAACAAATGGGATAGTTTTCATCAAACAGATTGGAACGACAATTACACGGAGTTATGGTTGAATTTGAAAGAAAACTTTCAAGATTATTTCAACGGTAACTTTTCACTTGAAGCTCAGATAATAGACTCGCTGAAGGAAATAATTGAAGTCCAAAAACTACTCAACAAAATGTGCGAAATAGTGCAAAAACAAATTGATTTTGAGTACTGCGAACCAAGTTTAATGGAAGTGTTTATTAAGGTGAAGACATACGGCGTATTAGATTATTTGAAAGAAAGTTTTACTCAATTGGGATATGTCTTCAATAATGAACGTGAAGAACTTATTCTGAATGCAGCAGATTTTGGAGCTCCACAGGTCAGAGAGAGATTGTTTATTATAGGAGTTAAAAAAGAAAAATTGAATGAAAATAAAATGAATATTGTGACACTCCCTAAGGCTATAATAACAAAAGAAAATCGTTATACAGTGAAAAATGCTATTGAGGATTTGAGGCATATAGAGCCGGAAACGATAATGAATAGTGATCTGAAAATAAAACCTGAACGAAAATCAACCAACCTATTGTCAAGATATCTGAATGCTAATACTAACGAATTACACAATCACATATGTACAGAAACCACAGAAATAGCTTTAGAAAGATTTAAGAAAATAGATGAAGGAAAGAATTTTCACCATCTTGCGGAAAAAATGAAAACAACCTATTCAAATCCGAATCGAACCCAGAATACTGTCTACCTGCGTTTAAAATATAATGAGCCGTCTGGAACAGTTGTAAATGTAAGAAAATCAATGTGGATTCATCCTAGAGAGGATAGGGCAATCAGCATTAGGGAAGCTGCTCGGCTACAAACATTCCAAGATAATTTTGTGTTTGTTGGCCCAAAGGATGCCCAATATCAACAAGTTGGGAATGCGGTTCCACCATTGCTAGGAAGAGCAGTCGCTGAGCATGTTCTTTTTCTGCTTGGTATGGAACCTGAGGAGGAACTAGTGCATATTATTGTTCCTAAAACAGCTAGTTTAGTATGAAAAACCATCTCTACTTATGCAATTATGACTTAGCATAAGTAGAGATGGTTTTTTTATTATACAAGCAATTTGCAGCCATAGGACAGACATTACATTGTGGGTTATTTGCCACACATACTAACCCTGCAAAATCTAATATCGCAAGATTATAGTTCTTATAGTTTGCATATCTCGGAAATTTATCCCTAATGTCAGCTACCAATCTTTTATCAGTTCTCGGTCTAGAACAATGAGATGATAAGTTGAAGTATCTGGTGAACAATCGAATAACGTTTGTATCAATAGGTATAGTATTTTGGCCGAAACCGTAACAAAGAACTGCATTTGCGATATAATCTCCGATACCTCTCATGCTGATTAATTCACTATATTCAGATGGTACAATGCCGTTAAAGTTTTCATAAATATGAATTCCGGCAGCATGCAACCTATCAGCACGATAGCTTAGACCAAGTGGTGCGATAATTTTTTTGATGTCCGCACTTACAGCTGCAGAAAGATTCTCTGGTGTTGGATACAGTTCTATGAGTCTCCAATAAACAGATTCTACTTTTCTGACATGAGTTTGCTGTAATAAATATTCTGCAATTAATACATGAAATGGATTTTTTGAGATTCGCCATGGGAACTCACGGCAATTATAGTTAAACCATCGCAATAAAGTTGACCAAAAGAAATAGTTAGAATTCATATTCATCACCTTATTTCTACTATAGTGCATAAAGTCAATCATTAACTATAGTAGATTAATTCCAAAAAAAACATATGTTCGTTTTACACTTAGTCTTATAGTCTGATATCCTAATACTAGGAATATTTTACTATATGACTGAAGGAGCGAGAAAACTGAAGCGCGGCAAAAAAACAACATTGATAGAGGATTTTGATATCGTTACGCCTGAAGCTTCTCCAGTGATTCAGTCCTTACGAGCGATCGGTTATTCGTTAGAAACTGCAATTGCAGATCTTATTGACAATAGTTTGGATGCAGGCGCAAAAATGATAAAGGTTGATATGATTTGGGAAGAAGAAGGAAGCTATGTTCGGATTGAAGATGATGGTAGAGGTATGTCAGAAGACGAATTAGTGGTTGCTATGCGATTAGGTTCTAAAGATCCATCTGCTGAAAGAGGGAGCAAAGAATTAGGTAGATTTGGAATGGGATTGAAAACTGCTTCTTTTTCTTTGGGAAAGCGATTAACGGTCTCCTCCAAACTGGGAGGAAAAGTAAATGTTCGTTGCTGGGATTTGGATACTGTTAACGAAACAAATGAGTGGAAGCTTAGGAAACAAGCATTTATTGATTCATTAATTTGCTTGGATACCGTATCTACCCGTACAGGAACAGTTGTTTTAATTGAGAAACTCGATAGGTTAATAAACCCACCATATACTGGTCATAAAAGAAATAAATTTTTTAGACAGTTAAGTATATTGGAGCTACATCTTCGAATGGTATTTCATCGTTTTTTATCGGGTTTGCAAAAAGTAAGCATTATTCTTAACGGGAATGTATTAGCACCATGGGATCCCTTTTGCAGTAAGCTTCAGCAAACACATGAATTGGGCGATGAGTCTATCGTTAATGATGACAAAGTGATACATATCGAGGGGTATGTTCTTCCTCATCATAGTAAGATAAACAAAGAACAGTACCAGGAAGCAAAAGGTCCTGAAGGTTGGTACGATCAGCAAGGATTTTATATTTATAGAAATAAGAGATTGCTTCTGGTAGCAGGCTGGCTTAATTTATTTCCCAAGGAAGAGTCTACTAAGCTTGCGCGAATTAAAATTGATATTGGTCAAGACTCGGACTTTGATTGGCAAATTGATGTTAAAAAATCGGTTGCCAGACCACCTCAAGAAGTAATTGAAGCGCTAAAGCGATGGGGAGAGAAAGCAAGGACGTTATCTCAAAAGGTGTTCTATCATAGAGGCATATCGGGAACCAGTAGTAAGAGGGATGGGAAAAAAGATCAAGAGATCGATTTTCTTTGGTCTCAGACAACGAGAAACGATAGGGCTTACTTTCAGATACATCGGGAAAACCCATTATTAACGAAAATAAAAAGTGCCATTGATGAGGATACCGATGCAATGCTAACGGCATATCTTAGTATGCTTCAAGAGTTTTGTCCAATAAATACTTTTACGTATGTTCCGGCTACTCCTACTAAAGAGCTAGATGAAATTACGGATGAAGATGCGAAACAAATACGAAAAATACATGCTATCTATCAAGAAATGGCTATCCCTCTTACAAAGTTAATTTCAACGATCAAAGACATGCCGGCATACAACCGGTACTCAGAACAATCGATTAGACAAGTGATACAGGGGGGAAAGTAGATGATAGGATTAGGCTTTGAAGATTACAAGCAGTCATTGCTCCCGATCTTAAAGGTAAAACTTGCTGAACCGGCTGCCGGAGAATTAAACGCGGTCGTCGAGGCTGTAGTTACCAAATATCAATTAGTTTTAGAATTCAATGATGAAATGAAAGAGAAGTTAATTGAAAACCTGAGAACAAGTTTTAATACAACTGTATCACTCCCCTCAGTATTACGTGGGAGCGGGTATCATTTATCTTGGTTAAACAGCGTAAAAGAAAACAAGGATTTAAAACATTGGAATCGATATAAATATTATTTGCGATCAATGAAAATGTGGCCTGAGCTCGTTATTGATTCATTGGACGAAACGTCAGATGAAATTTTGGATTTATGCGGAGACCCGACGTCGGGTGAACCATTTGATCGACGAGGGTTAGTCATGGGTTATGTGCAATCCGGCAAAACTGCTAACTTTACAGGTGTTATAAACAAAGCGTTTGACGTTGGATATCAAGTAGTTATCGTTCTCGCCGGTTTGCATAATAACTTAAGAAGTCAAACGCAAATCAGGCTCGATGAGGAAGTCATTGGATTTACGATGAAACGCCAGCAGGTAAGAGATCGTTTCGTAGGTGTTGGATTACTCAATGGATATCAATTCACGGATGTGAAATCGCTAACTAATTCTGATAACAATGGCGATTTCTCTATTAGTAAAGCAGGCTCAATGTTTAGTCCACCAATTCTACTTGTCGTAAAAAAAAATAAGACAGTATTGACGAACTTATTAAACTATTTGCAAAAGAAGAGCCCTTATGCAGTCAAGAAAGAGGGAGTAGCGCACAAAGTTGTGAAGGAATTGCCGCTGCTCATTATTGATGATGAAGCAGACCAGGCAACGGTAAATACGACCGATATCTATGAAGATAATGACAATACAATTATTAACCCTGAATATGATCCATCTACAATTAATAAACTTATTCGGGATATTTTCCATACGTTTGAAAAGCGTTCTTATGTAGGATACACAGCTACCCCGTTTGCTAATATGTTTATCGACAGAGATTCCCAGTCGAAAGATCATGGAGATGATCTATTCCCCAGAGACTTTATATATGGACTACCAAAGCCAAATAGTTATGCTGGTCCTGCAGAATATTTTAATGTTTACGATAACGAGGAGGAGCAACAAGGCGCGTTAGTTAGGACCGTCATCCATGAAGAAGATTTTGTTCCGATAAAACATAAAAAGGATCGCATACCTGGTGATATACCGATATCATTAATTGAGAGTATTTACGCTTATTTGATTGGGACTGCTTTGCGGAGACTAAGAGGTCAAGAAAAGAAACACAGTTCGATGCTTGTGCATGTGACCAGGTATACAGAAGTTCAAAATCGCGTATATCGAAAAATAAACGATTACGTTGAATCGATTAAAGATGCCATCCGATACGCTAGAGGAAATTCGGAGCAAGAACGAGACATGCAGTCTCTTTATGAAAGTGACTTTATGACGACATCGAATTCAAGGCCTGACGGTGGGGAGATGTTTAATTGGGAAGCTGTGAAAAAAGAAATTCCGAACGTACTTCTTAAGCTAAGGGTAAAAGAAATAAACGGGAAAAGCTCGGATGTTCTTGAATACGAGGAACATAAGGATGGGCATTATGTGTTGGCTATAGGTGGAGATAAGTTATCTCGCGGACTCACGTTAGATGGGCTTATTGTCAGTTATTATTTAAGAACGACAGATAAATACGATACGCTTATGCAAATGGGGCGTTGGTTTGGATATCGCGAGGGGTATTTTGATCTATGTCGCATTTACACAACTTCAGAGCTATCAGATTGGTTCTATCATATAGCTGTTGCAACAGAAGAACTTCGTGGACAATTAGAAGACATGTCTGAAACGGGGCAAACCCCTGAACAATATGCGTTGGAAATTAGCGTGCATCCGGATATGGACATAACAAGTCCAAATAAGATGAGAACAGGACGTGTTAGACACACATCGTACAGTGCTAGTTTAGTTCAAACAACCGTTTTTGAAAACAAAAAAGAGGCATTTCGAAGTAATTTTGTGGCTACTGAAAACTTAATTAAACGATTAGGTGGTTTGGGAGAATCGACAACAAAGGGAAGCAACGACAATATCTATTGGGAAAATGTCAAATCGACATTTATTCTATCGTTTCTGGAACAATATCATACTCCCTCCTTCATTTCGAGGGTTGATACGAGAAGCTTGAAGCAATATATTGAAAGTTGTAATGAATTAAATGAATTGAAAAACTGGACTGTTGTTATAATCAATCCCGGTCAAGAAAGTGCTAGAAAAATCGACGATGTCAAGCTCAATTCAGGAGTTAAGCGTAAAGGGCAAACAAATTATGATATGAGTTCGCAAAGTCTTTCCATTAAAATTTTGACATCGGAAGGGCATGAATATGCTGATTTCAGTGCAGAAGAGCAAAAAGAGGCTAAAGCGATTGTTGATCATGTTGAAGAAGGAAACAAAAAGAAACATAAAGCTAATTTACACGCTAAAGCACGAAGCATACGTAAAGAGACTAATGGCTTATTATTGTTGTACCCAATTGAAACAAAATCAGCATCAACTTATGATGAAGGTGTTATGGCTAAAGCAGCTAAGTATCTAGGGCTAACAGAGAATGATTTGCCAATCGGATTTGCAATTTCATTCCCAAGAAGTAAAATTGCCCATAGCACTAGAGCGGTGCTCGTTAATAAGTCAATTATTGGAGAATGATTATGTACGATATTAAATCCATAATTTCAAATCTTCGATTCGATATGAGCTATTCGCGGGATAATTATCGAATAAGCAATCAGTTAGTGCTTAGAGAGTTGCGAAATGCATACAGGGAAGTTTTTTTCTTGGCGGTAGAACCGCTAGAGGAAAAGTTAATGCTTGTTATTCCGATTACCAGTAAAATGGGTCCGCTACAGCTTAAATACTTTCCCACATGCCAAGGAACAAAAGTGCAGAAAGTGCTTTTTGATAAGATCGGGCCCCTGAACAATAAGCAAAGCGTAACCGTTATTCAAACCAGTAGTGCGAACGATTTGTTTGAATCATTTGTAACAAATTTATTGGAATCTTTATGGGAAGTTGAAGCTGAATGTGTTTATGTTGAGGCACAAAAATGTATGCAACAGTGGCAACAATTTTTCAGTAAAATTAATAATGGAGGACTTTCTTTGGAAGCGCAGAGAGGCTTATATGGTGAACTGTATTTGCTAAGGTATTTTCTGAAGAAAGAGTGCCATCCTGATATCGTTATGAACTGGCAAGGACCATTCCGCAAACATATCGACTTTCTATTCGATGGTATAGGACTAGAGGTAAAAACGACTTTCTCAGTTAAGCCGATTAAGGTTACGATATCAAGTGAATATCAACTTGAAGCCAAGGAACTAGAACTGCTATATTTAGTCGTTCTCCAGTTGGAAGAGGCGGAGAAAAGTGGAGAAACATTATTTGAAATAATCTTGGAAATACGAGAGCTATTGAGTGAATGGCCAACCTACAGTAAACAGTATGAAACAGCTCTACTAGCAGTTGGATATCATGACGTGCAACATGAACTATATTCAATTGATCGATATAATGTGAACGAAATCTTATACTTTCGTATAAACGAACAATTTCCGAAAATAACTACAGAGATGATTCCAAATCATGTCGTAAATGTACGCTATGATATTTTATTAGAAGGCTTAAGCGAATTTCAAACAGATGAATCGATATTTATTAATACGATCCAGGGGATGCAATCATGAGCTTACAAGAATTCACACATCAGTTCTATCAGAATATTAATGAAGATTTGAAGATAAGTTCGGATAGTGCAGAAGAAGCATTCGTCAAACGAATGTGTAGTGACCTTTCTGAGTTTAATGTAACGCATGATGTACAGCATAGTTTTTGGCAAAAAGTTTCAAGTGGCATTAAAGTGAATGCATACAGCTATAATGATGATGATTCAAAGCTTAGCTTATTTATTGCTGTGCACGAAATGCCGTATAGCGTTCAAAAAACAATAAGTAAAACGGAAATTGAAAAAGGTGTAAAAAGAGCAATTAAATTTTATGAGCAATGCGCTACTGGAAAAATAAAGGACTTCATCGAAGAATCTAATGGCGATGTTTGCGATCTAGCTACGATAATTGAACAAAACTCTACGACTCTACAACTGGAGATTTTTTTGCTTACGAATTGTATTTATAAAGCAAACCAAACCATTGATTTGAAAGTAAAGGGAGTCCAAGATATCTCTATTCAGATATGGGATATCGAACGTCTTTATCAGCTTTCTAATGAAATGGAAGAAGCATCAACTTCATTTACAATAAACATTTCTGAGGACTTTGAAGAGAAAGTCAGCTTATTAAAGGTGCCAAAACAACATGCTGCCAATCCATTAGAGGTTTTTATTGGATATGTATCTGGAATGTTACTTGCTAAAGCGTATGACAAATTCGGTCAGAGGCTAATCGAGCGTAATGTAAGATCTTTTCTTCAAGCAAAAGGAGCTGTCAATAAAGGAATTAAAGCAACGCTTCAAGACAATAAGGGCTTGTTTATTTCTTATAATAATGGAATATCAACGACTGCTGAAAATGCAGATTTTGAGGTGGTTGGTGAAGGAATGTCGGAACTTCATAATCTAAAATCCATGAAGGGATGGCAAATTGTAAACGGTGGTCAGACAACGGCATCACTTCACCATGCATGGAAGCTAGGTATTGATATTAGCGGCGTCTATGTTCAAATGAAATTATCGGTCTTAAAGACAAGTGATGAGGGGATGGTTAACGAACTTATCTCAAGTATATCTCAATATGCAAACACTCAAAATAAAATCTCATTATCAGATTTAGGTGCCAATAACTCGGTTCATATTCATCTAGAGCAGTTATCTAGGAATGTGTGGGCCCCTGAACCTACGGGGAGAAAGTCTGAATGTGCTTGGTATTATGAAAGAGCGCGAGGACAATATCTGGTCGATTATAATCGTCAAAAAACGAAAGCGCAAAAGGATAAGTTTAAGAAGCAATTTCCAAAAGAGAAAGTTATCTCTAAGACGCAACTATCTAAATACTTTATGGCGTGGGAGCAAAAACCGCATATCGTAAGTAAAGGAGCAGAAACCAATTTTGCTGAATTTATGTCTTATGTTAAGAAAAGTAAATGTGCGATAGATGCCCAATTCTATAAAGAAGCAGTAGCCAAGGGGATTATATTTAATGAGACGGATAGAATCGTACAAAAAATGAATTTGCCGGGTTATAAGGCAAATGTAGTTGCTTATACGATAGCTTTGCTTTCAACCAATGACAATTCCAATCATATTTCGCTGATTGAAACATGGAATAAACAAGAAGTAAGCCCTGCTGCGAGATATTATTTAGAGAAGACAGCAGAACTTGTTTGGAAATTCATTTCGAACCCTTCTGCTCAAGGGACAAATATTAGTCAATGGTGTAAACGTGAAGAATGTTGGCTGGAAATGAAACTCAGATGTTCGTTACCAATATTAGAAATGTTGGAGGGAGGTAGTCAAGCTTCTGCCTCGAAGCAAGAAAAAGTCGCTGAGGCTACTGCTTCATATGAATTAGAGGATGAATTTACAGAATTATTAGCAATACTGAGGTCAGCGAACTTGGAGATCATTGACAAACGATTGAATGGAGGGTGTCTATGGGTCATAGATAGTCCTAACTGTCAGAAACAGATGAAGGCTTTGGCTAAGAAGGGCTATGGATTTAATTTTAGCCCTAATGGTGGAAAGACTACAGGAAACAAGGCAGCATGGTTTATTAAAGCCAATTAGCTCTGAATCTATTAATTATATGATCATTCGATTTCTAATCAACCGGCGTCTATAGGGTCTTCTTAAATGATTACTGGGTATGTAATTTTTTTATCTTTTCTCCTAAAGTTGCGGGATATCTTTTTTATATTCAATAGAGAATCCGAGTACAATGGCAAGGTTCAAATAGTTTTAAAACGATACACGTTGTGTAATTCATCTTGGATTCTCTAAAAAGGATTACAGTGGTGCATTGTCGTAACATCTCCTCTAGCTGCGCATACTGTAGACAAATTCGCATTTTTTTATGATGCCACGTTCAAGTTTATCTACGAATGAATAGACTAATGGTTATAAATAGGTTTTATGCTGTCTACGTTGTTAAGAAGAGTTGTTTTTTGGGAAATCATACAGGATAGAAGCGATAGAGAAAAAGCAGAAGGCTACGAGAATCCGATAAGAATCGTATATCCTTCTGCTTTCTGTTATCAAGTCAACTATCTTAAATACCCACTCAACCTCCATAATCATCAAGTAAAAGGGGGGGCCAAATCTTTTTCCTCCATCCAATCGTGTCCCCTGTCACTTACAGCCGCTCATATAACGTGACATCCATGCTGAAGGGGAGATTATTACAGCTATGTCGGAATCGGAGGTCCCGCAGCTCGATCCGGTATCCGTTCTGAAGCTTTAGGCAGGTGATATGAATATGATGTGTGATATGAAGAAAAGTGCGCACGCCGTCGTTGCCCATCGCCGCTTGAATCACGTCATTCTGTTCCTCCTTCTTCAAAATCGCTTCTTTCTTGAACGTCAATTAGCGAATCGAGCGTCATGTCCGCAGGCGATGCGGAACAAACGGTTATTCCTTCCTTATCCCCTGCAGACTCTCTCACAAGTGGAAATACGACCATGAAAACGGGCAGTCCTATATTATCATAACACGATGTGGCCGATCAGGATCCTGTATCCGATAAACAGGAAAGTTAAGGAAAAGATGCATGGGGAAATAGCCGTTGCTCCGAAGATACTGAACAGCCATAGCAGCATGGAGAACGAACAGATTCGGATCGAAGATGGGTTCGTAGATAAACTTAGATGGCGCTGGTGAGGAAGCATTTGCATGAAACCAGTCTGAAGTATTGCACGCCGTATACATTGAAAAATCGAGGAAGACGTGAAGTACGGCCCAGGCCATCGTCCATAGAAATATCGGTACCAGCAACAGCACCAACGCCTACAGCAGTGCCATCGGCCACTCCGACTGGCGTGATCACCGTAACGGAGAAGCAGCTCGCAGATAAAAATGCGAACGGCGAGGTGGTTATCAAGTCGGAAATCAACATGAGTGAATTGGTGTTACCAGGCAATGCTGCGCAATTGCTTGCTGGTGCAGCGATTACGCTTGAAGCTAACAATCTGGAAATCACCATTCCAGCAACGGTGCTCGCTAGCCTTACGCAGCAGCTTCCGGCTGATGAGGCGGGCAAGAGCAAAATATCGCTGACAGCCAAACCATTGGCGAGAAGTGAAGCTGACGCTATGCTAGCCAAGGCTGGAAGCCAAGCAGGCGCGCAGTTAACTGCTGGCGCTGAAATTCTTGATTTTACCTTGAGCATGACGACCGAGGCTGGTAAAACAGTCACGTTAAGCCAGTTCCAGCAGCCCATCACCATTTCTTTCGCGGTTGATCCGTCAGCAGACGCGTCCTTACTCGGCATTTATTATGTGACGGATGACGGTAAGCTGCAATATATCGGCGGCAAGCTGGAAAATGGAAGGCTGACCGCTTCGATCAATCATTTTAGTTCATACGCTATGCTGGAATATAACAAAGCCTTCACCGATTTGCCTTCAAGTCACTGGTCCGCCCAAACGGTAAAGGAGCTTGCGGCTAAGCAGTTGATTCAAGGCGTGTCCGCTGACCGCTTTAATCCGGGCTAAGCCGTAACCCGTGCGGAGTTCGCCGCATTGCTGGTGCGGACGCTTCGAATCACGGGCGAGGCCGCACTAGCCTTTACGGATGTATCCTCAGATAAGTGGTACGCGGAAGAAGTAGCCTTGGCTCACCAAGCCGGAATTGTAAGCGGGGTATCGGCTGCTGCGTTTGCTCCTAACGCTGCCATTACCCGCCAAGAGATGGCGGCCATGCTCGTGAGAGGCTACGAATATGCGCTGAGCAAGAAGTTGAATGCCCCAATCGGCAGCGTAAGCTTCGTGGATACGGCTTCCGCGCCGGAATGGGCGCAAGCCGCGATTGCGAAAGCGGCGGACCTTGGTCTAATCACGGGACGCTCGAAGGAGCAGTTAGCTCCGGGAGATAACGGCTCTAGGGCGGAAAGCGCACAAATGATATTGAATTTGCTTCACCTCATTAGTGAATAACATGAACGACTGAAAGGAACAGGGGATAAGCAGCGTGCTGCTTGTCTCCTGTTCTTTTTGTTGCGGGGCTGTTGGCATGGAGGAGTGCTGCGTGATTGAAGCTGTACTCTACGCTCTACGTCCAATTGAGCTGAAAATTCCCCTCCATCAAGAAAATATTTTTGCTTGTTCCCGCTCCGAGCTTTATACTATCATCAACCAGAAAAAACGGAAGCGGGAGGTGGCAAAGGATGGCTTACATGGTCCCCGAGGTGATTCGGACGAGTGCGGCTGCGGGAGAGCGAATGCTGTTTCGGACGCTGAAGGAGCATTTAGCGGATGACTACTTGGTCTACTACGAACCGGAAATCGAAGGGATACAGCTTGATTTTGTCATCATCGGTCCGGATCTTGGGGTAGTGGTGCTTGAGGTCTGGGACTATACCCGGTCGGCTTTATTGCAGATTGATCAAGACGAATGGCAGCTGCACACGTCTGTGGGACGGATAGAGGCTGTCACGAACCCCTATAAGCAAGCCAAGGACAAAGCGCGGCATGTCGGCAATCGGCTAAAGCAAGACCCGCTGCTTGCGGAGGAGAACGGACGCCAGCTGAGGTTCCGCTGCGGTTTTGGTACGGTTTTCACGCGGATGCGGCAGGAGGATTTCGATAAGTACCAGCTGTACGACGTGATTTCGCCTGAGTTTGTGCTTTGCCGTGACGAGGCTGACCCTGATGAAGCGAGTTTCTCAGCCGATCTTCTCATTGAGAAAATCCATGGCATGTTTACGGTATGGAGCCGCAGCAGCGCGATTTTGTCACATGAGGAAATTCACGCGATCCGCTCTTGCCTACAGCCAGAGGTGCGCATCAGCGCCGAGTATCGCCAGCAAAAGGACGATCAGAATCAGCTCTTGCTGTCGCTGCATCCGATTAAGGCGGCCGATCTCCATTCGGAAAATAGGGCAAGCCCGCTCGCCGCTACCCGCCGCAATGGTCTAGGCAGCACTAGACAAACGAACCTCCTTGCCCATCGGGCCAAGGCGCTTGCCAAGCAGCATCCTGATTGGAAAATTCTTGTCTTAAGCAACAATCATTCCTTATCCGTCATCCTGCGGGATCTCATTGACGAGCTCATGGATGAGCCCGAGGATCTGTTTGACTGGCTTATGCTCGAGGAGCAAAAGGATCAGAAGGCCCATGAGCATAATGTAGAGGTCTATCATTTTCATGAGTGGCTGTTCAACCAGTTAAATGTCCGAGCGACTGATGTGGCTGACCTTACTGCAAAGCTCGAGAGGAAAGAGGCGATTCTGCCGTCCTACGATGTGATACTCATTGATGAGGGGCAGGCGTTCGATCAGGAGTGGTTGAGGCTGCTCCATCACATGCTGAGACCGGGATTGCAGCAAGCGAGTCACGAATCGAAAGATCGGTCCCGCATCGTATCGATGAATTACCGCAACTCCGCCCAAATCATCCAGTTCGCATGGAGCTTTTATGAGCAGCATTCGCTTCTCCGCAGCAGCATGCAGGAGGGCTCGATCGATGGCGTCGATATTATCCCTACCCACAGCACGCGGCGCAAAGGGCCCGAGCCGGCTATATTGCGTTGCAATAGTTTAAAAGAGGAGATGGAGGCTGTCGCCACCCGCATCCAGCATCTGCATCACGAACGGAAGGTCGCTTATGGGGAAATGGCTATTTTGTACCGTGTGAAAAATAATTACCATATGTCCTATATAGATCTGATCCGCAAGGAGTTGGGGCGTCAGAACCTCACGTTTCAAGGGGTGGCCGATGCAGAAGCAGCTGCTGGTACGCCGCAGGCCAATGGCAGCTCTAACGACTGTATTCAAATCCTGGCGGTTGACCAGGCCAAAGGCCTCGATTTTCGAGCGGTATTCATCGTAAACGCGGAAAATATGCCGCTCTCGCTTGAGGAGGCCGAGGAGCGCGAGGTCTCGCTCTTCTACCTTGCGATGACCCGTGCGCTGGATTGGCTGTGCATCTCCTATAGCGGAGATTCGAAGTTCACGCTTTACCTGGACGAGCTCCAGCATCAGCGGAAGCACAAGAAAACATCCGTCAAGCACATGGGCTAACCGCCCCCGCGTGGAAAGAGAAAGACCGTCAACGATGCAGCCTATGCATCCTGACGGTCTTTTTCTAAGGCGGTTTTCTACAATATTGTTGCTTTACAGCATGGAAAATAGTGGTATAATTAAATTAGGAACACTTGTTCCCAATGCAATTGTAGAAGGAGATGTATCAAGTGTTTAAGTAATTAGAATGCGTGTGTATTCATACAAAAGACATTGAGAAATCACTTTCGTTTTACATATCAATGGGCTTAACAGAAAACTGGAAGATACAACGTAACTTAGAGAACGGGTCGACCTGGACAGTGATAGGTTTAAAATTTCCTTTAAAAGATAGTTCTGAACTTGTGTTGAGTAATCACCCTGATATTAATTTCACAGAAATTGAAATCTTTGTTGAAGATGTTCGACAAGCATATGACGAGTTGAAAAAGAACGAAGAAATCCAATGGATTAGGACTCCTTTTGCAACCGAATCTGGACATATTGCCGTAATGGAAGCTCCTGATGGGAATGTGTTTGTATTAGTTGGTAAGTAACCCATCAGACGTTTTATATGTGCTAATAGTGGTGAAGTTTGGTTTCTGACACGATGCCAAAATAAGTAGTTATCCAAGTAGCGGGTCGCTACACCATCAAATCGTTTTAATCATTCTTTTAGTTCACCATGATAGTGATTCACATGTTGGATATGGTAAATTCCTTTTTTCACGAACCCATCTTTACGAGTATTGATCACTTCATGGTTTCTCTCATGCTTCTTAGCAAAAGATTTATAGTTGGTTGCGGCATCGGTACACAACACAACGTCCTCATGCAAAAGATTCCCCCATTACATCATTGATTTGAGATGCTGTAATTCGTCCACGCCCAGCTAACTTTGAGAGAATTGAGCCGTTACGATCAAGAGAAACAACAACAGATATTTGTTCATCACTTTCAACAATGCCACTTAACACCGTGTGACCTAACGAACGCAATGCATTTAGAATCTTATGTCTCCAATAAAATGCGGTAGAAACATGGATTTCGAGTTCAACAGCAATTTTGGGCAATGATTTCCCTTTGTTTTCAACCATCATTAAAAAATATCGCATCCACTTTTCTGGATGATGTGTGCCAGAGAGAGAGGAGTTCCGCTTATATCGTTGATGCATCTTCCGCAATGAACACATGCTAATCCGTTCCGAAAACGAGATTCACGAATACCTTCATATAACCCAATAACTTTTCTGGGTTCGGAATCCACATCATTCTTTATTGCTTCAAACGACTGTCGTTTGTCTTCCTCTGACAAGTCCGTAAACTGTGCGTAGATGTCTAACCATGCATTTGCCATGCGGAACACCCACCCGTTTGAACGTTTCTACTCTGTATTATAACAAAATTCAGATAAGTTCCGCATATAGCAACAATTTTTAGAAAACCGCCTTTTCTAAATATAATCTTATAGGCTTCACGTATAGAATTAGCTTCTATTTCACCGTCAAAGCTCCTTTAGCGTCTAATGGACGCCAAAGGAGCTTTTGCTTGACCACTTTAGCTTAGCCGCTCCGTATCCTGCGTCCGTTCGACCAGTACGCGCATCAGGCCTTTTAAGACATGCAGCTTCTGGAAGCAGAACGCGAATACCTGCTCCCGCGTCAGCTCTAGCAGAATCGTGCGGCTGCTTGCGGTGCAATCGGCTGAGCGGGGCTGGCCGTCGATGATGGCCATTTCCCCGAAGCATTGCCCAACGCCAAGCGCTGCGAGCTGCTCGGAGCCTTTGTGCACCTGAATGGTGCCATCGATAATGCCATACATGCTGTCGCCGTCCTCACCGATTGCACAAACCCGCTCGCCTGCCTCATACACCGATTCCTCGACCATTTGGGCAAGCCTGATAAAGTCATCCTGCGAGCAATGGGCAAACAGGCTGATTTTCTGTAGCACAAGAATACGCCTTATCATCGTTTCGTTACGGTCCTCGTCAGCCAGCGCTGCAATCGCAGGTGTATCTCCAGCTACAGTCGCCTCTAACGCAGCCTCTAGCTGGCTCGATGCGACCCTGTCATTCGTAGAGCGCAAACGAAGCGACAACAGCTTCATCAGCTCCATGGCGATCTCGGTCCGGTCGAAAATAATCTCATAAAACGCATCCGAGGTCAGCTCATACAGCTTAACGTCCTCTTCGGCGAGGACGGTAGCAGAGCGTACCCTGTCCGTAATGACGCTGATCTCCCCAAAATAAGCATAAGCGCCCAGCTCATTAACTTTGCTTCCGTTAATATAGATGCCGGCCTTGCCTTGCTCAATCAGATAAAGAGAATCCCCGTTTTCCCCTTGGCGGACGATTTCAGCTCCTTTGGGCAGCGATAGCGGCTGCAGCCGCTGTGCAATATTATAGAAATCCCGGCCCGTTAATCCGGCAAACAGGGTGACGCGCTTCAACAGTTGAACCTGCTTCATTAACGTTGCTTGCGCGCGTTCCTCTTCCGTTGCTCTCAAGTCGTCGATGCTTAGATTGATCCAGGGATCGTTTTGGGCATAAAACCAGCGCAGTGCTTTCTCCTTACGCTCCAGAGAGGTAGAATCATGTCTGCCAACAGCCGCTGCTAAAATGATTTTGGTCATATCAGTCCGCAGCTTACCCTTCAGCAGTTGGTCAATGACTTCGATCGCATTCGCCTGCTGCCTGGCATTGCCATCCTTCCAATTCGTATAGACCGCATGAATGGCCTTTGAATCGTAAAGAAAGGCGAGCAATTGAAAAATCCGCTTCACATGCCGCTGCCGCATTTGTTCGATTGCTTCAGAGAGCTCGGCCTCATCGCCTGTGAGGCTAATCGCCTTGCTATGCTCTACCCATTCGAAGTAGTAGGCCATTTCCTGATCGATTAAATGCTCCGCATGTTTTTTATCTACTTGAGTATCCTCCGCATGGATCCGCGCAGCCGATTCGAGTACTTTCTCCCGAAGCTCATGGGTGAACAGCAGGTAATGCTGAAGCAAGGAATCGAGCGCTGCCTGCGTACCGATTTCCTCCAGCACGCGCGGCAGGTGAAGATGAAGCTCCTTCGCAGTCATGTATCCTTCAAGCAAGGGGAGGATGACGGCTTCTTCGTAATTTTTTAACGCAGCTGTGGCTTGCTCCCTGACCTTACTGTCATTAAGAAGTGGAATCACATGCTTAACGAGCTCAGGTACCCGCAGAACGGCAGCGGATTCCAATGCCCGGATACGAACGAGCGGCGAAGCATCCTCCAGCATCGGAATTAACGGTTTATAAAAGCTGGCGATGCCAATTTGTCCGAACAAGCTTGCCATAGCAATTCGTTCCTCTTCCTGGCCGTTCTCCAGCAGCTGCTTCAAGACGCCAACGGCATGGAACATGCCCTCGATCCCATAGTACTTAATAAGGCCGACAATAGCAGCTGCCCGAATCTCAACTTCCGTTTCATGCAAGTAAGCGGTTATGCGCTCCAACTGTTCTTCCTTCGCATAGGCAGCCAAAGCCAGAATGGCAGGGGCGCGAAGAGCAGTACTTTGGCTAGAGAGATGCTCTTCAAGCAAGCTATCTGCACCTACAGGCGTTTCGGACTGTATGAATTTCAAAGCTTCAATCTGCATTTCCTGAACCGGATGCTGGAGAAGCGCTGTGATTGGCACATTCATATCAAATTCCTTAATGCCGCTTAATAATTTGAAGGCATATAACGCTTCTTGCTTGTCATGGCTGTGCAGGGCCGTTGAAAGAATCTGAATGCTGGCGGGATCGACGAAATCAGGTTCGTCCTGTGGGTCCATCCCCTTAGATTGCAAGGTGGAGAGCAGCATGCTCAGATAGGTTTTTTTGATTTTCACAGCGGCGAAGATACAGCAGCCAATCAGCGCGAGTATAAAATAACTGAACTGCTCGATGCTGAACCATTGGGACAGCACAATGAGGCTAATCGCCGCAATCCCCTTGGCTCCATTGCGTACGATGCCATCGAGAAACCCCTTGGCTCTGCCGCGCCACTCCGGCGAGACCGGGAACATGATAAGCTGGCTGACAGAGGAATAAATCGTATCGCCGAGCACTTTATCGCTTGCTTTAACCGCAGTTGCGACGGCTAGCACAGGCATGAGCAGCAGGGCGAAGCTGCCGGTGAACAAGGCAATGGGAAATACGAGAATGGCTAGCATGACGCCGAAACGGGTAATGATTTTGCCAGAGATGAATAACTGGATAAACAGCGCCAGCAATCCCGCAAAGCCGTAGAAGCTGCCCATAAAGCTGGCGAGCTCTTCATTTTGCAGAGTGCCCCGCAGAATCACTTTGAATTGGTAGTCGATAAGCGTAAGCGAAATCGTGAGCGTTCCAGCCATAATGGCTACATACTTGAGATGGGGCACGCTTTGGAATAAGCCTTGTTTTTCTTCTTTTACACGTGTCCGTGTTTTGGAGGTTTTCTTGAGATTGGATTTGATTGCAAAAAACTCTACAGGGCTTGGTACGCCTCGCAAAAGCCTCAGAACAAACAATAGGCAAAGCAGCTGCGCCGCCGCATAGATGAAAATCAGGTTTTCGGTGCCAAGCGGCTGCACAAGCAACTTGAGGCCGAAGCCGCTCAGAATACCGCCGACTAGGCCGCCGCTTCCGACGAGCCCGATCATTCGCTTCGCTTTGCGTTGATCCATGATGGAGGTGGCAAATTGCCAGAAGCAGACGATCATGAGAAAGTTGAGTACGTCGTAGCCGACATAGATGACGGGGAAGATCCAGCCAAAGCCGATCCCGACGGCAACTCTCGAGAGGAGCGCAAGAGCAGAGGCCGTGATGATGACGCTGACAACCATTTGATCGGTCCGGAAACGACCGCATAATTTCTGATAGATAAAGCCGGTGAGCAGGAGAATTGCCGCTTGGGGCAAATACATGTAGGACAAGACGGAAGCGTCATATCTGCTGAGGAATAAGGTGTCCGCTGCTGTTCGGCTGATCGTTGAGGCGGAGACGATAAAGAAGAGGTAGCCGAATAAGTAAAAGATTTTGGTATATTCCGCCCGGTCGGACTGGAATTGGCGCGTGAATAGCGTCAGCGGGTTGGTCACTCGGTTGCTGGACATGTTTCTTATTCCTCTCTATTTATCTTCTTGCTTGTAGGCTTCTAAGAAGATTAGTATATATGAAAAAAATACATATTGGAACAAACTTTGCTAGTTTTCAGCGTTATTCGTATAGGCAATGAGACCTACGGTTATGGTGTGCCGTTAAGCGAAGCGAGAAGATCGTTTCGGTTAGGTTAATTGACCTTTTGTAGGTGAGTATTATAGGCATATGTTATGATGGAAAGAACAGAACATAGAGAGCATATTTCTAATTGGAGTGGATGCATGATGGCTTCTGAAATGACTGAAATCGAGAATAGTGAGAAGCATGAACATAAAGACAAACAGCTGATTGCGGTTATTTATCCCGATGGGCTGTTTATGCTGGACTGGCAAGCAACGAATCAGAAACTGGATACGGGCGTTATTGCGCTCCAGATAGAAATAGATAAGCAGAACCAGCAAAATAGTGAGCGATTTTGGTTTTGGCTGGGACTCGTCCGAGGCTCTGAAGGTTTATCTGAATCACTGGGCTATCTTATACGCCTAGCGGGCGCTTTTGTAAGGAAGCTTGTCCAAAATCCCGATATTGAACTGCTCAGAGAGCAGGCCATCGTAGAGATTGATGATGAGGAGATAGCAGAATTCATTCAAAATGCACCCTATATGATAGGCATGCAATATTTGGACATACACTGGATAGAGAAAGCATGGGAATCGATTCATGATGCGTATAAAAACCGTATTCAAAGCTACAGCGGAAGCATAGCGCAGCTATTTATGGAAAGTGAGTCTCCCATCCATTTTGTAGGGCGCGTATACTTTCATCTGGTCGAAAATAAGAAGGAAGGAGAATATCCTTTCTCCTTCTTATCCACGTATGCAGCCGAGCTTTCGCCCGAGGGCAAGTCCAGGCATCTTCCGCTCAAAAACGCTTTGCTGGAGTACGGTGAAAATAGCCGGAAGCTGCTGGAGCTGCTTTCGACGGTTCATAAAGCATCCGAGCAGAGCGACTTTATAGCCGAGCTTGTTGAATCAGGCGATATTTTTTATCCCATCGGCTTGACGGTGGAGGAAGCTTACACGTTTCTTAAGGAAGTAGCCCAGTATGAAGAAGCCGGCATCTTATGCCGCATACCGAAGTGGTGGAAAAATAAATCAGACTCGCTCAAATTGTCCGTCAGCATTGGGGACAAGCAGCCTTCTTATGTAAATACGGAGGCTCTACTTGGTTTCGATGCCGCGCTGTGGCTTGGCGGGGATGCGATTTCGAAAGCTGAATTGCAGCAGCTGCTGGCAGAGGAAGAAGGGCTTGCCTTCATTAAAGGCAAGTGGGTCGAAGTGAATCATAAGCGCCTGCAAGAGGCGCTTAAAGCATATGAACAAGCACAGCAATGGAACGACAATTCTAGTCTGACCCTGATCGACGCGATGCGAATGAAGCTAAGCGCAAGCAAGCTGCTGAAGGTTTCGGAGGAAGTGGTTGAGCTGGATATCTCGAATGGCGAATGGCTCGAATCGGTCATGAATCGCTTGAGGCATCCGAATGAGCTGGAATCGCTTGTTTCTGTCGGAGCAGATTTTCACGCTGATTTGCGCGTTTATCAGGAGCGAGGGCTGAACTGGCTGCATTTGATGAAAACAATTGGTTTGGGCGCTTGCCTGGCTGATGATATGGGCTTAGGGAAGACGATTCAGGTAATTGCGCTGCTGAATTATGTGCGGACTCGAAATCAAGAGAAGGCGCTGCTCGTGGTGCCGGCATCCCTCATTGGCAACTGGATGAGCGAGATCGGAAAATTTGCACCATCTCTCCGCTATTATGTCTATCACCCTTCTGAAAATAAAGAAATAGCCGAAGATGACGGAAGTCTGGAAACGCATGAGCTGTTCATTACAACCTATGGCATGCTCGCCAAATATGATTGGCTCTTAAACCGGACATGGGATACGTTGATCTTGGATGAAGCCCAGGCAATTAAAAATCCAGGCACCAAGCAGACCAAGCTAGTGAAGCAGATCAAGGCTTCCTATCGAATCGCCATGACCGGAACGCCGATTGAGAACCGCTTGGCTGATCTATGGTCCTTATTCGATTTCTTGAACAAAGGGCTGCTCGGAACGGCTAAGGAGTTTACGCAATTTACGAAAAATATGCGTGAATCCCAGGATGGCTATGCAAGGTTGAAGCAGGTGGTCAGCCCATTTATTTTAAGAAGATTAAAGACAGACAAAACGATCATTTCCGATCTGCCGGATAAGATTGAGATGAAGACCTATGCCTCCTTAACGAAAAAACAAGTCTTGCTTTACAACAAGCTTGTCAAAGATTTGCAGAAAAAGATAGAATCAGCAGACGAGGGGATTGAGCGCAAGGGTCTCGTTCTTGGGGCGCTGATGAGGTTCAAGCAAATCTGCAATCATCCAGACCAGTATTTGGGGCAGCAGATGTATGCGGAGGAAGAAAGCGGTAAGTACGCGAGGCTGAGAGAGATATGCGAGACGATTTACGAGAAGCGCGAACGGGTCATTATTTTTACACAGTTTAAAGAAATCACGGAGTCGCTTCGTTCGTTTTTGGAGCAGATATTTGAGCATAAGGGACTTGTTCTACATGGAGAGACGGCGGTTAGCAAGCGTAAGGAGCTTGTAGCGGAGTTTCAAGGGAAGGATTACGTTCCGTTCATGGTACTTTCCATTAAAGCGGGCGGCGTGGGCTTGAATCTGACCTCAGCCAATCATGTTATTCATTTTGACAGATGGTGGAATCCGGCTGTCGAGAACCAGGCTACGGATCGTGCATTTCGGATTGGGCAGTTGAAAAATGTGATCGTTCACAAGTTTATCACGCAGGGTACGGTTGAAGAGAGAATTGATCTCATGATTGAGGCCAAGAAGAAGCTATCAGATGAGATTGTACCAGATATTCAGGAAAGCTGGATTACGGAAATGGATAACGAGCAAATCATGGATTTAATGCGATTGTCCATATAATGGCGGAAGGGAGAGAGAACGATGGCATTTTACAACGAGTTTCCGGAATACGTTCCCGTTGCTGAGAAGAAGAGAAACGCAGAGAGAGCGGTTGAAAAGCTTAAAAAGAAAGGTCAAAATATTTCCCCGATTGTCATAGCGGGACGAACGATTACGAAGACGTGGTGGGGCAAGTCCTGGTGCGATAATTTGGAAAGCTATTCCGATTATTCAAATCGAATCGATCGGGGACGCAGCTATGTTCGGCATGGAGCGGTACTTGATCTACAGATTTCGGAAGGCAACGTAACCTCATTGGTTCAGGGCAGCACTTCTAAGCCATATAAAGTCGAAATTATAATTGCCCCCTTGTCTAAGAAGCTATGGGATGACATCGTGAAAGAATGCGCCGGAAAAATTAATTCGCTGCAGGAGCTTATGGGAGGTAAATTCCCGAAGGGGCTATCCGAGCTGTTTACCATGAAAGGCAAAGGGTTGTTCCCAGCCCCTAAGGAAATTAAGCTGGCATGCAGCTGCCCAGATTCGGCAAAAATGTGCAAGCATGTGGCAGCGGCACTGTATGGCGTGGGCGCTCGTTTAGATGAAAATGCGGCGTTGTTCTTTTCCTTGCGTGGTGTGAATATCGACAATTTGATCTCCTTGTCTTTAGCGCAGACCTCGGAATCGATGCTCGGCAAGTCGAAGGGCAGGAGTCGACGCGTCATGGAAGATGCCGACATTTCCAATTTGTTTGGCATTGATCTGGATTTGGGAGAAGCGGCAGAGAAGAAGAGCAAAAGTACAGGGACAAGCACGAGTAATGGTGTGAGCACGGGCAAGAGTACAGACGCAAGCAAGAATGAGAGTACGACAAGAAAAAGCTCGAGAAGGTTGAGTGAGTGACCTAGTTGTGAAGGAGGTCGCTGATGGAGTTCAGATGGAGCATTCTTAGTGTTTGAGAGTACGGTTTATGAGGTGGATGTGGAGATGATGAGTAACGAATGAAAATACAGTCAATCAATCAAAGCTCAGTTCTTAAACTGCTACACATCCAATCCGAACGTCATTATCTGCCTAGTATCAGTCTCTCCGTTTCCGTAGCGGATAGCGGGTTTTGCGGAGAGAATCCGGAGGTTTGGTTCGAAGCCGATGAAGTTAGCAGGTTTGTTACAGCGGTTCAAAAGCTTGATCGGGAGCGAAAAGGTTCTGCAAAGCTATCGAGCATGAGCCCAGACGAATGTTTGCTTGCGATTATCAGTGTAGACCGAAGCGGGCATCTCGTGCTCGAATACCAGCTATCCAGCCAAGTTTATTTGGAACATTCATCCCAAAAGAGACTAGTTTCCGGCGGCTTCGACTTGAATCCGACTGATCTTGAGCGAATGCATAAGTTTTTCTCAGCATTAGCTGCTGTTTAAATGCAACTCTGCAACTCTGCTAGTAAGCTAGGAACTGAAGATATGGCTTTGAGCCAATATTTCAGCTGTTTATTTAAATGTAGAAAGATTGTTATGCAAACAACAAACTCATTTGGGAAAAGGTTCGAGTTCTAAATATGACGTATTCCTGTGGAAAAGCGAGAAAAACTGAGAGAATATGAATTTCCTGAGGAGTCGAATTTTACAAAACGAAGTTTTAGTGAAGCGAGAATTTCGTTCTGGAGGAACGCATTGTTAGACTATGTTCATTTAGATTGAATTTCAACCGCTATATTAGATGATTTCACTCTTTTAAGTTATTTAGAAGGAATTCATCCTGTTAACTCCAGTTATTCAGCCCTAGAAGGCATAAAACGGCTAGATTAACGGGATAAATTCCATGTATTTCTTTATCTCAGCGAATAGCGCTATTTTAACCGGAGAAATTCCTGCTAAAACCTAACCAATCCACCAAAGCTCCCTTAAAAAAAAGATATGCGAACTATTATTATGTTCTCTTACTTCTCATACTTCTCTTTCTTATCTACTCACCTTACCTACCTTACTTACATCACTCACCTTACTCACATCACATACCTCACTTAACTTATCTCACTTATATTGCTTATCTTACTTTCGTTAGCTATGGTAACTTCAATTCGGATATAATCGCTCACTCTGGTGTGACCTTATGGAGGTTCGCGCTCTTCTGTCATGTCTGCGTGGGATTGTTCTATCCTGCAGATTAGCATTAACTTTAGTGTAACGCGTCATTACTGGAGCTCTATCCTGTATCTATGCAGCAGCTTGCCTCATTATGGAGCTTCAGGGCTTAAAGAACCATTCCTATGTTGTATGGAATACAACATAGCCAACGATTATAGCTCAAAATCGTCATTTACCTGCTAAAATGCAAGATAGGCTGGCGGATATAGTAGGATTGGCCGTTTTTTCACATGCAAATGAATCAAGCTGCTTTATTATGGTTTGCGAGTCAACATGGAGGAGGCTATCTGGTTCACAAAGGCGAACAACTGAACGTGCATAGCTTCAAGTCAAAAAGGACGATATTCCAGAGGAGCCTGGTAATCGTCCTTTTATAGTTTAAGGCCATCTAGAATGATCAGGTTAGTCGTTTTCGCACGCGCAAATGAATCAAGCTTTTTCACCATGGTTCGTGGGTCAACTCGGAGAAACACTCACAACCTCACTTAAAATAGAAACCTCAAACCTCAAACCACTAACCTAACCAAAGCAGCGGTAACAATACCGACAAGCACGGTGAGCAGGAGGCTTCTCGTTTTTAAGGCGGTAACTAGCGTAGGAATGGTGATGATGATGTATACCCAGTTAACTGCAGGCAAAGCAGGAACGGACTCTATCGGCTGAATCGCTCCTTGGACAATCAAAGCCGTCAGTAAACATACGGGTATATAGGCCAGCCATTTGACGATAGCCACAGGCAGCTTTAACTTGCGTATAGCGACAAACGGGAGGATGCGCGGAATGAATGTGACGAGAGCGCAGCCGAGAATGATTAGGAATACAGTGAAATCAACCTTCATTTTCGGTCACCGCCCCTATGGCAGCACATAGCACCGTTGCAAACAGAACTGCAATATAGATGGAGAAAAATGCCGAGAAAACATAAACGGCAACGGCCGTATAAGCAATGAGCACCAAATAGTGCCTCAGCTTGGATGAAGGCAAGGCAACCATTTGCAAAACAAGAAGTGCAATAAACATCGAAGTCAATGCAAAATCCAGTCCCATCGCCTCAGGGTTTCCGATCCAGCTGCCCATGTAGCCTCCAAGGAGGCAGGAAGCGATCCATGTGAGATAGGCGGTGACGTTCAGTCCATTCATCCAGCGGTCGCTGAGCGGCAGGCCTTTGGAAGTGCGCAGTGAGGCGACTCCAAACGATTCATCTGTCAGCAGCGCGCCAATTCCAATATTTTTTAGCAAAGAATAACGAGTAAAGTGGGTGGACAACGCAGCGCTCATGAGAAAATGCCGCAGGTTGACAATAAACACGGTAGCGATAATCGCCGATGGCGGACTCATAGCAGCCATCATCGCGCAAAAAATAAACTGGGATGCTCCTGCATAAACGAGCGCCGACAATAGTCCTATTTCCATAATGCTTAAATTTGCGGAGTTCCCAACAACCCCCGCAGCTAATCCAATTCCGATGTAACCAAGAAGAGTAGGGATACAGTCCCGCACGCCCTGTTTGAAAGTGAGATGCTCTTCTTTTGCTAGCTGTAGATCCATTTCCAACGTAACGGCCTCCTTGTTCCAACCATTATACATGAAGAATTGGGAGCGAATTAAGGGGAATTCGCAAAATAACGGTCGATTGGCAGGTTGTATCTCTTGCGATGAGCAGTCACTAGAGTTATTTCGCTAAAAAATCATCTATCTATTGTAAATGAGAATCGTTATCATTTATAATGAATGGTAGTTGTAATCGCTAGGCTGACAAGTTTAGAAGGGAATGAAATGGCTCAATGAAAATGAGTGATCACCTATTGCTATGGAATCAAGCCTCGATCAAAGTGATGGACGTGCGTCACACTGTCATGGAGCCGGGGGATGAGCTGCGATCCTATCGATTGCCTGCGAGTACTTTCGTATATACGGTTCGAGGCAGCGCGCAGGTGTGGATGGATGGAAATGCAAGCTTTGTAGATCGGTTTCATGTGCTGCATGGTGGCAAGGGGATGTGCCTGGATATTGCTGCCCAGGACTTTTTTGAATATTATATGATTTTTTATAAAGCGATTCTGGCCTTGCCTGCACGCCAGCCCTTGGTGAAGCTGATAGAGACGGACAATCCATTTCAGCTCCAATACAGCTTTGCCCCAGAATATCCGATTCCTTTGTATCATCGAGTAGAGCGGATGGAGCAAGAGTGGCTGCAGCCGAGCATGCTCGAGAAATTACATATAAAAATCTTATTCTATCAATTTGTACATGAGCTGTTAAGCCAGATGAGCAAGCAAGGCATTCAAGGCAAAAGGGTAGATCTTGTCTCGCAAGCGATGCGCTATCTTCAGGAGCATTATGCAGATCGAGTCACGCTCGACGAGCTGGCCGAGCTGCTCGATTGCAGTGTGAGCTACTTGTCGCGGAAGTTTAAGCAGACGGTAGGGAAGAGCCCCATTGATTATATGATTGCGCTTCGCATCGACAGGGCGAAGGAGCTTCTGCTGAGCACGGATGCCACGCTGCAAGAAATTGCGGAGAGCGTTGGCTTCTCGGATGACAGTTATTTTAACCGGATGTTCAAAAAGCAGGTAGGCCTGTCGCTAGGTCAATTTAAAGCAAAGGTTCAAAATAATCCTGCCGATCGTTCAAGATATGCAATTGTCCCACGCAGACTCAGACGTTATAGTGGTAATGGTTATGAAAATCATTATCAATACAAGAAAGTGGGAATATCTTCAATGTACAGAGGAACAAGAACACCGATGGCTGCATCACTATTGCTTTGTTTTATTTTGTTGCTGAGCGCTTGCTCAACAGGTACGTCAAATACAAATTCAGCCAATGGCGGCTCTAATGCGACGAGCACGAATGTCTCGACAACCGCTCCCGCTTCAACGGATGCGGCATCTTCCGAAGCACCGCGCGTCATTAAGCACGCGATGGGAGAAACAACGCTAACTGGCACGCCTGAGCGCGTCGTTATTCTTACGAACGAAGGCACGGAGGCACTGCTTGCCGTAGGCATTAAACCGATCGGAGCTGTTCAATCCTGGATTGGCGATCCATGGTATGACCATATCAAGGATGAGATGCAGGAGGTTACAGCGGTTGGCGATGAATTGCAGCCGAATATTGAATTGATTGCCAGCTTGAAGCCGGATCTGATTATTGGAAACAAGGTTAGACAGGAAAAGATATATGACCAGCTCAATCAGATCGCTCCAACGGTATTTGCGGAAGACTTAGGCGGAGACTGGAAAGTTAACTTTAAGCTGTACATGGAAACGGTCAATAAGACCGAAGAGGGCGATAAGGCGATGGCTGAATTTGATAAGCGCGTTGCCGACGTCAAAGCTAAAATTGGCAGCAAAGCGGATACAAAAGTATCAGTAGCACGCTTCTCAGCTTCTCAGGTTCGTATTTATCAGAAGCAAACGTTCTCTGGCGTTTTGTTGAACGATCTTGGTTTCGCACGTCCAGAATCTCAAGACAAGGATTCTTTTATTGAAGTGATGTCGAAAGAAACCATTCCTAGCATGGATGGGGACGTCTTGTTCTACTTTGTTACAGAAGCAGCCGGCAAGACGGATGCTGCTAAAGTCGTAGAAGAGTGGATGAATGATCCTTTGTTCAAAAAATTAAATGTCGTGCAAAACAATAAAGTAGTTCAAGTGGATGAAGCGATTTGGAATACGGCCGGCGGCTACAAGGCTGCAAACCTGCTGCTTGATGAGATCGTTGCTTATTTTGACATCAAGTAATTTGGGATAAAGGATACGCAAGCTGACGTCGTGATTACCAGACGTCAGCTTATTTATGATGAAAGGGATGAACCCATATGGCTTTAGGGCTGAACAGCCGCAGGAGCAAGCTTGCGGGTTTAATCATTGGCTTACTGCTGCTGCTTGCCGGTATGCTGGCCAGTATCTTGTACGGCATCCATACCTTTGAGATTAGAGATGTATGGCTGGCTTATACCCAATTCGATAACTCCGACGCTCACATTATCATTACAAATACACGGATGCCTCGTGCGCTTATTGCGGCTGCGGTTGGGGGAAGCCTCGCTATGGCGGGAGCCATCATGCAGGTGCTGACGAGAAACCCGTTAGCCTCGCCTTCCATTTTCGGCATTAATGCAGGTGCGGTGTTGTTTATCGTGACCGCACTGGCTATTCTCGGTTCCTCGCTGACGATGAGCGGCATGGTATGGATTGCTCTGCTGGGTGCAGCAGTCACATCACTGCTTGTGTTTACGCTTGGTTTCCATGGCAGAGGCGGATTTGAGCCGATCAGGCTCACATTGGCTGGTGCATCCGTTGCGGCGTTTGCTTCCTCTGTGACTTCTGGCATTATGCTGGTGAATAAGCAATCGCTGGAGGCTGCCTTGTTCTGGATGATTGGTTCGGTATCAGGCAGACAAATCGATCATCTGCTCATCGTATTGCCATATCTCGTTGTGGGCTGGATTTTGTCGCTGCTGCTGGCAGGCTCTCTTAATGTCATGGCACTAGGAGATGATAGCGCGAAAAGCCTCGGACAACGGATGCTGCTCATTCGCGGACTATCTGTTATTACCGTAGTTTTTCTGGCGGGCAGCTCAGTTGCCACCGCTGGTCCTATCGCTTTCATCGGCTTAATTGTGCCTCATCTTTGCCGAGCTCTGGTAGGCAACGACTATCGCTGGCTGCTGCCCTATTGCGCATTAACGGGTGGCCTTCTGCTCGTATGTGCGGATCTGGTTTCACGCTTCATTCTCATGCCCAAGGAAGTTCCGGTTGGCGTTGCAACCGCGCTTATTGGCGTGCCATTCCTGATTCATGTGGCGAGAAGGAGGAAGCATGCATAAAGGAAAAACTCAAAAGGCAGTTTTTATATTAGTCGGGCTTAGTCTCGCGATGCTTGCGCTATCTATCGTTTGTTTGTCCATTGGAGGAACAAACATCCCTTTTAAGGAAACCATTCTCTCTCTTGTCGGCAAGAACGAAGAAGCAAGCGACTTGATCATTATACAGTTCCGTTTGCCGCGTATCCTCGCTGCTATATTGATCGGTTCTGCTCTAGCGGTTGCTGGTGCCGTACTTCAAGGTGTCATTCGCAACCCGCTGGCCTCCCCGGATCTGCTTGGCGTGACGGGAGGAGCATCGGTAGCCGTTGTCGCGTTTATGACCTTGTTCACTGGATACAGCATTCACTGGGTACCGGTCATTGCTGTCGCCGGAGCGTTCCTTACCGCTGCCACAAACTATGCATTAGCTTGGAAAAATGGCATTTCTCCCTTTAGACTCGTCCTAATTGGTATAGGCATATCAACTGCTATGGGTGCGCTAACGATGTTTTTGCTTATTAGTGGTCCGGCTTATTTGGCCGCGCAGGTGCTGAATTGGATGACGGGAAGCATTTACGGGACGAATTGGAAGTATATCGAGGTGCTGTGGCCGTGGGTCGCCGTATTTATTCCATTGTCCATCCTTTACGCCAAAGAGCTGAATGTGCAATCGCTGGGAGAAGCGACCGCGGTCGGACTGGGGAGCAGGCTTCAGCTTAGCCGGATGGTCCTGCTGTTTTACAGCGTTGCGCTCGCGGGAGCTGCCGTCGGCGTTGCCGGCACGATCTCGTTTATCGGATTATTAGCGCCGCATATGGCGAGAAAGCTTGTCGGTCATTCGTATAAGCTGGTCATCCCCGTATCGGCAGTACTTGGCGCTATGATTTTGTTGCTCGCGGATCTGACTGGACGTATGCTCTTCCTGCCGCTCGATATCCCTGCGGGTGTCTTCACTGCTGGCATCGGCGCCCCGTTCTTTATGTACCTTCTGTTTAAACGAAAAGAATAGCGCTATTTTAACGGGAGGAATTCCAACTATACTCTAACCATCCCATAGTCGCGTCTCAAAAACAGATGAATAGGCTTGTTATTATCCTAATCTTGCTTATCTAGTCAGATGAAAGGAAAGAGTATGTTAGTGGTAGGAGTGAGTGGTTAGTGTGGTGGCTAATGGATTGGTTGGAGTAAGGAGATGCCTAAAGCGCCGCTCTCCTGTATGGTTGCAGGATAGCGGTCCTTTTGGCCAGCTTAGAGAGCTCTATCCTGCACCATTGCATTAGAAGTGCTCAGTGTTGATCTACATTGTCTTTGTAAGGGCGTCTATATTGCATGAAGTACATTATAGACGTCGGAAGGTGTTGGAAACGATGAGCTATACTGCTATCGTGCAGGATAGCAGCCTTACCGAGTCTTTTTACTGAGCTGTTCCACCGAGTTGTCTAAGAGATGGTGTAGCTGATTTTTTGGCTTGCTTACCAAGCTGCTCATATATAGAAGGAAGTATGCCCATCGTTAGCGTATCACTCCGTTCACAAGCGCCTCAAGAGTCTACCTCACTATCTTCCTTCCATTACCTCCTTGTTAAACCATTCGCAAGCCTTCTCGCTTTCCTAGAAAGATATTTTCGCCTAGGTACACCAGTCAGAAATCCGCTTCACTCTAACTCCCCCTTCCGTTCAAACTTTCATTCTAATGAAAGCTTGTCACCTCATTTTTCCGGATGCAAATGGTTCTGCATTTAACTCCCACAAGAGATGGAGCTCACCAAGGTCTCCTAACCCATTCGTATTTTCAGACTAAAAATACGATTTTTTCTTATATTCAGATGCTGAAATGCTATGATAGTACCAAAAATATTCCCAGCAGAAGTTGTTAAGTTCCTTAATTTTAATAGGCCTAATTTATTTTCTTAATGCAGGGATGACGTTCACCATTTTTCGGTCAAGCTGTCCGTAGAGCCTGCATATGCTTATGCATGGAGCAAGTGGGATTAGCGTGTTCGCTCTATTTTCAGAAAAAAGCACAGGCATGCCCAAAAACAGGATTAGGGGTTTTATGGTAAAATGTTAAGGTGAATGTGATAAGCGGCTGTAACAAAAATCGGGAAATTAGAACGGAGTGGGAAGTATGGGATTGATCATTGGAATCGGCATTGTGGTCATTGTGGTCATCTATGTCATTGCAACGTATAACGGATTGGTGAAAATGAGGAACTGGGTGAAGGAAGCTTGGAGCCAGATCGATGTGCAGCTTAAGCGCAGGCATGATTTGATCCCGAACCTTCTTGAAACGGTAAAAGGCTATGCCAAGCATGAGCAGGAAACGTTGAAGCTGGTCATTCAAGCACGCAACCAAATGCTCAGCGGAACGCCCAATGAGAGAATAGAAGCGGATAACCAACTGCAAGGGGCATTGAAATCGATTTTTGCGCTTAGCGAAGCCTATCCAGACTTGAAAGCGAATCAGAACTTTCTGAGCCTGCAGGAGGAGCTGGCCAATTCCGAGAACAAAGTGGCGTTTTCCCGCCAGCTCTACAACAAGACGGTAGCCGAATATAATATCAAGCGCGAATCGTTCCCGTCCAATATCATTGCGGGCATGTTCAGCTTTAAAGAGGAACAGCTGCTGACAACTCCCGAGGCGGAGAAAATCGTTCCGAAAATCACGTTCTAATGCGGCAGCAAGAACAATTAATCAAGGCGACACCCATGTGCGCCAAAGCAAAGGATGTCAGCTATGCTGTATAAACAGATTGAACAAAATAAGCGGAAAACGCTGCTGCTTGTCCTGCTTTTTGGCGTGATCGTGCTTGGAGCGGGCACAGCAGTCGGATATTTAAGCTCCGGCGAGCTATGGCCCGGCACCATACTGGCTGCTGTCATTTTGTTGTTTTATTTGCCAATCACCTATTGGTCTGCAAGCTCACAGGTGCTTCGGATGTCAGGAGCTACGCTTGCAAGTCCGGAGAAATATAAGCAGCTGTATAACATTGTGGAGGAGCTATGCATTCCTGCGCGGATTCCCGTACCGAAGATTTACGTCGTTAACGATCCTTCGCCAAACGCTTTCGCAACGGGGATCAAGCCCGAGAAAGGAGCGGTCGCCTTTACGACCGGCCTACTGGAGCAGTTGAACCGGGAGGAACTGGAGGCTGTTGCTGCCCATGAGCTCGCACATATTCGCAACTATGATATTCGGTTGATGACGATTACGATTGCGCTCGTATCTGTCGTTGCGATTATCGCCGATATCGGAACTCGCATGCTCTTCGTTCAGAGGAGAGGCAATGATAAGAAGACTCATCCAGCGGTATACATTATTGCACTTGTTTTTGTGTTATTGTCTCCGCTTGCAGCAAGATTCGTCCATCTGGCGGTTTCCCGAAACCGCGAATATTTGGCTGACGCAACAGCCGTGGAGCTGACCCGCAACTCGCTGGGCCTGCAGAACGCGCTTCGCAAAATTAGCGCAAGCAGCCTGGATGTGCGTAAAGCACGCAAAGCGACGGCGTCGCTTTATATCTCCAGTCCGTTCAGCAAGTATCGCAAAATAAAGCAAACCAGCTGGTTCAGCACTCATCCTTCACTTGAATCCAGAATCGAGCGGCTGGGCCGGATGTAGCCAAGGCAGGATTGGCAGCTTGCTTCTAAGCGCAACGAGCCAAACGTCAATTTATCGCTCAATTTGTATCGTGAATTTAAGAAGTGTCTCTTTTTGAACCCCCGGATTTGGGGGTTTTTGCTTATTAAACGCTTGCCTATTCTATGACGTTCCCAGCGAAATGCTAAAGATTTATGTCCATAATATGGGATTTACCGCATTAGGTCGCCCCCGCATTACCACTACACATAGTTATGTAAGTGCTCTCAAAAGTAGTGAAGGGAGATGTGAAATGATGCTAACGGTACGAAAATAGTTTTGCTTTGCATTACGCTCTGGGTAATACGTGAGCAATAGCATAGGCAATGAACATTCGAGCTGAATGGCACCAAAAAATCTGCTTATTGGAAGCAGGAGGAGCCTGCCAAGCTTTGGATTGGACATCGCGATCGCTCGAATGAGCTGCTAATGGCTGATCCGGCTTTGTTTCTCAAGAAAGCAAGGCCTTCGATTCACCATCCCGGAGGACATACGGAGGGCTGGCCGGACTTAGTCAAAAATATGATGATGCAATATTATCACTTTATTCGGGAAGGCAAAGATCCGTTAAAGGATACGCCGAGCTTCGCAACCTTTGCGGACGGGCACGTATCCATGTGCATAATGGAGGCGATCCTTAAGAGCCATGAGCAGCAGCGGTGGGTGACGGTAGAAGAGTAGAGCGAGTCGTTCAATAGCTCAAAGGAAGAGGCTATCAACTGACAGCGTCCTCTTCTTTTGGCTACAGAATTAAGCCGTAACAATTAAACCCTCAAAGGAATTTACAGCTTGCGGACACTCTCTCTCTCTATAACCTCGGTAGCCAGCATCACATGATGAGTAACTTCTTTACCTTCAAGTAAGTCGATAAGCACCTGGGCAGCATGGAAGCCGAGCTCGTATTTATGCTGGTGAACCGTGGTCAGCGCCGGCGTGCAATAAGCGGTCAGGTCGATGTTGTCGAAGCCAATGATCGAGATATCCTGCGGCACTTGTTTACCCATGTCCTTCACGCCCTGCATGGCTCCAATCGCCATTAAATCACTAGCGCAAAATAAAGCGGTGACCTCCGGCTTGCTGGATAAGATTTGGATAGCGGCCTCACGCCCGCCTTGCTCGGAGAATCGGCCGTCGACCACCAGCGAATCATCGAAGGGAATGGCGCTATTATGAAGCGCTTGACGATAGCCCTCCAGCCGCAGCAAGCTTACATCCGCCTGGGCATGGCCGTTAATCATCGCAATGTGGCGATGTCCGTTTTGGAGCAGATGATCTACAGCAGCCACGGCGCCACTAAGGTTATCTGATGTGACATAGCCGACATGCGGCCCCTCAAGCGTAATATCAATGAGCACGCATGGAATATCCGACGATACGATTTCTTTTAAGTACGGGTCATCCAACCGAATGCCCATAATGATAACCCCATCCACTCCGCGTTCCTGGCATAAGGTTTTATAGGATTTGATGGTTTGCTTCTGAGGCGTCGTGCTGAAGAGCACGAGATCGTAATCGAGCTCCCCGGAACGATCGTTAATTCCGCATAGAACCTCAAAGGCGATATTGTCTTTAGAGCTGGCTCTTGTCACATTGGAGAGAAGCAGGCCGAGTGTTTTAGTTTTTTTGGAAATCAATGATCTCGCAGCCATGTTGGGACTGTAGCCCAGCTGATCTGCAATGGTGCGAATTTTGAGCCGTGTGCCTTCGTTAACATCGTCATAACCATTCAAAGCGCGGGACACGGTCGTAACGGAAACACCGGCTGATTTGGCAATGTCTTTAATCGTAACCATAGAATACCTCCGGGATCTCGTAAATCTCAGCGTAATAAATGTGAAAAATGAAATTATAAATTCGGGCTTGTAAATGCTTTCATCATGATCTATAATTCGATTATATCGTATCCGAAACGTTTTGGATAGCTGCAATGCCTAGTTTCACATTTCAGCTTCCTATTTTTTTGCCTTTTATCCGAAACGTTTCGGATAACGATTAATGATTTTGCGCATAGTAAGCTATTAACGTAAGAAATGAGGGGAAAGCTTGGATTATCGAGTCATCAAAGAAAATGATTTATTCCTCATGACAGACAGGGATGGCGACATTCCTGCAGGTGATGTTACAGGACTAGGTCTCTATACGAGAGACACACGGTTTATAAGCAGAATGGAAATTCGGATCAATGGTCATAAGCCACTTCTATTATCTTCTGCTGCCGACGAGAATTATATTTCAACCTTTCGTTTAACCAATCCGCATATGGAGGAAAACGGCGAGCTTCAGTTATGGCGTGAATCCGTAGAGGTAGAGCGTACGCGCTTCATCTATGAAGGTGCGCTATACGAGACGTTGAAGCTCACCAGCTATTATCCGAAAGCTATACAATTCGATTTCTCTGTACTGCTCGATGCGGATTTTGCCGATATGTTCGTCGTTCGCGGCTTTCAACACGGTGAGCTGGGAAGCAAGACGGGAGATCAGATCGATCAAGGGCAAAGAGTGATCGGTTATCTTGGAGCAGACGGCGTACGCCGCGAAACAAAAATCAAGTGGAATACGCCAGCGAGCCGGATAAGCGAGTCTGGAGAGCTGCATTTCGATGTGAAGTTGAATCATCGGGAAAGCAATGAAATCACTCTCTTTATTGCTCCGATCATAGACGGTGTAGAGCCGCAGCAGCATGAGACTGCGGATGCGATGAAGAAGCTCAGAGCATCTTATAAAGATTGGAATAATTCATCAACAGCGATTCAGAGTGATGTGCCGCTGTTCGATAAGCTCTACCATCGTGGCGTTCAGGATTTGCGCGTACTGCTTACTGATCTTGGCTACGGAGCATTTCCCGTTGCAGGCTTGCCTTGGTACTCGGTGCCTTTCGGCCGTGACAGCTTGATTGCCGCGCTGCAAATGCTGTCCTTGAATCCGCAAATTGCCAAAGGAACGCTTCTCACGCTAGCTGCCTACCAAGGCCAGAATGAGGATGAGTGGCGCGATGAGCAGCCAGGCAAAATCATGCATGAAATTCGCTATGGCGAATTGGCTGGTACGAATCAGGTACCATTTACGCCTTACTATGGAACGATTGATGCGACGCCGCTATTTCTGCTGCTTGCCGCTGAGTATTATCACTGGACAGTTGATGCAGCGTTTGTAAGCGCGTTAATGCCTCATTTGAATGCGGCGCTGACCTGGATCCGAGCATTTGGCGACTGCGACGAAGATTCCTTTGTGGAATATGATCAGAAGTCATCCAAAGGCATTGCGAATCAAGGCTGGAAGGATTCTGCGGATTCCGTCGTTCATCGGAGCGGTGATTATGCGGAGGCTCCGATCGCGCTTGTCGAGGTTCAAGGCTATGTGTATCAAGCGCTTACTCGTCTTGCACCTATTTTTAGAAGCTTGGGCCATGAAGAACAGGCGGATGGCATGCTGTCCGAAGCAGAGCTGCTGCGTGAACGCTTTGAGCGCGATTTCTGGATGGAGGATGAGCAGTTTTACGCCATTGCACTCGATAAGGAGAAGAAGCGGGTCGACTCGGTGACCTCGAATGCTGGCCATATTCTAATGTCAGGTATAGCCTCTCCCGAGCGTGCAAAGGCTGTAGCTGAGCGCTTGATTGCTCCTGATCTGTTTGGCGGGTACGGTATTCGGACGATGAGTACGGATGCATCTGGCTACAACCCGATGAGCTACCATGACGGAAGCATCTGGCCGCATGACAATTCGATGTGCCTGCTTGGCCTGAGCCATGGTGGATTTGCAGAGGAAGCAGTTACGGTAATGCAAGGCTTGCTGAATGCGGCTGAAAAGTTCGAATACAATAGGCTGCCTGAGCTGTACTGTGGGTATGACGATTCACTAGGCGCTCCGGTACCATACCCAGTGGCTTGTTCGCCGCAGGCGTGGGCAGCAGGCACGCCGCTAACCTTTGTACAGGCGCTGCTTGCTCTGCAGCCGGATGGCTTGTCACGTCAAATTACAATTAAGCCGGCTTTGCTCCATAGCATGAACATGCTGAAAGTGGAGCGTCTACAAATCGGCAGCGGCACGCTCAGCCTTCGCGTCACTCGCGGAACAGAGGGGCCGGAGGTTGAGGTTTTAGCTAACTCAACCGGATATGAGCTGCTAATCTCATAGGTTTTACGCAATCGTTTATATATACAAGATTCACATTACTTAAGGAGGTTGTATGTATGAGGAAGAAATCAGGGGTTATGGTCTTGTCTTTCATGTTGGTAGTTGTCCTTATTTTGTCCGCTTGTGGCAAAAATGAAAACAACGCCGGCACAGGTTCAACAGAAACAAATAATGGAACCAAGCAAGAGGCAACAAAAGAACCGGCTGCCGAGCAAGTTACGGTAACGCTGGCAGGCTGGGGCGCAAGCCCGGAAGAGCAGGATCTGCTGAACCAGACGCTTAAGGAATTTGAAACCAAATATCCGAATGTAAAGGTGAATTACGAGGTCATTGCCGATCAGTATATGGACGTGATCAAAACTAGACTCATTGGCGGAGAAGGCCCGGATGTCTTTTATCTGGATGCTTTCGAGGCGCCAGGACTTATCGAGCGCAATGTGCTTGAGCCGCTGGACAGCTACGTGACGCCAGAGTTTGACGTTGCGGACTTTGAACAGCCAATGGTCGACGCATTTAAGCAGGATGGCGTGTCCTATGGTTTCCCTAAGGATTTCTCTACGCTCGCTATGTTCTACAACAAAAAGGATTTTGCTGAGGCAGGCATTACAACGCCTCCGACTACTTGGGATGAGCTTAAGGCTGCTGCAGTGAAACTGACAAAAAAAGAAGGCGACAAAACCGTCCGCTACGGCTTCGGCGTTGCGCCTGAGCTTGCCCGTCAAATGTTTATGATTCAAGCTTTCGGTGGCAAAGTTGCTGACGAAGAAGGCAATGCCGCTTTTGCATCTCCCGATGCGCTGAAAGGCCTTCAGCTTGTAACCGACATGCACAATGTTGACAAAGCCTCTGGCGAGCCGAAGGAAGTTGGCGCTGGCTGGGGCGGGGAAATGTTTGGCCAAGGCAAAGCTTCTATTGTATTCGAAGGAAACTGGGCGATCCCGTTCCTTGAATCGAACTATAAGGATTTGGATTACGGCACAGCTGAGCTGCCAACCGTAAACGGCAAGAAAGGCACAATGGCGTTCACGGTAGCTTACGTGATGAACAAAGAATCGAAGAAGAAAGAAGCTGCATGGCAGCTGATTTCCTTCCTGACTGGCAAAGAAGGCATGAAAACCTGGACGAGCAAAGGCTTCGCGCTTCCTACTCGTAAATCGGTCGCACAGGAGCTAGGTTATGACAAGGATGAGCTTCGCAGCGCGATTGTAGCAGGAGCTTCCTATGCAACGCCTTGGCAAGCGGGCTCGACGCTGCCTACGGTTATGAGCAACTTCAACAATCAATTCGTGGACACATTTATGGGTAATTCCAAGCTTGAGGATGCGATGAAAAAAGCAGAAACCGTTGCGAACAGAGAAATTGCAGCAGCGAAGTAAGCGGAAGGGAGGAGGGAGAGCAGGTAGAGCTCCCTCCTCCATTCTTTGATCATCATGTGAAAGGAGAAGATTAGGTATGGCTGAGGCCTCTTCATGGAAAAAGAAGCTGAGAAATAACGCGACTGGCTATTTGTTTCTGCTTCCAACAATTTTAGTACTTGGCACTTTTTTGTTTTTGCCTGTTTTCTATTCCCTCTATCTATCGGGACACAAAGTTAATTTGCTTGGCGAAGTCAGCTACAAGTGGATTGGTGTAAACAACTTCACCCGGATGGCCGGAGATGAACGTGCATGGATTGCCCTTAAAAATACAGCTTCCTTCGCGTTATTTGTAGTACCGCTGCAAACGGCATTTGCGATTATGCTTGCTGTTATCTTGAATGCAAAGCTAAGATTCAAAAACTTTTTCCGTATCGTGTTTTTTATGCCGACGGTTACCTCATCGGCGGTGTTGTCTCTGATCTTTATGTGGATATACAATTCAAACGGCCTGCTGAACCGGGTGCTCGAATTTGTAGGGTTACATGGCTATAACTGGCTTGGAGATCCTGCGGTCGCCATGAAGGCGATCATGCTTATGAATATATGGTCCACCGCTCCGTTTTTTATGGTCGTCTTTCTGGCTGCGCTGCAGGATATCCCTGACGCGCTGTATGAATCGGCGATGCTCGATGGGGCAGGCGCATGGAGGCGCTTCATCTCCATTACATTGCCGCTGATTAAACCTGCGACCTTCTTTACGGTAGTCATGGGCATTATCGGGACCTTCCAGCTCTTTGACCAGTCCTATATTTTCTCTGCGGGTTCGGGCGGACCGAATAACTCAACGCTCACGGTAGCGCTGCTTATTTATCAATATGCATTTAAAAATCTCGACTTTGGTTATGCTTCTGCGCTTGCTGTCATGCTGGCTGCGGTCATTATGATCGTAACGCTGATTCAGCGGAAGCTGTTTGCCGAAGAGAAGCTGAACTAGGAGGGCGATTAAGTGGTATTTCAACAATCCAAATGGGGAAAAGCGATCCTTTACTTTCTTTTATTCGCATACGGCTGCGTTACGGTCGCTCCTTTTCTATGGGCGCTGTCCTCTTCGTTCAAGCCGCTAAGCGAGATTGTATCCGGAGGCATTAATTTTATTCCAAAAGAATTCACTTTTCAGAACTACTATGATATTTTCGTCAAAGAGCCGCTGTTTCTCCGCTGGATGTATAACAGTGCGCTTATAGCGGTAGTGGCCACGGTGTGCAACACGCTGTTCAACTCCATGGCAGGTTATGCACTTGCACGAATTGACTTTGCCGGAAACAAAATCATGTTCATTCTGATTCTTGCCGTGCAAATGATTCCAGGGCAGCTTACGATTGTGCCCGCCTATCTCATCATGAAGCAGCTTGACTTGCTGAACACCTATGCGGCCTTGACATTGCCGATGATGGCAAATGCGACGTTTATTTTTATGATGCGTCAGTTTTTCCTCAGCTTTCCGAAGGAACTGGAGGAGGCTGCAGAGATGGACGGACTGAATCGGTTCGGGGTGTTCTTCCGCATCGCGCTTCCGCTTGCCGTGCCTGCGCTTGCAGCGCAGACGATCTTCGTATTCATGGGAGCGTGGAACGAGTTCCTCAAGCCGCTCATGTTCATGTCAGATAAGTCTATGTTTACATTGACGCTTGGACTTAATACCTTTAAAGGGCAGTATATTAGCCATTGGAACTACATTATGGCGGCTTCCATGGTGTTTACGCTTCCGGCCCTTCTTATTTATGCATTTTTTAACCGCTTCTTTATTAAAGGAATTACGTTTACCGGCGGAAAATAGCGAGAAATCAATCCAAAAGCCTTCTAAACATAAAGCGGCCTTATCGCAGTATTTTAAACTGTGAAGGCCGCTTTTTTTAGCACAATAAAGGGTTGTTCTGTCCCTAGTGGGTTATGTAACGAGGAGGATGGCAGCCTGCTATCGTTCAGCTTCAATAAGCTCATGGATTCGTCTCATTGTATCTTGGAAATCTATGCCATCATGATTCCAGAGAATGACGTCAGCATACTGCCTGTATTCGCTGCTTAATTCGAGCTCTTCTGCATTTTTCACCCGCTTAAGGATTTCTTCTGCTGCGCTTCCTCTTGCTTCTAATCTTCGTCCAATCGTCTCGATGTTTGCGCCGACATAAATAGCTATTGTGTTTGAATAGAGTTGTTTTAGAGCAAGCACGCCTGCAAGGTCCATGACGATATGGGCAATGCCGGCTGCGTTCAACACCTCATCGATACTCGATTTAAGCGTTCCATAGTAGTATCCGTTGTACTCTGTCCACTCGATAAATTTATTAGCTTCTATAGAAGCTTTAAATAATAAGGCGTCCATAAAAATATAATGAACCCCCGTTTGCTCATGCTCTCTGGGGGGTCTTGTCGTTGCCGTAATGATTTTTGGATAGCCGCTATGGATCAGCTGTTTCTGTATTTCGGACTTGCCAGAAGCGGATGGGCCATAAAAGGCGAATATTTTTCCCAAACGAAAGCTCTCCTTTATCTTTTCTTAATATAGTACTTACAATAATGTCCATATCTTGCTAAAATGGCTCTAATTGAAATCAGCTGGGAGCGAGCCTATGATTCTTTATAAACACTCTTCGAATTTATTTTATACTGATACAGATATTCAGAGGCAGATCAATAAAGAAAATGCAAAGCAGCGAATTTCGATTCGCGATGATTTTGAACGTGATTTTGGCAGGGTCATTCATTCGGCTGCCTTTCGTCGTCTGCAGTCGAAAACACAGGTGATCGGCATAAGCGAAGGGGACTTTCATCGAACGCGGCTAACCCATTCCCTTGAAGTATCTCAAATCGCAAGAGGAATAGCCACAACCTTGAACGAAAAACACAATATCTTTAAAGAGTCGCAAAACAAGATCGATATTTCGCTTATTGAAGCTGCCGCATTAGCTCATGATTTGGGCCATCCGCCTTTCGGACATCAGGGAGAGCGTGCGCTGAACTCGTGTATGAGCAAATTTGGCCTTAACTTTGAAGGAAATGCGCATACGTTTAGACTGTTGACCAATGGGCAAGGAGATTTGGAGACGGGACTTGATCTAACAAGAGCTGCTCTATTGTCTATTTTGAAGTACCCAGCCAGCATGAGTAGAGTGAATAATCCGGATATAATCACAAAACCGCCGAAGTGCAGCGTTTTTGAAGAAGATGAGCGGGTATTCGAATGGGTTATTGAAGCTTTTACAGCAGAGGAAAAAGCCTACTTCACCCAAATATCGAATGACCAGCCTGGAAAGCACAAAAAAACAATTAACAAAACCTTTGAATGTTCCATCATTGAATTGGCTGACGATATTGCTTACGCTACCTATGACTTAGAAGATGCGGTGAAGCTTAACCTTATTAAATCGGAACAACTATATGAAATTGCGGAGAGACATAGATCCGTTTCCTCAGCAAGGATCGCTGGGGCCCTGAATAATTTCATGGAGCAAAGCAGTCATTTAAACGTACGGACGAAGCCATTGTTTGCTGATCTAGTGTCGGGCTTCATTAATGAGATTACAATTGTGGAGCCTCAGCCCTCATTCTCATCAAACCGTTTGCGTTATAAGGCTGTCATTCCTGAGGATGCGATGCTGCTGCTGGAGGATTTGAAGTCGCTGGTTGGGGAGCATGTTATTTTCTCGCAAAAGGTTCAAACCTTTGAGTGGCGCGGCGGGAAAATCATTGAGAAGCTGTTCGATGCTATGATACATGATAAGAACCTGCTCCCGGAAAATAGAAAAATAAACTGGGATGCATCAAGCGAGCGGGTGAATGCGAGACTGGTTTGCGATTATATTGCAGGGATGACGGATACCTATGCGTTAAAAATGTATTCACGGTTATATGAAGCTGCAGGCGGAAGATTGTTCGATATCTGAATTAGGACTCATCGGAAGGGGACAGCTGCTAACTGAAGCAGCTGTTCCTCTCCTTCCAAACAGGCGTTAGAAATGTGATAAAAGCATGATAAAACATATAAATCATAACTATTTTCATTTATTTTAAAAAAAGACTTGCATTACTCTATTCATACATGGTATATTCTAATTCCGGCCGAGAGATACACGCGGACGACAAGAAAAACAAGCAACACAAACGAAAGAATAGATTGCTCTTTGAAAACTGAACAACGAGTAATAACTGCCTCGCAAATCCTTCGGGATAAGCGAAAAAGCGATAAAAAAGTAATGAGCATTTCAAACACCAATTTGGAGAGTTTGATCCTGGCTCAG
>NZ_SKCD01000035.1 GCF_006542765.1 Paenibacillus luteus
GTGGAGCTGACGAATACTAATCGGTCGAGGGCTTATCCTAAACACGTTTACTGTGACCCATACATCCGGTAGACAGCAGCGACAAGGCTTCAGCAAGCCTAATCTTTCGTATCCAGTTTTCAGGGCGCAATTTGCTTTGAAATGATTTTATTCCCTGATAGCTCAGTTGGTAGAGCACTCGACTGTTAATCGAGTTGTCACAGGTTCGAGTCCTGTTCGGGGAGCCATTGTAGAGAGGTGTCCGAGTGGTCGAAGGAGCACGATTGGAAATCGTGTAGGCTCTAACCGGGTCTCGAGGGTTCGAATCCCTTCCTCTCTGCCAGCAAGGCCCGTTGGTCAAGTGGTTAAGACACCTCCCTTTCACGGAGGTAACAGGGGTTCGAGTCCCCTACGGGTCACCAACAACTTTTTTAAAAAAATATTGACAAAAAAGAATGACCTATGATAAGATATAAAGGTCGCTCAACATGGAGGATTAGCTCAGCTGGGAGAGCATCTGCCTTACAAGCAGAGGGTCGGCGGTTCGATCCCGTCATCCTCCACCATTTATAATTAGTTAACGACGCGGGGTGGAGCAGCCCGGTAGCTCGTCGGGCTCATAACCCGAAGGCCGCAGGTTCAAATCCTGCCCCCGCAACCAAAAATCTTTACCTATCGGAACTTTCCGAGATATGATGTGGAGCTGTGGTGTAGTGGCCCAACATGCCTGCCTGTCACGCAGGAGACCGCGGGTTCGAATCCCGTCAGCTCCGCCATTTAAACAACATCAGGCTCGGTAGCTCAGTCGGTAGAGCAGAGGACTGAAAATCCTCGTGTCGGCGGTTCGATTCCGTCCCGAGCCACCATTAAGTTGTACATGCAGTGAAAAGGTTTGTATGCCGTTGTAGCTCAACTGGTAGAGCAACTGACTTGTAATCAGTAGGTTGGGGGTTCAAGTCCTCTCGACGGCACCATATGGAGGATTAGTGAAGTGGCTAAACACGGCAGACTGTAAATCTGCTCTCTCTGAGTTCGGTGGTTCGAATCCATCATCCTCCACCAGTTTTAGGGGCATAGTTTAAAGGTAGAACAAAGGTCTCCAAAACCTTTGGTGTGGGTTCAATTCCTGCTGCCCCTGCCAATTAAATAATTGAACGTGGCGGTCGTGGCGAAGTGGTTAACGCATCGGTTTGTGGATCCGACACTCGGGGGTTCAATTCCCCTCGATCGCCCCATTTTAATTCAAGTATGTAATATCGCATTTTGTTGGGGATTAGCCAAGCGGTAAGGCAACGGACTTTGACTCCGTCATTCTCAGGTTCGATCCCTGAATCCCCAGCCATTTATATGCGGAAGTGGCTCAGCGGTAGAGCATCGCCTTGCCAAGGCGAGGGTCGCGGGTTCGATTCCCGTCTTCCGCTCCATTAATTTGGCGCCATAGCCAAGTGGTAAGGCAGAGCTCTGCAAAAGCTCTACCCCCAGTTCGAGTCTGGGTGGCGCCTCCACATTTTTTTTAGAAAAACATATGTGCCCTTAGCTCAGCTGGATAGAGCGTTTGACTACGAATCAAAAGGCCAGGAGTTCGAATCTCTTAGGGCACGCCATAATTTTACTGAATGCCGATGTGGCGGAATGGCAGACGCGCGCGACTCAAAATCGTGAGGGAAACCGTGGAGGTTCGAGTCCTCTCATCGGCACCAACTTTTTCTACATAAGCTCTTAAGATCATTATGATCTTAAGAGCTTTTTTTGTGTTTTCTTTTAAAATAGCCTTTTAAATTATTCTAAAACCACCCTTTACAATCACAACTATCTAGTGTACTATTTAACTAACACACAAGGACACTGGAGGTTAAGTTCATGAATTCATCGATTGAGAAAAAGGAAATGCTTCCTGTACTTTCTTTAAAAAACGTAACCAAACGAATTGGCAGCAAGGCTATTGTAGACCGTATGTCGTTTGATATTCGGAAAGGCGAGATTGTCGGACTGCTTGGACCAAACGGAGCAGGTAAGACAACTACCATTCGAATGATTGTAGGGCTTATCCAAATGTCAGAGGGGGATGTGGTTGTGCAAGGCCACAGCATCCGAAATGATTTTACGAATGCCATTCGCCATATTGGTGCTATTATTGAAAACCCGGAGTTTTATCCGTACATGACCGGTCGAGATAATTTGAAGCAATATCAACGAATGTCAACGGGCATAACGGATGAACGAATTAAAGAGGTTGTTGAGCTGGTGGGCCTGGAAGCTGCGATGAACAAGAAGGTGAAGGCTTACTCGCTTGGGATGAGGCAGCGCCTTGGGATAGCGCAAGCGCTGCTTGATCGTCCATCCCTACTCATATTAGATGAGCCAACAAATGGTTTAGATCCAGCAGGGATCAGGGAGATGAGGCAGTATTTGCAACAGATTGCAAGTCAAGAGGGAATTTCCATTCTTGTATCAAGCCATTTGTTATCCGAGATGGAACTGATGTGCAGCAGGGTAGTTGTCATTCAGGAAGGGAAATTTGTTACGGAGCGTAATTTGAGCGAAAATATCGAGCAATCTCAATCAATAAATGTTGCGTTCCGTGTGGATGATGTCGAGCGAGCAGCCTTGATAGCTGGCAAAATAGAAGAAGTGAAAGTCGTCCAGCTTATTGCGGAGAGGAACGAGCTCATCTTAGCTCTTCAAAATGAATTGATTCCTGATGTAATCACCCGATTAGGGAACGATCAAGTCAACGTTTATCGTATTACTGAAACGAAGCTTACGCTGGAAGATGAGTTCTTGAAATGGACAGGAGGTAGTCGCATTGCTTAACTTTGGAGGATTAGTATTAAACGAATGGCTGAAGATGTCGAAGAAACGCAGCTTTTTTATCTCGTATGCAGTTATGCTGTTTACAATCGTAGGCTTTACTTATCTCATATGGAAACTTTCAGGGGTTCAATCGTCAGATGTAGGGACTGAAACGTCGACTGTGCTTGATTTTATTGCAATGGTCATGTCAGTCAGTGCCGTGGGGAAGGTAATCACCATCATATCCATTATTTTCACAGCAGGCATTGTCGCCAAAGAGCATCAGCTTGGTACGGTTAAGTTTTTGCTCATCAGAGCACATGGAAGAAGCAAGATTTTGGCTTCCAAATATATTGCTGCTTTGTTATTTGTATGTTCTATCATTATTTTCTCGTTAGTCACAGGTTTTATAGCAAGCGGTATTGCATTCGGGTTTGATACAAGTGCCGGCCAAGAAACGTGGGGGAGTGTGGCGGAAGCCGTATTGTATCAAGTGGTTTACACATTCATCTATGTTACGTTAACCTTTATGTTCGGCATCTTGACGCGATCGTCGGGAGCAACCATCGGGATCGGAATGACAGCTGTTCTCATGGAGGGATTGTTACAAATGCTGCTTTCGAGCTATGACTTCTCCAAATATCTACTGTTTATGAATACCGACTTATCCCTATACGCTGGTGACGGTCCCAATGGTGGTACAGCCTTCCCGAGTATGGTTTGTGCAGCTTATGCAGTACTGTTTCTGGTCATCAGCTTTGTTACTTTCAAAAAAAGGGATATAGCCTAACTAACGTTTGATCAATCAAGGCACAGAAGGGAGAATTCCAATTGTGAGCATTGAATTCGATAATAATCTACCGATTTATTTGCAAATCATGAACTATATCAAAAAAGAAATTATTATCGGGAACCTTAAGGCCGGCGATAAAATACCTGCGGTACGCGAGCTGGCTTTAGAGCTGCAAATCAACCCCAATACGATTCAGCGTACTTTTCAGGAGCTCGAACGTGAACAAATCGTCGAAACTAGGCGAGGGCTTGGCCGATATGTAACTAGTGAGGAGTCGAAGATCATGGATATCAAAAAAGAGATGGCTGGCGAATTGCTTGGCCGCTTTATCCAAGGCATGCAGGAGCTCGGTTATAAAAATCAGGATATTATCACCATCGTCAGTCATGCCGTACAAGAGAAAGATAAAGATAAAGAATAGGAGTGAAGTAATCGTGGAAAGCGTATTGCAGCTTGCGGATGTATCAAAGTCTTATTCAGGCAAATTAGCATTGAAGCATGTATCGCTTACCCTTAAGCCAGGCAAAATTATCGGACTGCTAGGAAGCAATGGGAGCGGCAAAAGCACGCTTATGAAAATTGCAGCTGGACTTATTCATCCGGCTAGCGGTACGGTGAAGGTGGGCGGTGTGCCGGTTGGAAGTGAAACCAGGGCTGTAACCTCATTTATGCCTGATCAGCCTCTATCCGAACCGTGGATGAGAGTCGAGGATGCGATTGATTTTTATAGGGATTTCTATGCGAATTTTGATAGCGCCAAAGCGGATGAAATGCTTGCTTTCATGAAACTGGGCAAAAAGGATCGGGTAAGTTCGTTATCCAAGGGGATGAGCGAGCGCCTGCAGCTAACCCTAACCTTATCGCGGAATGCTAAGCTGTATTTGCTTGACGAGCCTATCGGCGGGGTAGATCCCGTTGCCCGAGCTAAAATATTGGATGCTATCGTTAACTATTACAGTGAAGAGAGCAGCTTAATGGTATCGACTCATCTTGTAAGGGATATCGAGCGGATTTTTGATGAGGTTGTATTCCTGAAAGAAGGAGAAATCGTTCTTCATGACGAGGTAGAAAACATCCGCCTTGCACATGGGAAAAGCGTGGATGAAATGTTCAAGGAGGTGTTTGGAGAATGATCAAGCTGCTCAAATATGATTGGAAACGGAGCAATGACGGCATTCTCAGTACGCTTGCCATCTTGATTATTTTGGAAGCCGCGCTGAGCATAACCGGTTTCATTAGAGATTGGGAGGATGCGATTGTCCTTTCGTTTAGTATATTCGGATATGTGTTGGCGCTTATCCTGTTGTTCATTCATTGCTGCAGGACATATGACGGCAATATTAAGTCATTCAGCAGAAGGCTGATTCCCTTGCATCCCATTCATGGTATCGGAGCCATCATTATTTTAAGCTGGATCATACTGCTCTTAGTGACCATCATAGCTCTTATTCATATTACTGTTTATTTGAATTTCTCTGATGCAAGTTGGAGTGAATGGCATAAAATCGTTCAGTTCAAACATGGTGGATTGTTCGGAATGGCTGTTGCCGGCTTATGGGCCTATACTTCAATTATGATTGCCATATTAGCATCCATTACGGTGGCACGTAGCTTCCGGATGAAGCGCTCAGCTTGGATCGGCATTGTTTTTTTCTTCGCTGTCCAAAGCCTATTTGCTTGGTTTAATTCTCTCTTATTTGATTCTAACCAATCCCCATTAGGCATTATTTCAATGGACACTTCGTCAGTCGAACCCGGAGCGGTAAGCTTTGCTTCATCGCTGAACACGGATTATCTATTCGGCCCGTTCCTGCTGGAAGTGGCGCTTAACGCTGGATTTTTGTTGCTAACGATTTATTTGTTAAACAAAAAAGTCGAGGTTTAGTGTTAGCGAATAGAAAATAGGAGCATTGAAGTTTCCAGAACTGGAGACTCCAATGCTCCTATTGCTTTTAAGGCAATAACAAACCTTGCAGCTTAAGGATTACCGTCAATGCTTCTGCACGGGTAGTATGGCCAAGTGGCGCAAAGGTCTGATTGCCTCGTCCATTCAATAGTGCTTTCTCGGAAGAAAGGGCTACGGCCGTTTTGGCCCATTGTGGAATTTGGCTCTCATCCCTGTAGTCGGGTGTCAGGTTGAGCGTTAAATCAAAGGCAGCTGCTCGCGCAATCATGACTGACATCTCGGCACGGTTAATGAGCAGTTTGGAGCGGAAAGTATGATCGTCATAACCCGTAATAATGCCAGTAGCAGCTGCTTCGGCGATGTAAGGCTTCGCCCACACCGGTATTTGATCGAGATCTGTAAAGTTTAAGGCAACCTCGCCTTCGGAAGGCAGAGGCAAAGGAATGGCCCGTGACAGCATCGCAGTAAACTCTGCTCTCGTTACGGACTGATTCGGACGGAATGTTCCATCCGCATAGCCATTAACGAAACCAAGCACAATAGCGCGCTTTATATCTGCTTCAGACCAGTGGCCAGCGATATCCGAAAAAGATAGGTTTGGATGGCTTAACGAAACATTTAGTTTAGCTTGGAGGTTCGGCGTTAGCGTGACGGCTTCTACTTTGCTGTCAACAAGCTTGACTCGTGTGAGCTTCACAATAGCCGGACCAGCTGCAATAGCCTCAAAGGAGAGAGTAGCGATCGAGGCAGCACCATTTTCGCCAGCTGATTTTCCAAGCTTGGTATGCGCGAAGGTAATGAATCCGTTTTTATCTGAAGCTGGCACGGTCAGGCCGGTCCAATGAGCCGAGGCGCTCTTAAAGCGCAAGCGGGTAGTATCGTACTGAACTTGCAGCTCATACCCATACAAATCGGTTAATTGTTTCCCATTTATGGTGATGCGGACATCCTGATTAAGGCTTGGCAATGCATTTGTTAGGGCCAGGGAAAAGGATGGAGCATTAGCTCCGAGGGCAGTTGCGGGCAATGTGGTTAGCACAAGGACTATCGCCAATATGATCAAAGCTAACTTGCGGTTCATAAGCCTCCGACCATCCTTTCTTGAAAATGAGCGGGAAGAGGACGGTATCCCGCCTTCTCCCACGCTCTTGATTTTGGTGCGTATTATGGACGATGGCTTACCAATTCAGAATAAGTTTGGCAAGCGTGACGAGATCTTGAATATCAATGATGTTATCTTTATTGAGGTCAAACGCTTTGACCGAATGCCAGTCTGGATCGGCGGAAGTTTTGCCATAAGCTTTGACCATCATCGCAAGATCGCCGACGCTTGTTACATTATCGTTGTTGTAGTCGCCTTCTACGGCTTGATTAGCTAGCGATAGGAATTTTTGCAGCGCAGCATTAAGATCCAGAGCTGCTTTTTCAATTTGGGCTTGTGTAGACGATGAGTCATTTGCCGCTGTCTTGGCAAGAGTGATTTGTGCTTGGAGCGCAGCTTTCGAGCCGACCGGATATTGACCAATGCGGTTTCCTTCGACAGCCTCGTCATGCTTATGCTGTGCATCAGAGATGAGCGCAATCAAGGCCGCTTTGTCCACGCCAATTTCGATGCTGTGCGAATGGCCAACTAGTTCGGATTCCGTACCATCGCTGCCTGCGATAATTAACTTGGAGATGCTGACATTGGCAATACCAGCGGGAGCTGCCGTTTTAACTTTAAAGCTCAGCTTGAAGAGATCTCCATCTACATGCAGCGATTGGTCGCCAAGATGTACGGCCAGAATACGAACTTGTCCCGGTGTGTCGACACTCGTCTCTACGATCGTTATTTTGTTCGTATCGATTGCTTCAGAAGCTCCTGCAAGCTCTAAACGATTGGAATCATAGTTGATCGTAATGTCTTGAGCTACGATTTCTTTCTGTACCTTGTTCAATCCGTAAGTTAGAGCAAAGCTTTTGCCTACTTCACTAGCATCTGGACCAGATAGGATGCCGCCGCTTCCAGCTTCTTCACCTGTACGAGGTGTCCAGAAGCTTGGGATTGGAACATTTGCAAAGTTCGTATCGGATGCAAAATAGAAGCTAGGGTAGGCAGGTTGGTTATAGGTGGTGTTCTGCCAAGCGATTCCTGTCCGATATTGCGCGTCGTGCATCAACGTGTAAAGCTTGCGGGTTGTTACCTCCGTGCTTAAGAAGATACGGATCGCCGAGCTGTCCGCTGTGCGCACGAGCAGCTCTTCCCGCCAATCTCCAAAAATATCGGCAACGAGAGACGGATTCCCTTTGGTGCTATTATTCGTTCTTGTATCGGTTGCGGTCAACAGGCGCCCGCGCTTCCAATCATCAATCGTTGGTGTGCTGTTGCCAGAACCGTTCACGATTTGAGTCGTCATATTAGCCGCCCATTTAATATTCATGTTAGTGCCGGGAGCGGTGGTGTTAATCCGTGTACCAGAAGCGGTCCAAAGGCCAACTGCCCAGGTTTCGAGTCCGCGATGATCGGGATCGACATCCCCCACCATTCCGCGTCCGGTATCCTTGCCTGTATACCCTCCATAGATAACCTCTCCGGTTTTTGCATCACGAAGCGCATAGCCGTAAGGAGCATAAGTTGCGCCTTCATGAACCATAAAGATTTCAAGCCCCGGCCGGTCGGGGTCAATGTCAGCTACGTGAAGCGCATCGCCGTGACCAAGTCCCGCGATCACCCCTGGATTCGCGCTTTCAGGCGGCATCACAGCCGAAGAGCTGTAGAGCAACGTACCATCATGATCAATTGTTGATGAGCCATAGATAATTTCCTGTTTGCCGTCTCCGTCGACATCGGCGGTGCTAAGCGAATGAGCGCCCTGCGTGTTCAGAGATCCAAGCAACGGATCTGTACCAAACCTCCCGTGCGGGCCATCGTTAAATGGATTGCTCATTGGAGCGTAGCCGCTGTCGACAAACCAATGCTCCTTAAGGTGACTGCCATCCCATGCATAGGAGACTAAAGTCGTTCTCGTATAATATCCGCGTGCGAACACAGCGTAAGGCTTGGCTCCGTCAAGATAAGCGACGCCAGCAAGGAAGCGGTCAACTCGGTTGCCAGGCTCAATCCGGCCCATGGCATAGTCGCCCCACAGAAGACCGTCATCCTGACGGCCCGGCTTGTAATGAATGGTCTCAAGCTCCGTTCCTGTCTCGCCTTCAAATACCGTTAAATACTCGGGTCCTTTCAAAATAAATCCTTCAAATTCGCGCAGCTTGTTATTGGCGCTTCTGCTCGGCGCATACACATCCATAAAATAATCTGTTAAGGCTTCAGCATCTACGCGAGAGAGTGGATAGCTGTATTGTTTGGCAATGCCGAAGCTTTCTTCCAGCGTAGAAGGCCAGTTGCCGCTGACAACCTCTTCATGCGTATGCCAACCCATAAACATGTCTACGACATGGTTGTAATAATCAGTGCGGCTGACCCGGTAATCATCCGAATTGGCATAACCAGCAGCCATATCCTCTTGAGGCATCGTAATATATTTTTCTGATGTTATCGCGCCCTGTGCATCATATTTTAAAATCTTGGTGCCGGGAGCCGTTTTGAACATCATTTCAGATTTTCCGTCACCATCAAAGTCATAGACCATAAACTCGGTATAATGGGCACCTGCCCGAATATTGACCCCCAGATCAATGCGGTACAGGAGCGTTCCGTCCAATCGGTAGGCATCGATGTATACTTTGCCGGTGTAGCCCTTCTGAGAGACATCCTTCGAATTGGAAGGATCCCATTTGACAAAATATTCGTACTGGCCGTCACCATCGACATCGCCAACGCTCATATCGGTGGCTGCATACGTATAAGCCTCGCCGACAGGAGTAACGCCATCAGCCGGTTTGCGCAGAGGTAAGTTGTAGTAAGCGTTGCTCCACGGTGTAATAGCTGCACTCTGATCGACCTCTTTGCCATTAACGACTGCAGCTACGTAGTACTTGGAAGCTACCGTACCGGAAGCATCCGCATAGTTTGTGCTGTCATCAACGGAGGCGATTTTTTGCCCATCACGGTAAACATTGAAATTAGTGCCAGTCATGCCAGTAGCTGAATAGCCAGTGACTTCATTGCCGAGCAATCTCCAGCTCAAAAAGACGCCTTGCGAGGTAGCAGCTGCAACGAGACCCCTGTCCAAATACTCCAGCTGCAAACCAGAACCTTTACTGACCGTTCCGTTGCTTAGCCCGTCGGAAGCAGAGGCTTGGACCATTGTGCCGAAAAGCAAAGCAAATCCCGTCGTCATTGCGACGGCCTTTCTTGTAACCTTGGCGGTTTTCCAACCCATTAACCGTTCACCATCCTTTTCATATTTACCCACACCTTTGATTGCGCTTACAAAAGTAGAGCTCACATTCACCTCTCAATGTTAGGCGCAGGACGCGCCGCTTATCGTTTTCATTTACAGTATAGAAGCTAGCCTAAAGAGATGACATTCAAAAAACAGTAATAATGCACCAAAAAACAGAGGGAATGATACAAAATGTATCTAATCATGCCGCTGCTATTTTAGATTAAATGATGTTAAGAAAACGCTTTAAATGGTAGTATTAGAGAGAAACGGTCAAATGCTAGGGGGAAGACGCAGCGTGAGGTTTGGCAAATCGATTAGATCTCGTCTTATTATTGGGTTTATGGCGGTCATGCTGCCGGTAGTCATTTATATGCTGATAAATAACAGTTACTCGCGCGATATTGTTCGGGAGAAAGTGTCCGAGACGTACCGGAACACGCTTGATATTTATGTGGGCCAAACGGATCACAACCTATCGCAGATTAATGACTATCTTTATAAAATGTCAGTGCTGGATTCGGACGTGGGATTGCTGATGTCCTTTCCGATGGACAGCGACGGGTATACCTTAACCAAAATCAGAATCGATTCGAAGCTGAACCGTGATGTTGGCGTCTATAATCTGATTGATGCGGTGTTCTTGTATCATAAAAACGATATTATTTTTGGAACCGACAGTGTATATAATGATACGAAAAAAATCATCAAGACTCATATGGACAGCATGACCACGGAGGAGAATCTCCTGTTGAATAACCAGCATACTTGGGAGGTTCGAGGAGACGAGCGAATGCCGGGCAAATATTTTCTTATTAATTTCATTAAGGTGTCGGATGGTTTATTCGTCGGCGCCATGATTAAGGTGCAGGATATAAACAAGATGCTGTCGATCCAGTGGAGCGATGGGGATATCGGCCATAATGGCATTTATTTGCTCAATGAAGATCGGCTTGTTCAGTCCTTAACAGAAAACTCCGCGCCGATAGAGCTTAGCTACCGCTTATCGAATAAACCTTATGAATCGTTAACCGACCATAAGACGGGCGAATCCTATCTGGTGATGAACAGAATAAGCTCTATGGTCAATATCGCTTATCGCGTCGTCATTCCGGAGGAAACGCTGCTGCGCAACCTATTATTTTTTAGAAACGCTACGCTGTTCGCACCGATCGGATTTTTGGCGATTCTGCTTCTTTATTTGTTTTTTATGCGAAATATGCTGTTTAAGCCGCTGCATGAGCTCATACTCGGAATGAAGAAAATTTCTCTTGGCATGCTGGATGTCAGGCTGAAAAAAAACAAAACGCTTGAATTTGAGTTTCTGGGCAATACGTTCAACATTATGGCCGAGCAAATCAAAACGTTAAAAATTGATGTCTATGAAGAACAGCTTCGCGTGAAGCAGGGGGAATTGAAGCAGCTTCAAGCACAGATCAACCCACATTTTTATATGAACAGCTTAAACATCATTTATAATTTAGCTGCACTTGGGGATACGGAATCAGTTAAAAAGATGTCATTACATCTAGCCGATTATTTCCGCTTCATTATGAAGGCCAATCGGGATACGATTACGCTCAAAGAAGAGATGCAGCATATTGAAAATTACATGACGATTCAAAAAATCCGGTTTCCCGACAAGCTGCTGTGCACGTTCGAAGGCTTGGAGACGGTGCTTGATTACCCCATTGCGGCACTAACCGTTCAGCCCTTTGTGGAAAACTCGATTATTCACGGCTTCAAAAATAGGCGTCAGCTATTTCAAATTAAAATAACGGCGGATACAGCAGGTGAGGATGGATTTGTGCTTACGATCAGTGATAATGGCGTAGGCTTTAGCTCTGAAGTGCTGCATAAGCTGCAGCATAAGGAGCCTCTGCAGGAAGGTGAATCGAGCAGCTTAGGCATTATGAACGTTATTCATAGGCTGCAGTTGCTATATGGCGAGCGGACCTCGATTACATTCCATAATCAATTAGAGGGCAGCGGGGCTGTCGTAGTTATCGTATTTCCAAAGCTAATGGAGGGCGTGAAAGCTGTTGTATAATTTATTGGTTGTCGATGATGAAGAAATTGCCATTCGCGGCATTGTAGAAGGAATTGACTGGTCCACGCTTCCGTTTGCTAACATTTATACCGCCATTGATGCGGAAGAGGCGCAGGCGCTGCTGATGGAGCATCAGATTCACGTTATGCTCTCGGATATCGATATGCCCAATCAAAGCGGGATTGAGCTGTTAGAGTGGGCGAATGAGCATTCTCCCCACAGTGTAACGATATTCCTCACCGGCCATGCCGACTTTAAATATGCCCAGCAAGCGGTACAGCTCGATTGCTTCGACTATTTACTCAAGCCGATTGACCATCAGGCACTGAAGGCTTGTGTGAGTGAAGCGCTGGACAAGGTGCGGGAAACGGAGCAGCTGGCGAAAATCCGTGGGACGTACAACTTATTCTATGAACAGTGGAGCAAGCAGCGGCCGATTCTGATTGAGCGCTTCTGGCAGGACGTGATCCACTACCGGATTTCGGCGGCGCAGCAGCAGCTTGATTCCGAGATGCAAAATTATGGGCTGCCGCTGCAAGCGGAGAGCCAGCTGCGCGTCGTCCTAATCAGCATCGAGCAGTGGCGCGAGGAATGGTCTGCCCGCGATGAGGAGATCATGACTTACGGCATAAAAAACGCAGCGGAGGAGCTTGTCCTTCAGAGCGCGCCGGGCCATATCGTACAGGATGGGAACGGCATTATGTATGCCTTATTTTACGGGACGGAAGAGGAACTTCCGCTTAGCGTGATAGCCGAGCGCTGCAACATCTTTATACACCAGTGCAAAAGCATGCTGCACTGCCATCTCTCGTGCTATATAGGAGAAGGCACTGCGGTTATGCAGCTGCGGACTGCCGTTCAGGCGCTGCTCTCGCTGGAGCGCAGCAACGTAAGTGAGACCTGTACGGTTATATTGGAGAGGAACCATTTGCCGAATCAAGGCATGGGGACTCTTCCGCAAGCATCCTTCTCTGACTGGTCTTTGCTGCTTGAATCCGGAAAGCAGACCGAATTGTCGCTCCGGATCGATGAATGCTTCGACCAGATGCAGGAGAGCAAGGTGGATTATACGTTTATGGCCTCGTTTTATTACGGGTTTATGAACATGCTCTTCCAATGGCTTAATAAGAAATCGGTTCAGATGACCGATGTGTTTATGAATAGGGAGTGGGAGGTTGGCGAGAATGTCCTCAAATCATTGCCGAGAATGAGGGCGTTAACTCAGCAGCTAAGCCAGCAAGTTACGGAATACGGGGCGCAAAACGGGAAGGATGTGTCCCAAGTAGTGGAGAAGGTGCAGCGGTACATGGAAGAGCATCTGGGAGAGGAGTTCAGCCGCGAGCAAGCTGCGGAAGCCGTTTATTTAAACCCAGCGTATCTATCCCGCTTGTTCCGAAGGGAAACGGGTTATTCTTTAACGGATTATTTGGTCAGGCTGCGGATTACGAAAGCGCGGACTGAGCTCGAGAAGACGAATAACCGCGTGAGTGACATTGCCGTCAATGTAGGTTATGCAAACTTTTCGCATTTCTCCAAGCTGTTTAAACGAACAACCGGCTTGACGCCGCAGGAATATCGCAAAAAATATCAGGATGTGTAAACGTGAAGTCACAGGACCGTTAATACGGTCACGGCGCCGACAGCTGTCGGCGTCTTTTTTTTATACAATAAATACAAGAAGCAAAACAAATGGGAACAAGAAAGAGGAGGGGGAAAGCGATGGCGAAACAAGCGCCAGAAGCGGCAGCAGCCGCTTATATTCCAAGAAGCTCTGTGAAAAAAATGTCTCACCTTCGTATTTTCCGAAAGTATTGGATGTTCTACGTGATGATGCTGCCGGCGATCGTGCTGCTGGTATTGAACAATTACATTCCGATGTTTGGAATTATTATTGCTTTCAAAAATATCAACTATGCAGACGGCATCTTAGGCAGTCCATGGAGCGGGCTCCGCAATTTTGAATATTTGTTCAAAACCTCGGATGCATGGATTATTACGCGAAACACACTGTTGTACAATTCAGGGTTTATCGTGCTCAATCTCGTGTTTCCGATCGCATTTGCCATCATGCTGAACGAAATCAGAAGCCGGTTCCTTGCAAAGCTGCATCAAACGATCATGTTTCTACCCTATTTCTTGTCTATGGTCGTCATCAGTTATCTCGTGTTTGGTTTTATGAGCGATGAGCATGGTTACTTGAACAGCTCGCTGCTCCCTTCGCTGGGGCTAGAGAAGGTTCAATGGTATTTTACCCAGGAGGTATGGCCTTATATTCTGCCTATCGTGAATACCTGGAAGAGCATGGGGTACTTTACGGTCATTTATATGGCGGCCATCATCGGCATAGATGACGAGTATTACGAGGCAGCCACTATTGACGGAGCGAGCAAGTGGAAACAGATGACTAGCATCACGGTACCGCTGATTATGCCCGTAATTACGATTATGACGCTGCTGCAAATCGGTAAAATATTTAATGCGGATTTTGGCCTATTCTTCCAGGTGCCGAGAGAATCGGGCGTATTGTTCCCGGTAACGAATGTTATCGATACGTATGTCTACCGGACTTTCCTGACTGTTGGAGACATCGGACTATCGTCTGCCGCAGGATTGCTGCAATCTGTCGTCGGCTTTACGCTTGTGTTTCTGTCCAACTGGGTGGTGCGCCGCATCAACAAGGAGAATGCCCTATTTTAGGAGTTGCAATGTAAACCGTTATTATTTTGAAAAACTGTTGGAGGTGAACCTATGGAAGCAGCCGAGGCTACACAGTCGTCCGGGTCTAATCCTAAAAACCAATTGTCCGTTCCGGCTTCTCTAGGCATCAATGTATTTTTCATTATTTATTCTTTATTGTGCATAATTCCGCTGCTGCTGATCGTGATGGTATCGATAACGGATGAGTCGGCGGTCGTTCGCAACGGCTATCAATTTATCCCGTCAAAATTTGATTTGGGCGCTTACCAATTTCTGTTTAAAGATGCTACTCAAATTCTTCGTTCCTACAGCATTTCAATCTTTGTGACGATCGTGGGTACCGTGCTGAGTCTTGTCATCATGGCATTGTATGCTTATCCGATATCGAGAACAGATTTCCCGCATGCCAAGTTTTTTACCTTTTTCGTTTTCTTCACGATGCTGTTCTCCGGCGGCCTTGTGCCTTGGTATCTGGTCTACGCACAGACGCTGGATCTGAAGGATACGCTAATGGCACTTATTATGCCGCTGCTGGTAGCAGCCTTCTTCGTCCTCATAATCCGTACGTTCTTTCAGACGACCATTCCGGCTGCAATTCTCGAATCCGCGAAGATCGACGGGGCGGGCGAACTTACGATTTTTCTGAAAATCGTATTGCCTCTCTCGCTTCCTGTATTGGCGACGGTAGCTCTCTTCCAGACACTGACGTATTGGAACGACTGGTTTCTCAGCCTCGTGTTCATTACGAAGGATGGCAATATTACCGTTCAGTATCTGATGTATAAAACAATGCTCAACATTCAGTTTCTTGCCAACAACAGCACGGCAGCAGCAGCCATTACGGCAGCGGGCGGAACGTTCAGGTTCCCTAGCGAAACGGTTCGCATGGCGATGGTGGTTGTTGGGATTGGTCCGATTATCTTCGCTTATCCATTCTTTCAGAAGTACTTTGTCAAAGGGCTTACTGTCGGTGCCGTGAAGGGCTGATCAGACGCTCTCTGAGAATCCATTTGGCTGAAGCCGGATATTCCGGTTTAGCATATAAAACCTAATTTTTAAGGGAGGTCCACCCGCTATGAAGCAAGTTAAACAAAAGACATCTATGCTTCTTCTCATGATGATGACAATCGTACTAATTGTATCTGGATGCTCAGGCAACAACGGCAAGAACAACACGGAACCAACGAAAGCGCCAGCCGCCGCAACCGACAAACCGGTCACTACGGAAGAAGATCCTCCTGCTTCGGATTTAAAGCCTTACCAAATCTCGCTCGTCTATCCTGGTACGCCGCAGGCGGATGAGAAAAAGATCGAAGAAGCTCTGAACAAGCTGCTTACTGAAAAGATCAATGCAACAATTGATCTTAGACCGATTGATTGGGGCGCATGGGATGACAAAATCAACCTGATGGTTGCTTCACAGGAAGAAGTAGACATCGTGTTTACCGCACAGTGGAACGGGCATGCGAAATATGTGGCTAAAGGAGCGTTCCTTGAGTTAGGCGATCTTCTTGAGCAGTATGGCAAAGGCATCACCGATTCATTAGATCCAGCTTTCATTGAAGGCTCGAAAATCAATAATAAAAACTACGGGATCCCAACAAACAAGGAGCTTGCGGCAGCAGGCGGAATTGTATACCGCAAAGATGTTACTGATGAGCTTGGCATTGATATGACAAATGTGAAGACGCCTCAGGATCTGGATGCGGTCTATGCAGTCGTGAAGGAAAAAAGGCCTGATCTGACTCCTCTTTATACGACTGCTGGAGCATTCAACTCCCATTTCTTCGCTAACTACGATTTCTTGGGCGACTCCACGATCCCAGGTGCGATTCTGAAGGATAAGGATGATACGAAAGTAGTGCCGATGGAGCAAATCGACCGTTACAAGGAATTGCTGAACATCACACGTGATTATTTCAAAAAAGGTTATATTAACGCGGATGCTGCAACGACGCAGGTTGCTTCGGCAGATGCATGGAAAGCAGGCACTGTATTCTCGACGCTGGAGCCTATTAAACCAGGCAAGGATGCTGAGATTGCGAGCGCTTCCGGACTTACAGGCAAGCTTGCACAAATTATGATGAATGAGAAAACAGTTGCCACATCCGAAACCGCTGGCTCGATGCTCGGCATTTCCTTTACTTCGAAGGACCCAGCTCGCGCTATGATGTTAATTAATTTGCTGCATACAGATAAGGAAATTAACAACCTGCTTAATTTCGGTATCGAGGGCGACCACTATACTCGCAATGGAGAGATTATTACAGCAACAGGCAATACAGCCAATTATAATCCAGGTTCTTCTTGGATGTTCGGTAATCAATTCCTTAACTACGTATGGGATACAGAAGACCCGGACAAATGGGCTAAATTCAAGGAATTCAACCAAAACGGCAAAGTATCGCCTGGCCTTGGTTTCGTCTTTGACAGCGAGCCGGTAAAAGCAGAGGTAGGAGCGCTTGCAAACGTGATCCGTCAATATCAAAGAGCATTGGAAACGGGCTCGGTTGATGTGGATAAAACATTGGCGGAGTACGAGAAGAAGCTGAAGGATGCAGGCGTGGATAAGGTCGTAGCTGAGAAGCAAAAACAATTCGACGCCTTCCTTGCCAGCAAATAGTCTAGGGAAAAATAATGAAAACCCGCGCCTTGCGAGAGGCGCGGGTTTTTCTTGCTTGCTTTTTTTTGTGTATTCTTTACAATTAAGCTAACAAATACAATTCCGATCCCATGCTAGGGGGCCATTCGACTATGATTCGTTCGACCAGCCGTTTGATTTGCGCAAGCCTGCTCCTGTTAGCTGGCTTATTATTAATAAGCGCTTGCTCTGATCAGAATGGCACGAATAGCCCGCAAACAAGCAATGTTAGCGCAGAAAATAGTAATAATCTTGTAAGCGCTTCAGATGATGGAGAGAAAAATAGCAGCTCAAGCAGCAAGAAATTGGAGCCCTATACCTTGCGGTTTGTTTATACCGGATCGCCGCAGCGTGATGAACAGGAAATAGAAGAAGCGATGAATGCTTATCTGATAGATAAAATAAATGCGAAGATCGATCTCATGCCGATCGATTGGGGACCTTGGGACGATAAAATCAACCTGATGGTCGCATCTCGGGAAAAGGTGGATATTGTATTCACTGCACAGTGGAATAAGCATGCGGTGAATGTGGCCAAGGGTGCGTTTCTTGAGCTGGATGGGCTGCTTAAGCAATATGGTCAAGGAATATTGCAATCGCTTGATCCTGTATTTCTGGCAGGTGCGAAGATTAACGGAAAAAACTATGCGGTCCCGACTAATAAGGAACTGGCGTCTCAAGGCGGAATTATCTACCGTTCAGACGTCGCCAAAGAGCTTGGCATTGATATGTCTGCTGTGAAGACGATTGAGGATTTGGATGCTGTTTATGAGACGATATTACTCAAAAAACCAGGCATGACACCGATTTATATGAAGCTTGGTGAAACCTTTAATACCCATTATGTCGGAAACTTCGATGCGCTTGGGGACACGTCGATCCCTGGCATCATTTTGAAAGACGGAGACAGCACAACGGTAAAGCCTGCTTATGAGATGGAACGCTATGTGAATACCTTGCATACCACCCGCCGTTTTTTCCAGAAAGGCTATATTAACAAGGATGCAGCAACCAATCAGACGATGAACAACGATGCTTTGAGCTCTGGCGATGTTTTTTCGATTACAGGATCATTGAAGCCAGGCAAGGATGAGGAGCTTGCGATCCAGACGGGACTCATCGGCAAGCTTGCCCAGCTTCCTTTGAACGAGAAGACGATAGCGACGTCGGAGACGGCTGGTTCTATGCTCGCGATTTCCACGACCTCTCAGGATTCTGTGCGAGCCATGATGTTCATTAATTTGCTGCATACCGATTCCTATTTAAACAATCTTCTTAATTACGGCATTGAAGGAAAGCATTTCGTTAAAATCAGTGAAAATGTGATCAAGCCTACAGAATATACAAAAAATTATAATCCCGCCGCCAACTGGATGTTTGGCAATCAGTTTTTGAATTATATATGGGAAAGCGAAAATCCCCACAAATGGGAAAGCTTTAGGGAGTTTAACCAAAATGCCAAGCTCTCGCCGGGCCTGGGCTTTGTATTCAATGGCGACGCGGTTCGAGCGGAGGTAGCAGCGGTAGTGAATGTAGATCGGCAGTATCAAACCGCGCTGGAGACTGGTTCTGTCGATGTGGATAAGGTTTTGCCGGAATATATCGAAAGCTTGAAGGCGGCAGGCATTGAGAAGATCATTATGGAGAAGCAAGCGCAGTTCGACAAATTTCTTGCCAGTAAATAAGGGGATCGAACGATCTTCTCTCTAAACTACACCTCTACTTTGTAGATTCCATTTTTGTAAATATAACAAGAGCCGGCCAGCGATTACACGCATGGCCGGCTCTTTGGTTAAATGAAGCTTGCTAAAGTGCGCTACCGCCAAAAACAAAACGGTATTCCCAGTGCTTGTTGTCAATACTGTCTACCCGAACCCCGCCGCTTTCCTTGGAATAGGTATTTAACATTTTGCCGTTGCCTAAATAAACGCCGACATGTGTAATTTCCTGCTTGGTTTTCGCAAGTTTGGCGTAGCCCGTTGCTTCGGAGCCGTGATACGACATGAAGAACATGAGATCGCCGCGCTTCAGACTACTCAAGCTTGTCTTTACTGCTGCATGCTGCTTGATGTAAGCGGCTTGCGTCGCGGCTGTAGGGGGAAGCGTGACGCCGACGGCGTTAAATATGTGCTTTGTGAAATCTGAACAATCAAATGTTTTCGTTGTGCTGCGATTCGATCCGAATTCATAAGGCGTTCCTAAGTATTTCATTCCAGTTGCAATCATTTTCTCAACCGATGAGGATGCCGCGTAGGCATGTCCTTCTATTGGAAAAGGCGCAAGGGCCGTACTAAGCAGTGTTGTTGATAATACGCATGTGACGAGCAGTTTTTTTAGGGATAAGTTTTTCATTGGCAGCGTATACACCTCCTGTACTGCTACTAACGTAACACATGGATATTAGCAGTTTAAGCTGTAAAATATGGATAACTGCCCACTTTGCCCCTAGAGGCGGGCAGGCGACTCGACTTAAGTCCAGTGCAAAAACCGCCGAAAGTCCGTTTTATAAAGGGGAAAATTGATCTAAACTAAGTACATAAGCAAGAGCAGCACAAACAAGGCAACAAACAAAATGAATAAATTCTAATCTGTGAAAGGAGTTGAACTTGGAGATGAATGGAAAAAGCGCTCTTGGCGTATTGCTCGTCATCGTTGGTGGTATCGCGGTACTTAATTTTGTAGGGGTTCATTTCGGTGCTATATTAGGATTTTTGCTCCCGTTCATACTAATCGGTTTTGGAGTTGTCGGTTGGATGAACAACAAGAAATGGATCGGCGGCATACTGGCTGCAGTTGGCGGATTGATGCTTCTCGGCAAGCTAGGCGGCATTCTCGTATTGCTTCTAGCCATTGGGTTGATCGTTGCTGGCGTTAGCCTCTTTAAAAAGGACAAACGCAGAGCTTACTAATCACTGCGAGTGAGAATAGAAGAACGAGTTGAAGATTGGTTTTGCACCGCAAAATGTTAAGGAGGACACGCAATGAGCATTATGAAGCGAGTACGCGACATTACAGTCGCTACATTAAATGAACGGCTTGAGAAATCAGAGGATCCGGTTCGCATGATCGATCAGTTCCTATGGTCCACTAGAGAAGATATTATCCAAGCAGAGAAGCTGTATCAGCAATATGCGGGGCATAGCAACCATCTGAAGGTACAGTGGTTGCAGGCAGAGGAGCAAAAGGAAAAGCGCGAAAATCAAGCGCTGACAGCTCTGAAAGCAGGCGAAGAGCAACTGGCGAGAATTGCATTGCATGAGAAAGCAGGCTGCGAGGAGCGCTCGAGACAGTATCGTGATCTATTTGAGCAAAGTCGCCAAAATACGCTTGATTTAGAAGAGCAACTGCGTGAGATGCGCAGCGAATATCAATCCGTATACGACAAGCGTGAATATTATGCAGCTCGGATGGAATCCTTAAGACTTCAGCAGCGTATGAACAGCCGTTACAACAGCGGTTTTGGAGATAACGGTATTCAATCGGGTACAGCATTTAGAAGACTTGAGGATCGCATTAGCGGAATGGAGCACGAAGCGAAGAGCTTGCGCGACATTCGCAGAATGGGGCAAGAATTCGTAACGGAAGCGGGCAACACCGTACAATCCGTTATAGAACGAGAGCTTGAGCAATTAAAGCGAAAGCTTGAGAAAGAAGGCTGGTCGTCTTGAGAAAACTATACCGTTCCTCTCGCGACAAGAAGCTATTCGGCCTATGCGGCGGTCTAGCGGAAACGTTAAACGTAGATGCGACTCTGCTGCGGATCTTACTGATTGTCGTAACGATTTTTACCAGCGGCGCCGTTATTCTCATCTATATCATTGCAGGACTCGTTGTTCCGAAGGAACCGCCAGTCTACTCTAACTTTGGTCCAAACGGCTACGGCAACGGCGGCTATGGCGGTGGAGGATATAATCCTGGCTACGGTCAACAATCGCAATCGCAATTCGGCGGCCCTTACAAAAACCCGCCACAGCCTCCAGGTTCATGGAATTCGACCGGAGCGGCTCCCCAGCAGCCAGCAGCGTCAACTCAGTTTGACAGCATGATGGATGATTTGGAGAAAAAAGCACTGCGTCGTGAAATCGAAGAATTGAAAGCCAAAATTGCTAAATACGAGAAGGGAGATTTTTAATATGGGAATTTTCAAACGCATGAAGGATATGACAAAGGCATCGGTAAATGAGGCATTGGACAAAATCGAAGATCCGATCATTATGCTAAACCAATATTTGCGCGATATGGAATCTGAAATTCATCAAGCTGAGGTAACGGTAGCTAAGCAAATGGCTAACGAGCGCCGCATGAAACAGCGCCTGGAAGAAACGGTTCGCAGTACGGCAGACCGTGAATCGAAAGCGGAAGCAGCCCTTAGAGCAGGCCAAGAAGAGCATGCACGCAAGCTGCTTGAAGAGAAGCTGTATTTTGACCAAAAGGTAACGGAATACACAGATTTGCATGCACAGTCCAAAGTTCAAGCCGAGGAGTTGCTGCAGCAACTGCACACGATGAAGGATGAGTTCTACCAATTGCGCAATAAGCGCAACGAGCTCGCTTCCCGTGCACAGGTAGCCAAAGCACAAAAACAAATGGCTCAATTGTCTTCTAACCACACGATTGACAGCGGCTCTGCATCACGCGGTTTCTACCGGATGGAAGAGAAAATCATGCAGTTGGAAGCAGAAGCGGATGTTCTTCGTACCCCTTATTCTTACAGCGGATCATCGAACACGTTCAACGCTGCCGAAGCAGAAAAACAGCTTAAGGTTGATGAGCAGCTTCAAGCTTTGAAAAACAAACTTGCCCCAACCCCATCCTTAGCTAAAGAGCAATCAGAAGAATAGGATAAGGCAATGGAATCGGCGGACCGCTTAGCGGTCTGCTCTTTCATTTGTTGGGGACATGACAGGGATAGGCAATAAGGGTTAAAATAGTACATAAAAGGAAGTGAGCCGTATGGAGCCAAACAATAAGAACGATCAACCGAGTCATGCGGCCCGCAGACGCAATATTACGGAAACGATATTGTGGCTGCTCATTATCATCAGCTTGGTCGTTATTGTATTGCAAGGAATCGGCTATGTAGAGCTGTTTACCCTGCAGGGCAAATGGGCGGTTGTTGGGCTTGCATTCGTTGGAGCAGGTTTAGCGGCAGCGGCATTAAACGGTTATTTGCAAAACTCCCGGCTAAAGGAATCTCTAAAGCGATTGACCGAGCAGCAGAAGAAGCGGAGGTTCACGGTGACGCTTAGCAATGGCGACAAGACGGATAATGAAATCTCGGAGCAGGAGCAGGTTGATCCGAGTTGGACTGAAAAGGTTAAATTTACGGCAGTTATCGAAGAGCGCCAACGGCTTGCACGTGAGCTGCATGATGCGGTGAGTCAGCAGCTATTTGCTATCTCCATGACGGCTACCGCAGTTAGCCGGACCATTGAGCGTGACTGGGAGAGGGCTAAACGCCAGGTACAGCTTATAGAAGAAATGGCTGCCGTAGCTCAATCTGAGATGCGAGCATTGCTGCTTCACCTTCGGCCCGTCCACTTGGACGGCAAAAACTTGGGGCAGGCACTTACTGTTCTAGTGGATGAGCTGAAGCAAAAGGTACCGATGATCATTACCTTGGAAGTGGATGAAACGATTGTGCTGGCTCCTAATGCCGAGGATCATTTGTTTCGGATCGCGCAGGAAGCCCTATCCAATACGCTCAGGCATTCTAAAGCGGACAGAATGGAAATCAAGCTTATTCGTACAGAGAAGCAAGTGCATATGAGCTTGAAGGATAGTGGTGTCGGCTTTGATCTCGAAGCAAAGAAGCAAACGTCCTATGGGCTGCTCACGATGGAGGAACGCGTCATCGAAATTGGCGGTTCACTGCAGATGATTTCCAAGCCAGGAGAAGGTACGGCGATATTGATTTGGGTTCCTGTTGAAGTCTAATAAGAGTAGAAAACAATGAATTGGCATAGATAAAGTAAGGCTGTAAAATCGTTAGATAATATAAAGGCGGTGCAAGGTGTGGAGGCAATGGAGCAATTGAGTCAGCCGATAAAGGTATTGCTAGTCGATGATCATGAAATGGTGCGGATCGGACTTGCTGCAGTGCTGGATACAGAGGATGGGATTGAAGTAGTCGGTGAAGCCAGCAATGGCATGGACGGCATTCGATTGGCACAGGCGTATAGACCAGACGTTGTTCTCATGGATCTGGTGATGGACGGCATGGATGGGGTGGAAACGACTGCGAAGCTGCTTGAATTATATCCGGAATGCAAGGTCATCGTCTTAACAAGCTACCTCGATGACAGCAAGCTGTATCCTGTCATTGAAGCGGGAGCGTTCAGCTATTTGCTGAAAACGTCAAGAGCAACGGAAATCGCTGATGCGATCCGCGCGGCAGCCCGCGGGCAATCGGTACTGGAGTCTCAGGTGGCTGCGAAAATGATGAATCGCTTTCGCCAGCCCAAGCAGCAGGAGCAGGCTCCGCTGCATGATGACCTTACGGATCGGGAGATGGATGTCCTTAAGCGCGTAGCGCAGGGGATGTCTAACCAAGAAATTGCCGATCAGCTGTTTATCGGCGTAAAAACAGTTAAGTTCCATATTACGAATATTTTCAACAAACTGGATGTCGATGATCGTACACAAGCAGCTATTTATGCTCATAAGCAAGGAATTGCTGATTAACTAGGTCTTCGTTTAATTTATTATACATTTGTATCATAAAGCAGTGATGAGTTGAAACAACTGATCCGTTTGATCAACAGGCACGGCTGGAATACCGAAACGGGAAATTCCGTTAATGTTGGCTTCTGGCCAGTACGCGATAGCGGCAGTATTCATTAATTGGTCCAATAGCTCATTATCCGCTTCCGTCCGAAACATTAGTATTTTTGGATAGTTAGCTGTTTTAAAGCCCTCAATGAGAATGACATCGGCTTCATCCATTTGAGCGATAAGCTGCTCAAGTGTTTCCGGGTGAGCTTTTAGTAGTGCTGTCCGCTTGGAAGAGGTGATGGCGGTCAAATCTGCCCCGGCTGCTTGGTGCTGCCAGGTATCACTTCCGGGCTTGTCGATTTGAAAATCATGCGCGTCGCGCTTAATGGTTCCTACAATATAACCTGCTTGTTTAAAGTGTTCCGTCAGCCGGCAAACCAATGTGGTTTTGCCGGTATTTTTGTATCCGACGATTTGGATAACATGCTTATGGCGTGCTGATGGCGGCTGCATGGCGTTCTCCTTTATGAGCGTCCTTAATTGCCATAAGTTTAACATACATTGTAAAATGAATGCTGAATAAGCTGTTGAAAAATCGAACCAGCAGCACAGGGACGGGGGATGGGAATGGAGAGGCTAGGCGCCGGTGGAGATAGGGCCTCACGATTTAATCGTGTGGCTGTGAAAGTCGCAGAGGCGCAGCAGAGGGTGCTGACTGCTGCGGACGGGCTGTGCCTCGGCAGCGAGCTCGTGCCGCTGCGAGAGAGTGGCGGCCGAAGGCTTGCGCAGACGATCGTTGCCACAAGCGACTGGCCGCCATTCGCGCGCTCAGGGCTCGACGGCTATGCCGTGCGCGCGGCAGATATCGCGGACGCGACGCCGGAGCAGCCGGTGGCGCTGCGCGTAGTTGACACAGTCGCGGCGGGCGGGCTCGCCCGTGCGGCTGTCGAGCAGGGCACGGCCGTGCGCATCATGACCGGCGCGGCTGTGCCTGTGGGGGCTGACGCGGTCGTCATGCTGGAGCAGACCGCGGATGCGATGCTGGCCTGCGGCACGGCTGCGGTGCTGATTAAGCGCGCCGCTGCCGCAGGCCAGCACATAGCGCCCCAAGGCGAGGAATTTCGCCTTGGGGGCGCGCTTGCGGGGCCCGGCACGCTTGTTCGGCCGGGCCATGTTGCGCTGCTAGGCACCTTCGGCTATGCCGAGGTGCCGGTATGCAAGCGCCCGCGCATAGCGGTGTTTGCGACCGGCAGCGAATTGCTGCCGGTGGAGGCGGCGCTGGCGGCGGGGCAGATCCGCGACAGCAATAGCGGCATGATCGCGGCCATGGCAGAGCAAAGCGGCGCCGAGCCGATCATGTGCGGCTCGCTGCCGGATAAGCTGGAAGCAGTAAAAGAAGCCATTGCTCAAGCGGCGATGGAAGCAGATTTGATTGTGACAACTGGCGGCGTTTCGGTGGGCGACTTTGATGTGATGTCAGAACTGTTCCGCTCGTTTAAGCGCGAATGCTCGTCTGACCAACTGTTGTTCGACCGCGTGGCAATGAGACCAGGCAGCCCAACTTCAGCTGCGCTCATAGACGGTAAGCTCTTAATCGCATTGTCAGGCAATCCAGGAGCATGTTTCGTCGGCTTTGAATTATTCGTACGCCCTGTACTGCTTCGCTTGCAGGGAGTTCGGCAGGCGCTTCCGCGAATCGTAAAGGCTGAGCTGCTTACCTGCGTCGAGAAGCCCAGTCCGCATACACGTTATGTACGTACAAGGCTGCTTTATGAACCGGACGGACGCTTGCTCGCCGATCCACTTGCTTTCTCCAAATCAAGCATGATGGCCTCCATCGCGGATGCCGAAGGGCTTGCCGTAATTCCATCCGGCTCTAGGGGAGCCGAAGCGGGAGAGATGATAGATGTTATTCTTATTCCTTGACCATAATGGTATCCAGCGCAGATGCTGAAGGGCTTACCGTAATCCCATCCGGTTCTAGTTCAGCTGAGGAGGGAAATTGGATAGTTATTATTCTTGTTCTTTGAATGTTATTCCAATTCATTGTGAACATCTGCTTATTGCTTGAATGGATTTTTTCTTCTATATTGATCTTTTCTATATGGTCTGAACAACTGCCAATTGAATCGCTTGAACAGAGAAAACGAAACATTAAAAGGAAAATATGAATTTAAATGGAGGATAAACTAGGGATGGGAACGAATATAAGGATAGAGAGAAAACAAACTTAAAACGCTAACAAAATAAGTTAGCCGCACGAACAGTAATGTCTTCAGCAAGGTTAATAGCCGCTCAATTATTTGCTCAGACAGCTATACTGCAACGCCAATAGCCTCACAGATAGCGATTGAATACCAAGCCGATATAAGGGATCGGAGAATAGGTTTGCATGGAGCCAAAGTATGCCGCATAAGGAAGCGTAGATGTAAGCTGCGGCTGGAGGAGATCATAGGTGCTTTGCTCATCTCCGTAAGTGAGCGCGTATTTCAAGTCATTGAGCAGGCCGTCCGCACCAAGGAGAAGTCTCTTCATTCGATCGGATTCGGCTGGAGATAACTGACTTGACGGTAAGCCATCCTCTTTCGCGACGACATGATTCGAGTCCATGACCCATGTTCCATCGCTGGTGCTTCGGCGCAGTCCAAGCTCCTGAGCGGCAGGATGGCGTAAGGCGAGCTCAACGCTCTCCCAAAGCTCGGGCTTTAGATCATCGGCATGCTGCTTATAGATGGTCTCTTGTTGATTAAGCAGCTTCGTAAAATGATGTAAGCTTTCCGTAATCGGTTTGCCCTCATGAAGCTCTCTGCCCAGCTTCCAGGTTAATTGCTCGAGCTCGAATTGTGCTTGCTTGGAGGAGCTAATCCACGCGGCTGCGCTATTGGCAGCTTGCTGGTAGATACGGCTCCATTCGGTTTCATCTTCAAACACCTGCTGAACCTCACCATCACGGTAAGGGTAATAAGTATAGGGACTGACAGCTTGTACAGGTACATAGGCATTGGTGCGTTCAATACCCCGGATTGATCGTAGATTTGTGCTCATAAGCAAACTCCTCTCGTTATCCATAGTCAGATGCAGCGTCAGCATACTATAGTGCATTCAAAAAGGCTGGCGAAACCTGTCGCCCGCTGAAAAAATCTTGCGGCGCCGCTATGGATAGCACGCCGCTTTGGTCGCTACAATAGCAAAAACAGAAAAGCAATTAGCGCAAAGTCAAGAGTAAGGGCGCCGCCCCAGGGATTATAATATTGTTGTCCATAATAATAAGGATCATAAGGATAAGCTTGTGTCTGAGCTTGCGATTTGCTGGATTTATGCGGTTCCTCTTGTTTACCTTTACCGCCTTTTTTCTTTTTTGAAACGGCTTTCTGTGCGGGCTGGATTTGATTTAACATCGCTTCGGCTTCGCCGGCTCCTGCATTCAGCATCACCTTGCCGTTTCCGCAAGCGCTAAGTATGCCGACATGACGCGTACCGTCGTTCATAATCACGCCTACCGGATACCCGCAATAACGCTTAACCACTTCCTCATGTAATGGATAAATCTGTTCCATACGAGGATGACACCTCCTGAAATTAATCATTCCTGCAACCAGTGTATTCACCCACAGGCTAACGTGTATGGATGTATACCCATTCTGAGCGGACAGGGGCGAAAAACATGTATATTCCAAAAGATACGAAGCCAGTCAGGCGCAGGCTCTCAGCGAAGCAGCGTGCCAAACAAACGAGGATTGGCGTTATTCTGGCGATGCTTGTTATTTTGCTGAGTGCGGGCTGGGCGTTGGGGCAGCAAGCGAACAAGTCAAAGGAGATTTTCACTGGCTCGGCAGTGAAGCGGCTGCAGCATGATTTGCAATTGCTGTGGGTTTGGAGTGATGAACAACTGAGAAGCGGTTCGGAGAGCGCAGATTGGACGATCAGATGGAATGTGACAGGCAAGGAGGGCGCGATGAAGGAGCTTGTAAAGAACATGTTTATGGATGAGAAAGGAATGGTTCTGGCTAAGCTTGAGCAAAATGAAGGGAAAACCGTTTCCGGACTTGTTCCCGCTTACGCTGGAAAGGTTTCGATAAGCCTGATTCAAACCGATGAACAAAAGGAGCAGCTCATGGTATTGCTTGAGACAAACCATTCCTCTCCGTTGACGAAAAGCTTGCTTTTGAAAGCATCCTCATCTATTTCAGAACAGCTTGCACAGCTGTCTCTTTCATTTACGAGCAGCATGAAAGTACAGGGCTATACGGAACAGAAACAGGTCACCTCACGCATGTCTAAACTTGCGAATGCAAGCTTGGTTGACCGTTATGAGGACGGAGGGACCGTAAGTGAAACCTTTTACACAAGGATGTTAAACGCTACAATTGCCGTCCAAAACGGAAATTCCGCGAACTATCAAGTAGCGGTGCATAAAAATACAGATACCAATAATACAGCTTTGACGATCGGAATACCGTTAATTTCAGGTGATTATAGCGTTTCCACAACGGTTTCACCATAAGCTGATAGGCTTAGTGCTTGTTGATTAGAATAAGTAACGTAACTTATCAGTATTTTTTATGCCTGTTGAATAGCGAATTATAGGCGAATATGCTAAACTACATAACATGTAAAGTTGCATGAAAATACATAGGGAAAGAATGAGGCAAATGACATATACGACTAATCTTGATTCCGTCTCCGCAGAAGGCGCAGTTTATTATCTGTTCGGAGCAACGGGCGATTTGGCTCGGCGCAAGCTGTTTCCAGCCCTGTTCAGTTTATATAAAGAAGGCAAGCTATCGGAAAACTTTGCTGTTGTAGGTCTTGCCAGACGTCCTCGGACCAATGAGCAATTCCGTTCGGATCTTTATGAATCAATCGTAGAATTTTGTCGTTACAAAGCGGACGATGCCGAGCTTTGGAATCGTTTTGCAGAGCATTTCGTATACATGTCCCTAGATATCAATGATGTTGAGGGTTTCCGCGAGCTTGGCAAATTGTCAGAACAACTGGATGAGAAATTCAACATCCCGGGTAACCGTCTGTTCTATTTGGCTCTTGCTCCATCATTGTTTGGACCAGTCTCCTTCAATTTGCGAGATGGCGGCTTGCTGGAGTCCACAGGCTGGCACCGCGTTGTGATTGAGAAGCCATTTGGTTATGATCTGCCGTCTGCCCAGAAGCTGAATGAGCAAATCAACCAGGTGTTCAAGGAAGAAGAAATTTATCGGATTGATCATTATCTTGGTAAAGAAATGGTTCAAAACATTCAAGTCATTCGTTTTGCAAATGCATTTTTTGAGCCATTGTGGAATAATAACCATATCGCGAACGTTCAAATCACGCTGTCGGAAACGGTTGGCGTAGAGGATCGTGGCGGTTATTACGATAAGTCAGGCGCATTGCGTGACATGGGTCAAAACCATATGCTGCAGATGCTGACGATGATCGCTATGGAACCGCCAAGCCGTTTGCATGGGGAAGATATCCGAGATGAGAAGGTAAAGGTGCTTCGTTCCCTTCGAAACTACTCATCGAGTGAAGTGGTCAGAGAGAATGTTGTCCGCGGCCAATACAGCGAAGGCAGCCATCACGGCAAAGAGCTTACCGGCTACCGCCAAGAGGATTCGGTTAGCGAGGATTCTTCGACCGAAACTTATTTTGCAGCGAAGGTGTTTGTAGATAATTTCCGCTGGGCTGGCGTTCCTTTCTACATCAGAACAGGCAAACGTCTACCTGTGAAGACGACCGAAATTGTTATTGAGTTCAAATCGATGCCGCAAAACGTCTTGTTTGCGCAGCGGCATGATCTGGCACCGAACCTGCTAGTTATTCGCGTAAATCCGCTAGAGGGCATATATATTAAAGTCAATGCAAAAACGCCAGGCGAGAACAATTCGGTTCAGCCGGTAGCTATGGAGTTTTGCCAAAGCTGCCAAGTTGGCTTGAACACGCCGGAAGCGTACGAGCGTCTTATCCATGATGCGGCACGCGGCGATTCCACTTACTTCACTCGTTGGGATGAGGTTTCCCAAGCATGGGCGTTTGTGGATCGGATCGCGCAGGCTTGGCGCGAAGATAAAGATGATTTGAAGCTATACCCTGCCGGATCATGGGGTCCAGCAGCAGCAAACGAGCTGCTTAAAGAGGATGGCTTCCATTGGTGGCCAGTCAACGGGCAAGAGGAAGATAACGTCATTTGGGTGTCGAACAGCGGGAAATAATCGCTGCCCTATACCTTACGTAATGAAGGGAAGGCAAGCATGAGCAAATCGTTAATTGAAGAAATTAAACAGGAAGTTGATAAACGCCGGACATTCGCGATTATCTCTCACCCTGATGCAGGGAAAACAACCCTTACTGAGAAGCTCCTCCTATTCGGAGGAGCCATTCGGCTTGCAGGGTCAGTCAAGGCACGCAAAGCGAGCCGCCATGCTACATCCGACTGGATGGAAATTGAGAAGCAGCGGGGAATCTCGGTAACATCCAGCGTTATGCAGTTCGATTACCTTGGCCACCGCGTCAACATTCTCGATACGCCTGGTCACCAAGATTTCAGTGAGGACACTTATCGTACCCTTACAGCAGCCGACAGCGCCGTCATGCTTATTGACGTTGCCAAAGGCGTCGAGGCGCAAACGATCAAGCTATTCCAGGTCTGCCGCAAGCGCGGTATTCCTATCTTTACGTTTATTAACAAGCTGGATCGTGAAGGCCAAAGCCCATTCGAATTAATGGAGGAGCTGGAGCGGGTACTTGGTATCCGTGCTGTTCCGATGAACTGGCCGATCGGCATGGGCCGCGAGCTATGCGGCGTATATGACCGGATGAAAACACAGGTCGAGCTATTCCAAGGCAATGACCATTCAACCATCGAGGTTAAGCCTGTCAGCGATTATAATGATCCGATTATTCGCGAGATGGCTGGCGATTATTTGACGGATCAACTAATTGGCGATCTTGAGCTGCTCGACGTTGCAGGCGATCAATTCGATTTTGAAAAGGTGCAGGCGGGCGAGCTGACACCGCTATTCTTCGGAAGCGCGGTTAACAATTTCGGCGTACAAACGTTCCTTGAAAACTTCCTGCAGCTTGCTCCAAAACCGACGCCGCGCAATAGCACGACAGGCCAGATTGAGCCAACAAATGAGAAGTTTACCGGTTATGTATTTAAAATTCAAGCAAACATGAACCCGGCGCATCGTGACCGGATCGCTTTCCTCCGCATTTGCTCAGGCAAATTCGAGCGGGGCATGAGCGTTCGCCACGTTCGCAACGGCAAAGACATTAAGCTGGCGCAGCCGCAGCAATTTTTGGCGCAGGACCGTGATATCGTCGACACCGCATATCCTGGTGATATTATCGGCTTGTTCGATCCGGGTATTTTCCGAATCGGTGATTCGTTGTCGCAAGGCGGAGAGGTCGTCTTTGACGAGCTCCCGACATTCTCGCCGGAGATTTTTGCAAAGGTAACGGTCAAAAATGCACTAAAGCACAAGCAATACCAAAAAGGAATCGACCAGCTGACAGAGGAAGGCACCATTCAGGTGTTCCATTCCACGGGCAACTTCGACGAGACGATTCTTGGCGTTGTTGGTCACTTGCAGTTTGAAGTATTCGAGCATCGGATGAAAGCTGAATACGGGGTAGATATTCAGCTGCACCGTATGCAGTTCCAATTCGCGCGCTGGATCGTTGATGACAATATCGACCCAGGCAAATTCAGGATCAATACGACGCTCGTCAAGGACAAGAAAGGCAATTATGTTGTCTTGTTCGAGAACGAATATGCGATGCGTACGGCGATAGACAAAAACCCGACATCGAAGTTTTTGGAAACCGCGCCTTAAGGGCAAGGAGATACGCAGGTAAATAGCATCCTCAGCCAAAGGCGCAGCAGCGCTTGCGGCCGGGGATGCTTTTATGCTTAGGGGTAGGAATTTCAGTGCTAAAATATAGGATTGCCCGTATAATAAATGGATAAAAAACGATAGGTGGCTAGTCATTCATGAAAACAATCATGTTCACCGGGGGAGGCTCAGCCGGACACGTTACTGTCAATCTGGCCTTGATCCCGCGATTTCTCGAGGAAGGCTGGTCAGTCCAATATATCGGCTCGGAAAGCGGCATTGAGCGTGAGCTTGTCGCAACGATACCGCAGGTAAAGTACTTCCCTATCGCCACAGGTAAGCTAAGAAGATACGTGGATATTCAAAACATTAAGGACCCATTCAAGGTGGTCAAAGGCCTCTATCAGGCTTACCGGCTCATTAAGAAAAACAAGCCTAATGTTATTTTCTCCAAGGGCGGCTTCGTTTCTGTGCCGGTGGTTATCGGAGCTTGGCTGAATAGAGTCCCACTGCTTATTCATGAGTCGGATTTAACGCCTGGGCTTGCCAATCGGATATCGATCCCTTTCGCAACGGGCGTGTGCACGACCTTTCCGGAGACTGGCGGCATGCTGAAGGCTGAGAAAAGCCGTCACGTAGGAGCAGTAATTCGTGAAGAGGTTAAACAGGGGAATGCCGACCAAGGACGCGCTTTCTGCGGATTTACTAGAAGCAAACCGGTCATTTTGATCATGGGCGGCAGCTTGGGGGCACGCAAGATTAATCAGACGGTAAGGCAGGCATTAACAAGACTTTCCAAGCAATTTCAAATCGTACATCTATGCGGCAAAAACCAGCTTGATCCCTCGCTTGAGGTCGCCGGCTATAAGCAGTTTGAATATGTGAACGAGCAGCTTCCAGATGTCCTAGCGATGACGGATCTCGTCATTTCACGGGCAGGCTCCAATTCGATATTTGAATTCCTTTCCTTGAAGAAGCCGATGCTGCTCATTCCTTTAACAAAGGAGCAGAGCCGCGGTGATCAAATTTTGAATGCCCAGTCCTTCGAAAAATCAGGTTACGCCGATGTGCTGTACGAGGAGAAGCTGACTGCAACCACCTTGGCGGATAGCGTAGAGCGTTTGTACGATAATCGCAAAACGTATATAGACCGAATGAACATGACTGAGGAAGCAAACGCTTTGGCCGCCGTATTCAATTGGATTAATGAAATTGCGAAGAAATAGTGTAAACGTAGTTTTTATTGAAAAGCTAAACGATCTGTCCAGCCATGATTTGCGGACGGGTCGTTTTTTTAGGGACGTCATGGTTTGTTTACAAAATATATAAAAAAGATGATTGACGATGAAACGTTTTCATGCCATAATGTACGCGTGTACATAAAATGGTTTTTACGTGCACATGAGACAAAACAACCCGATGACCCTATAAGCACAACTTTTATTGTTGGATGTAATTTATAAGCTTTATTCAGGAGGACAACGATCATTAGCAGGAAAGAAGTAGCGAAGCTGGCCGGCGTGTCAGAGGCAACCGTTTCCCGGGTGCTGAATAATGTCGGCCCCATGAAAGAGGAAACTCGTGCGCGTGTATTGCAGGCTGCTGCTGAGCTTGGGTATGTGCCTAATGCGCTTGCCCAGCAGTTTGCCCGGAGGAAAAGTGGAAATATTGGTGTTATTTTGCCATTTGTACCGAAGGTTCATCTGTTCTCGACCTACTATTTCTCAGAGATACTAAGCGGAATCGGTGAAACCGCGAAGCGGTGTGGCTACGATTTGCTGCTTATCTTCAGAGAGCCGGATGATTCCAGAGATTACGCCAAGCTGTTTCGAACGCAGAAGATTGATGCCTGTATCGTCCTTGGATCTCAAAATGTGCCGGAAGAACGAAGCGCACTCGTAGAGCTTAAGGAAGGTGGCTTTCCCTTCTGTCTAGTGAATCAGCGTTTTGAAGAGGAGGAATTCCTATCCGTCGATGCTGACCATGTTGCCGGCAGCGAGGCGGCCGTCAGGCATTTAATCGAACAAGGCAGCCTTCGCATTGCTTTCGTAAATGGACCTGCCCAGTATTCCAACAGTACGGACAGGCTGGAAGGCTATCGAAATGCACTAGAGAAAGCTGGCATCAAGTATGAGACGCAGCATGTCTATGTGGGGAATTACAGCCGGAAGAGCGGCTATGAGCTTGCCGAACGGCTTGCAAAGGAAATTCAGATAGGAAGGATTGACGCTGTTTTTGCTGCCAACGACCGGATGGCCATCGGATTGATGCAGGGATTGCGGGAGCATGGCCTTGAAGCCAGCCAGCATTATGCACTAATCGGCTATGACGATTCAGACGGCTCGCGCATCATTAGCCCAAGACTTTCAACGGTGGCGGTTCCTTTTTATGAGATGGGCAAGCTGGCTGCCGCTAGGCTGCTTAATGCGGAGCGAGCAAGCGCTCCAAGCGAGCTGCGGCAAGAGGTTCTGCCCGTGAGCTTGGTTCAAAGGGAAACATCAGATCGAAAAAATAAGCATCACTAATTGAGAGGCGGGTTTATATGGAAAAAGTACGTGTGGGTATGGTCGGTTATAAATTTATGGGTAAGGCACATAGCAACGCTTATCGCGCGCTTCCGATGTTTTTTCCAGAGGTCATTAAACCGGAAATGACGGCAATATGCGGACGTGATCCAGAAGGGCTTGAGCAAGCTAGAGCACAATTCGGCTGGGCAAGCTCAGAAACCGATTGGAAGGAGCTCGTGAAACGCGAGGATATCGATTTAATCGATATCAATGCGCCAAGCGATGCGCATAAAGCGATTGCACTTGCAGCGGCTGCTGCGGGCAAGCATATTTTTTGCGAAAAACCGTTGGCGCTCACGCTTGCGGATTCTCGTGAAATGCTAGAAGCGGCTGAGACGGCTGGTGTCAAGCATATGGTCGGGTTCAACTACCGTTTTGCACCTGCGATCCAGCTCGCAAAGAAGCTCGTTTCAGACGGTCGGATCGGCGAAATTCACCATTTCCGCGCGGTGTTTTTGCAGGATTGGATTATTGATCCAAGCTTCCCGCTCGTATGGCGTCTTCAGAAGGAAATTGCAGGTTCAGGCTCTCATGGCGATTTAGGCGCTCATTTAATTGATATGGCCCGTTACCTGGTCGGAGAATTCAACGAGGTGATCGGCATGAGCGAGACCTTTGTGAAGGAGCGTCCGATCGCTTCGGCCATGACCGGACTTAGTGCCAAAGGAAGCGAGGATGGACCGCGCGGCGAAGTAACCGTCGATGATGCAACGGTATTCATGACACGCTTCGCTAATGGCGCATTGGGTAGCTTTGAGGCCACGCGTTTTGCTGCAGGGCATCGTTGTACGAACGCTTTTGAGATTAATGGCAGTAAAGGGAGCATCAAGTTTGATTTTGAACGAATGAATGAGCTTCAAGTATATTTCACGGACGATGCCGAGGATGTTCAGGGCTTCCGCCGCGTGCTGGCAACTGATCCTTCACATGCTTATATGGATGCTTGGTGGCCTGCAGGACATACCATTGGCTACGAGCATACGTTTACGCATGAGATGCATGAGCTGATGCAGGCTTTTGCAGAAGATCGCCAGCCGGTACCTAACTTTGTGGACGGCGTGAAATGCCAAGAGGTGCTGGAGGCCGTTGACCGCTCGATTGCAGAGCGCCGCTGGGTTTCCATTAGCGAGCTAGCCTAAACGAACGAACAAGCATAAATAGATCGCACATAGAGTAGCAGAGAGGCAGGGAGATACATTGAAAAAAGCATTAATCGTATGGGGTGGCTGGGACGGACATCAGCCGAAAGAAGTTGCAGAAATATTTCGCGAGGTTCTCGCTTCGGAAAACTTTGAGGTAGAAGTGTCCGATACGCTGGAGGCTTTTGCAGATGCGGAAAAGCTTCTTGGACTTGATCTTATCGTACCGGTGTGGACGATGGCACGTATTGAGCAAAAGCTGGTTGATAATGTTTCGGCAGCGGTACAGAGCGGCGTTGGCCTTGCTGGCTGTCATGGCGGCATGTGTGATGCGTTCCGTGAGAACGTCGACTGGCAGTTTATGACGGGCGGCCAATGGGTAGCGCATCCCGGCAACGACGGCCTTGAATATACCGTGAATATCAACAATTCATCTAGTCCGCTTACGGAGGGCATCGAAGATTTTGTCGTTAGCTCAGAGCAATACTACTTGCATGTAGACCCTGCCGTGGAAGTGCTTGCGACGACTAGGTTTCCTGTAACGGAGGGGCCACATTCGCTGAATAAAGCCGTTGATATGCCAGTGGCTTGGACGAAGCGCTGGGGAGTAGGACGCGTTTATTACAACTCGCTTGGCCATCAAGCAAACATCATTGAAATACCAACCGTTAAGGAGCTGATGCGGCGTGGCTTCCTATGGTGTGCGGAAGGCAAGGCCAGAGCACTCGAAGCTGGCGTGAAATCGGCTGCTTACAGCGGAATGGCAGATAACCAGCTATAATCAAATTTTAAAATTCAGGATATGGGACGAGGGACTGGCGAAAATGGAGAAGATTAAAGCAGGTATTATTGGAACAGGCAATATCAGCGGGATCTATTTTGAAAACGGAAATCGCTTTGACGCGCTTCAGGTTGTAGCCTGCGCGGATTTGGATGTTGAACGTGCGAAGGCAAAAGGTGAGGAATTTGGCGTGCGCGGTTGCTCGGTTGAGGAATTGCTCGCAGATCCTGAGATTCAAATGATCATTAATCTGACCATTCCCCAAGCGCATGCTTCCGTATGTTTGCGGGCGTTAGAGGCAGGCAAGCATGTGTATGTAGAGAAACCATTCGCCGTTACCCGAGAAGAAGCACAGCAGGTTTTGGAGCTTGCCGAGAAGAAGGGGCTTTATGTGGGAAGTGCTCCCGATACCTTCCTTGGCGGAGGAATCCAAACCAGCATTAAACTGGTGGAGGATGGCTGGATCGGTACACCAATCGGCGCAACTGCATTTATGGTTTGCGGCGGCCATGAATCTTGGCATCCTGCTCCAGAGTTTTATTACCAGACGGGTGGCGGTCCAATGTTCGATATGGGACCCTACTATTTAACTGCTCTTGTAGCGCTGCTTGGGCCGATAACCCGCGTAACGGGTTCGGCGCGCATTTCCTTCCCAGAGAGAACCATTACCAGCAAGCCTAAATATGGCCAAAAGGTTAATGTTGAGGTGCCTACCCATATCGCAGGCGTGATGGATTTTGCATCGGGTCCCATCGGGACACTGCTCACGAGTTTTGATGTGAAAGGCGGTTCCATGCTGCCGCGTATCGAGGTATATGGCAGCGCGGGAACCTTGCTCGTTCCCGATCCCAACGGATTCGGCGGTCAAATCAAGCTTTGGCGAGCAGGCTCGAATGAATGGTCGGATATTCCGCTTGCTTATGGTTATACGGAAAATGCCCGCGGTGTCGGCGCTGCGGATATGGCGAAAGCGATTCAAACCGGCCGCAAGCACCGGGCTAACGGTGAACTGGCTTATCATGTACTTGAAGCTATGCACGGTTTCCATGATGCTTCCGAGCAAGGCGCGCATTATGTCATGAAGAGTACGTGCGAGAGACCGGCACCGCTGCCGCTTGGCTTGCAGCCGTTTTGTCTAGACTAGTGCCCTGTGACCTATAGCAGCAAAAGAAAAAGCAGAGCGACTAACCGCTCTGCTTTTTCTTATTTTTGTTATGATTTAACCCATGCCTCTACTTTATCGGCATTAGCCTCAACCCAGGCTTTAGCCGCCGCTTCCGGCGTTTCGCCTTCCTGGATTTTAATCATGACGGCTGCCATGTCATCGGGAGTCCAATTAAACTTGTCTAGGAAAGCGTAGGCTTCCGGTTGGTCTTCCTTCAGCCCTTGGCGAGCAATCGTATGAATTTGTTCATCTCCGCCGTATACGTTTTTCGGATCCTCCAAATATTTCAGATCCATTTTGGCGAAAATCCAGTGTGGGGTCCAGCCTGTAACCACGATAGGCTCTTTGTTGGCATAAGCCTTTTGCAGTTCTTGCGTCATCGCTGCGGATGAGCTTTCAAGCAGTGTCCATTTATCGCGTAAGTTGTATTCATCAAGCACCTTCTCGGTAGACATCATGAGTCCAGCGCCGGGCTCAATCCCGATAATCGTGTGGTCCACCGTATCGCCAAAGGCACCATTCAACTCATCGATACTATTGATGTCCATATATTTGGGAACGACGAGGCCAATTTTGGTACCTTCGAGATTCGGACCCAAGTCATCGTATTTTCCATTATATTTGGTGACATAGGAAGCATGTGTAGTCGGAAGCCAAGCGGCGACCATCGCATCCGCGCTTCCATCGGAAATACCGGCCCACATTGGCCCCGCATCTACCTGCATCATTTCCACCTGATAACCAAGCTTTTGTTCAAGTACTTCTTTTACCACATTCGTGCTCGCGATTTCGGAATCCCAAGCTACATAAGCCAGCGTTATTTTTTTCTTGTCGCTGCCCCCGGAAGAAGAACATCCCGCTATCAAGGCGAATGCCATTACCGCTGCTACAATTACCGTCATTTTGTTGAATTTCAAAAAATCACTCCTTAAAAGTTTGTGGAACTGATACTTTAAGAGATAGCTTAAAGGTGGTGGAACAAACTTGCTTTGTAAGCATAGATCTTTGTTTTGTGAATCTGCTCGCGCAGCGACTGTTTTGAAACAAACTAACTAAGCAAGCATGTATGCTTTTGAATGCTAGGTTGTTTTGCTTCTGCGAATAACTTGTTGGGTTAAACGGTCTAAGATAATGGCCAAGATAACGATAGCAAGCCCGGCTTCAAAGCCAACACCCGTATTTCCTTGCGTAACGGCACGGTATACATAAGCGCCGACCCCTTGTGCGCCAATCATCGAGGCGATAACGACCATCGATAAAGAAAGCATGATGGTCTGATTGATTCCCGCCATGATGGTAGGAAGAGCAATCGGGAGCTGGAGCTTGAAGAGCTTCTGAGCGGGTGTGGAGCCAAATGCATCCGCTGCTTCGACGAGTTCCTCAGGAACCTGGCGAATGCCTAAATTAGTTAGGCGGATGGTTGGCGGGATGGCGAATATAATGGATGAGATCACCCCAGGTACTACACCGAGCGAGAAGAAGGTAACGGCTGGCAATAAATAGACGAATGCAGGCATCGTCTGCATAAAGTCCAGCACGGGCGTAACAATCTTCTGAATACCGTTTTTGCGTGCGCACAAAATGCCAACTGGCACACCAATGAGTACCGAGATGAAGGCAGAGGTCAGAACAAGCGCTAGTGTCTGCATCGTCTGGCTCCATAATCCCAGGTTCTCAATGATGAGCAGGCCTATTAGCGTAAATAACGCCATTCTCCATTTGCCGATATACCAGGCAAGAACCGTAAACAGAAGGATAAGAACAAGCGCTGGAAACCAATTAAGCGCAGTTTCTAAGCCGTTTACTGTTTCTCCAACCACAATTTTTATCAATTTGAATAGTGGCGCCAGATTATTTTCGAGCCAGGATTCAAACCATTCGATAAAGTCTGCTAAAGGAATTTTAGGCAGATTCATGACTATCACCAGCCTCTAATGTTGAATTTCCGGCTAATGCGGCCAGAACAGCGCCTTTAATGACAATCCCTTTTAGCCGCCCATTCTCATCAATAATGGAAACGGGGAATTTGGAATTGCTCATTAATTCAAATAATTCGTTAAGCAGCGTTTCCGGGAGTACGGCAGGCGCCTCCCGTTCCATTGCTTCTTCAAGCTTCTGTCCGTTTTTGATTGCATTGGCTGCATTCTCCGCGGTAATAACGCCAAGCAGCCTCATGCCTTTATCAACAACGTATAAGCTGGAAACTTCCCGGTCGCGCATAAATTGCAGAGCCACGCGCGGTCCCTTTTCAATGGTAATCGTCTCAGGCTTGACCATCACGTGCGAAGCCGTTAAAACTTTAGACAAATCAACGTCCTCGACGAATCGCTCTACATACTTATTGGCCGGCTGCATCAAAATTTCTTCCGGCGAACCGATTTGTACGATGCTGCCGTCCTTCATTAATGCAATTTGGTCACCAATGCGCAGTGCTTCATCCAAATCATGCGTAATAAACACGATCGTCTTTTTCATTTTCGATTGCAATTCAAGCAGCTCATCCTGCATATCCTTCCGGATCAGCGGGTCAAGCGCGCTAAATGCCTCATCCATCAGAAGCACGTCGGGATCGTTGGCAAGCCCTCTGGCAAGCCCGACGCGCTGCTGCATACCGCCGCTTAGCTGATCAGGATAGCTATCTGCCCAGCCTTTTAATCCTACAAGTTCAAGAGAGTTCATCGCCATTTCCCTGCGTTTTTTCTTATCGATGCCTTGAACCTCAAGCCCGTATTCGATATTTTGGATTACGGTGCGATGCGGAAACAACGCAAATTTCTGAAATACCATGCCTACGTTTTTTCTTCTGAACTTCCTTAGCTGCTCAGGAGACATCTTCAATACATCTGTACCATTGAATAGTACCTGACCGTTCGTAGGTTCGATCAGTCGGTTAAGCAGACGTACAAGTGTCGACTTGCCGCTGCCGGACAAGCCCATGATGACAAATATTTGTCCTGCTTCAATGGAGAAACTAGCTTGGTTGACCCCAACCGTAAGCTTTGTTTCTGCAAATATCTTTTCTTTAGACCATCCTTTATCCAGCAGCGGGATCGCCTTTTTCGGATCGGCTCCGAAAATCTTGGTTAGCCTCTTGGCTTCTATAATCGCCATGTTGTGCCCCCTTGTGGAATATTTCGACTCCTATAAGTTTAGTTGGTTATCTTTGTAATGGTCAAAAGGCGTGAGACAGTGTATACTCTGTACAGTTATAACTTTACGTACTTTACGTACTGTATACTCTTGATAACTCCCTTTTTCAACCTATATGTATTCTTTACTCTGGTGGACCATTTGATTACAATAATTGATATGGGAATGATAGGGGAAAGACACTCCTCAGGAGGAACGACATGAATGAACTTGCAGCATTAACGGAAGAGCAGCTAACGAAGCTGCAAAATACGCGCCGCCGCGTCATTGAATCAATTGGGAAAAACATGGATTTGTACGGCATAACCTTGTCGATCGGCCATCTCTATGGGAATATGTATTTTAACCGTGAGCCGGTAACACTTGATGAAATGAGCCAGACGATGGGCATGAGCAAGACTTCCATGAGTACTGGCATGCGTACGCTGCATGACTTGAAGATGATAAATAAAGTTTGGGGCAAGGGCTCCCGTAAAGATTTATATGAGGTTGAAACGAATTGGCATCAGAACTTTGCGGATTTTTTCTCTATTAAATGGCGGAAAGCCGTCGAGCAAAATATGAGTGCTTTAAATCGTTCAACCAAAGAAATTGCACAATTAAAGCAGCAATATGAGCAAGACCAAGCTTTCCTTGACGTACTGGAGAATGACACGCAGAAGATTGAAGAAGCATTAAAGTATTACCGCTGGCTGGATCGATTAATTGATTCGTTTGAGACGGGTGACATTTATAAATTTATACCGCAAGAAGAGTAAAGCTAGAGGAAATTTGCAATAGATAGGCCGCGGGTTATTAGCTGTGCGGCCTATACCAAATTTTATTTTGTCATGCTTGAAACCGCAGGAGCTCTTTCTCCTGCGGTTTTTTGTATTCTATTTTGGTTAGAGACAGCCGTTTCGCAGAACAATAAATGGAGCTTGCGTTCATGATTAATCCATTAAGAGCTTCTACAGCAGAATGGGGATTGGATGAATTCGCTAAGTTGTTTATGGTAAACTTATTCATACAACTCTTAATGAAAGGGTGACCGCATGGATGAATGATCAGGGAACGACCAGATTAAAGCCAATGATCATTGCGAACGGAAAAATGATATTACCGGATCAAATCGTTGAAGCGTCTGTAGTTGTGTTAAATGGCCGCATTGCAGCTATTGTTGAAGCCGCGAAATTTACTGAGGAGGAGTGGATAGGGAAGTATCCAGGCTCAGAAGTGATTGATGCAGCGAATCGGTATGTGCTGCCGGGCCTGATCGACATTCATTGCGACGCCATTGAGAAAGAAGTACAGCCGAGGCCAAACACACTGTTCCCGCTGAATATGGCATTATTGGAATTCGAACGGAAGCTGCCCGTACATGGGATTACAACCATGTATCATTCCTTGTCGCTTGGCGTAGGACTCAGCTTGCGCGGTGACCATTTGCTGACTGGCATGGTTGAAGAGATTAACAGCTATCGAAGCAAACGCTCAGTGATTCGTAATCGAATTCATTTGCGCTTGGAGGTCTCGCATTTGGCAGGCATTCCGATTGTTGAACGTTTTCTTCGAGACAATACAATTGATTATTTATCTTTTATGGACCATTCACCAGGTCAGGGACAATATCGCGAACCAGGCTCGTTTGAGCGATACGTCATGAAAAACCAAGGTGTAAGCGCGGATGAGGTTCGAATCATTGTCGAGGATCTGCTTGAGCGCAGGAAAATGGTTAGTAAGGAACAGCTGAAGCAGCTAAGCCGTCTTGCGTCGAAACAGGGAATTGCGTTAGCTTCCCATGATGATGACTCCTTACACAAGGTAAACGAATCGGTGGGGCTTGGCGTATCGGTCTGTGAATTTCCGATTAATCTGGAGACGGCAACATATGCGACATCAAAGGGGCTTCGCGTTTGCGTAGGTGCGCCAAACGTAGTCAGAGGAGCGTCGCACGACAAAAACTTAAAAGCAATAGATGCGATTGCAGCGAATGCTGCACACATCTTGTGCTCCGACTATCATCCTTCCTCGATGCTCGCAGCCGTATTTAAGCTGAAGAACGAAGGAATAGCCGCTTTGCCGGAGGCGGTCCGAATGGCTTCCCTAAATCCCGCACAAGCTTTAGGTGCAGCTGGTGAACTTGGATCCATCGAACCCGGCAAAGCAGCGGATCTTATTATAGTAGACCACTATGATGGCCTGCCCTGGGTAACTCATACCATTGTCGGAGGGCAGCTGGTTTATGCTTCCAAAACTCGTTATTGCGATGGATTAGCATTTTCTGAATGATGAAGATGCTTGTATAGGGAATCAACCATACGCCCTTGCTCCGGTTCGGAAGACTGCTGCCAAATCATTTCAAACAAGACGCCAAGGCCTGGCAATGCCCGCTCGTCGGCACCGATGGAGTCTTCAATTACCTCAGACAGCTCCTTAGCCGAATTATCCTGTACACGCCTAACGATGGCTTGACGCAAATCAATAACTTCCATTTTAACAGCCTCCTGGTACATTCAAATTTACTTATTTACTTTGTCCACCAGAGGCTGTTTTCATCCGATTAGGCAAGCTGTGGTATACTGGTTAGATCACTGCAGCAATCATCCTGCAAGGAGGATTTGGGTAATATGGCTAAGAAGCAGTACGCGGTTATCGGAATGGGACGCTTCGGCTCCAGCATTGCAAAAGCACTGACGGACATGGGTTTTGAGGTTTTGGCTATTGATTCGAATGAACAGCGGATCCAAGAGGTCGTCAATACGGTTACCCATGCTGTATCCGCAGATTCAACGGACGAGGAAGCGCTTCGGGCGCTTGGCATAAGGAACTTTGATGTCGTCGTCGTAGCCATTGGCCAAGATATTCAATCAAGCATTTTGACGACGCTGATCTTGAAGGATTTAGGAGTTAAAACGCTAATCGTGAAAGCGCAAAATGAGCTCCATGGTAAAGTCGTGAACAAAATCGGCGCAGACAAGGTGGTTTTCCCAGAGCGGGATATGGGTCTTCGCGTTGCGCATCATCTGGTATCGCCCAATATCTTGGACTATATCGAAATTTCGGATGACTACAGCATTATTGAAATTAAAGCACCGGTCCCCATGATCGGCCAAAGCTTGAAGCAGCTCGATATTAGGGCGAAATATAAATGCAATGTCATGGCCATTAAGAAAGGCACTGAGATGAATATTGCTCCTTATGCAGACGATTTAATTGGCAAGGAAGATATTCTAGTCATAGTCGGCAAAAACTCAGATCTTACAAATTTAGAAATCGCTTATTCGGAAGGTTAGAATCAACTATGAATGAAAACTTTGATCCATTGCTATCATCTGTTCAAAATGACAAGGTCAAGCATTGGGCTTCACTGCTGGACAAAAAAAACCGCGATCGCAGCGGTCAATTTTTAATCGAAGGCGTTCATCTTGTTCTGGAGGCACTGAGGGGACAAGCATCCGTGCTGACCATCGTCTACGACACCGACCGTGGAATTCCAGAGGAGCTTAAGCTGGAACGTGAGACAAATGATTCAGAGGCTACGCTCGGTTTGGAGTGGGTACAAGCTTCACGAGCGGTCATGGCTAAATGCACAGGAACGGATACGCCTCCGCCTGTGTTCGCGATTTTAACGAAACTGTCTCCAGATTCTTCAGCATTGTATCGCAAAAACTGCCTCGTCGTTGTCCTGGACAATGTACGTGATCCTGGCAATGCCGGCACGATTATCCGCAGTGCGGATTCGGTTGGCGCCGATGCCGTGATTCTTGGCAAAGGCTGCGTGGATCTCTACAATCCAAAAACCGTAAGATCGACAATGGGTTCCTTGTTCCATTTGCCGATTATTGAAGCTGACCTGAAAGAGCTGCTTCCGCAGGCGAGAGCCAAGGGCGTAACGCTTGTTGGGACGAGCTTGCAAGCCAAGCATACCTGCTATAGCTACGATTGGAAGCAGTCGACATGGCTGCTGATGGGCAATGAATCGGAGGGACTTTCTCCAATCGTTCGAGACCTTGTGAATGAGTCGGTCATTATCCCGATGGTCGGTCAAGCGGAATCTCTGAATGTAGCCATGGCGGCTACGGTGCTGTTGTATGAGAGCTTGAGACAGCGGGAGTTTAACAAATAAAAAATTCCCGTCAAATTTCAAAATTACCTTCTCTAAATAAAATAAACCGTCTATGAACTCACCAAAGACTGGAACCTGGTTGACGATTGCCCCAACCATTTCTCCAGTCTTTTTCTCTCCTCTTAAAGCATCACAGCAGGGATTCCCCATCCAAATCCCGAATAGGTAATCAGGCATAAACCCAAGTAACTCAAGGCTTTTGCGAAGTGAAAGCAGTTTACTCAAGCTTTTACTCAGGCATTTCCCAGGTACTTACACAGCCAGTATAAATGACTGTCCATGCTTTTCTCAGGTACTTCGCTACCCCTTCAGGGACACGAATTATTAGTTGGTTTCGTTCACAATTGAACCAGTTCTCTTCCAGTTTTCATGTCTTTTTCTCAGCGGTTTTGGGACAGGAATTTTTATCTCGAAAATGGCGGTGAGATCTTGTGGGGTAAGGGATTGGGGGAGGTGGGGATGTGGACAGTTATTTTTAGTTTTCTACAAAGTAACTTTGTAATTAACTTATTTCGTAGCATTCTTCAATACGTAGACCAGAAGGTAGCGACTTAATATTAGTCAAAGATACCATGTCACAGGTGGGCTGTTTAATTATTCAATAAACCTAACAGCCAGTACAGGCAGTTTCCCTATCTCTATCGTTGGATTGCTGGGATGTAGCGATACACATTCAATTTCGGCAAGTAGCCTTTAAAGGCTAATTTATTCAAAAGTCTTCGGATTACGGAGCAAGTGACAGGGAGTGAGTTCGTGCAGTTGATAAAAAGAATGACCGACAGTGATTTTATTGGTGGTGCTCCTGAGTTCATGGAAACCACAACACGTTATGCCTCAAGAGGTGTATTAGTTGATGATAGGCTTAACGTTGCTATGATGTACATGTCAAAAATTAACCTTTACAAGTTGCCTGGCGGGGGAATTGATGAAGGCGAAGAGATCAGGGATGCGTTTCTACGCGAAATTAAGGAAGAGACAGGTTATGAAGCCGAGATCATACATGAATTGGGCTACATCGAGGAGCATAAGAACAAAAATAATTTTATGCAACATTCCTACTGTTTTGTAGCAAAAGCGCAAAACCGTATAAGTAACGCGATGCTTACTGAAAGTGAAGCAGAGCTTGGAATGATAGTTGAATGGATGACTTTTGAAAAAGCAATAGAAGCAATGAACAGCTCGGAAATAATTTGCGATGATTATTCAACCCAATTTATGATTGCACGGGAAAAGGCTATTCTTGAAAAAGCGGTCGAAGTATTAGCGAACATATACGGACAAGGGATTATTGAAGAATGTAAGGGAGCCGATGAAAATGACAAAGGTTGAGAAGATCTACCAACAGGAAAAAGAGCAAGCCTTAAAAGAACAGGCTTATGATTTTGCCAAAAAAATGCTGAATGACCTTGATCCAGATAAAATTGCTGAGATCACTGGGCTTCCAATTGAAGAGGTCAATAAATTAAAACAGAATCAGTCATACCGAAGAGGTTGAGGGTTAATCCCCAGGCTTTTTTTTATTTGGTTAGCTTATGCTGCTGAACATTGAACGGCAGTCTCGCTAGGCTATCGAGCAGGTTACGATGATAGCGAAGTACCTATTATTATGGAGTATTACGTAGTTGCAACCGCAAGTGGCGCAAACGCAACCACCATGATATAGCATCGACTCCATTGTTATCCTATAATTTAGGTATCAGATAGCAGAGGAGAGCAAGCCTATGTCATTTAGTGAAAAGTTGTTACAATTAAGAAAAGAAAAAGGTTATTCCCAAGAAATGCTGGCCGAAAAACTGGGCACAACCAGACAGGCAGTCAGCAAGTGGGAAAACGGACAAGGTTTCCCTGAAACCGAAAAGTTGCTTATGATTGGTAACTTATTCGAGGTATCCATCGATTATATGTTGAAGGAGAACGAGTTGAAGAGCGGCGCTAAAGAGCATGGGTATTATGTCAGCCAAGAGATGGCGGAAGGGTATTTGAGTCATCAGCAGAAATCATCTAATCGCATTGCGACAGGTGTGTGCCTGCTAATTATGGCTTTTTTACCGTATCTAATGCTTCGGCATGAGCCCGTCGTTTATTCCGTTCTTATCATTTTGTTGGCGGCAGGGGGAGTCGTTGTTCTCGTTTCCGCTATACTGAAAGACGAAGAACGGTACCATGTGCTGGGAAAAGAAGCTCTTATGCTGGATCAGGGTTATATGAAGCAATTGAAGGAACGTTTGAATCAATTGAAGAGTAGGTACACATTGGTAATCATCGTCGGGGCTGGCATGTTAGCGGTAGGTGCGATAGCTTTTTTGCTGGAAGAAAAGGGGATCTCGGAAGGCGCACTGGTTCCATATTATCCGGTTTGCGTCGTTTTGATCGCCATGGGAACCTATATAATCATTCGAACATCTACGTTGTGGTCCTCCTATAGTCTGCTTATCTACAATGAGAAGTATATCAACCGGAGGAATGACGGCTTCTGGAGAAAAATCAAGAGAAAGCTAGCCGAATAAACTTTGTACATGTGGGAGCCGCTTTGGAGAAGTGAAAGGATGCAATTATGTATCGAGGAAAGTTGCGAAAAATCACTATAATTCTGTTAGCATTGTATACCGTTTTGACGCTCTATTTTTTGTATATAGGTTTCAACAGGGGTGCTTTTCTTCAAGATTCTAGCATGCGATATAGTCTAATGCCTGAAGGGATTCCTTTACACTTTCCGATGGGAAGGGACTTTCGTATTTGGTTTTTTGAGTTGGGCAACTTTGTAGCCTTTATTCCTTTTGGAATTGTTTTCCCACTGCTGTTTCGTTGTAATTTCATTAGATTTATAACCTTATTTATTTTGTCTATTACGATTCTTGAAATCTTACAAATGCTCACTCGTCTAGGATCCTTTGATATTGACGATATCATAATTAATACATTAGGGGCGGCGGTAGGATTTTGGGCACAACGGTTCGTTCACCGTGATCGAGATAAATTTAAAGGGATTTGTCGAATCATTTTAACAGCCAGTGTACTTTCGATTGGAGTCATTGCCCTTGTTGGTAGCATTAATAATTATTTGGAAAAGGGAGGCGGCGAAGTCGTAGCCCTGAATGAACTTACAATAACAGAGGGGTCTGTACTCTGGGATGAAACTCTCTTAGGTTTTACAGCAGTCCAAGAAAAGGTTGAACCACAAATCAATATGTACAGTAGAAAAAATACAAGAACTAATGAGTTTACGTATCATTTGGATGGCAAATATAAAAAAGTGGCAGGCTATGTCGCTATACCGGATGATGTAATCAACACTGCAAGCAATGGGAAAAGTGACATCCTATTTATCGCAGATGGCACAGAAATTTATTCACTAGGTTTATCAGCCAAAAGCGGAGAGAATCAGCTTACCTCTTTTCAAATCCCTATAAACGGAGCAAATGAACTAACCATTAAATTAATGAACGATGACTCAAATCCGACTACAAATGCCGTGATGTGGGACATTACTCTTACAGAACTCAACACAGGACAGAAGATTATGAACAGTATTAAAAAAGGGCTACGGTCACTTTTCTAATAAGTGTCATATCAAGGTAATGAAAGAAATGAAATTAAGCTTCTCTTCCATATAAGAGAAGCTTATTTTCATTACTATTGTTTTCGGGTTCTAGCCGAACATAATTGGAGGGCTAAGGAGTGGTCATTTGGAAGGTATAATAGGTTTCCTTGCAATTTTTGTTTCGATTTTTATCTTATGTTTAATTGTTTTTGGACTTATACTATGCAGGAAAAATCACTTCAAGGAAGGTTTTTACTTCTTTCTTATGATCTTCTTTCTGAAGATCTATGATTTTATTGCACCATTTACAATAAGCCGATTCATTGATTCTTATAATGTGAATCGTACTTCACTACCGCTGAGAATGACATTTGGAGAGATGATCGCATTACTGAGTTTCATTCCTAGAGCAATAGAGATTATTGCTTTTATTTTTCTAGTTGTTGGACTGTACCGAATATGGAAATCCAATACATTAAAATAAAGATAAATTGAGTTGATGATCAAGCAGGAGTTAATATCGTAACTCCGAATTGAATTTCGAAGAATAAAAGTTAATCTGACATCTGAAAAAGCAATACTATACTGTGACTTATCTTTGTTATCATGAGCTGTGACAAGATGTCAAACGAATGGAAGGAATTAGTAATTCTTGATAGAATAAATATGAAGATGATAAGATAATAAATTTGTCCACATAAGGAGATAAAACTATGGCAAATAACCAATTACTAAGAATGGACAATGTTGGCATCGTTGTAGAATCCCTTGATAACGCAATCTCTTTTTTCGAGGAGATTGGCTTGAAGCTCGAAGGGCGTGCTACTGTCGAAGGCGAATGGGCTGGTCGCGTAACCGGGCTGGGTTCACAGTGTGTAGAGATTGCTATGATGGTTACCCCAGATGGCCATAGCCGAATTGAACTTTCGCGATTTCTCACCCCACCTACTATATCAGATCACCGAACTGCTCCTGTAAATGCCCTCGGTTATCTACGCGTTATGTTCACTGTTGAAGACATTGACGAAATAGTATCCAGACTCATTAAGCATGGTGCTCAGCTCGTTGGCGAAGTGGTTCAGTACGGGGACTCGTACCGGCTCTGCTACATTCGCGGAAATGAAGGGATTTTAATCGGTTTGGCGGAACAACTCGGTAATAAATAAGTGACGCCTATAAGAAGACTTAACTGAAATATGCATTACTAGAGTAAGATGCATCATATAAACACTGCATTCACGCTCCATTTCTTTGTTAAGTTAATGTTAGGGGGAAATGATGAAAAGTAAAAAATGCATGACTCTGATCGGTCTTATCTTTATTTTGATATATTTTTCAGTAAGTATTTGGATGTTATCCAGTGTCAAGGAAACACTGAGAACAATATATCTTCATCCAGAGAAGGATAATCAAATAGTGCATAAACAAATAACTGAATCAGCTTTAAATAAGTTTCATAGAAATGAAATATACCCATCAAGTTCATCAAGCCAGGAGGAAATAATAGCTTACTCAACGAATATGGGATTTGGATTAAACATTTTCTACTCAGGCACCATTTGGATCAAATATACATACAAGGCATTAGACAAAAAAACAATGGAAGTCAAATATGGTTCTTCAAGAGTTCCACTACAGTTAAAGGTAAAACTGAAGAATGGAAGTTGGAGAATAACGGACAAATATGAAAAACCATAATATATCCCGCTGGAACCGATCGGCAGTGAGGCATCTCGGATTCGCAAGAGCTTTCGTCTGCTTGCTTCCGTTGGAACACTTCCGAAATTGGGTTAGAAACGAACGATAAAAAAACTTAAAACGCTACTGACATAATGGTGTCAGTAGCGTTTTTGTATACTTAGAAAAAAAGATGATTAGAGGCGATGATATATGATGATTACAACAAAGTTAGCATTACAACTATTTGAGGAAACTGCGACATATTATATTCATGAACTGGATCAATTCAGTCTGGAGCAGCTGAGGCAAAAGCCAAGTGATAACGAGTGGTCCATCGGACAGATGCTTGTACATCTCATTAGCTCGGCGCTTGATATGCAGCTTCGTAATATTGATCAGTGTCTGATGCCAAGCGAAGATCCCATGGTACCTCGAACGGAAAAAAACGAGGTTGGTGTGGCTATATTTTCTCAAGGGAGCTTCCCACCCATTCGTATTCATGTTCCGCCTTCCCCACAATATACTCCAGAGCAGCCAGAAAGCAAAGAGCAGCTAATTCAAGGCTTATATACTGTCATCCAGAGAATGAATGACATTGAACCTACCCTTGAAAAAGTGACCAAACAAAATATAGTGTCCCATCCGAGATTCGGTGGCTTGTGTGCGGAGGAATGGTTTTTGCTTGTTGAAATGCACTACCGTCATCATCTTCTGCAGCTCGACCGCTTAAAACAAGGATTGGTTCGGGAAGCGATCTAAACATTTTACAGAATAAAGATTTATTAGAACAGCTTAGCATCACTCGCGTGTAACGATAGTTCAATAAAAACACGAAAGTAGCCGATCACCATGATCGGCTGCTTCATTATGCTAACGGGCAGGATTGCGTGGTGTTGCCATTAACAACAATCATATATCAATTATCTTTCAAGGCTAATTTGATGATAAAATAATTTGATATACAGAGATTGATGCTGCTGACACTTCAAATAAATGTGTCTGGCAGGGAGGGGGGATTACTAATGATTAATTTAAAAAAGTTCAAGCAATTATTAAAAGAAACATTCGAACAAGAACTAATAAAGCATGGATTCAATGGCACAGGTGGTAGGTATAGAACAAAACCTAATGATCATTTCATATATACCGTCAATATTCAAGCTGATAAATATGGTGGGTGTTGTTGTGTTGAACTTGGAGTATTCATAGACTTCATCCCAAACACTTTGGGTGTTCATGTCCCTCTTAATAAAGTTTCATCTTATGATTGTGATTTTCGGTGGAGACTTTCAGACCTCGAAGTTGAAGACTTATGGTGGAGTTATGGTGAAACGGAAATCGAAGCCCTTGAAAACATCGGACATATGACAAAAACTTTTTTAGAATACGGTCTACGATATTATGGGTATTTCATTCATTTCCCTGAAAGTCTCACAAGTATTAGCATAGAGGACATAGAACAAAGTAATAAGAATGTAAATCGGTTAGGTGAGTTGCCAACAAATATTAGATTAGCATTAGTTATTTCTAGAGTACATTTGCATGTGAACAACAATGAGCAGGCTATTTCTTTCGCAATTTGGGCGATTAGTCAAATTGGTGATAAACAAGCTGGAAGTGCTTTGATTCCTGTGTTTAACGAGATAATTTACAAAGCAACTGCTGCAAAGAGGTTACAATGAAGAGGTTATAGATATTTGATATAACTGGGAACTATAGCTTCATAAACACCAGGACGAGGCTGCCGGAATAAATCGGCTGCCTCGTTGAGCTAACTGACAGGGAAGCGTGGTGCTCTGGTCGAATTGTTTACCATAGATAAGCCATAAAGTTTCCAAATTGTGAGGGATAGTATGAAAAGGAAAACTAAAGAAGCATTTTACAATAACGCGTTAGATTGTACTTATTTATTGTCATTAGGTATGGAGTATTTTGAGTTTAATGACCGCGCTCGAAAAACGATGGATAGCTTTTTTGATTATGAATACCAACAAGGTGAAATCGAACAGAGAATCAAGATGAAACTTGCAAGCGCATATATGGCCTTCTTAGGAAAGACTAATTTCAGAGATAGATCGGATATTAACAACAAAGTTCTAATCGATAAGTTATCAGGAGAATTGGCAGAAATCAAAGAAGAACTGGGATTCAGCTAACTCAACGAGGCTGCTGACATAAATCGATAGCCTCGTTGAGCTAACGGGCAGGATAGTTTGATCTCTTCACGAATACCTCAGATATGGGAAATTTACGTTCATCGCAAATAAGACGTTATGAGAAACTGCGGTAGTGACATTAATTTCAAAAATCCATTAAGCTCGGAGTTGAAATATGAGTTTAATTCTTCCTTTGGATATTATTGAAAAAATACAGCAGGAATATAAGGATCAATACGATTTTGTTGAAGACCTATTAACTAATCAAAGTTTTTTCCACACCGAAGAAGAGGTTATATTGAGATTAATTAGATCAATTTTGTTTTTATCTGAAGGAAGTATTGAACAGCTTCAAAAATATCTCAACATTGCAAAAATAGATTTTAGAGATGTGTTCTATTGGGCTGAATACGATCAAAATAACAAACAAATACGGGATTTTAAAAAGCCATTTAAAGGGGAATACAATTAAACGTTGAGCTAACGGAAAACAATAGTTCAATAAAAACACGGAAGCAGCCGATCACCATGATCGGCTGCTTCATTATGTTAACGGGCAGTTTAGCGTAACAAATGACCTCGTTAGATTTTGTGTAATATTTTTTGGAGTACTTATTAAACTGAAATCATCTTCGCCACTGCGAAGGTGACAGACCCATATACTTTTTGAATACAGTGGCAAAATGCTGACTAGTCTTATAACCTAAATCCATTGCAACTGTTGTGACGCTAATTTCTTTCTGAAGGAGTATCTGACAGGCAAGTTCAATTCGTAGCCGATCAATATAATTAGCAGGTGACTGTCCATACATAAGGTGAAACAATCGATAGAAATGGGATTCACTTACGCCGATTTGATTGGCCAGATCTTTATTAGTCCATCTCTTTTCTGGCGCTGCCTGAACGGTTTCGGTCAAAGTAAACATAGCCCTTTGGAGATCAAATGAGATTTGACGGTTAGAGAATGGGTTCAACATTTGCAAAATGATATCGAGTACATAATGACGAATTCGGCAGGAGGAGAGTGGCTCGTAATGCTCAATGATGTCTCTTAGCTTGGTGAAGAGTTCACGAACACGGATATCCACAGGTATAATTCTTGGTAACTTTTGTAGTTGGTTATGAATCTCCATACGCTCTTCATCTGGTAAGTTTAGCCAACCGACATGCTCTGAGGGATCTAATAGTATCAACCACCAAATTCTGCAGGGTTCGATGAAATTAAGACGTGCACGATGCCATTCTCCAGGTCGGGTGTGAAAGATCTGTCCGGTGTGGGAAGTAATTAATTGACCGTCTACCTCCCATGTGACTTTTCCGCTGTCCACGAATACATACTCGTACGATCGTTCATGCTTATGAATAACGAGGGGAGAGGCTTCTTGAAATCGGTCATATCCCAGCATTATTAATTCAGGCAAATGGGCAAGCTGATTTGACTCTGAAAACTCATACACCCATCGTGATGTTTCCGTATGCATTTTTACCATAGTTACGATCCTTTTAGTTTCTAATGATCTCTTATGTTTCTAATCCTATTTGATAGGCTTAGGGAAGTCAATGCTCATCAAGTGGTCTACAATAAAAGAAGTAAGCCACTTTGACTAAGAAAAGATGAGGTGTTCCATTATGGGAGTTATTCCTTATACCATTACGGCAGCTGATAAAGAGAAATTTGATCAAGACGGTTATTGGATCAGCCCCAAATTACTGGATGACGAGACAATCGATCAACTTCGTGGAGCGCATGAGCGCATATGGAAGAAAGATTATGATGGGGCTGGGATACCATTGCATGTTTTCAAACTTTCGGAGAATCCGCATGCTCTTCGTAAATTCGATAATGGCTGGTGGATTAACGATGAAGTTCGGAGTGTTGTTACTGATCCGAATTTAGGAGAAATGGCTGCGAAGCTGCTGAACGAGGATGAGATTCGTCTATGGCATGATCAAGTGATCTACAAGCCAGGTACTTCAGGGCAAGAAACAACAGCTGGAAATGTGGGATGGCATCAAGATTACGGCTATTGGCGATCAAGCAGCACAACAAATATGGTGACCGTTTGGATTGCATTGCAGGATACAAATCTGAATAATGGCGGCATGATGACGATCTTGGGTTCACATAAGTGGGGCGCAGTGGAGGGAAGTGATACATTCTTCGAACAGGATATGGTAAAGCTGAAGCAACGGTTTGCAACGCGTGATTGGATTGAGGAGCCATGTATACTAAAAGCTGGACAAGCGAGCTTCCACCATGCGCTAACCTTCCATGGATCGTCAACAAATTTTACAGATCAGCCTCGGTTATCGGTTGTTGCTCATCTTATGCCTGGAGATACCTTTTACAAAGAGGGCAGAGTACGGCATGATAATGTTCGATTGCTCGGGCCACGTCCGCAATTTGGACAGAAGTTCGATAATGAGTTCTTCCCTTTACTGTATTCCAAATAAGCAATAGACAGTGAGTGTGTAGAGTTTCTGAATGATTTTCAAAGTATACAAACTTTACTAACAAATAACTCGTTGAGCTAACGGGAAACGATAGATAAAAACTAAAAGGGCTGCCGCGTGGCAGCCCTTTTAGTTACGCTATACCAGCTAATAGCTTGTCAAGATTACCAGTAAAGCCATTCTGAAACATATGTAATAGTTGCAAATGAGTAAGCCATATAACCGATCAATTACTCCTACATTATGGAAGGTTATACTAGGACGTGTCTGAAAACTAAATGATTTTGTAGTATAATTTGAGAAAAACGATTGGAGCATCCACCATGATTCAAAGAAGGTATGAACTAAGTGATGAACAATGGGAACAAATTAAGGATATG
>NZ_SKCD01000036.1 GCF_006542765.1 Paenibacillus luteus
TTTTTGTGGTAAACTTCACTTTATGGGTGCTCCTCTCTTTGGGTGATGTTGTCTTCGTAAACACCATTCTACCAAAGATTAGGGCACTTTTTTATGTTTTTATGAGGTCGCACTTTCGTAATTCAGGATTAATTGTTTGTACTTATTAGGTTTCTTCATCTTTTCTCTTATTACAGTTCTGTTATTTATTGTATTTTGTTTTAAGCTATTTGTTTTCTTTATCAAGAAGAAGCCATTTCCTAAAAAACTGATAATTGCAACTCTCCTATGAATTGGTATCGTTTCAGCTCAAGTGATATACAATACATACTTTTTTACATTCGATAACCTTGAAGGTGAATTTTATAAAGGACCTGTGGAATCCCCAACCGGTAAATATACTGCTAATGCTTACTATAAAACTTATGGCGGTGCCGCTGGTGGAGTTAACTTATGGGTAGAAATTAATTATCATGATGATAACAAAATGAAGACTGTTTATCATAGTGATGCTAATAGAAACTTTTCTATAGAATGGAAAAATGAAAATACTATATCTATAGTAAATGAGGAACCAGGGTACTCCAGTTCAAACAAAAGTGTTAAATTGAACGTTGAAAAAGAGACTTATTTCGATGGAGGTTTGGTTTGGAGGATAATAAACAATCAACATTAACAGAGCCTGAAAATAAAAATAAGCGTTACGCTAACTGGGAACGAGAGTTCAATAAAAACACGGAAGCAGTCGACCACAATAATCGGCTGCTTCATTACGTTAAAGGGGCAGTTTAGCTTAATGGTACAATGGTAAAAAATTCATTGTGGACGTGATTAATATGGAGATGCTGAGAGACGGAAATATTATACCAGGAAAGAGTATAGGTCAATTTGAGATTGGATGTAAACGAGAAACACTTGTCTCTTTGATTGGGCAAGGATACAAGACTGAAATTCGATCTAACTGCATTGTAATTAAAATGGAAACACTATGGTTTTGGATTGATGAGGAAGAAATAGTATTTCAAATACGCGCATTTAACGGTTTTTATGGAAAGTTTGACGGGAAAATAGGCATTGGAGAGACACTCGAGGATGTTGAAAGCCATTATGGTAAAAGTATTAACGAAGACTATGTCTATCTCATCACCTGCATTCCCGGAATTTGTTTCGAATTAAAAGACGTAAACGATTTAGATGATGTGTGGTATGAGATGAGTGCACCAATCGAATCAATATATGTAATTGCTACAAACTAAAGTTAAACTATCGAGGAACTTTAGCTGAATTAAACCATTCAGCGATTGTTCACAACGATAGCTGCTTTTTCATTGAAGTTAATAGCAGGTTAGTATAGTGAAATTTATGGAGTGAGATTATGATTCAGCCTGCATTGAAGAACTTAGTTATCGTAGGTGATCCCAATATTTATGGACAACTTGAGATTAATAACGAAGTGAATGTTGGAGATGATTTTCTACTCTCAGGAACAGCGTGTGTCGGAACTGATGGAACTGATGCTTGTGATTTATTTGATTTTACCGTCGTCTCCCCAAAAGCGTTAGCTAGGAAAGTTATTAATACTGGTCTTGTTGTTGGAAGAGGTTACTTCATTATTGAGCAATTTAGCATTGGTCAGATTGAATATAAAGTAAAAGAGATTCTTTCAAAGCATTCAGCAGAAACTTGGGAAGAACTTTCGGTGTTACTACGACCGTATTTTTACTGGGAATACGAAAAGGAGTAAAAATATAGGGCACTAAGCTAACAGCCAGATTTGTTCAACAAAATAGGAGGTGTTGCATATGAAGCATCTGAAATTCTTCCTTTTGTTCTTTGTCATTGTTTCCGTGTTCTCATCAAATATAGAAGAAGCGTTAGCCAGTACCTACCCCAGTTCCGTTGCTTGGAATAATCTCCTATATGGTCTTTCCACCGAGGAAGTCGATAACAAAGACATTGGCAATAAGATTGGAAAGATTGAAAGCCAAAGAACTCCGATGCCAAAGAAGAACGGCGAGTCAAATGATAGTATACCAGTAGGAAGCGTGTTGTTTGAAATTAAAGGGGCAGCCACTCAAAATGTAATAGCAGTTAAGGTAAACGATAAGTTCTTCAAGGCATCTAAATTTGGATCGATTCAAGTTACAACAGACCAGTCCAATAAACAAACATGGATAGTTACACTATCATTTATTTGTTTCTTGGTCCTTTTAACAATGATAATTGTATGGAGAAGAAGACGTATGGGGTAGTTCATTCCGCTAACGGGTAACAATAGTTCGATGATTGAAGCAGTGATGCGTATCTCAAAAAGCCCCATTTAGGGGCTTTTTGTCTTTTCCAAGACATAGACTTGGTTGTTTTTGGGTTCCAAAGCTTGAGCTTTAAAGAGATGAGTTATAAGCCGAGCACCAATATATTCGGCCTTAATCCGGAAGCAATCTGCAGGAGGTGGCAACTGCCGCCGGCGTTAGAGTTTTTCACTCGCTTCGACCTGCATTATTGCCGCCGGTGTTGGGAGCAGTCCTATTTGATTTGGCCATCCAAAATCAAGGTATCAAATCAAAAATAGTGCTATTTTGTCGAAGGCGCTTCCGCGTTATAGTGAGGTGGTATCAGAAGAAAACGCTGTCAAAAGGATTTGTTATCAGGATAATGACGGCACAAGGGGGCAGAGGAATTGGTAGAGGGAGCGAATGCGGAAAGACGGAAGCAGACGGAACGCGTCATACGGAAAGCACATGAAGGTCGGCCTCCCGGCACTATTCGCCAGGAGAGATACGACGTCGTTGTTTGCGGAGGCGGCTTGGCCGGGTTTTGCGCGGCGGTGGCTTCTGCAAGACAAGGGGCAAGAACGTGTCTTGTTCAAGATCGACCCGTCTTCGGTGGCAACAGTTCATCCGAGGTCAGAGTGACGCCGCACGGGGCGGCCGCGTTCCACGTGTACGCGCGGGAGACAGGCATTATCTCGGAGCTTCTGATCGAAGAACGCGCCCATAATCACGAGGTTATCTTCGAGAACGGATGGACGAACAGCGTATGGGACATGACGATGTACGATCTGGCCATGCGCACGCCTAATCTGACCTTCCATTTGAATACGTCCATCGTCGACGTTCGCAAAAGTGCGGAGCGCCGCATCGAAGCGGTCATCGGGCTTGTGGCGAACGCGGAGACGACGTTGGAACTCTCCGGTGATATCTTTATCGATTGCACAGGCGACGGGCTCGTTGCGGATCATGCCGGCTGCGAATGGCATATGGGTTCGGAAGGACGCGAGGAGTATGACGAACCGCATGCGCCGCTTCAGGCGAGCGGCGACGTGATGGGCTCGTCGCTGCTGTTCAAGACGATGGATACGGGCGCTCCGGCTCCGTTCGAGGCGCCGGAATGGGCGGCGAAACTGGATAACCCGGACTTCTTCTACAAGCAAGGCCGCAGGCCTAACGATATGCGGGGCGGCTACTGGTGGATCGAGATCGGCGTGCCTTGGCATACGATACGCGAGAACGAGGACATTCGGCATCAATTGACGCGATACGTGCTGGGCGTCTGGGATTGGATCAAGAACAAGGATCCGCAGACGAAGGAGCTTGCTGCGCACCACGCTATCGATTGGATCGGGCAGGTGCCCGGCAAGCGGGAGAGTCGGAGAATACAAGGCCTTTATCTAATGACGGAGCATGATCCGCAGAACAGAACCGTATTCGAAGACGAGATCGCCTACGGCGGTTGGTTCCTGGACTTGCACACTCCGGGGGGACTGCTGGCGCCGACGAGCGAGCATGCGAGCTCGGAAGGCTATGACGAGACGAGCTCGTATATGGTCAAGAGCTATTGCGGTCCTTACGGTATCCCGCTCCGTTCGACCATCGCCAGGGACGTCGACAATCTGATGATGGCCGGCCGCAATATCAGCGTTACGCATGCCGCACTCGGAACGGTGCGGGTCATGGGGACGACCGCGCTCATCGGACAGGCCGTCGGTACCTCGGCAGCCATCGCACTTAAGCGTGGCATCGCGGTCCAGGACCTTCCGACCGAAGCGGTTCGGGACGTGCAGCAGATATTGCTCCGCGACGGCTGCTTCCTGCCGAACTCGGTGAACGAGGATGAGCGTGACTTGGCCCGCACGGCCCGGCTCTCCGCGAGCAGCGAGGCTGCTGTCGTTGGAATAAACCCGGAGACGGATACCGCACGGCGGGATCCGGCGAGCGAGTGTTTGCGCCAACGCAAGGGCCAATGGCTCGCGATCGCCGAAGAGGCGCTGGATCGCGTATCGGTCTGCTTGTCCAATCTGTCGGACGAAGAGCAAACGGTGGATGCTTGTATCGTACCCGTCGATCACATCTGGGATTATCGGACGGAGCTTCAACCGCTCGCCGCAGTCAAGCTCAAGGTCAAGCCCGGCGCCGCCTTCGAATGGATCGATTGGGACGTTCGTCTGACTTCGGCATCGGGCCTCAAGCCGGGCAGCTACGTTCGACTCGATCTGCTCTCGAATCCGAACGTTAATTGGCATGTTGCGTCGGGCGTCGTGCCTGCGCATACTTGCGCGTACGAAATGGGCGGAGGGAAGATGCGCAGGGATTGGAACGGACCGACGAGGAGCTTCCGCATCGAGCCGCCGCAGCATTGCTTCGGTCCAGAGCAAGCGGTAAGCGGCGTGGCGCGCCCTCATCACTACACGAATCTGTGGCGTTCGGATCCGGCGGAGTTGCTGTCGCAATGGCTTGAGTTAACGTGGGAGCAGACGCAGTCGATCGGCTGCGTGGAGCTGTCGTTCCCCGGTCATCTGCTGTGGGAGTACCGCGGGTACGCGCCGTTCTACCGAGACCCGCAATGTCCGAAGGATTATCGGATCGAAGCATGGGCGGACGGGGAATGGACGGAAGTTGCAGCCGTTCGGGGCAACTACCAACGGCATTGCCGGCATAAGCTGGAGCGGCCGATCGAGACAGCCAAGTTGCGCGTCGTGGTCGAGGCAACCAACGGCGACCCTTCCGCCGCCATTTACGAGATTCGCTGCTATCCGCCGCAAGACGAATGACGATTGACGAGTATAACCGTGCAAGCTCCGATTCGGCTATTGCTGATCGGGGCTTGTTTGACGTTTATCTGGATCGGCGATACTCCTTCGGGGAGATGCCGAAGTAATTTTTGAATGCGCGAGAGAAGTGATACAGGTTGCCGTAGCCGACCTTCTCGGACACTTCGTTAATGCGCAAGGTAGGATCCTGCAGCAGCTTGCTGGCTACTTCCATCCGTACCTTGATTAAATAGGCGGTAAAGGTCAGCCCGGTCCGCTCTTTGAACAGCTTGCTGAAGTAAGAGTAGTTCATGGATACCCGATTCGCCACCTCCGCGAGCTGCACTTCGCGGTTGAAGTTCTCCCTGACGAATGCTTCCGCGAACGAGATGACGGTGTCCGCCGGTTCGGCATTCTCGCTCGCGGAACGCTTCGCACTGTCCGTGTACGCCACTAAATACTGGCGAAGGTCGCCTAGCGTATGAAAGGAGGCAAGCGCGCGGATTTGCTCGCGCTCTTCAAACGGCAGACGTCCGTCGAAACGTCGCCGGATTTCCGTCAGCAGCAGCTCGTAAACCGCCTTGAGCCGGTCGAGGGACTCGCTCCCGATCAGGCTGTCGGGCAGCCAACGGTCGATCCATTGAGAGATCCTCTCCAATTGCAACGTTTCGACGGCGTGGCGAAGCTCCTCGATATCCTTGCGGGAAGGCAACTGCCCATCCGTTCCGCCGGGCCGAATGTCCGAATTCGATGACAGCACTTCGCAAGGCTCTCGAAGAATGCGGTACGACATGGCAAGCTTAGCTTGCTTATACTGCTTCGGCAGGTCGGCCGGCCGACACGGCCCGCTGACGGACGCGACCGCATGCTCTGCGCCGGCCTCCTTTAATCCCTTTACCGTCTCCCTAATCATGGAAGATGCAGCGTCAAACGAGACGTCATCCGTGAAGTTGATAACCGCACAGACGCTCCCGTCCCCGTCGTGGAACGCCAACAGCCGAAATTCCTCCGGATGCCCGACTTCGCGGGCATTCCGCTCCAAGAGCGATTGTGCTAAGTCCAAATCTCCGGAGTGATAAGGATTGCCGCTAATATGGAACAAAGCAACGGCAGCCGAACTGTGGATCAAATAAGAGTCTGTTAGCTCAAAATCGGGAGAGCTGATCGCATCGCCGTTGCCTCGAGGATGACTGGCCCCGTTCAGAACCGCGTTCAATCGCGAGGTGAGCATCATCCGTTCGGCCTTGCGGCTTCGTTCCGCTTGTGCGGCCTTCTTGCCGTCCTCCGCGATAGCTGCGATCGCAATCCGGATCTGCTTAGCTAATTCGGCCGACCCCGCCGGCTTTAGCAGATAGTCGAGAGCGCCGTATTTAAAGGCCTCCCGGACGTAAGCGTAATCGCCGTAGCCGCTGAGCAGGATGAATTTGGACGACGGCAGCTCGGCCGAGAGCCGACGGATCACTTCAATGCCGTCGATATCGGGCATGCGCATGTCTGTAATGACGATATGCGGCTTCAAATCGGCGGCAGCTTGCAGCCCCTCCTCTCCGCCGCAGGCGACATGAATCTGAGAGATCTCGGCAAGACCCGCGCGCTCGAGCTTCGCTTTGACGCCGTCGCCGATCAGTTGCTCGTCATCGATAATGAGCACGTTGTACATGGCTGTCTTCCTCTCCTGCATCGTAGGGGATGGTGATGATCGTCTCCGCGTAATCGCCTTCTACGCTGATAAGCCGAATCGAGTATTCCTCGCCGTAGAACAGCTTCAGTCGTTCGTTGATGTTGCTGAGCCCGATGCTTTCCCTTGTTTGATCGTTAGCTGGCGTATATTCGGTTTTCCTGAACCGCTGGTTAAGGTAAGCAAGGCGTGCCGGTTCGACTCCCGGACCGTTGTCCCGGATCGAAAGCAGGACGGTGTCGTCGGACTGAAATGAAGCGACGAGGCCGATGCGCAGCAATCCCTTCGCCGGGAATCCGTGCCGGATGCTGTTCTCTACGACCGGCTGCAGAAGGAAGCGAATCACGCGTAACGGAAGGAGCCGGTCCGGCACCTGAACGCTTAGTTCAATTTCGCTGCCGTATTTGATTTTCTGCAGGTTCATGTATTGCTCCAGATAGCGAATCTCGGACTCTAGCGTCGCGAACTTCGATTGTCCGTCCATATTGTAACGCATCATTTTGCCGAAATCGGCCATCGCATCGGACTCTTGGAACTGACCGGCCAGTTCCATCCTCGCGCTGAACATATCGAGAGTATTGTAAATGAAATGGGGATTGATCTGAGCTTGCAGTGCGGCGAGCTGAGCGTCCTTCTGCATCGTCTCTTTGCGAATCATGTCCTTCATCAGCATCGTTACCTTGTTCAACAGAAGATTGAACTTCTCGGTAATAACCCCGAATTCGTCCCGCCGGTCGATCGGAATAGGCTTGAAGCCGGCTTCAATCGCCTGATCCATCTGGCGGATGCTCGTTCTCATTTTGCGCAGCACCATCTTAAGCACGGAATAGAATGAGAACAGCAGAACGACCATCGTCGCGATGAAGACGAGGTTGCTTGCTGCTTGCAAGGAATTCGCTGTGCGCGGCTGAGAGACGGTCATCAGCATGGACAAGCCGACGCCCTTCAGCTTCTCTCCGATATACAACTTACCATCGCGTATGGAATAGTCGCCAGAAGACAGCGTTTGCAGGAGTAGGGAAGAGAGAGGGTTCTCGCTTTCTTCCGGGTATAGAATATGGCCTTGTTCGTCCGCGATGACGATGTCTTGACCGCTCTCCGACGGTCCTTGGGCGGTCGCAAGCAAATCGCTTGGTCGAACTTCGACGAGCGTGAAGCCGAGATCATTGCCTTCCAATGAGATCATCTTCTGCACGAAGCCGAAGGTTTGGCCGCTCACCGTGTTATCGCGGACGATCCAGGCCGATTTCGAGCCGGAACGGACGAACGAATCGTACCAAGGCTCCCGTTTGGCTTTGGACGAATGGTAGAAGGCGCCGAAGCCCTCGGGGATCGTCTCGTTGTTCATGAAGACGGATATCTTCTCGGTATTGACCTTCTGGAACAGCATCGCATAGTTGATGAGCGGCGCCGCGTAACTAAAGTAGGTATCCAGCGAATTGTTATCCTCTGAGAAGGGGCCCTCCAGAAATTCCTGCAAACGATAATTGAAAGTGATGGAATCGCTGACGCTCTCGATCAGATCGATCTTGTTCTCGATCGTGTGTTTCATCTGCTTCAGCGCCGTAGCGGAATTCGAGACCAATTGAGCGCGGACGAACTGCTGGGATTGATCGTAGGTATAGAGCCCGAGTACGCTAAAAGGAAGCAGTATCAACAGCACGAACGCGAGCATTACCTTGCTTTTGATGCTTATGGCGTTTAATTGGCGGCGCATCGTCGTACCTTCTCTCGATGGTTATGGGTCCTACTTCACGTATTCGACAATTTACTAGTTAACCCTTCCCGTCGCCTGGATAATCCAAAATGAAGGTATCAAAACAAAAACCGAGCTATTTTTATAAGCGCTTTCAAGTCTTATAGTTGGATTAAGCTTCCGGCGCTGAAGCAAAATCAAACAAAGAGAACGTTACTCGCTATCGCCATTCGAGAGGCGGTCCGGTAACGAACGGGGGTGGACTAGAAGTGGAAAGAACCTTAGAGGCGGGACACCGCGCTCCTGCTTCAGGAACGGAGGGGACTGGCCGACGCTCAAGATGGAAGAGCCAATTCGCGCTACAGAGCATGGTATGGCCTGGGCTGCTGTTCCTTATCGTATTTTCGTATGTGCCTATGTATGGTATTCTGATTGCCTTTAAAAATTTCGATTTGTTCTTAGGCGTCATGGACTCGCCATGGGCAGGATTTAGCCACTTTAGGGAGTTCCTCACGGACCCTAACTTTATGAACGTGCTGCGCAATACACTGGCGATGAATTTGCTCGCGCTCTTTCTTGGGTTTCCCGCGCCGATCCTGTTCGCTCTCCTCTTAAACGAGCTGACGGGAGTACGCTTCAAGCGATTCGTGCAAACGGTTTCGTATTTGCCGCACTTCGTCTCCTGGGTTATCTTCGGCGGGTTGATCCTGACCGTGCTGTCGCCTTCGAATGGGATCCTCAATCTGCTAATCGTCAAGCTGCATATATCGGATGAGCCGATCAACTTCATGGGTAATCCGGAGCTGTTCTGGATCATCATGGTCGGGGCGGAGATGCTGAAGGGTATCGGTTGGGGGGCAATCATCTATATCGCGGCGATTGCAGGCGTGGATCCAGAGCTTCACGAGGCGGCTACAATCGACGGAGCCGGCAGGCTCCAGCGCATGCGCTATGTTACGGTGCCCAGCATTATGGGGACGATTGTCATCATGCTCATTTTCGCTGTCAGCTCAATTCTCAATACTGGCTTCGAGCAAATCATGGTGATGCAGAATCCGCTGAATCTCGACGTTAGCGAGACGATCGATACTTACGTGTACAAGGTCGGACTTCAGCAGATGCGCTATTCCTACTCGACAGCTGTCGGTTTGGCCAAATCGCTTGTCGCGCTCGTCCTGCTGTTCGGGGCGAATTACGTATCACGTAAGCTTACCAATAACAGTCTGTTCTAAGGTAAGATGAAGGAGGAATTAAGAATGAATATCCGCTCTAAAGGAGATAAGTGGTTCGACGCATTTAATGTCATCATCATGACGTCCATCGTGGTGCTTACGATCGCCCCGTTTTGGTTCGCGCTGGTCGGCTCGTTTAACCAGGGACTTGACTATATGCGGGGAGGGGTCTATTTCTGGCCTCGCACGTTTACGCTATCCAATTATTTTTCGGTTTTTTCCGATCAAACGATTTTTCATGCCTATTTCGTTACGATATCTCGAACGATCGTCGGCACGGCGCTGCACGTGGCGTTCACCGCGCTCGTGGCTTACGGCATGTCGCGTAGAGCGCTGGCCGGCCGTAACGTTTATATGATCGTTATGATGTTCACGATGTTTTTCTACGGCGGCCTTGTCCCGACTTATTTGCTGTACAAGGATCTCGGTTTGCTTAACAACTTTCTGGTCTACATCATTCCTACGATGTTCAGCGTCTGGGACATGATTATCGTCATGTCGTTCTTCCGTTCGATACCCGAGCAGATCATCGAGTCCGCGAAGATCGACGGAGCCGGCGAATACCGCATTTTTCTGCAGCTCATCCTGCCGCTCACCAAGCCCGTCTTGGCGGCTATAGCTTTGTTCAACGGGGTGTATCACTGGAACGCGTATACCGACGCGATGCTGTTCACGACCAAGGAAGCGCTAGAGCCGGTTCAACTGTTCCTCATGCGCATCGTCACGGATTCGTCGGAAGCGTCGAAGTTCGGGGAGCAGGCTGCAAGCGTCATGCCGGAAGAAGCGAAGCAGATCAGCCCCGAGACGCTCAAGCTTGCCATGATGATGGCGACGACGGCGCCGATCCTGGTTATCTATCCGTTCCTACAGAAGTATTTCGTCAAAGGCGTTCTCATTGGTTCTGTCAAAGGTTGATTTTCGCGTCAAGCAGGCACGTACGGGTCTGCTTGACGCGAATGAACAACATATAGCACTTACAAGACAAAGGGGAGGCAAAAGTACATGCAATTCAGCAAAAAATGGATCGGCGCCACGCTGGCAGCCGTTCTGATGGGTGGACTTCTCGCGGGTTGTTCATCCGGCAACGAAAACGCGAGCAACGCGAAGTCCTCGGAATCGGCCGTTCCGTCTGGAACAGCGTCACCGGGTGAGAAGCAGGAGAACAAGTCTCCGATCAAGATCACTTGGTTCGTGGACCAGGATTACTACAAGAAGAATTGGGATCCGGAAAACAACCTGCTTGACAAAATGATTACCGACGACACCGGCATCTCAATCGACTTCACCTCTGGCAACTCCGACAAGCTTAGTGCCATCATCGCTTCCGGTGATATCCCCGACGTTATTACGCTCGATAAAGGATCACCGCAGCGCGGTGTGCTCGAGAAGTCGGGTCTCGTCTCGCCGCTTGACGAGCTGATTAAGCAGCACGACCCGGACTTCTTGGTTCCGAAGTCGATGCAGGACTGGTTTCGCAACCCGGACGGACACTTCTATGGCTTTGCAAGCTTCTTCTGGGCGAAGGAATCGTTCCAGCCGGGCGACCGCATTCGCAGCAACCAGGGATTATACGCAAGGCAGGATATCATGGATCAACTCGGCATTAAGGCGGAGGACTTCAATACGAAGGAAGGCCTGGTGTCCGCACTGCATAAGGTCAAGGAGTCAGGGACGAAATACAATGGCTTTACGGTAACTCCCGCGTATTTCGAGAGCTGGATTATCGGCAACTTCTTCGGCGCTCCTCGAGAGGACTCGCAAGGCAATCTGATCGATCGCGAACGCACGCCGGAGATGCTTGAAGCTTACAAGTTCCTGAATCGACTATACCGAGAAGGCTTGATGCCGGAAGACAGCCAAACGCTCGACAAGAATCAGATCCAAGAGAAGGTCACGAACGGCGCTGTCTTCGCCTTTACGAATAGGACGATCGACTGGAGCGCGCTCTATCAGGCGGACCCGAAAGCCGTCTTCGTTCACGTGGGGCCAGTGGCAGGCGACTCGGGCAGCAAACAGTATGTCGATCCCGTCAGTTCGTCAGGCTGGACGCTTTCGATGATCAACAGCAAGACAAAATACCCGGATCGTATCATCAAGCTGTTCAATTACTTGTCCACGGAGGAAATGAGCTTAAACGTAAATTACGGTCCGAAAGGCGCGGCATGGAATTACGACGAGAACGGCAAGGTAAAGTTGACCGACGAGTTCAATACGCTGAATGCCGAAGATGCGAACAAAGCCAAGCTTAAATACGGCAACGGGACGCTGCAATGGTTGATCAATTGGTTGCCGATCCAGAGAACCACGCCGGCAACGAGCACGGAGGACGCGAGGATAAAGGAAGAGTCGACCATTTACTTCGCCGATTTCACATATGATATGCTTCCGTTCGAATCGATAACTCCGCTGGGTGGCACCGAGGAAGGCGGCATCAACGCGAAGATCGAGGAGCAACGCAAGAAGCAGCGGGCCAAGATGATCCTCGCCAAGTCGGAAGCTGATATCGAGAAGTTTTTTAATGAAGAGATCCAGAGGGAAGAGAAGCTCGGTTATCAGAAGCTGTACGACTACCAGAATAAACAGTTCCAAGAAGCGAAGAAGGCGCTTGGTATGACCTTCGCTTGGCCGGCGAATCAGAAGAAATAAGCTTTGGAGAAGAGACAAAATACGCGGATGCTATTCTTGGCGTCCGCGTATCCAATTGGAGCGAGAGGAACGGCTGAATCGGAGCAAAGGGGTACGATTACGATGATTGCGAAGTCCAAACGGATAAGCCGCAAGTGTCTGGCCGGATGGTTAGTGTTGATACTCACGATTCCGCTGTTTAACGTGGGCGCAACCGAGGCGAAGGCGGATGTGCCCGCGGGCTGGCAGCGGATCGACACTGAGCCGATGATTGCCCAAGGTAGCGCTTTGGATCTGTCAGCGATGAACGATGCGCCAGCGGGGAAGCACGGTTTTATCCAAATTGATTCCGACGGGGATTACGTCTTCGAGCAGCAACCGCAGCGGAAAGTAAAGCTTTATGGGGCCAATTTATCCTGGAATATGTACTATGGCTCTCATGAGGATGCCGATCGTACGGCGGAACGTTTGGCGCGACTAGGCTATAACGTCGTACGGCTGCATTCTTTAGATTCCATGGCAGATTGGGCGCCCGGCATCTTCCAGCCGAACTCTCCGACCCCGCAGTTGAATGCCGATAGGCTGGATCAAGTCGAATATCTCATCTCCAGGCTCAAGGCTCACGGCATCTATGTCGCGATCGATCTGTTCCAGTTGTATGACTTCAAGAACGTACCGGTTTTAGGCGAGTATGCGGAGGGATATAATTCGGCCTATCTTCTCCCTACGCTGCCAGAAGCGATGGAAATGTGGAAGGCGATCGCGAGTGTGTGGCTCTCCCATGTCAATCCGTATACCGGGATTGCCCTGAAGGACGATCCTGTGCTCGTGGGCGTCAGTCCATGGAACGAGTCGCTTCTGCTCAACATGAATCTCAACTCGATGAAAGTAAAGTTCCGCGCATTTCTATTAGATGATTTCAACGACTTCCTGGCGGATACGTACGGCGAAGCTCCAATCTCGTCGATCGACAATCAATACTGGAATGCGAGCGGTACGATCAAGGATCGCCTAAGCGCCTATTACTCGAAGAAGACCATTTCGGCATCGAACGAGATGCGAAATTATTTGAAGCAGGAGCTCGGGGTAGAAGTGCCGGTCGGAGGATTGAACCACATTATTAGTCCGAACGTGAATTACTGGCGGAACCAAGCGTCGGACGTCTACGAGACGCACTTGTATCACCAGTTCGTCGATAACCGGATTTACGAGAATGGTAAATATGGCTTCCAATTCAGACCTCTCAAATTCCCGCGTCTCAGCATGTCGTTCGATAGCTCAACGAACGCGAACTATCCGAAGGATTGGGCGAGCGATCGGCTGTTCGGAAACTATTATCCGGCTTTGTCTTTAAGGCAAGGGTACGAAACTCCTTTCTTGCTGACAGAATTCCAAGACACGTTCCCAGCCAAGGGGCGCGAGGAAGCTGGTATCTTCGTCGGCGCGACAGGAGCGTTCCAAGGCTGGGATATGTTAAATCGATATTCATTCGGCATGAACGTCGGCGACGCCTACTCGAACGGAAGACTCGGAACGCCGGAGTCGTTCTCTATCGCGAATGACCCGCTAGCGATTCTATCTGAGGCGGAGGGTTCGCTACTGTTCCGGACCGGTACCATACAGGCCAGCGTGCCGAAGTTCGCCATCGTATGGGATAAGATGTGGGCTCGCGACAAAGGCGCCGCTTCCGAGATCGAGGCGTATATCGCCAACATGATGTATATCCCGCATCTGTTCAACACGGCAACCGTGTATGCGGATAACCCGAGCGTCCCCTTCGCGGTTTACCGGATCACGCCGGAGCTGACCACGCAGCAGATCGAGGCGGGTCAATTCCCCGCTGTGAACCGAATCGCGATCACGAGCGGCATGACGGATCGGCAAGTGGCCGAAGCGATGATCAACTCGCTCGACGCTTCCCAGACGAAGACGGCAATGCTTGACGCACTGAATGAGAACAAGCTGCTGTCCGACACGGGAGAGCTTCTGTTCGACCTGAATCTGAACACCTATATGGTTCGGACGCCAACGGTCGTCGCGGCGGCCGGCACGATGGACAATTACGATCTTGAACTCGGTCCGGCAACCGTGACCGGCGATGTGTACAAGGGCACGTTCTTCGCTTCCTCCCTAGACGAAAAATCGTTGGAAGACAGCGACAGGCTGCTGCTTATTTATACGACGGACGTCGCAGCTACGGACGAAGAGACGGTACAGTTGTCCACGGGCGAAGTCAAATACTTTAAAGGCAAGCTACCTACGCTAGCCAAGGAACAAACCGCGCAATTCCGGTTATCGGTCGACCGCCCTGCGGGGGGATACAAAGCCTATAAACTGTCACTTAACGGCGTGAGGCTGGAAGAGATTCCTGTGACGGTCTCAGGAAGCGACCTTGTCGTTCAGCTCGTTACAGATAAAGGTTTCGCCTTCGAGCTTATCTATGACCCGTTATTCGCGGATACGTTCGAGAACGGGAACGCGAGCGGTTGGACTACGGTAAAAGGACAATGGAGCGTGGTCCAAGACGGGGAGACTACCGTTTATCGCTCCGCCGCAAAGGGCAAGACAGTGATCGATGCGACATACGGCAGCGACTACTCGGTGGAAGCCGACATCAAGTCGACGACCGCTAAGGGAGAAGTCGGCTTACTGGCAAGATACGCAGACAACGACCATTATTATGTATTCAAGTACAATGCGCAAAAGGGTAAGGCTGTAATCAAGAAACGAGAGAGCGGGATGACCTCCGTTATTCAATCGGTGTCCGGGCTGACGACAATCGCAGCGGGCACACCCTATAAGCTGCGGTTCGAAACGGAAGGAACGTCGCTAATCGGATCGGTGAACGGCCAGACAATTATTACCGCCGTCGACTCTTCGATCGCCGAAGGAAAAGCGGGACTTGTGTCAAACTCGAAGAAGCCCGTTGCATTCGACAACGTTCTGGTCCAACATTACGATCGTTCGGCTCCTACGCCTCCCGCAAACTTAACCACTACAGTGCTCTCTTCTTCAGAGATTAACTTAACCTGGCAGGAATCCACAGACGAAACGGACGTCGCGGGCTATAAGGTCTACCGGAACGGAACGGATATCGCCACCGTTAACGGCTCGGTGTATAACTACAAGGATGCGGGACTGAATGCCGTGACGACGTATCATTACGCGGTTAAAGCTTACGATCCGGGATGCCGGCTATCGGATCCCAGCATCGAAGCAATTGCGACTACATCGAACTTGCTATTTGAGGACAACTTCGAGGATGGAGTTGTGAGCGATTGGACGGTCGTCTCCAATTGGGGGAACTTCTCGGTCGTAACCGACGGGAATTCGAAAGTCTATTTGTCCGACAACGCGGATAAAGGCGGAACCAAGTCAGTGACGGGACTTAGCACATGGACGGATTATAGCATCGAGGCCAAGACGAAAGTGGACACCTGGCAAGGCCGCGTAGGCTTGGTTGCGAGATTCGTTGACTACAACAATTTTTACTACATGTATTACGCAAGCTATTACAAGAGAATGTTCCTCGTTAAGCTGCAGAACGGCGTAGAGACGACATTGGCCACATCGCCCATTCTCTCAGATCCGACGACCGGTGTCTACCATACCTATCGGTTGGAAGTGAGAGGGAACTCGCTTAAAGCGTACTTGGACGGGCAATTACTTGCCAGCGCGACGGATTCCGCCTTCGGTATCGGCAAAGCGGGCGTATTCTCTCATCTGGAGAAAGCATATTTCGATGACGTAAAAATCCAGGCGATGTTGTAATCGGTCCTATTCGAGGTCAATTGCCGTTGCCTCGGCATTCAGGGGGTTTATCTCTATGCGTTTACTCGAACGCGCCAGCGCGATGACGCCGAAGCTTTCAAGCTCTTTCTCCGCAGGCGGCCATCTAGCTTCTGCGGCGGGCACGCAATACGACGAGGGCCGGCCCGGTGCCGCGGACGAGGCGGAACGCCAGTCTGGCCGGCCCGATCTTCTCATGAAGTGCTGTACCGTCATCACGATGCGCGATCCGCATACGCATGAAGTCTCCCGAACGAATCTGTTAGGATCGGACATTCCCCCGAGCAACTAGCGTTGCACGGCAGCGACGAACGCTTAACGGCGGATACGCCTCGGACCTTTCTCTGGCATGCGTCCGACTACGGAGCGGTGCGGTCTAGAATAGCATGCAGTTTGCTGCGGATCCTCGAAGGCATAGCGTCCTGTTCGATCTACATGACTACGTGCATGGCCGGCACGGCATTGGTCTCGAGGAAGACGACGTCCATGTTCGCAGTTGGACGGTCGCTTGCGGCAGTTGGCTCAAATACAACGGCTTTTAAAATACTTATCAAAATCATATTTTGCCAAATAAATCAATAGTTATCAGAACGGCTAATCTACAGACCTCCTAAAGGGTGTAAGCTGATGACGAATAGAGAGAATGGGGAGGAAATAGGTGTGAAGAACAAAATATCCGTTCAGTTATACACGCTCCGCGAGCAGTGTGCCGCTGACTTTCCCGGAGTGCTTCGCGAACTGGCTCGAATCGGTTACGGTGCCGTCCAGTTTGCCGGATTCTACGGGTACGATCGAGCCATACTGAAATCCGTGCTGAAGGAAACGGGGCTTCACGTATCCGGCTTGCATTACGGCGGGGATGAACTGCTTAACGATACGGAGCGTGCGATTGCCGAAGCGAAGTTTTTCGGAACGCCTGACATCGTGTGTGCCGGAATCGGCGAAGAGTACCGGGACGAAGCGGGATATCGGATGCTCAAACTTCGGTTCAACGAGTTGGCAGATCGTCTGCAAAGCGAGGGGTTACGAATCAGCTATCATAATCACGCCTTCGAATTCGAAACGGCGGTGGACGGGAAGGACGGGCTGTCGTACCTGATCGCGCCTGAGGAGGACAATGTCATTCTTGCAGAACCAGACGTCTACTGGCTGAAAAAGGGCGGACACGACCCCGTCGAATTCCTCGCGCCTTATGCCGGACGAGTCCCGATTCTGCACATGAAGGATATGACGGACGACGAGGAACAAGCCTATGCAGAGATCGGCACAGGGACGATCGATTTCGATGCGATTATTCGCTGGGGAGAGGAGTCGGGCGTCGAATGGTACGTCGTGGAGCAGGATAGCTGTAGGACGGATCCGTTAGAATGCGTCAAGACGAGTTACTCCAATTTGGTTAGGCTAATGAAGAAGATCAAGAAGGAGGAGGAGGCGCGGCATGGCTAAATTGAAGGTCGGTATCATCGGTACTGGCAATATAAGCGGGATTTACATGGATAACGGGAAGCGCTTCGAATCGATGGAGATCGTGGCGTGCGCGGATTTGGACGAGGAGCGCGCCAAAGCCAAGGGAGAAGAATACGGCGTTCGCGGCTGTTCGGTAGACGAGTTGCTCGCCGATCCGGACATTCAGATGGTCATCAACCTGACCATTCCCCAGGCCCATGGGCCGGTTGCTATGCAAGTGCTGGAAGCGGGAAAGCACGTCTACACGGAGAAGCCGCTGGCCGCTACGCGCGAGGAAGGCATTCGCGTACTTGAGACGGCGAGAAGCAAAGGTCTGCGTGTCGGCGGCGCGCCGGATACCTTCCTGGGCGGCGGCATCCAGACGTGTATCAAGCTGATCGAAGAGAACGCGATCGGTACGCCTATCGGCGCAACCGCTTTCATGATGGGTAGTGGACCGGAAAGCTGGCACCCCAACCCGGACTTTTTTTATCAGCCTGGCGGCGGGCCGCTGTTCGATATGGGGCCCTATTATTTGACCGCGCTGGTTGCGCTGCTCGGTCCTATCTCCCGCGTGACGGGTTCAGCGAAGATCTCGTTCCCGGAACGGGTCGCCAAAAGCGAGAAGCTTAACGGGAAGAAGATCAAAGTCGAGACGCCGACCCACATCGGTGGCGTGCTCGATTTTGTATCTGGACCGATGGCGATGCTGCTGACAAGCTTCGATATCAACGGCGGTTCTATTCTGCCGCGGATCGAGCTGTACGGGAGCGAGGGGACGCTGCTGGTGCCGGACCCCAACACGTTTACCGGTCCCGTGAAGCTGAGACGGATGGGCGATGAAGAATGGTCGGATATTCCACTGACGCATGGTAAGACCGAGAATGCCCGAGGCGTCGGCGCCGCAGATATGGCACAGGCGATTATGTCCGGTCGCGGCCACCGCGCGAGCGGCGACTTGGCCTATCACGTACTAGAAGCAATGTTCGGCATTCTCGACGCTTCTTCCCAAAGCGTTCATTATACGATGCAAAGCACTTGCCAGAAACCAATCCCGTTCCCGACGGGACTTACAGACGCCGAACTAGAAGTATAACTGCAATGCAGGGATTCAATTTTCTGAAATGACTTTTTAACTTGCTTACAAAGAGTAGAACAATAAGGCGGCCGGAACTGTTAGCTTACGGTTCCGCGGGCGGCGCCCGCGCCGCCGAGCATTTGCGGGGAAGCTGACGTCAGCGCAAATCCAACCTTTTCGCTCTTTATGGATTTCGAGCAGTACAAAACGTTTAAACCGACCGACGCGCAGTTAAAAAATGTGAATGCCATGTTGAACCAGGTTGTCGCGTGGAGCGGAGCCTTGAAGAGTTTGCGTAATAATCGTGAGTTAGCGAAAAGACCATTAGAGCTGCTGAAGCTCGAATGGTCTTTTTTTGTGCGTGAATCTCTATTTATTCTGAATATTTGTTTACTCATTTTTCCTGCAAGTCCTGGGAATATTTCGGTTGCGACACTTACAGTGTCCAGTAACTTTCCCCCGATTTATCGCCGTGCGGAAAGGAGGTTCCGCCGATGGGTACGGAATTACTGTCGGATGACAAAAACCTTATCCCATTCCTACGGTCATATCGATTGTAAGGAAAACGAGTGGGACGCTGTAGCTGAGATCCGCTACTTAAACTTCGTTAGATCACTGTAAGGCCACGCCATAAATGAGGAGGCAGGGGGTGCAACGGAGCGCTGGCTTTAAACTATCGGGCAAGTTAATGGAATGGTCGGTAGCTCTTTTTCGCTAAAAGTAAACATGAAAACGTTTATAGTTGTGATATTATTTAGATAGCCACAATTGAATAAAAAATGAGACGAGGTCTCCTTATGCGGATAGATTTTCGAGTAAATCATGACGATTTTGATAAACATATTGATTTTACGGAAGCGCAAGTATTTTTCTCTTCACCAATTGAGCGAATGTGTACATTTCAAGCTTGGGGGATTGCAGTGTTATGTGAAACTCCTCTAAATAAGGAACTAAAAAAACATGTAGGTCAAGAAGTGGGGAACTATAACAGTTACTCGTCTCTATATAAAGAACTAAAGAAGCATCTGGAAGTCGAAGGGGATATTTATGTTTCTGGAATGGTTTCGGTAATATTTCCCAATGTAGAGACAGGAGTCATTGAAGTTGCACTCTTTAAAGAAAGTGGCGAAGGTTTTTTATACGGACCAGAGGGTATTGTACGAGTTACGCGGAGATGGGGAAATACCATTTCATCTAGTAAGAAGGAGTATTACATCGATTTTATATCAGACTGGCCTTTTGGAAGCGGCAATCTGCGGATTTACGCTGAGAATGAGTTTATACTTTCGATTGATGTGAAGGACTGTATTCCTCTTAGTTGGTATGTAGAAAATCCAGAGAAGTATGCGTATCAGATGAGGGTAAAAGATTAAGCTAACGGGAGACTATAGCACACAAGGCATTACGGCAGCCAGCTAGACATTGGCTGCCTATTCGTTCAACAAACGGCTAGTTTAGTTTAATAAGGCTTGTAAAAATCGTGTACCTTGAAGGAAGTATTGAGTTACAACTAGAATGTTACAAAAAACTAAATTCTGAGGAAGTGGTTATATGAGTTATGATGTCCATATTACTAAGGCAGAGCACTGGATATATAGTGAAAAAAATCCTATAGCAGTTGAAGACATAGAGAAGGTTTCTGATCTCTTAGACACATTCAAGGGAGTACCTTTTCAATATAAAGATGGCAGGCTTATGATAAGTAGTGCTGACGAAAGGGTAATTGGACTTATGATTGATATTGCAAATAGAATAGATGTTCGGGTTCAAGGAGATGATGGAGAATATTACAACAATGACGAAAATAAATATCCGCAACCTCCTGAATACCTAAAGCAAGATTTAAATGAACCTGAAGTTGACATTCTTGATGAGAAGAAACAATTTGTTGAATCTCTTGGAATCAATAAAAAAATTCTACATCCTAAGTATGGTACAGGTAAAATTATTGAAATACTTGGCGAAGGAATGGATACAGAACTCGTAGTAAAGTTTACTGATAAAGAAAAGACAACACGATTACTAGCTTATTACGCGCCAATAAGCTTCTAAATATTCTTATTTCATTAAGCTAAATGGGAAACGAGATTTCAATAAAAACACGGAAGCAGCCGACCACAATGATCGGCTGCTTCATTACGTTAACGGGCAGTTTAACGCAACAAAAGGTGATGTTATTATTTTACCGAATATTATATATAAGTTGAACTGTAGAGAGGGAGATAATAATGGATTACGGTTGGATATTGTTAACTGATGAAGAAGAAAAAGAAGTTTGGTCAAAATTTAATAAGGTATTTCATCCTAGACCAAGTAAATCAATTTTCCCTTCATATATTCCAACTCCGTTTATCCAGTATGATATATCTAATTGTTATACGGAAGAATTCATTCAAGATTTCGAAGAAAAAGCTGTTTTAGCATTTCAAAAATGCACAATTCCTGGAGAGCGTATTTACGCTCTAGATTGGCAACATGATTGCTATATAGTAGATGCACAAAAAGAGTTTCCTAGACATGTACCTTGGAGAGTAGACAATGGAGAATGGATAATTTCAATATATCCGGATGGAGATTATCATTTTTTTCTAGCCAGTGACTTTTCATGGGGGATATTAGGTCATCCATGGGAGAATAACATTACTATTTATGGGGATAAACTTTTAAGCTGTTTCTCAAAGGCGCAGCCGCTGATGCTTCATAAAGTAATTATACAAGGATAGAGGACAGCTAAGTTAAAATCTTTGAACTTAACTGGAGAATATAGCTCGAATTTGAGGAGCTGTATTATGGAGAGAGCTAACTGGACCCCACTACGGAACATAAGTGATGATGAAAAGATATGGATTGGAACAAAAGTTAGGCTTTATAATGTTGGTTTGAATGTTATTTATAAGACTGATGACTATTACGATTATTTGGTGTCTTTGATCTATGATAACGTGGAGTATTTTCAACTGACCAACCTTTCGCAAGGTAAGGCGGGTAATATTATTTGTGTTATTAAGAAAGATATACCGAATCATTATGCACTGGGTAAAACCCTTAAAGATATGGTGGGACTTGAAAATACATTTGTCCTTTTAGAGTAGCTAGAGTTAGCTGAACTAACGGGGAACTATAGTTTAACAAACACGAGGACGTAGTTGCTGGCATTGAACTGCAGCCTCATTGAAATAACATGCAGATTAGTGAAACTACAAGGAGAATGACTATGTATCGTTTAAGTGAAGACTTTCAATATCACGATAGTTATTTTGTTATAGGGAACCCGTGGTTCCCCATAATTATTGTTGTTTTGCTTATTATGGCTGGTGTAATTATTTATAAGGTTTTAAGAAAAAAAACGATAACTAACCTCTACGTCTGTTCAACTAACGGATAACGCCATTAAAAAGATCAGATTAAAACCTCCCATAAGAAGTAAACTAGAACTAATAGCTTCTAAATGGGAGGTTTTGTTATGAATCTAAGTGAGTTGTGGCGGTCTTATGAAGCTGACAAACGTATTCAAGGATTTTGTCCGAAAACATTAAATGCTTATATCCTGCAGCATAGAATGCTGATGTCGGAACTTGGTGACCATGATATAGCTGAGATAACGTTAACAATGTTAAAAGAGTACTTGGCAAAACAGGCAGATCGTTTAAAGCCAAGCAGCCTGGGACATCGTATTCGGTTTGTTCGTTCTCTTTTCCGTTACGCGTATGAAGAAGCTTACCTGAATTCAAATCCTTCACTAAAATTAAGAGAACCTAAATTGGATAAGCGCATTCCTAAATTTTTAATTGAAGAAGATGTCATCAACTTGAAGATCTCTTGTCAGTCATTGAGGGAAAGAGCTCTGCTCGAGTTTCTTTACTGTACTGGGCGTCGTGTTGGGAAGGTAGAGAAGATCAACATTGAGGATCTGAATTGGGAACATTGCTCTGCGATAGTTAATGGCAAGGGTTCAAAACAGAGAGAAGTGTATTTGACGACTGAGTGCAAGATATAGCTAAAGAAGTATCTTGCCAGTCGTGAAGATACCTGTAAAGCATTATTCGTGACGGAAACCCAACCCATTAAGCGTATGGCCATTCCTACGTTTAGATGGGCTTTAAAACGGCTTGCAGATCGAGGAGAAATTATTACCGCACCGATTTAGACACACTTATGCTTGCCAGCTACTAGATAACGGTGCACCTCTGGATTTTATCCAAGTATGTTAGGTCATGAAAAAGCTTCAACCACGCAAATCTATGCTCAGCTCCGCGGCGAACGTCGGAGAGAACTTTACCGCAGATTCTTTTAGCTTGTATTAGCAGCGGAGTGTTTTAACGATCCGTTATTAAACTAAAGGGCAAGTTATGCGGAACAAAATAAAATTCGTCTTCGTAATTAGAAGGGAGTATGCTGAGTACAGCGATCTTATGACGTTATCTAGGAGGAATGTCTCATATTCCAAAAAATCAGAAACCTATTCAAGACTCGACGACTTAAACATGAATTAGAATTACTGAAACCAATACATGTCATTATGCATGAAAATAAAGAAATCTTCGAAGATCATTGGCAAGCAAGGACAGAAGCTTATGAATCGTTATCGGAAGAAGATATTCAAAGTATTTTAGTCTATACTAAAAAGAAACTAAATGAATTATCAAATTATTTCAATACCTTTAAGTTCAATAAACGGTCAAAGGATGTTTTATTCTTCTATACGGACTATGTAGATCTTTTATTGAAATTTCACAAGAGTAAATTTGATATGAGAAATCACCTGCAATACATGTATTTATATAGTGAACTATTATTAGGATCGCAAAGATATATAACGATTAAGAATTATTTAAGAGAAATTGAAGGGAAGTTCGAGGAAGATGATTCATTAAGCTAACTTGGAACCATAGCGTAACAAACAACAGGACGCGGCTGCCAAAATAAAACGGTAGCCGCGTTGAGCTAACGGTTAGGATATCGTGGTGATTCCGACTTTTCTGTCGATATTATTCTTGTAGGAGATATAAAACTAAAGCTCAGTAAGAAAAGCAAAGAAACGGAGCAGCAAATTAACCACAAGCAAATCCCCAACGTCTCATGCAGTTAGCAGGCATTCAGTCGGTGATCCGCAGCAGAAAGCGAAAGAATGTGTTCGGGCATTAGAATAACAACAGCCTCGCCGTCAAAAAGGCTGTGAAGGCAGCGCCAAGGAGTAGACCCATGCTGCATAGTGACCGAGGCTTTCAATATACTTCTTTGCGATTTACAAAACGAAGCGGCCTCAGTCCAATGGAATTCAGGACTAAGGCCGCTTAACGGTTTTTATTATTTGTATTGTCTAATTGATGAGGTGCAGTTCACGCGTAGGAACAGCCTCAAATGAATTATTTTTTAAATATCTTCAAAATATCCAGTGCTGTGTTATAAACAAATCTTTCCCATCTCGCTAATAAGCTATTTCCATTATTTCATTCGCGATTTGAGTAGCGTGACGTTTATGAAACTCTGCAACTCGTTGATTATGGAATGTGTTGAAACGTTGGTGGCGAAGGTTTATTTTTGCGTTCATCGTATATCCCTTCTTTCCATTTTTTGTAATTATATCATGCATGATAATTTATCCACAACAAGATCCCGTTGAGACATGGGAGTGATAACCTCAAGTGGCAGCGTGGAGAATGCGCGCAGTTTGTTTTAATCTCCAGGTTCAGTCTAAAACTTATTTAATGGAGCCTGTAGGTACGGTGACCTAGCCGAATCCTTTATTTTCTGCTCACACGTGGATCGGACAAGGAATCATCTCATAAAAAAAACCGCTCAAATGAGCGGTTTGATCTTAATCTACTGCTTTTCCTCGATAAATTGCCACGATCAAGCACACTGCTGGCTCTTAAATTATTTAATAACCCCGCATGCGATCCGATTGCCAGAGTTTCCTGAGGGGTCCGTAGCGTAGTCATCTTCTTTCTCATGAATAACGATGGCTGTACCGCCTTCCTTCAGAAGCGAGTTAGCCTTGCCTTGCAGAAGAGTGACATCCGCGCTGGCGATATCGGCGACCGCTTTTCCGTCAGCACCGACCTCGATGTTAGGCAAATCCCCGCTATGGTAACCTTTTGGGTTGTTGAACCCATGCTGCTTGGACAGCGGATTGAAGTGATCGCCGGCCGTTTTGAAATCAGGCGTATCGCATTTTCCTACATTATGAAAATGGACGCCATGTTTGCCAGGCGCAAGTTTCTCCACTTCAAGGTGAATATGGACCTTGTCTGCTTTCTGGATGAGCTGGGCCGCCCCAATCGTCTTGCCTTCACTGTTGATGATCGGAACGAGCAATTGGCCAGCTTCAGAGCTTGCTTGCGCATTTATAACCCCATACAACGGTGCGAGGAACATCACGCAGACGAACATCAATATTTTTCTCATTACATCCTCCCACATGGGTATTCAAATTTCGCCGCTTGGAAAGCGACATTACCCCTATGATTAGCTAAATTCCATTTTTTATGCAATAAATTCCAATATTACAAAGTGGGTTGGGTCCAATAGGAAAAGCTTCAATAATGATAAGCAGCTCAAGCTCCGTTATTCGTTGTTTTCTGAATGCTCTGGACGCCCATGACGACTGCAATTAGCTCGTAGCTCTCCAGTTCTTCGGAGTGGTTGCTTAAGCAGAAGGCGCCTGCTTGCAGCCAGTGGCTTGTTTTCTCGAAGGAAGCGATTTCCTTCTCGTCTGCGTTAAGAATCGTATAGGAATAGGAGAAGGCGGGCGATTCAATATAGAAAATGCCGCGACTGCCCGCATCATACTCATAACGTTTGCAGAAAAAAGTAAGCTTGCTCCGCAGCACCCCAACGATATGCCCGCCAGCATCAGTTATCTCCCATTTTCTTGAGAAAAACGGGAATTTTCCAGTATATCGAGAGGCAGAATCCGGGCCGTATATCGTTAGCGTTGCCGTTAACATGCTTTGCAAATCAATGGACCCAATCGATTGCCCTTCAGCATCCAGAATAGGCGTTTCCCCGGCACTGAAAAAATTGTCTTTGAAATAAAGCTCCATTTGCGCACCGCCTTCCAATTTATTTCCATACTATTACATACGCCACAGGCGAAGTAATGTTGCGGACACCTGCTGCATCAGCACCGTCAGCAATGAAAACAAAAAGCCAGAGACACGCACGGGTTAGGAGCGACTTAAATTCCTAGAAATATGTGGAAGGTGGAAGCAGGAGATGCAGTAGGCATTTACGGCGGGAATTTAGGTGGACCGGATGTGGAAGTCAAAGCGCAGCCGCTAAGCTCCACGCAGCCGCTGGATCCGTCGAACGCAACTGTGGACCTTGAAGTGATTAAAGCGGAGGATCAGCTGGTTCAAGCGATAATGCCAAATACAGCGCCAGCGAATGCCTATGCCGTATGGGTAATCACAGCTGAAGGAGCCAGCGATCCCTTTTGGTTTAATCGGGCGGAGCCATTCTGGATATCGGATACGACCGCTTATGCAGGACAAGCTGTACGCTGGCGATCTGCCTGACGGACGGAAAAAAATTTCCGGGCTCGCCTGGATTACGGAAACGACGGTTGGCTTCAATTTTGGCCATGTCTTTGGGATAGACGGTACGAAAGCAGAGGATTTAACCCGCGCTGCGATGGAAGTGCGCAGATTGATTAAGGAGCAAATCCAATTTTTGCACAAGTATGTACCTGGCTTTGAGCATATTCATCTTGATCACTCGGGTGATCAGATCGGCATTCGCGAAACAAGAAGAATTTAAGGCGACTACCGGCTGGTTGTCGATGATTTTATGGCCATGCGTTCATTCGAGGACGATATTGCGCGCAATGCCTATTTTATCGACATTCATTTGGCCAACGCCGGCACCACGATGCAGGTAAAGCATTTGCCGCGCGGCAAATCGCATGGCGTTCCGTATCGGTGCATGCTGCCGCAAGGAAAATCGAACCTCATCGTCGCAGGCCGGTCGGTTTCGTCTGATCGCGCGGTTCAAGGCTCGCTCCGCGTCATGCCGAACTGCTTTGCCATGGGGCAGGCGGCGGGGGTAGCAGCAGCCATGGCATCCTTAGCAGGCAGCGGATTTCGTGCGGTCCCGATCCGTGAGCTGCAGCGGAAGCTGATCGATCAGGGAGCGTGGCTTGGCGAGTATCCTAGCATCGCGGAAGCTGCGAAAACCGAGGCCGTAGGCGCGATTGTTTTTGATACCGAAAATTAAAACAGCGAGCAGCGAAGGGCTGTAAATAGAATAGGAATCAAGCCCTATATCGTTGTTTCGAAAAAGAGGAAGCTAGGGATCTGCACATCCTATCGTATCAAAAAACTTTTAAAAGAAGGCTGTAGGACTTATGTCTTACACGTCTTCTTTCGGTTGTGCGGGAGCTTGCTTCCGTCTCCTTTTTTAGGTACATTCAGTGTAATTAAGGATTTGTCCAAAGAAAGGAAAGGTGTCTACAATGACGATTTCTATCTATTTGAACGAGATTCTGACTCTGCTGAAAGATAACCTTCCGCAATTGGAGTCATCTTTACAGGGACCTGCCAGTGAAGCGAAAATTGCTCGTGTAGAGTCTAAGCTTGGCGTCCAGCTTCCGCAGGAGCTGCGTGAGCTATATTTGCTCCATAACGGCGAGGATCGAATGGGCCCGGGACTGTTTTTTGGTTTGCGCTTTCTGAGCTTGGAGGAGCTAGCTGCCGAGTGGCAGGTATGGGCGGATTTGGAGGAGGAGTATGGGGAGGAAGATAATCATTATTCCGTTCCGCTTGACTGGATCAAGGAAAGATATATCAACCGCGGCTGGCTGCCCATTAGCGAGGATGGCGGGGGTAACCACCTTGGAATCGATATGGCTCCGGCCGAACAGGGGATCGCGGGTCAGGTCATTAACTTTGGCCGCGACGAAGAAACCAAATACGTCATTGCGCATCAACTTTCGGACATGCTGCGTTTCATTCGGGATACGGTAAAAGAAGGCAGGTTCAAAGTTAACGATGAGGAGGAGTGGGTGTATTGGATGTACGGCGAAGAGGGAGCGGGGCACTTTCTGGATGCGGTCCGCTCCTTAGCATTGCCGCTGTATCATGCCCATCTGCGGGTAATACCCGAAGCGGGCCAGATGGAGCAGTGGGAGCAATCGCTGGATGATGGCTGGAGAGCTCTCATTTCCCAAAAAGCCGCGTCCTTGGATGCTTTCTTAAAGGCAAAGCAGCTGTATTTGATTAGGGAAGGCCTATCGGATGCTGCTCCGCTTGGGCAGTGCAAGGAGCTGCGAGAGCTGGTGTTGAGCGGTAACGAATTGGTGGATATTTCTCCTTTAAGCGGCTGCGTGCAGCTGAAAAAACTATATTTGAACGGCAACCCTGTTGCGGATATCAAACCGCTTGCCGCATTGCCGCATTTGCAGCAGCTCTTCTTGGCTAAAACCAACGTCATGGAGCTTTCGCCTCTCTCGGATTTGCCGAGCTTAAAGGAGCTGGGTCTGGAGAATACGCGGGTGATCGATTACGCTCCGCTGGTTCAGGTGAAGAGCCTTCGTTCCTTGTCTCTGTCTGACCTAAATGCGGAGCAGCTTCGCTCCTTGTCGCAATTAAAACAATTGCGCGAGCTGGAGCTGGATGGCGCAGACGAGGAAGCCCTTGCCGGCATCTCGGCTTTGGGAGAGCTTAGCGGCTTGAAGTCCTTGCATCTGAAAAATGTGGCTTTGGCCGATCTGCGGTTTCTGTCTGGATATCGGAAGCTGGAAAAGCTGAAGCTGGAGCAGGTAGCGGCAAAGGATATCTCTGCCCTAGCGGAGCTTCCCGAATTGAAATCATTGGAGCTTAACGGCAGTGACGATATCGGAAATTTGGCGATCGTAGCTAATTCTGCTTCGTTGAAGAAATTCACGGGCTCCTTCGCACAGTTTGATTTGCTCAAGGAACGCTTTAAGCAACAGGTCGATTTCTCAAGCATGATCGGCCATATGACAGATGAAGAAAACGAAAGATGGCACAGCTTTATTCGGTGATGAGAATTGGCGAACCCTAAGCGGGCTGCGCATAAGGTATTGCAGCAACAAGCACTTTTATGTTATTTTTATAGGAATGAATGTAAAGGGAGGTGAAGTAGGTGAATCACGAAATGGTCAATAACCGTATTAGCCAGCTGCCGATTGCTATGGCTGGCATTGTTCATGCATTTTCCGCGAACGGGATCAGTCTGTCCAATGAAGCTCATACGATTAAACCATTCGCGAGAAGACGCCTACTTTAACCGCTACGGATTGCTGGATCATCCGAAGGGCTGCAGGCTTTATTGCTGCGGCTCTTTTTTTGCATAGAAAAACACGGACCATGAATCGCTTGCACCTGTTTTTCTATCACCAAGCCATACGAATGATTTGCCGCTGTGGGCGGCAACGCTCATTTGCGTACGCGTATCAAAGTTAGGGTCTTCATCCATCAGGAGGCTCCTATTATGATTATTGTTAATATACAGGATATTAAGAAATACCACGCAGCCCATCTCTTGTTTGATGGTCTTACCATGCAAATCCACACAGGGGAGAGGATCGGTCTTATCGGCCGCAACGGGAGCGGCAAATCAAGCTTGCTTCGCCTTATCGCCGGCGAGGAGAAAGTAGACGAAGGGTTGCTGACCGTTCAGAAGGATCTGGCGATCGGCTATCTTCCGCAAATTCCGGCTGCCTTCGATGAGCTGACGGTTTATAGTGTTCTGGCTTATGGCTTTCAGGAGCTAATGGCCTGCAAGCAGCAAATGGAAGTGATGGAGCAGCGGATGTCGAGTTCGGAAATGTCAGCCAACTCCATCGCTTTGGAGCGCTTGCTGGGCGCCTACTCCCTTTTACAAAATAAATTCGAGCAAAGCGGCGGCTACGAAATGGATGCCGCGATTGATCAGGTAGCAACAGGCCTGCAGATCGATCGTTCCTATTATGCACGCAGCTTCAGCAGCCTCTCAGGCGGGGAGAAAACAAGGATTGCGCTGGCATCTCAGCTCATCAAACGGCCAGCGTTGCTGTTGCTTGACGAGCCGACGAATCATTTGGATTTAAAAGGCCTTGACTGGCTGGAGAAATTCCTCCTCCAATACGAAGGCACCTGCGTCATCATATCGCATGACCGTTATTTTCTTGATCGCGTCAGCTCGAAGACCATTGAGCTTGAGGATGGAGCCGCGCATACGTTCCATACGAATTACAGCGGATTTGTGAAGGAGAAGGAGGAGCTTCTTCTTCAGCAGTTCGCCCAGTTTCAAGAGCAGCAGAAGCAGCTCAAGAAGATGAGAGAAACGATCAAGCAGTTGGAAGAGTGGGGGCGGATTGGCGGAAACGAGAAGTTTTTTAAGCGGGCCGCCTCGATCCGCAGGGCGATGGAGAAGCTGGAGCTGTTAAAGCGTCCCGTTCTTGACCGAAGGACTGCAGGATTCGAGTTGAGCCAGGAAGAGCGATCCGGTCGGATCGCGCTCACCTTTCAAGGCGTTAATAAGCGCTTCGGCGGCCGGGATATTTTGAAGAATGCCGAGGGCACCGTGTTTTATGGAGAGAAGGTTGCGCTGCTGGGTGACAATGGATCAGGGAAAACAACCTTGTTCAAGCTGCTGCTCGGACAGCTGCAGTCGGACGCGGGAGAACTGGTTCACGGCGCGCGCCTAAGCATCGGATATTTGGCCCAGGAGGAGCAGATACCGGATCCGCAGCAGTCGGTACTCGATTTCTTCCGCACAGAGGGAGCTCTCGAGGAAGGCGAGGCTAGAAAGGTATTGGCGGTTTATTTGTTTTATGGCGCGGCGGTATTCAAGCCGCTGCATTCCCTCTCGGGAGGAGAATGGTCGCGTTTGCGCCTAGCGCTGCTCATTCGAAGGAAACCGAATTTGCTGCTTCTGGATGAACCGACAAATCATTTGGATGTCAGCTCGCGCGAAGCGTTAGAGGAGGCGCTGGAGCAGTTCGAAGGCACGGTACTGGCTATCTCGCATGACCGTTATTTTATTAATCGGCTTGCGGCGCGGGTGTGGGAACTGAAGAACGGAACGGTTCATTCCTATTTAGGAAGTTACGATGACTACAAAGCGAAAGCGACGACTGCGCAAATAATGGTACCGAGCGCTGCGCCCATTGCCAGTCCGCTCGAGCTGCGGGAGCATAAGCCCAAACCACCTGCAAAATCGAAGGAACTCACGCTCAAGGAACGGGAAAAGCTCCGTACACCCGCACAATTGGAAAGCGAAATCGCTTTTCTGGAGGCAGAGTTAGCGGTTTCGAGCAAGCAGATCGAGCAAGCTGCAGCAGATGGTGATAATGAATGGCTAACAGAGCTTTGGAGCGCGAACGAACAGCTGCAGCAGCAGCTCAACGGGGTACTGGAGCGCTGGCTTGAATTATCTGAAAGTTAATGGTTGCTTTCTCTATTAAATATAGTAATTTCTTATATAATCGCTTACTTCCTGATTAAGTTATGGTAAACTAAATGTTGGAAACATTTAGTGCGAGGGAGTGGAATGATGGAGCAGTTGATCGGAAAAAGGATGAAGCATGATATTTTGAACGCATACGGCGTTACCATTGTTCCAGCTGACTCTGTCCTCACCCGTGAGTCCCTAAACATATTAATTAACCATCGGATAGATTTGTATTCTCTCTCTCTTGCGGAGGATCAGAAGCCTGTCGCGGAAAATAGCATTCAACTGGGCGAACTGGTGCAGCAGACGGTTACGATATCAAAGGAACTGTTCGAATCGATCTTGGTATCAAGAAAGGTTCCGTTGATGGAGATTCGTAACGAAGTGCTGCCTGCCATATTGCAGCTCTCCAAAAATCCCGATATCTTCGAGTTGTTTGAGGCGGTGAAGGCGAAGGACGATTACGTGTACCAGCACAACGTTGGCGTAGGTGTCATTTCCACGCTCATCGGAAGATGGATGAACCTCGACGACTCCGAGCTGTCGATCTTGTCCTTGGCAGCAACGCTGCACGATGTGGGCAAAATCAAGCTTCCGCTTGAGGTTCTCAACAAACCGGGCAAGCTTAGCGAGGTGGAGTTCCAATTAATCAAGAAACATACGATTTTGGGCTACGAGCTGCTTAAAGGAACGACAGGGCTGAGCATGCGAATTGCCCGGGTGGCGCTTCAGCATCACGAACGTGTCGATGGCAAGGGCTATCCGCTTGGCTTGAAAAAAGAAAATATAGACGTCTTCAGCTCGATTGTAGCGGTAGCCGATATTTTTCATGCGATGTCGTCGAGACGCCCTTATCATGAGCCTCTATCCTTCCATGAAATTGTTAGCCAAATGAGTCAAGGACGGTTCGGGGCGCTGGACCCGCATATCATCTCTTTATTTATCGAAAATATGATGAAGCGGCTAGTAGGCAAGCAAGTGCTGCTTACGGATGGGCGGGAAGGCGAGGTTGTTTATATCAATCCGCATAATATCGAGACGCCTCTCATTAAGCTGGCCGACTATTTCCTCGATTTAAGCTTGGAGCGGGATATTCACATCAAATCCATCATTGCTTAACATAAATGCTATAAAGTGCCGCTGACCAACATTATGTTGATTAGCGGCATTTTTTGTGCATCGGGTGACGGTATTCGTTTTCTTTGAAGAAGGCATTTCAGCCTTTCAGGGACATGCTTGACCTTAAAGCTCACCGTTCTTTAAAGTATGTGCATTTCTACGATTAGCCTTTCGATGCCACTTGAAAAGGGTAGAAATAAGCACACAGAATCGCTCTTATTTTTGCTATAGTACAGTTATTAGCCGGAGGTGCAAGCATGCGAACGGGTCTCAGCAATCCGATGACAAAAATGAACGTAAAGCAGCAATTAATTTTATTGTTTCTCGTTATGGTAAGCCCGATTTTTTTATTGCATTCCTATGGCAACATGAAAGCGGAGCACTTGCTTAAAAATCATGTCACCAGCGCCTATGTCGAGCTGAGCAAGCAAAACTACACCGTCATCAAACGCGATATGGATACGATTAGCAAAATCACGACTACGATTATTCAAAACCCGATTACGCAGCAGCTCATTCCGCTGGAGAGCGATTCGGTTATCGAGCGGGTGCGCAAATACGATAAAGTCGACAAGCTGCTGGCAGGCAATTCAATCCCCCTCAACGGAGGAGAAGCGGTTTATTATTCGCTGTACATCTATGATCCGAATGATTATTATTTTTTCGCTCCAAAGCGTCAACTTATGCAGACCGGCGTTTATTTCTTCTCGGATTCGGAGAAGCCGGAATGGTTCGATAACGCTGTCAAATTAAAGAGCAAGGGCTATATGGAAATTATTGATTCCAATGTTGGCCTCTCGAGAATCAGCACACTTGCCTATATACGCGCCGTCAATAACGTTACTTATGGAAACGGTATCATTGGCGTGCTGGTTGCAACCAAAATGGATGTGAAAATTGCAGAGTCGCTCCGATCCGTCTCTCTCCCTGACGGAAAGATTATGTTTACAGATTGGTCGAACCGCGTTTTGGCCGCAACGGACTCCAAGTTGATGGATACGGTACTGGAGCTTCCGCCCGAAATGGAGATTGCCGAGGAGATGGAGGCCGAGGGCAGTTTTGACATCATGACGTCGGATTATATTTATGTGGTCAATTACAATCGGCTTCTGGACCACAAGCTGATCTATCAAATTCCCGTCAGCTCGCTGCTGAAGCAGCAGAGTGAGCTCAAAAACGTCATTCAGCTTATTTCCGTTGCGTACATTTTGTTCGGCTGCGTCGTGATGGTATATTTCTGGCGCTCGCTGATGACACCGCTGCAAAGGCTGGCGCAGTTTGTCCGATCCTACGAACCGGGGAAGCTGGTGCCGGAGACGCCTGGGAAAGGAAGGAATGACGAGGTAGGCGTGCTTATATCTGCTTTATATGATATGGCCCGCAGGCTGAATGCGCTTATTCATTACAAGTACCATATGGACATCAAGCAGAAGGAATCGCAGCTGCAGCTGCTCTACCAACAGATTAATCCGCATCTGCTCTACAATACGCTGGAGAGCATTTATTGGAAGAGCTCACTTGAGGGCAATACGGAATCGGCGGAAATGATCAAGGACTTATCGAAGCTAATGAAGATCGGCTTAAGCAGAGGAAGAGAGCTTATTCCGCTTGAAGAGGAGCTTGAGCACGCGTCTGCCTATGTCAGCCTACAGCAGAAGCGCTACAAATACGAGTTTCAGGTAACCTGGAGTATTTCGGATGCGGCACGCACGATTTTGATTCCGAAAATATCGCTTCAGCCGCTGATTGAAAATGCCATCATCCATGGGGTCAAATTTATGGGAGAGGATGGCGAGATTCATATTTCCGCCATCGTAGAAGGCGAGAGGGTCACCATTAAAGTGGAGGATAACGGGCATAAGGAAGTCGATTATGCCACGCTTGAGAGGCTGCTTAACGGCGATAAGCCAGACCATACGATGGGGTATGGCATTCGCAACATCCAACAGAGAATCCAGCTTCATTTTGGCAATATGTATGGAATGTCCTATAAGCGCGGGGAAGCTGGCGGTACGGTAGTAACGATTATTTTGCCAACGACCCATGATGAACCGCTGTAAACGGAAAGAGAGAGAAAGAGGAGGAATCGATATGTACAATATATTGATCGTGGATGACGAGCCATTGATTTGTGAAGGCTTAAGCAGCCTGCTGTCCGCATCGGGAATCAACTTGGCTAATGTATATACTGCCCATAGCGGGTATGAAGCACTAGATTATTTAAGAATTGAAGAAATTGATTTGCTTATAACGGACATCCAGATGGGTTCCATGAACGGCATTGAGCTCATGCACCAGGCGAAGCTGTTGAAGCCTTGGGTCCAGACGATTATCATTTCCGCATACGAGACGTTTCAATATGCCCAAATGGCGATCCGACTTGGCGCGAAGGATTATATGATCAAGCCGCTGAACAATGACCAGTTTCTCGACTCGGTGAGGAATGTGCTGCTCAAAATGGATAAGCCGGCCGCAGCGGAGGATCAATTTCTGTCGAAGCTGCAGGAGCATTTTCATATGGAGGAGCCGCTTCCGAGGCGCACGGAGCTATTTAACCAGCTGCTCTCCGGCAAGGAGGAGACACCGGCTGCGCTTTCGAAGCTGCTCTATGAACGCTATGCGGTTAACTTGGCTGGCCCTTACTTTGCGGTTATTAAGCTGCGGCTGAATCTCGCGGTCAAGGATCGCCAAATTCCGGCGAGGGATGCGCTGCTGCTGCAATATGCCGCTCTGAATATTGCTAATGAGCTTCTAGACAAAGAATGGAACCATGCGGCCTTCTATTCCCCTAACCAGGAAATCAGCGTAATCCTTCAATGGGATGAGAGTGAATTCGGAGAGTCGAGCGTCAACAAAATCAATCAGCTGGATATGATCGGGCGCAGCCTTTACTACAATATACACAAATATTTAGGGCTGCACTGTGTCATCGGCATTAGCCAGATCGTGCGCGGCATCGCATTTATGGAAATGCTGGGCGAGCAGGCACGCAAAGCGATTCTATGGAATAAGGAGCATCGCGACCATTATGTGTTTTATTACGGCGATTTTAATTGGAGCACCTACACGCAGGACCCGACGGCGGAGGAACTCAGCGAGCAAAACAGCCTGATTGTCGAGAAGTCCAAGGCCTATATTGACCGGAATTTTGCCCAGAAGGGACTGACGCTGCATGAGGTTGCCCAGAAAAACCATGTCAGTCCAAATTACTTGAGCTATTTGTTTAAGAAGGATACCGGCTATAACCTGTGGGAATACGTCATCAAGCTTCGGATGGAGGAGAGCCGGAAGCTTATTCTTCATACGGATTTGCGGAGATACGAAATATCAGAGCGGGTCGGTTATGAATCGCCGGAGCATTTTAGCAAAATTTTCAAGAAATATTATGGCATGAGCCCAAGTGAGCTGAAGAAGGATGACAAGAAATAAGATGAAGTAAAAATAGCTATCATTGCCTTAGATATGCACATTACCAGCTGGCCCCCTTGCTTCTAAAATGGTATAGAGCGATAGAAAAGAAAAGAGGGAAACCGAATGAACCAACCAGTTGCAGTAGGCGAGCCGCTCGATACCCAGGTACAGAGGAAGGCTGGCAGGTGGAAAAAGCATATCTCAGGTTATTTATTTCTGCTGCCGGCAGCCATCATTTTTATTTTATTTTTATGGGTGCCGATTACGAAGGGGATTATTTACAGCTTTTACACGATTGATTTTGTCAAAGGAAACGAGTTTGTTGGGTTAGAAAATTACAAGACGATATTTAATGACCCCGATGTATGGATCGGCGTGAAAAATACGCTTTATTACATGTTTTTATGTCTCGTCATTGGTTTTTGGGTACCGATCCTGTTCGCCATCGCAATCTCGGAGCTGCGCCGTTTTCAAGGTTTTGTTCGCGTAGCGGCGTATTTGCCCAATGTCATACCAGCCGTTGTGCTGTATGGGCTATGGAGATGGTTCTATGACCCGGTCGGCCCGATTAACGGCTTGCTGACGCAGACAGGCTCCGACCAAATCGCGTTCCTGACCAACCGGAGCTGGTCGATGATCTCGCTTGTCATCATGGAAACCTGGCAGCAGTTCGGGTCAGGCATGCTGATTTATTTGGCCGCCGTCCTTAGTATTCCTAGGGATTGGTATGAAGCGGCAGAAATTGACGGCGCGGGCATCTTCCGCCGGATATGGCATATTACGCTTCCTTCGATTCGCGGCCTTGTGCTGCTGTTGTTCCTGCTGCAGCTGATCGCTACTACCCAAGGCTTTCAGTCCCAGCTTGCCTTGCTGGATGGCGGCCCGAACAAGGCGACGCTTACGTACTCGCTGCTTATTGTTAAGTACGCTTTCACGCGGCTGGATTATGGTGTTGCGTCTGCACTAGGCGTGCTGATGTTCCTTGTTCTGGGCGGATTGGCACTCGTGCAATTCAAGCTGAACAACAAGGAGGCTGGCAAATCATGAAAAGCTTGGAGAGAGGCATATTATCCAGCTACGATTATCGCAAAAAAACGAATAAGCTTGGTTTTCTAATCGCAATTATCGTCATTATCGTTATGGTCGCGTCTATGATTTATCCGGTATTGACCGCTTTGTTCAATGGCTTAAAGACTAATGTAGAAGCGAACTCATTTCCGCCGCGCTTGCTCCCTACCGAATGGCATTTCGACAATTACAGCAAGGGCTGGGAGTTTATGAACCTGCCGCTGTTTTTGAAAAACACGCTTATGATCTTTGGCGGCAACATGGTGATGACCGTGGTCGTCTTGGGATTAGCGGCTTTCAGCCTGTCGAAGCTAAATGTGCCTTACCAGCGCGGCATTTATTTTTTCTTTATGATCACGCTGTTCATCCCGCCAAGCACGTACATCATCCCGAATTTCCTGAACCTGAAGGATTTAGGATTGCTCAATACGTATGCCGCGTTCTGGCTGCCGGCGGGTGCGAGCGCTTTTTACTTGCTGCTTCTGAAAAACTTCTTTGATGGCATCCATCACGAAATGATCGAGGCGGCGCGCATCGATGGAGCGTCTGATTGGAAAAGTTTCAGCCTCATCGTGCTGCCGCTGTCGATTCCGATTTTTTCCACGCTCGCGATATTCGTCTTCTCCACGGCATGGAATGATTGGTTTTGGCCATCCCTGGTCATGCACAGCGATAGTAAATATCCGCTGGCGACAGCGGTATACAAATACGTCATCAGCGCGCAAAGGCTGAATCTTAACATTCGTTTTGCGATTCTGACGATGGTCATGCTGCCGCCGATCGTTGTCTTTCTAACGTTCCAAAAATTCATCATGCGCGGATTACAACTCGGTGGCGTGAAGGGATAAGCAGTTCGTAGACATACACATGATCGGAATAAGAATACACCTCGTGGTATGAAAACGCCTCCTTTATGATGAGGATGTAGCGAAAATACGAAATGAGAAGGGGAATATCAATGCTAAAGAAAAATGTAGCGGTCATGATTTGTATGGTTATGCTATGCTCCATCTTGGCTGCTTGCAGTGGAGGCAACAACGGCGGCAATGCGAAGGAAACCGATAAACCGACAAATGCCGCAACGAACAACGCAGGTTCCAAGGAAACGGATCCTCCGAAAGAAGATATTAAAGACAAAAAAATTACAATTAGCATCTATTATCCTTTGCCTGACCAAGTGGAAAACCGCAAGCTGGAAGACGATAAGATCAAACGTTTCAATGAAGTCTATCCGAACGTAGAAATCGTGAAGAGCGACTGGCACTACAACCCAAGTGAAATCGGAATCAAAATGGCAGCTAACGAAGCGCCAACCTTCTTCAACACTTGGGCAACGGAAGCGAAGTTTTTGCAAGAGCGCGGCTGGGTAGCTGATATTACAGAGCTATGGGATGCTTATCCGTACAAAGATCAAATCAACCCGGTATTGCAAAGCCAATTCATCATTGACGGCAAAGTGTTCGGCGTTTCCCAGAAAGCTTATGTAACGACTACAGTCGTCAACAAGAAGCTGCTGGATGAGAAGGGCGTTCCTGTTCCTTCGTACGACTGGACTTGGGACGATATGTACAACACGGCTAAAGCGGTTGCCGATCCGAAAAAAGGGATCGCAGGCATCGCGCCAATGGGCAAAGGAACGGAAGCAGGCTGGAACTGGACGAATTTCTTGTTTGAAGCAGGCGGCGAGGTCCAAAATGTTGCCGATGGCAAAGTAACGGCAACTTTTAACTCTCCAGCAGGTTTGAAGGCACTTGAGTTTTACAACAAGCTTAGATGGGAAGCGAATGCGATTCCGCAAGACTGGGCACTTGGTTGGGGAGATGCGGTTGGCGCATTCGGCCAAAGCCGTACGGCAATGGTTATTGCTGGGGCAGAGGGCGTACTTGAGCAAGCGCTTAACCAAGGCGGGCTGAAGCCTGAGGATGTACTGACATTCCCGATGCCAGCAGCTGAGAAAGGCGGCAAGCATACGGGCGTTCTCGGCGGAGATTACTTGGTCATCAACCCAAATGCAACGAAGGATGAGCAAGACATGGCCTTCCGTTACATCACATTTGATTATTTCACGGATAAAGGTCTAGAATCGCTAGAAACGGATATTCAAAAACGTCAAACGGAAGGCAAATTCTTTATTCCGCCGCAAATGAACTACTACAGCCCAAGTTCGGAATACGGACAAAAAGCGCAAGCGATCTTCGATAAGTACGATAACGTCTACAAATACAATGCTGAATCCGATGCCCTGCTTGACGGCAAACCGGAAGCGCAATACAACACACAGGATTATTACGGGGAATTAACAAATGTCCTGCAGGAGGTATTCTCCACAAAAGGAGCGGACCTTCAAGGCCTGTTAGACAAATCGGCCAAGGTTGTACAAGAGAAATTTTTTGATTCCATTAAAGTAGAATAGTTGGTGGGAAAGGGCAGTCTTTCAAGTGACTCACCTTGCTTGAAAGACTGTTCAACAAAAATAGGACAGAGCAGGATTTAACAGCTGCTCTGTCCTATTTTTGTTTTGCGTATACGTTCTCTTGTATCTCTTTCTACGCTTCAAACTCCTCATTGGCACTTGTATGAATGCTGTCTTCCTCATTATCGCGAATCGTTTTTTGCAAAACAAGGCAAGCGACAATCAGGAAAGCGCCGGCTATTGCATAATAGCCTTTCACATAAAGCGGCTCTTCAAGCACATAAATCCCGATGTATTGCGCTAGAACCGCGAGGATAAAGCCGGCCCAAGCCATGAATGTAAAAGCGCTGGTGTTCCGGTTTCTGTAGCCTGGGTTGTATTCTTTAAGAAATTTATCTTCGTCATTGTCACGCGCAACCTTTTGCAGTAGGAACGAAGTGATAATTAAGAGAACGCCGGTTACAGCGTAATAGCCTTGTACGGACATAGGCTGCTTGAGCGTATAAATGCCGATGAATTCAAATCCGGCTGCGAGCAGAAAGGCGGCCCAAGCCATGAAGGTGTAAGTTGGTGTGTTGCGGCGGCGGTAAAAGTTGGCTGGTTTGCGAACATGCATCGTTTCCATTTTTTCCATTTGTGAAGCCCTCCCGAACCGTGTTGTTGTTGATGTCTTTAGTTTACAGCATATTCCTATTCCCGTAAGTACCATCTTATTGTAGTACCAGGTGCTAGGAAGATAACCAAAAATGAATTGACATTGAGAATCATTATCATTAATATGTTTTATAATGTCTATTCGGAAAGCAAGCATTGAGGAGTTGGAGCGGAAGATGGATTGGAATGATCATGTGAAATGCTGGAACTACGCCTCCAGTAAAGTGCTGGATATTCGTCACCATAGGCTGAAGCCTGGCGAGAACGTAAACGCGTACTTGCTGCCTGCCAGCGGATTTTTGTACACGGTTAAAGGGCAGGCGCAAGTGCTGCTGGACAGGAAGCCCTACGCGACGGATCAGTTTCGTTTGCTGCATGGAGGCAAGGGCATGTGCTTGGATATTTTAATAGCGGAGGAAGAATTCGAATATTATCTCATATTCTACAAGGCAACGATTCCAGTGCCTTGCAGCCAAGCAATATTAACTTTGCTTGAGAATCAGAAGCCGTTTGCACGATCCTACGGAGTTGCTCCGCAAAATTCGATTGTATTGTTTAAGAATCTTAGGGTTATGGAGGAAGAATGGCGAGTATCAAAATCTTTGGAGCGGCTGCATGTGAATGCATTATTCCAACGGTTTGTTTATGAGGTGATGCGACAGCTTCAGCTTTATGGGGATTTCCCCGTGAAAATAGCGCTTGGCGAACAAGCCCAGCGGTATATTCATGATCATTACAGTGAGCAGATTACGCTGGAGCAGCTGGCGCAAAGCTTAAATTATAGCGCGAAAAATCTATCGAAGGTGTTTAAACAAGAAACCGGATACAGCGTTATCGATTATGTCATTCAAGTGAGAATCAATCATGCCAGAGAGTTGCTGTGGCAAACCGATGCGACGATTCAGGAGATTGCCGAAAGCGTGGGGTATTTCGACCGTTTATATTTCACCCGGATTTTCAAAAAACATGCTGGCATATCTCCCGGCCATTTCCGGCGACACAAGCAAGGAGAAGAGAGAAACGAAGCCGATCGTCTATACAGATGGAGCCGATCGTCCATTGTTCGGGGCAAACTGCGGAAGTACAATGGTGATGGTTATGATAATCATTATCAATTAAGAGGAGAGAAAAACTTGACCATGTACAAAGGTTTGAAATTATCTATGGCAGCCACGCTTTTATTGTGTTTTGCCTTAATGATGAGCGCTTGCTCAACGGGAAATCTGGGCACGGGGACAAGCAACGTGGCAGCACAAGCAACCGCTAGCGCAACCGAGGCTCCGGCACAGACCAGAATGGTTGCTACAATTAAAGGGGATATCGAAATTCCGGATCAACCGCAGCGGATCGTCGTTGATTTATATTTAGGCAGCTTCATTGCTTTGGAGGTCACGCCGGTCGGAACGCCAGAGCTTAATTTGAAAAATCCGTATTTTACGGAGGCGCTTGCCGGCGTGGAAAATATCGGGGAATATGAAAGTGTATCGCTCGAAAAAGTCATTGATTTGCAGCCGGATTTGATAGTGACGGGGAATGAAGAGGCGTATGCAGAATTTAGTAAAATCGCGCCTACGATATTGGTCCCTTATGGGGAATTGAAAAATGCGCATGAAGAGCTTGCTTTTTTCGGGAAAGTGCTAGGCAAGGAAACGGAGGCAGAGGCTTGGCTGGCTGATTATGACAGACGCATTGCCTCAGCTAAACAGAAGGTAGAGAGTGTGATCCCAAGCGAGGCTACCGTTTCCGTCATGCAGGATTGGGGCAAGAACACGGGGGTGTTCGGCGATAACTTTGGCAGAGGCGGACAAGCCGTTTACCAGGCGCTTGGCCTGAAGCCGCCGGCTAAAGTGGCCGAGCAGCTAATGAAAGAACAGATCGTGGAAGTATCAGGTGAAGTATTATCTGACTTTGCGGGGGATTACATCGTTTTGACTACCGACACGCTTACGCTCGCGGATTTGAAAGCAGACCCGATCTGGAAATTGCTTGATGCAGTGAAAAATGACCGGGTTTATATTTGGACGCATGATCGCTCTTGGTATTTTGATCCCATTGCCACCCTTTCCCAAACAGAGGAATTGGCGGCATGGCTAACAGGAGAGAAATAGAAGCCGTTTGCAGCCTCTGTCTTAGGACGGGGGCTTTTTTTTTAGGTTTAAGCATGCGAGCGAGGAGGGAGAGAAAAGGCAGAAGCTTTTAATATCAGGTATTCGTAATATATCACCTACTTTATTTAGAAATGCACATCGTTATGTAAGCGATTCCAAATTATGATAAAAGGGAATGATTGATCTACATATGCAGGCGCATGAATCAAGCTAGTGCTTGCAAACCTTTGGGAGGTCTGTGCAATGAAACGTGCAAGGTCTATATTCGCTTTTATGCTGGCGCTGCTGCTTATGCTTACGGCTGTGCCGGTCTATGCCAACGAGGCAGCGCCGGAAACGGCAGGCGATCCGCCACCGGAGACAGCTGCCCTATCGGTTACGGACTCTACCTATGTTCGCATTCAGAACAAGTGGCAAAGCAATTATTTGTATGAGGATGAGAGCGGAATCGTCCGTTATGGCTTTCCGAGCTATGAGGATGAGTCCTCGCAGTGGCTGATCGAAGATTACAATGGCAACAAGCGATTGCAAAATCGTGCCACTGGCCATTACATGACGATTGCGGAGGTTGGACAGCGGAGAGACGCGCTGACGAGCCGCGAGATTGCCGAGAGCACGCTTGCTGATCAATGGACGATTCATGACTCGAACCGTGCAGGTTATGTCGTAATCAAGAGTGCAACCGTCCCAGCGAATGCGAATCTAGTCATTCATCAAGAGGATCAGCTCGGGTTCGCTGAAGCGAGCAACGATATCAACATTACCTTTGAGAGCCCGCAATGGGCGCTTGAGCCCGTGGAGCCTGCCGCTCCGATTCGACTCGCGAATAAATTCCGAGCGGGACAATATTTGTATGAAGGCGCGGATGGCTCGGTTGATTACGGCGATGTGCCGGCTGTAGACCGCGCTTCCCATTGGGTGCTGGTGCCTGGGGCAACCCCGGAATCGTACCGGATCAAAAACCGCGCCACCGGCCACTACATTACGCAAGGCGTTTTGTGGGAACCGATTAAGGCTGTCGCTTTGGACGCTACAGTTAAGAGCGAATGGATGATGGCCCCTGCGGCCGGAGGGGGATTTGTTACCTTCCAGAACGTGGAGGCCTATCAAGCAGACCCTTCGCAACCTTTTGTGCTGAATACGCAATTTGATGATATTCATGTTCGCTCCAACAATTGGTCCGTTCTGGATAGGGACAATGCACACTGGCGAGTGGAGCTGGCACCGGATGCACAGCCCTACCGAATGGTGAACTTCACGAATGAGGCCGTAGGCACCGCTTATTTGCATGAGGAGGCGGGCGTGGTTCGTTATGGAGCGCTTACGGCTTCAGCAGGAGAAAAAGCATTTTACCAGTGGGTTCAGGAGGACTTGAACGGCAAGAAGCGGCTTCGGAATTTGGCAACTGCCCACTACGTAACACGCGTGGATGCCAATGACCCGACTGCTCCGCTTCAGGCGCTTCCGCTCGCCGTAAGCACGGCTGAAGACCAATGGTCGATCAGCAACTCTACGCTTTATGACGATTACAAAGTCGTGCGAAGCGAGGCGGGAGCTGAGCAGTATCTTCATATTCAGGGCAATGTGGGCGCTGCGCAGGCTGGTTCGATTGACCCGAACGAGGATGCGGCGCAGTGGCTGTTCGAAGACCCTGCCTTCAGCGGGGACGGATCGCCGCAGTATGTCCGCATTCAAAATGAATGGCAGGCGTTCGTGCTATACGAGGATGCTGCTGGACAGCTGAAATATGGCAATGTCTCGGAGGATGACTATAAGGGACAATGGCTGATTGAGCGTTTTAACGGACGCAAACGAATTCAGAACAGAGCTACCGGCCATTATATCAATCTTGAGAAGATGTCCGGAGGACGCATCGATGTGACCGCAGTCGAGGACGCATGGACGAGCGCAGTATGGGTGATCGAGGATGTTGGCGGCTCGAAGCTGATTCATAGCGTGCAGGATGCGAATAACGTCTCTGGCCAGCAGAAATATATCAGTCTTCAAAACCTGACGAAATACGCGGAGTACGGCATCATTAATCCGAGCTGGGGAAGCCCTCGCTGGCGCTTCGTTCCGGTAGCGGACGCGGCGCTGACGAACGTACGCCTGAAAAACAAACAAACCGGAAGCTACCTTTATGAGGTAACGGAGGCAGGCGACGGGCTTGGAAAGGTAAAGTACGGCGAGCTGCCGGAGAACGACCTTAGCTCGGTTTGGTACTTGGAGAAAACAGGCGACGGGCCAACCTCGGTTCGCTTGAAAAATCTAGAAACGGGACACTACGTGTCGATGGAGCATATCGGCGGCGATGTCGAGCTTGATGCTCCCGCGCAGCCCATCCTAGCGCAAGACGATATTTGCACCTGCTGGGGCAGCGCGAAATGGCTTATGGAGCAAGGTGCCGCAGAAGGCTTGGTTGTGCTAAAGAGCGGCTGGGCGAGCCATTACCTTTATGCGGACGGCGATGGATTCTCGCGAGTGAGCAAGCTTGTGGCAGAGGAAGATCGCGCGCAATTCGCCGTGGAGCCAGTGGCGCTTCCTTCAGAGCCGCTCCCGGTTGCGCCGATTCGTATTCAGAACAAGGCGAACGGCCAATTCCTGTATGAGAATAACGGAGGCATTGTACTATACGGCGCTTTAGCCGAGACGAATGGCTATAGCCACTGGTTTGTCGAGCAGGACGGGGGCGCGGTTCGGCTGAAAAACCGTGTCACCAGCCATTACATGACGATGAATGGAGACTACCCGTTTATTGAAAGCAAGGAGGCGGCCAGCCATGATGTCGCATCGCAGTGGGCGATTGAAAGTTCGCCGAGCGGCGCGGAATATTATATTCGCAGCCTGAATGGCAAATACGACGATGAGCTGATCCATGTGCAAAATAATGCCGGCTACGCGGAGCGCGGGCTGTATCCGGCCTCCTTCGGCTCGGTGCAATGGACGATGAAGGAAGCGCCGGAGCTGTTCGAGACGCCGAATATGGGCGAGGAGAAAACGAATGATACGGCTACGCCTATCTTCGACGATACCGGTTACGTGCGCATTAAAGCGAAAGCAGGCTCCGGTTATTTGTATGAGAACGCAGGTGTGGTGCTGACAGGCACGCCAAGCGCGGGGAGCGATGCCTCCCAGTGGCTGCTGCAGGATTTCAACGGGCGCAGGTTGGTGAAGAACAAAGCTACAGGTCATCTGTTGACCTTGGATGGTGCGGGCCTTAAAGCGGTATCCGGCGAGCTTAGAGGCAATGACGCCGCTCAGTGGACCATAGAAGACCGAGTGGGTTACAAGCGGTTTGCCAATGCGGCGCAATCAGATGGCTTGCTGCTGCATGCGGAAGGTAAGGCTGCTTATGGTACGCCGAATGCGGCTGATGAGGCGCTATGGCAGCTTGAGCCGGTAGCCTCCAATCAACAATATGAAGCAGAGCTGGCTTTTGCCTCGGGAGATGTTAAACTAGCGGATTCTCAAAAAGGCTATTCCGGTACCGGATATGCCGGCGGTTTCACGGAGACCGGAGATAAGCTCAGCTTTACGGTCCATGCCCAGGCTGCTGGCAGCTACGGGACAGAGCTGCGTTACTTGAACGTGTCGGGCGATTCGAAGGAACTGAGCCTTTACGTCAACGGCGAACGAATTAGGCAGGTGGCTTTCAAGGCGGCGGGAAGCACGCAAAGCTGGTCCAAGACGAGTCTTGCCGTGCAGCTCCGCAAAGGAATCAATATCATCACGTTCCAAAAGGACACTGCGGATTCAGGACAATTGTGGCTCGACAGCTTACTGATTAAAAATAGCGTCGGCATCGCTTATCGCGGAGCAACGCTTCCCTACCTTACTTATGAAGCGGAGCATGGCGAGACGAATGGCGAGCTGCTTGGCCCGTCGCGCAGCTACCGCGAGATAGCAGCCGAAGCTTCAGGCAGGCAAGCGGTGAAGCTGGCAGACGAAGGCGAATATGTGGAATTTACGCTAGCGAAAGCTGCCAATTCGCTTGTGCTGCGTTATGTCATTCCGGATAGCGCGGATGGCGCGGGATTAAATGAAACGCTGAGCCTTTACGTAAACGGCGAGTTTAAGCAAAATCTGGCGCTTAGCTCGAAGCATGGCTGGGAATACGGAAGCTACCCATGGTCGAATGATCCGAAGCAGGGCAATGCTCATCGCTTCTTCGATGAAATTCATGCGCGGATCGGCGACATTCCGGCAGGGGCAACCCTTCGTTTGCAGAAAAATGCGGACAATGCCGCAGATTATTACATTATCGATCTTGTTGATCTGGAACAGGTGGATGGTCCGTTAACGAAGCCGGAAGGCTTTGTGTCCGTCACCGACTTTGGGGCCGTGTCAGGCGATGGAAACGATGACACAGCCGCATTCTACGGCGCAATGAGCGCTGCGAAGGAGCAGGGGAAAGGCGTCTGGTTCCCAGAGGGAGAGTTTGAGCTTAAAGCGGATGTCATTGACTTGGATCAAATCACGATTCGCGGAGCTGGCATGTGGTACACAACGCTGATCGGGGCAAGGTTTATCGGCAAAGGAGCAAACATAGGCGTTTATGATCTCCTCATTGACGGAGATTTGAATGTTCGTGACGACGAAGCGCTAACCCACGCATTCTATGGCGGTTTTGGCGCAGGATCGGTCATCCAAAACGTTTGGGTGGAGCATTCCAAGACAGGACTTTGGCTGTCGAAGGTAAGAGGCAGCGATGAAATGACGGATGGGCTGCATATGGTTGGCCTTCGCCTACGCAATTTGATGGCGGACGGCATTAACTTCTCTGTCGGCACAAGCAACAGCATCATGGAACAATCCGATATCCGTTACCCCGGCGACGACGGCATTGCTATGTGGTCAGCGGAAGGACGCGCAAGCGTCAACAACACGGCGCGTTTTAATACAGTAGCGCTGCCATGGCTGGCGGATAATTTCGTTATTTTTGGCGGACAGGACAATAAGCTTCAGGATAATATCGGTTCGGATACGATTACGAATGGCGCCGGGATTGCAATATCTACGCGCTTCAATCCGGTAGCATTCAGCGGCACGACGATTGTGGAGCGCAATACGCTGCTCCGTACAGGCAGCGCGGATGCGGCCTACAACATCAATTTGGGAGCGATTTGGATATTTGCGGGCGAGAAGGATTTGAACGGGCATGTCATCGTGCGGGATAACGTAGCGCTGGACAGCACCTATGCCGGCCTGATCGTGCATGGCGCTGGCTTCAATATCAGCAATGTGACGCTTCAGAATATCGTGCTTGATGGTATGGGAACTAACGGTATTGATGTCTCCAGCGATGTAGCGGGCACTCTTCAAGTGGATAACGTGATTGTACGCGGCGAAAGAATATCGATGCTGGCCGATGCGAACGGGAAGCTCACGTTCAGCGAGCAGAATGAAGGGTTTGCAAACCGTCCGAAACCGTTCCTAATCCGACTTGAAAACGGGGACAGAGGCCCGTTTGCCTTGACCGTTGGAGATACGCGGGAATTAAAGGTCATCGACCAGAGTGGCGCAGACGTTACTACGGACGCTGCTGTATCGGTGAGCAGCGGGGAAGATAACGCAACCGTAAATGGAGAAAAGCTGCTTACGGCTGTTAAGGCAGGAGCGGCGAAACTAACGGTCACTTTTGGGCAGGAGAGCAGAGTGTTGACGGTTAACGTGAAAGAAGCTGCCGTCCAAGTCGTCGATCCTGAAGAGGAAACCGAAGGAGGCTCTGGGGGAGGCAATGGTTCCGTTCCGCCTGGCGGCTCTTCTGCCGACACGGCAAGTAATGATGCCAAGCTAAAAGAGCAAGCCGCAGGCAGTCAGACGAGAATCGTGTTTGGGAAGGAAGCACTCGCTGCAGGCGGTGGGCTGTCCTTCTCGGCTCAGGCGCTGCTGGGTGCAGCCAAGAGCAGCCCGAATGCCATACTGATCATCGAACAGGGAGATGCCGTTTATGAATTTCCATTAGCGCTTGTGAGCAGCGCTTTGGAACAAACGAAACAGACCGTAGACGCCAAGCTGATCTGGACCTTTACAATTCGGCCGGTCAGCGGGCAGTCGCTGACCGAGCTCGAACGGAAGGCCGCAGCAGCAGGCATGGAGCTTTCAGGCGTGCCGGTTGAATTTGGGATAACGGTTTCTGACGGCACAAAGACGGTACCCGTCGTCAGCTTCGGCAGCAAATATGTGAAGCGGACGATGACGGCAGGCGGTGAGTTGAAGGCGAAAACGGCAGTGGCACTCGTATTTAATTCGGCCACGGGAGAATTCCATTACGTTCCTGCCTTATTCAACAACGCTGCCGGAAAAACCGTCGCCACCATCATGAGCACAAGTAACAGCATTTACGCGCTAGCGGTTAATGAAAAAACCTTTGCGGACATCAGCAGCCACTGGGCGAAAGAATCCATTGAGCTGCTGGCTTCCAAACAAATCGTCAGCGGTGTCTCGGAAGCAAGCTTCGCGCCGGGACGTACCGTAACGCGCGCGGAATTCGCGGCCATGCTTGTGCGCGCGCTCGGATTAGGCCATGGCGAGGCTGTGGCGCTATCCACCTTCAAAGATGTTGCGGAAACTGCATGGTATGCGGACAGCGTTGCTGCTGCTGCGGAACATGGGCTTGTTCAAGGCTTTGAGGAGGGGACCTTCCGTCCGAACGCGACGATTACGAGAGAGCAAATGGCGGTCATGGCTGCAAATGCGCTGCAATTCGCAGAGAATGCTGGCGCTGCCGGCGATCAGGCGGCCGGAGCATCGGTCAGCTTCAAAGACGAGCAGGCTATCCATGGCTGGGCACTTGAGGCTGTGACACAAGTGGCAGCGGCGGGCATCATGGAAGGCAAAGGCAATGGAGGATTTGTGCCGTTGGCGCTTGCCAACCGGGCGGAAGCGGCAACGTTGATTACCCGCTTGCTGCAGCACGTTCAATTGCTTAATAAGCAGTAAATCAAGTACCGTAGATAAGGAACATAAGGCTAAAAGCAAAAAACGGTGTCATCGGCGCGCGAAGGCGAGCAGATGGCACCGTTTTTTTTGGTATGTAACAGCTGTGCAGATCAGACATATTTTGTGCGTGTATACACAGAGAGCTTAGGAAAACGCGAATCAGCTCTTCCTCAGCAAAAAAAACTCGCATGCCTTCCGGTTATGATAAGCAATATCGCTTACTCCGGATTGGGTCACAATGATGCTATCGTCAAACCGCACGACCAGCGAGCTGGAGTCGATCAGCTGATTGTCTTGAAAAACGCGGATGCGCTGCTGCAGCTCCATGACTTCTTCGAAATCTGAGTCGGTATTCAGCCGACGATTGATGGACATATGCCGATACTCCTTTAGCACGAATAATGATTTCCTATAGTCTATCCCATGAGGGATCACGTTGCAAAGTCTCTTTGTTCTCCTGATCATTCCTATGTTACTTCGTTTATATTTAATGTACTTAGAACTAATGAATTGTTGAGCAAGAGGCGAAGTTTTTTATGCAACTCATAAAGCAACTCATTCTGCTGTTTAATTAAGCCCTGGCAGGCCGTCTTCTTTTTTGGCCGAGTTGTGCATAAGTATGGGTAAGGAAGAGGGACAGCTTGAGGCGGGAGGGGATCGGATTGGCAAAGTGGGGGAGGCGAGGCTGGCGGTTTCGGGGGTTCGGCGGGAGCCGGATGCAGCTGGGATCAGGCCGTCCGTTCTCAAAAATAAAAACGGTTAGCTGGGGCAGCCGCACCAGCTCGGCTGGTCCACGGTCAGCTCCAAAAAAATGGGGAACGGGCACGGGTGCCCCATCTATCAAATGGGGGGCGCGTGCCAGCTCCGGCAGCGGGAAATGGGGCGTTCGCCGGCCAGTGCTGAAATTCAGCAGCCGCGCAAAAAGCAGCGGAAGCGGTTCGGGCAGCGCATGGGGAGCTCGGCCACCAAGGCCGCGTATCCGCAAGCGCACGATCTTTCTGATTACAGTGATTATTATGACGGTCTTTTCGATTCAATCGTTTGTGTATATCGAGAAAAATTTACGGCCGCCGCTTATGAATATAGCGAAAATAAGAGTAAAGCAAATGGCGACACAAGCGATCAATAAAGCGATTACGGAACAGGTGGCTAATCGCTCCGATACTGACAAGCTTATTGATTGGAAGATGAATAGCAACGGTAAGATTTCCGGTTTTATGCTGAATTACGCCGAGCATATGAGCATTACCTCGCAGACGATTAATACCGTCCAAAGCACATTAAACGAGATGAAGGATATCCCCGAGCATATCCCGATCGGCCATGCGCTTGGCAGCGCTATTATTTCCTCCTACGGGCCTAGGGTGCCAGTCAAGTTCGAGCCGGTGGGAGCCGTGAAGGTGGATCTTAGCACACGCCAGAAGGATGCGGGCATCAATATGATTTTGGTTGAGGTATACATCCGCATTATCGCGGAAGTGACGATTATTATCCCCTTCGATACCGAGCCTGAAATCGTAGAAACCGATATCCCGATTTCGTACCTGCTTGTCGTTGGCGATGTGCCGATGTACTACTATGACAATACTGGCAAACCGGTCGGCGAATCTGCCGCGCAGGCACCGAACATTTCCGTCCCGCTGGGCCAAGGATCGGGAAGCGGAGTGACGTCCACCCCGCAAGGCAGCGGGAATGCAGGTTCATCGAACGCCGGCCCGTCTACAGAAGCTATAACGGAGGAAGGCGGACATTCGAGCGGGAGTGGCGCGGGAAGCGCAGGAAACGCTTCTACGGAGTAGCCCCGATAACCATGAGAAAGAGCTGCCATCAAGGCTTTAGGCTTTGATGGCAGCTTTATTTCGATGCTTAAATTTATTTCCTTGCCCTAAGCTGCTTGCGCTCCGCTTGTTCCCAGCGGCGCAGCATCGGATACGGGTCGAACGACCACTCTATCAAACCACGGTCGCTATAGACTCCGTAATGGAGATGGGGAGGGAATTTACCCTGCGTGCCTGGCTTGCCGTAGCCTGAGCTTCCGACCCAGCCAACCACCTGACCGGGCTTTACGACGTCGCCGATGTTGACGGTTTTATCATAGCCGGACAAATGCGCGTAGTAGTGATAAAAGTTATTCAGGTCCCTAATGCCGATTCTCCAGCCGCCATAAGGGTTCCAGCCTTTCACTTCAACGACTCCATAGCAAGTGCTGCGAACGGGAAGCCCGTGGGGGGCGAAAATATCGGTACCCTCATGCGTCCGCCTGCCGCCCCAGCTCCGCCCGGTTCCCCAGGTGCTATTATAGGCATAATTGGTTCCGATCGGTATGGGAAAGGCATGCTCGAACAAATCTAATTTGTCGAACGTTGAGTAAATGCGGGCAAACTGCTGAATCCGCTGTACAGAGCGATTATTCTGGTAGTACTCCCATAATCCGATTGAAAAATCATCATCGGAAATGCCGTAGGCAGCGACGCGGCTAACCAGCGAGTAAAGCAAATCAATATCACTCGTCCGTTCTGCTTGCCCATTACCGTCACCGTCACGTCCAATGCCATTGAAGAAGCGGATCGAAGTGGGAGAATTGTCCTCCGTATTCGGATTAAGCGGGCCAGCCCAATGCTCTTGATCGATGAATACGCCAACGGTGCTGCCAAGCATGGGCCTGGCTTTAGGTCGAACCTTGGACATGGAGCGCTCATATTGATCGATGGCAGCGATCCAGTACCAGGGAATTTCAGTAAACAAGCTTAATTTTTCATATAGGCCTCTTCGGACATTGAACGAGTCCTCTTCGCCTGCTGCCTGCCCGTTAGCTGCTGCGGCTTGCCTTGTGACAGACGGAGATGCTGCTGCCAGGCTTACGGGTTGAGCAAGCAGCATAGAGGCTGAAGTTATAGCTGCAACAATGGCAATAATCGGTTTCAAACATCTCACCCTTCCGGAAGCATGACGGCTTTGTCGTTAGGGTTTGCAAATGATTGGTTTTTATTCGAAACGCGTTATAAATTAAAAGCATGTCTGAAACATTAAGACTGTATGCCAAATCCATTATCCGAGCTTTCGTAGGTACAGCCAATCAATGAACCGTATGTAGGAGATTCTGGTATGGAGTCATAGGCACAATACTGCTTCTTAACCTGATAATGATTTTTTATCGGAACGATGGAGTAGTTTGTTGTCGGCAAATGAAGGCCATTTACATATTTTAAACGAACGGTTACTTTTATGTCTTGAAGATTGGACGAATTGACATCTACAATTTCAAAACCTGCGAGAGCGGTCCCCTCGTCTTTGACATACATGATTTCTGTAAAATAATCGTTGATGATTCGTTTGGCTGACTCTGTCGGTTGACTCAGAAACGGGCCTGTTGCCATCCTTGTTCGTTGTTCCAGCGTTTGGTCTGAATATCGCGCGCTAACTATTCCAATGCAGAGGGTTGTAAATAGGACTGTTATTAATGAGATGATTTTGATGCTTGAAGACATGGCGAGACCATCCTTTAAATGATATTTATAATTCCATAAAATACTAAACGTTACTAATCAGGGAAATGTTTCAATGCCAATAGCAAAATTAATCTTCAACCTGAATTACGAAAGTGCGACCTCATAAAAACATAAAAAAGTGCCCTAATCTTTGGTAGAATGGTGTTTACGAAGACAACATCACCCAAAGAGAGGAGCACCCATAAAGTGAAGTTTACCACAAA
>NZ_SKCD01000037.1 GCF_006542765.1 Paenibacillus luteus
GATGTTGGATTGAACATTCAACGTGATGTACATACTCATCTCTCCCTTGAGACCAGTATGTTTCATCTCGTCAAAGTTGTACATTATTATTCAAGCACTTCTGTACATGTTTAGATTAGCATTTACAGACAGTTCATACATAACACTAAACCCCTTTATTTTCAGTAGGACCGTGTCCTTTTAATCCAATATGGTTTGAAAATCCACTAAGGAAACCTTGTGATATTTTACCATAATTATAAAGGTGGATGATGATTATAACCAATCTTTCCTGCTAAATAACTGAAAAATCCGCCACATTTGGGCGGCTTTATTCTTTGCAAGTGTCCCATTAGTTAAAGAAATTCCTTACATAAATTTGCTTGTGAAGTATCAACATATCTATGAGGTGTTGAAAATATCAAAAGTAAGGAATGGGTATATGATAACCATGTCTATATTATTAGCTTCCTCCGTGTACTTCTCAAGGTCTTATGCACAAGGATTGCCGAAATTCCATGCAAGTGACCCTGAAGAGGTAAATAAACGGGTTGAAGAACTAGTAAAACGTTTGAGCCAGCTTGAGCCACCTGAACCGACTTCAATTATGAAATCGCCAGAGGAAGTAGAAATCCAAAAATACTATCATTCCAACACTATTCCTATTCTTGAGGGTATGGATAAGGGAACAGAAATCAAATTCAAAGTTATAATGAATGATCCTAACTATAAAAGACCCATATATGAAAACCATTGGCATAGAACATATGGTGGAGGCAGATAGAGCTATAATCCTAGTCGAATATATTACGCATTCCATCGGCTATTTACCACTTATGACACTGGGATATCTGGCGAGTGAATCACCAGATTTTTGGTCTAAACAAATTCAATAAGCAAAAGAACGAAAACGGTAAAGAAGCTCCACTTGCGCTATTCTTATTGTAACTAATTCGCCAATTAGTCTAAATTACTTATCTCAGGCTCCACTCTAAACTGGATCCATTCAATCCCCGTAACCTTCGTTTTTGTGGTCAATCCATGAAAATTCCACATCCCTGGTTCAGAAATGTACGGGCCAGTAACCTCCCATTGATAAGCCAGCTTATTAGATATAACCAATGCTTCGAATACAGTATCAGCAATTTTATCCTTAATTAAAGGCGTTCTAAAAACAACATCGAATAAAGAGGAATCCTTCCAATAACGTTCACTCGAAATTAGAGTACCCTTCATGTCACATATTTCATTGATTCTTGCAAGCAGTTTATGCACTTTTTCTTCTCTGTTCACTTTGAAATAAGCGTGCCAATAAATATATTTAAGCATATTAAACCTCCAACTGGTTAATCGTTTCGATAGAGGACCTAATGGCCCTTTGGATAAAAGTACGGAGTTAGTCATTTAATAGTATGGGAAAATGTCAGTTCCCGAAGTTGCTTTAAAACGCTAGGCAAATATTCTTGTGGATGCAAAATAACAGCTACCAATATACTTATTAGTATGGTTGCAATCCAAATAAAGCTTTTGAATACTCTTGATTTTAATCTTTGAGTGAGAAACAGAGAATATAACAAAATAATAATATTAACAATTATCGTTATTGGAATACTCACGATTCTTCCAAGACCTGTATAAGGGAAGTATTCAACTAATAGAAATATGGCTGATATACTCGGAATCAACGCTAAAAAGAAAGATATTACCGACTTCTTCATTTTGATCTCCTAATCTCGTCCTCTAAAGTTTCACACTGTGACATTAAACACAAATGCCCCTAATAGATTCATGTAGAATGAAGTTACCGTACACCATTTACAGAAGAAGAATCATCCGATGAGTCACTCTGATTTTAGCATAAGCGAACTCATCTAATTAGATATTCTGCACCATTAAGGATGGTCGAATCGTCTATTTACACGGCTTCAAGGAGCCACTACCCGAGCCAGCGAGGAATAGTCCTACGTCCTTTTAAAGATGTAATTTAAAGACTATCAGCAACAGCAAAAATAGCCTTGGCCGATTAACGGCCAAGGCTATCTGCATACACGCGAATCAGAGCCAATTCGCAATTAGTTGCCCATCATCTTCGCTGGGTCCGCATTGTCCCCACTGGCGGTTGCTCCATTCTCATGCTGCAAATACACAGGATGATAACGCACAACGAGATATTCGCCGACATGCCGGACAAGATAAACAGCGAAATGAATACAACGGAAAGGCCGACGAAGTCGAGCGGACGTTCGCCGATTTTGTCGATCAACCGGCCGCTGATTGGCATGCTGATCGCCGCGTATAGCGCATAAAGCATCAGGATCCAACCCGTTTCAAGCGCAGTGTAGTGTATGCTGCCTTTCAAATACAAGCAGCACGATCGGCATTACCCCAAACATCGCGAGCTGTACAATTCGTCAATATGGCGCTTTCTCATACAAATTAGCAGGCAATGCCTGCACAAACGGCGACCAGTCGCCCGTCGTATAAAGGTGAAGCCGGTGCATGGCCCGCGTACACGCTGTATAAAGAAGCTTTCGTTCGCTTTCCTGGCCATAGGCTTCGGGTGAAGCATCGTAGACCAAGACTGCATCGAACTCGACACCCTTGGCGAGATACACAGGAATGACCATTACTCCTTTTTCAAAGCCCATTGTCTCCTTCGTCATGAGCTGCTGAGCTTCGCCACCTTGAATCCGCAACCTTTCATGAGCATCCCGGCTTTCAGCTGCGGTTTTTGTAATAACGGCGATGGAATCGAAGCCCTCGGCCTTAAGCGCCTTAATATCTGCCACGATTTGGGCATCACGCTTCTCCCGGCCGTCCAGTCTCGTCAGAAGCGGCTTTTGGCCTATCCTTTCAAACGGTACGATTTCTTCTCCGCCTGGAAGCATCGATTTCGTAAATTCAACAATGTCCCTGGTGGAACGATAACTGCGTACCAAGGAGACCAGACTTGTTTCTTCCTCTCCAAAAAGGCGAATCAGCGGCGAATCGGATGCGGCCAAACTTGTAGCCTGCATGAAGATCGCTTGCCCGAAGTCACCTAGCACCGTCATTCGGGCACGGGGAAACAGCTTTTTCAGATATTCATATTGAAACGAAGAATAATCCTGACCCTCATCAACGAAGACGTAGCGAATTTCCGTATTTGTCCGTACGCCTTGGATCAGTTCTTTTACATACAAATACGGAGTTGCGTCCTCGTGGAACAACTCGTTCCGAAGCAGCTTTTCCTTGGTTTGCCTACATATTTCAAGCCACAGCGGCGGGATCACGGCCCCATTCATTTTCTCCCGATAAGAGGCTTCGTCCGCAAACAATTCGCCATATATGTCTATGACATCTACAAATGAAAGTTTCTTTACACTTTTCTTTAACGGTATAAAGCTTTCTTTCACGATCCTTCGGCGGAGCAGCCCCTCCTCCTTCCGAGAGAAGTCAAAATCACTTTCATCTTCTCGTCGCTTGTTGGTCATTTTCTCGCGAACTGTGGCGAATTGTTCAGCAATGTCTAATACTTCCCGATCTTTATGCAGCATATCGAAAACTTCTGCATACTGCTCGGTGTCAAGATAGTTCAACTCTTCCTCTACCCATGGCGCGTCCCGTTCCATGCGTTCCAGCGAAGCAAGCTCATTCAGCAGCCACTCCTGCAAGAGAATGATACGGTTGAGCAACGGCAAGGAACGGTCATAATTATAAAATTCCGCTCTCATTCGCTCCGCGGTAATCAAATCGCGGTCCCGAAACCGAATAGCGTTGAATCTCATGCCTTCCCTTCCTAACCATAATCCAAAGCTCTGCAGGGCTTGCAGGAAAGACTCGGAAGCTTTATACTCGATCCCCTGAATACGGGCCTCGTACTCCGGTTCTCCTTGAGCGGTCAGTACATATTCAATCTGATCTAAGGGATCCTCCGCGCGTAACGAAGAACCTAACCAATAGTCGACATATTCCTGAAAGGTCGTCTGCTGAATATTCTCTTCTCCGAGCTCCGGAAGGACGGTAGAAATATAGCTGCTAAACATCGGATTCGGTGAGAAAAGAACGATCTGATCAGCCCTGATCGTCTGGCGGTGTTTGTACAGCAAGTACGCTACTCGCTGCAATGCCGCGGAAGTCTTGCCGCTGCCAGCCGCCCCTTGTACAATTAGCATCCGACTTGTGTCATTGCGGATGATGGCATTTTGTTCCTTCTGGATAGTTGCCACGATACTCTTCATTTGCGAGTCCGCACCCTTGCCGAGCACTTGCTGCAGCAACTCATCTCCGATCGTATCGTTCGCGTCAAACATGTTGCGGATTTGCCCGTTTTGAATTTGAAACTGTCCTTTGAGCTCCATCGTTCCTTCGATTCGTCCGGCTGGTGTGACATAAGACGCTAAGCCAGGAGAGTGATCGTAGTACAAGCTAGCAATAGGCGTACGCCAGTCATAAATCAGAAAGTTCAATCCCTCTTCGTCAAGGAAAGAGGATACGCCTATATAGATCTGCTCGCCGAAGTCCAGGCCATCCTCCTGAAAGTCTATGCGTCCAAAATAAGGAGACGGGAGCAGACGGTTCATGCTTTTCCATTGCTGTGTTAACAGCTTGTGGCCACGTTCCCGTTCCGCCAATATCGCGGTCTGTTGATTTATCGTGTAGAAGGACTCTTCGAAATCTTCGTAAGTGCTTGTGTTAATCGTAACTTCTTCCCAAAATCGCTTGCGGATGTCCGTAGCCTGATCTTGCAGCCCCGCCACCTCTGGCTCTAACTCAGCGATCCTCTCCTGTAGCTTGTTCCTGACCCGTTCCAGCCGTTCCTGTTCCTGCTGCCAATCCATCCTATCCATCTCTTCTGAACACACTCCTTTTTCCGTTTTCTGGAACAAAAAAGAGCATTGACAAATTAAAGTGGCAGATGTACAATTAAATTAGGAGTAATAATTAGTACCTTCATATTTTAATTTGTCAATTACGCTAACGATTATATCATAGCGTTAATTTGTGTTCAATTTATTTTTTATTTAGGCTGAGCTGAACACTTAGTCGAATTGATGATTATTTAAACTAACTATAGCGGAGTTAAGATACCAAGAGATGACCCTTGAATTAATTGGGTCATCTTTTTTTATATCTACTGTTCTGTTCGGTGGAGAACAGGGGTGTCTCCTCCCTCGAAATGTACAACGATTGTGTCAGGAACAGATTTTATTTTATGCAGTGTTTTTAGGTATTTATTGCTTTTTGGAATTCACTAAATAAAGAGCTATCTTAATTATGAAACATAATTACAACTCTATAATGGGATGGCTCTCCATGACCTATTCTCTTCAATGCCCGTAAAAACTCTTCTCCGCTTACTGTATAATCAACAACATCAGTGATTAATTGGTTATCCATAGTATAATCCTCATATTTTATCTTTTGATCCCAGTTAAAATTGAAGATTTCGTCAAATGTAAACCAGGTACACGTTTGAGATTCTCCATATTCAAACTCTTGTCTTATTTCTTCTGATACATCATTAGGCATTCCTTTAGGATTGCTAATATAGGGAATCGTAATATATTCGTTCCTTTGATTGGCTAGAATGGCATGAAGCCAATATCCACCTCCCGTATATATCAAATCTCCCCAATCCACATGCCACAACGAATGCTTTTGTTCAGGGTACAATACTGCATTTTCATTCTTTACCCACTTATCTAGAGTGACCCATACTCCATTTTGTTTTAAGATATCGTCACGGCGAAACCTCATCTTCTCGACGTAGCATAACATTATTGTTCCCACAGTATCTCCCCAGCGTTATTGCATCATTTTCAGAGTAAATCTTAAATACGACCTTCCCTAATTTACCACATCCGAGGTATTCGCGATGATAATTATATTTCCTGCTCGAGCTTCACAAGGGCTTTTATTTCTCCTCGTTATGTCTCAGTTGCCACCAAACAAAAAATGGGTCGTTCTGATATCAAGCTTCAGAGCGACCCAGATTCTTTTCGTTTTCAATCCATAATAATCATATACTGCAATCATTCCAATAAATTATTATGATGAATTCGAGTGGACATGCCAACCACCAAACTCGGAGAAGCTCCCACCCGCTCCACATCATTTCAGCTTTATTCTATTCAGGGCTCCGTTCCCCATTGGAGAGCGCCAGCGATGTAGCCAGTCGTTTTGCTCCAATCCGCATAAGCCGTGTGGGTCGAATCGAAGGAGTAATCACCCGTCTGCGTATAGTTCGTCCAATCGGTCTTGGACACGCGGATCTGAAGCTCTATACTTGCTCCCGCAGCCAAGCTTCCGGCTCCGCTCGTAAAGCCGATCTCCAGATAATGGTCGGCCCCAGTCAGAGGAGTCGCCAATTTGATGAAGGTGCCCGTTACGTTGCTGCTGCCCACATGCGACCAGTCACAGAAAAAGCTCTGGGCGACCTCACCATCAATCGTGTAATAATAACGCAGCTTCACGTCGGACATATTGATGGCGGTAGTGCCCGTGTTCGTCAGCTTGATCCGCGGGTTCAGCGTGTTGCTCGTTGCCGCGGTGGTGGAATTGTACCGCTGCACCTTGATTGACCCGCTTCCGCTGGAAGTGGTGTTTATTACGGTGACCGCAAGAGTCGCATTCGCTCCCGCGCTGAAGTTGAATGTCAGTGTCGTTGTTCCCACCGGTTGGGCGGCCAAATAAGCCTTCTGAATCGTCACCGACGTGCCCGATACGGTGTAGTCCGTTCCCGCAACCAGGGTAGCAGTGCCATTCTTAATGCCGCTAAACGTATTGCCGTTCAGCGTCAGCGTCACCGGAACATTGGCTTGTATAGCGGTATTTTTGTCAAAGGTAACGGACGTCGGATTGATCGTCGAGTTGGTCAACGACGAATCCGTCACTGCGATGGATAGCGCAGCGGAGGAACCTGCGTTAAACTGGAATGTTAGGTTTGTCGTTCCGACGGGCTGCTGAGCGAGATACGTTTTTTGCAGTGTAACCGTGTTACCTGAAACGGTGTAGTCTGTGCCTGCAACCAGAGACGCCGTACCATTCTTAATGCCGCTAAACGTATTACCGTTCAGGGTAAGTGTTACTGGAATGTTCACTTGCATAGCCGTTTTCTTGTCAAAAGCAGCGGTCGCCGGGCTGATTGTCGAGTTGTTGTTGTTACCTGTGGCATAGGCGGCAACAAACACCAGCCCCGAGTTCCAATAGACGGTGTGCTCGTTCGTTGTCCATTCCTGGAAGTTATCGTGATAATTTTTGGCTGCAAATCTGGAAATCTGGTTTCCTACAGCTTCATCGTTGGAGTATTTATTTGGTCCTCCAACCAAAAAGCCTTTCGGCACGCCAGGCAAGCCATCGGTTCTGTACATAATACTAAAAGGATACTTAACGCTGTTATCCCCATACCCCGATACGAAAGATACGCCTACCGGATTCTGGCCAAGGATCCAGTCTAATTGGCTATAAGTCACTTTATTAATAATCGCGCGGTTGCTCTCGTAGGTTCCGAGCAATTTGGTGCCAATGATCATTTCCATCGGCGTATCGGCATATTGCATAGTAATTCCCCAATAATAGTTGCTGTCTTTTACGATACTTTTCCAAGAGCTTTCGTTGTATCTGGTGACCTTATCATTAAACCATTGCTGGAATTTGGTCGTATACCAGCTGACGACTGCAGAGCTTTTATTAGCGGCTTTCATATAACTGAAGAAGCCCGTATTCCAGGTGTTCGCCCAGCTGCTTGCGAAATCAAGGGTATCCTCAAAAAATATCGCCATATTGGTGTAGTTCGCAAGGAAATAATTATTGTATTTGACATCACCAGTTGAACGATATAGAGAGCCTGCAGCCCACAAACGATTCGCAGCATCATCGGTAACATCGTAAGGCCATCTGCCCGTATTAGGCGTTCGGATATTTTCCGGGTGCGCCTCCAAATACCCCCATGCCGCTACTGCCGCATTTAGACATTGCTGAGCAAAGGTCGGATCGATATTTTGATAGATCAGGTAGGCATGTGCCAATACTCCAGCTGCGGTAGCCGTATCGGCAGTTGTTTTGATAGCTGTCCGTGAGCTTACGGTATCTTTGTCGATAATCTGTCTGTCGACCATATTGTCGTCATCCTGGAAAGTCACGCGGGCATAGAAGCCTCCGCTTGCCGCATCCTGCATTTTCAGCATCCATTCCAGTTCCCAGCGTGACTCATCGAGAATATCAGGAATGCCGTTTCCGCTCTCCGGAATATTAAATTGATTGTCTGTAAATTTCTCCGGCATCACTTCATAAGCCCAGAAGAGATCGGACAAGGCTTTGGCGCCAGCGTTAACGTATTTGCCTTTATCGCCCGCATCATACCAGCCTTTAGAAACGTCTTTCTTAATGGAAGGGTTGGACATTAAAGGTACAGCTGTGTCTGGCGTAAAATCGGTTCTCTGATAATTCTGAGTATACGGGCTCGTAATATTTATACCGGTTCTCTGGTGATAAAAATATCTGGATACGTCAACCAAGAATGGCTCATAAATATCATTAGCACTGCCAATCGAGAATTTAGGTGAATTCTGGACTCCCTGCACCGCCACATAGTATTTGCCCGGTACAGTGAAATTCGTAAAGTCAGCCGTGAAAATTCGCTCTCCACTGTCTATGGCTTCATAATTATCGGTGAGCACAAGCGTTCCGGAGAAGGCCGTAGCATTGGTGGTTGCATTCACAACGTTAAACGGCGTCCCCTCATCGACAGTAAGGACATCCTCAAACCCGGTCACGAGTGCCTGCTTTATGCCATCGACAGGATAGCCCACTTGATTGACCTTGATGGGCGCATACTCTTTCTCCTTATCGGGAGAGGTAACCCTAATGTCATTGAACCAGACCTTTAAAGGTTGAAAACCATTATTTTTGATGGATAACGAATCGATCGAAGTTCGGTCAATGCCTTGCGAGACCTGAATGACATCCTTTAAAGGTATTTTCACATGGGTCCAGCTCGTCGTAATGTTGGTATAGGTTTTTATGTCTACTGTAGTCGTAATTTCATTGCCGGCAGCCCGTTCGAATACTCTATCTTTGAAGCCAATAAGGAAGGACTCTCCACCGGCGTTCCCCTTAATATTAAACTCAAGAAAACCGTTTGGATGATAAGACGTAAAGTCATACGCTTTCCAGCCGGCAACCGTAATTAACGCGTTGAACCAGGACGGACTGGTAGGCGTCTTCGTATTTAATAGTAAAGAAGGCAATCCATTGTACGTAACCGTCGGATCAATCGGCAGCTTGCTATCCACTGTTTCCAAGCCGAATCCGCTATCTCCTGCCCAGCCATCTGTTATATTGCTAAATATTTTATAATCCAATAAGTTTCTCCACCCTGCTGGCGCTTCGGGGGTAGCGGCGTTCGTCGTGATCGGATTCGAAAATAAGATTGTAACGAACATCGTAATCGAAAGGATTAAACTTACTTTTTTCCTCATTACCTCTCCTCCTTCAAATGGTTGACGGTTTGCTCTGCATGAATCTTATTCGCACTCGACTTCTTAGCGGCTTCTGTGCGCCATCACCTCTCCCTCAATGAAAACGCTTACTTATGTAAATATTTTAATTCGTGAAGCTGGTTCCGGTATATAGAAGGAATAAACGATCATAGAAGAAAACAAGCCATTGCGTTCGTCGTCCTATCCAAAAGATAAGGGAGGCCGCATCCGATGCACCGAATGCGGCCTCCCCCTCTATGTTCTAATTGATACGCCATTATGGTTTATTGTCCTGATACCAATCGTTGACTTCCTTCGTAATCACGTCGCCGCCATTCTGATAAAACTGGGCTACGAACTCATTGAAGTAGGAGAGTGGCTTCTCCCCATAAATGATGTCCAGGTAGCACTCCGTTGCAAGCTTCTGCAGGAACACTCCGTGTTTCTCCATCCCGTCCGTCAACGGCCCGTGGTACCGGTTCGGAATTTCAAGCCCCTGCTCGGACATCGCGACCCCAGCTGCCATTAGCTGGGCCGAATTCAGTCCTTTGATGCCCTGTTCAATCGGCGTCATTACTTCAGCATTCGAATTTTCCACTATTTTCTTGATCGCGGCTGCATTCATATACGGCAGCGTCGGTGCGCCGCCGGTCAGCGGATACAGCATCCAACGCATATCGATGGATGAACCGTCCGAGAGCGGCCATTCGTTATGGGGCACGCCTTCCGCTTCAAAATTAACGGTGATGACCTTCTCGTCCATAAGCACATAATCGTAGCCTTCGTGGAACCCTTTTTCAAAACGAAGATCGAAGTACGGGTCCTTCGGACCAAAATTTTTGGCAAGCAGCTTATTATAATACGCAAACCAAGCTTCAATATGGATGAAGTCCTTGCTAAAAACCGAGTAAATGCCGTACAACGGCTTCTGCGCCTTGCCCTTTAGTCCCTCAGGTCCGGCAGGAAGCGGATACGCCTGCCAATTCGCGTTAAGATCAGCCTTTATCGTGTCACCGAGCGGCCATGCTCCCATCCAGAACGGGCCGAACATGACGCCCGCCATTCCTTTGACTGCCAGCTCAGCCGCTTTGCTGGAGTCCTTCATGCCTGCATTCTTGTCCATGTAGCCCTTTGCCATCCAGGATGCCATCGTCTCCAAGTATTTCTTGGCATCCGGGTGAACGGCGCCATAAACCAGGCGGCCATTTTCGTCCTCATTCCAGAACATTCGGATGTCGAAGGTGCTGAGCATCTGTTTGGAGAAGGCGCCTGCTATCGCATCGGTTTGTCCCATCCAATTCCATGGACCTTCCTTTAAAGAAACCGCCAAGCCGACTTCGTCGTCCTTGCCATTCCCGTTAGGATCTTGCTCCGAAAAGGCCTTCAGTACGTTCTCCAATTGAATAATTGTCGTTGGCGGTTCCAGCGAAAGCAGCTCAAGCCAATCCTTGCGAATCCACATGACCGTTCCCTCATCTCCTACATTAAAACGAGGAAGCCCATAAATCTTGCCGTCTTTGGTTACCTCGGTCATGGTAAAAGCGTACTCCTTAAGTGCTTCCTTTAGCTTAGGATGCGCGAACCTCTCGATGGCATCGTTTAGCGGAAGCAGCTTGTCGGCTTTGAGCAGATCCTTCAGGATCTCTCCCTCTGCCCCGAAGGTGTCTGGCAGCTTGCTGTTCACGGCCAACGCCAGCCGAATCTTGGTATCCGCGTCCTCGAACTTGCTGACGATCCAGTCAAACTTCGTGATGAGTCCCAGGTTTTCTTCCATCCATCGAGTATGCACGTTGTCCGTGAGGCTCTCGCCTGGCTTGAATGCGTTAGGGCGATTCTCGTCCACGATGGTCGTCGTAATCGTAATTGGCGGATCGTATTCAAAGTCCCACAACGGCCTTGTTACATCATTGACTAGACTGCTCTTGGTCATTTTCCCACCGCTATTTAAACAGCCGGCAAGCAGCAGACTCCCTATCAGTAACGCCAATAGAATTATCAACCATTTACTATGCCGCTGCACCAGCCCAACCCTCCCCTTTGGTTTTAACTAGGATATAGAACAAATCACTCCATTCCCGATCGGTATCTGTCCCTGAATTCCTGCGGTGTCACCTGATAATAGTCACGGAATTTACGAATAAACCAGTTGGTATTAGGGTAGCCAATGCTTTCTCCAATATGGTAAATTTTATTATTTGTATGCTTTAGCAGCTCGCCGGCCTTAATTACGCGCTGCTCGTAAATATATTGGGAAACGGTAGTATCCGTACATTGCTTAAAGAGTTTAGACAGATGGTTAGGATGCACGAAGACGCGCCTTGCCAGCATGGTAAGCGACAAGTCCTTGTCTAGTTCCTTCCTTATGTAAGATTGTGTCTTTCGGACAATCACCTGACTGTGATCCTCGGATTCCTCGCCCAGCTTATCGCGAAGCGTACGCAGCGAGTCTAGTGCCCAGCCTTCCAACTGCGACGCATGAAGCATGATTTTGCCCTTTACATAGGCGGACTGCCCGGGAGTGAGCATCTGAGCCAGCGTCCTGCCGCTGCGATTCGCGATATACTGGAAGGCATTGGACAGAAAGAAAAAAACGTCCCGCATGAGGTCGGGCGAACCCGTGTGCAGCAATGGCGATACGAACGTACGGATTTTCGCTTCCGCCTCTTCCCATTTCTCACTCTCCAATAGGTGCGTCAGAAGAGGCGTTTCGTAGAGCTTGCGCATGAGGCGCGCTTCCTCCTCGTTCCTCTCCGGCACCTGACCTAACGAGCGGCCATCGCTTTCCAAGCACGAAGTCGCCGCCATGTAGCTGGCTTGCAGCCCTTCCGGAAAGAGACAATCCACTTCCCCTACGAAAATTTCACCTTTAAGCAAATTTTGTACTTCTCGTTTTAACTGGTCGATTCGCTCGTACACCCATTCCCGATCAGGCGGCGCACCCGATAGGTCGTACACCAGCACAAGCAGAGTTCCTTCCTCGTTCGCAGCCGGCCAGCAATCATACCGCTCCATCAGCAGCTCTTCCAGCATATTCGTGACCGCGAACCGGATGAGGGACTGCGAATAGAGATCTTGTCTGTCAAAGGGCGGACCCAACCGAAAGAGGCATAGCGAGACATGTCCCGGCAGCAAAAGCGGGAGGTCGAACAGCTTCAACTTTTCCGCAAGCATCTCGCCGTTTAGGGCGCCGCTGAGCGCCTTGAGCAGCAGTCCTGCCTTCAGCTCCGCGCTGTTATCCCTGTAGATACGGAAGCCCTGATCAATGGTTCGCTCCTGTTCAAGCTGCTTAACGATCCGGCCCATTGCCTCCAGCAGATGCTCGTCCTTAGCCGGCTTCATCAGGTATTCGAGCGCTTGAAGCTCAATCGCTTTGCGTGCATAGTCGAAGTCCGCATAACCTGTGAGCAGCAAGCATTTTAATTGAGGAATGCGCCGCCTGGCCTGCTCGATCAGCTCTAAGCCGTTCATACGCGGCATACGGATATCCGTCATGAGGATGTCGACTGGAAATGATTCCATCAGTGAAAGCGCCTCTTTGGCACTGTAAGCTTTCAACACCCGGGTGATGCCAAGCTTCGTCCATGGAATCGTATCGGCAAGGCTATCTGCATAGTGCTTCTCATCATCTACCACAAGCAGGCTCTTCATCGCTCATCCTCCTATATGTTTCGTCTCCAGTCTCCAAACCAATCGCACCGTTAGCCCACCCAGCCTAGATGGAATAAAAGCAATTTTAGCGTCTGCGCCATAATTGCCCTGCAATCGCTGATACACGTTCCATAGCCCGCAGCCGGCATACTCGCCAGCTGGGACACGTAGTTCCAGTTGGAGTTGGTCGATCTCCTCCGCATTCAATCCTATACCGTTATCTTCCACTTCCAAGTGCACCTGGCTATCCTTGACGTAGACCCTGATTTCCACCCGGCCCGGGTAATCGACGTTCTCTAATCCATGCACTATCGCATTCTCCACGATCGGTTGGATAAGAAGCCGGGGAACGCGGATTTCCGCAAGCTCTTCCGGCAGCTCGATGCTGTAGGTCAGCGTCTCATTGCGAAGCTTGAGAATTTCCAGGTGAATGCGTACGAATGCAAGCTCTTCGCCCATGCTGACTCCCTGATTGTCCATACGTGTTGTGTACCGGTAATAGTCCGCTAGATGATACGCCATGTCCATGACCGCCTGATCCTTTCGCATCTTGGTCATGTTAATGATGAAACCTAGGCAGTTGTATAGAAAATGAGGATGAATCTGCGCCTGCAGCTGCTTCAGCGTGGCATCTCGGGCAAGAATACGAGATTGTAAGTCATTCTCGATGAGATCTTGGATCTGCGTTGCCATCTCGTTGAAGTTTTGCATCAGGAACGCAAATTCATTGTTCGATTTCTTCGGCAAGCGGTAGGCGTAATCGCCTCGTTTAATTCTCTGCACCGCATGCACAAGACGTAAGATCGGCCTCTGTACATTCCAGTACAAGGCAGACGCGGCAGCGATACCCGATAGAAGCAGAATGATAGAAGAAGCTCCAAACAAGATCCTCTGCTGCTTGATCGGTCCGATGATCTGATCGAGCGGAACGGAATCGATGAGATGCCAGTCAAGAAGATTAGAATAATAATAGGTTATCAGATAAGGCATGCCCTCGAACGAATGGATCAAGAAACCCGAAGAACGGCTATTAACCCTGTCGCCTAACTGTGCGACGATTCCGTCCATCTTTAGCCCCTCTGCGGACCGACTGGCAATAATGGAATGTCCCTTTTTATAAAAAAACGGATTGTCGGAGTGTCCCGATTTGTAGGTATCGAGCAGATTCTCGAAGCTCCACCTGTACAGGTTAATGCGAACGGCAACATCCAGATCGTCCGGATGAGCCGGCTTGTACCCCGTCGTGACATAGGTTCGAGTAAAGCCCGATCCACTTCCCAAGTCTTCACGGTAGCTCCAGCCCAGCGAGAAGCGACCCTCAAACTCTTCCAGATTATATTCATAGGAGGGAGAAGAAGATATGCTATCGCGACGCTGCGGAAAATAGATGGTTACATCATTTCGCCAGTTGCCCGACGCACTTGCCAGCGACAGCTTCTCCTCGATTAGCATCCTTGTTTTCATAAGGGAATACTCGCTCTTATTGATGCTATACAGGTACTCCAGCACATTCGTATCCACGAGCATGGGAGCGGAGACCAGATCAAACTTCTCTATGCTAGCATCCAACTGCGCCATAAACAGCTCCATTTGGTTCAAACTCGCCTTGATGAGCTCCTCCTGTATGACGTTGATGCTCTTGTACGTGGAATAATAATACAGCGCGACAATCGGCGTCAGCAAAATCAGCAGCATCACAAGCAATTTCTGAAAGATGTTGAATTTGATCCGCATGTCATTTCCATCCTTGTTTCGAAATTGCACTTCATCCGATATATTACAATAATTTGGAAGCGTTTACAATAATGTAAATTCAAAATGTCAGCTAGCCCGTGAGTTCGACATTCGCAGCTCGATTAAATTTTAACTAGTTTTTACAAAAACATAATAACTTAATAATTTCTACGCAGTAATTATTAATTTAACGTGCGATCATCTAGTATTATGCAAGCGATTACATCAGAAGAGTTAATAATATGAAAGTTTTTCAATATAGACCCTAAAAATAATGGTAATAAATTTGTATTCTGCAACCGATATTAATAAAATACATACTTTATACAAAGGAGAATAGTAATGCCCTTTAAGAACTCCCGTTTTATGCGCAATTTGCTTATACTTGGCTCGATTCGTCAGACCGCAGGTAGAATTGTCTTATCCACACTGTTGATTATTATCGTTTGTGTCTCTGTCCTCTCCTACACGTTCTACGTCCCTACCGCCAGAGAAGTTCAAATTCAAGCCGAGGAACAAATGGAGCTCTACTCCAGCTTACTGGCCAAAGAAATTGATGCCAATTTGGTAGAGAAACAAGCGATTATGCAAGTTATCGCCGAGCAAGGCTCCAAAGTAGCAGCAGAGCGAGAGCAGCAGCTTGATTTTCTCGTCCAAGCCCACAAGCAGCATCCCGAATTTGAATCGATATTTTTCTCGCTTGATTTAATCGGTGCCAACGCCGTTAACGTTAAAAATACGGACGTCAATGTAGCCGATCGGCCTTATATTCAGCTTGCCAAAGAAGGCAAACCGTTCATTTCTAATCCGGTTATTTCCAAAACAATGGGTACCATGGTCGTTATTGTTGGCGCTCCATTAATGAAAGATGGCAAAGCCTATGGATTTTACGGGGCCTCCTATTCCATTAGCGATGCGGTAATTGGTGTTAGCAAAGCTCAATTCGGGGAGACTGGAAAAGCCTATATGACGTTGTCTGACGGAACGTTCCTATCATACCCCGATCAATCGTATGTATTAAGCAAAAAATTGTCCGATCTGGGCATCGTTCCGCTTGATCAAGCACTCACTAATGCAACCCAAGGCCATACCAGCGCAATTCATTATACGGAAAATGGCGCTAAAAAAATTGGGTTTATGAGTGTGACCGGCCTCAACTGGGTAATAACGATGTTTGCAGAGGAAAGTGAAATTTTAAAACCAGTCAATACTTTGCTAAATTTAATCGTCCTAGTTGGCTCAGGCATTATTATTCTTGCCCTTATCACCACCATTCTGATTGCTCTACGAATTGTACACCCCATTCGCCAATTGACACATGGCATTGATGTTTTGGCGCAAGGAGATTTAACCTACCGCATTCCAGTCAAAGGCAAAAGCGATATTAGCAAGGCGCTGCAATCCTTTAACGCCGCTGGCGATCAAATGCAGCTGTTAATGAAGGAAGTTAATGGCTTGTCCGAGCAACTGACGGATTCTGCGAAGCAGCTTGCTGAGGGAGCAGATCAAGGCGCGCGCGTGGCACAAAGCATTTCTGAAGCGATTCTCGTCGTAGCTGAGAGCTCAGAGCGCCAAACGTCCAGCTTGCAGGATGGAAGCCAAGCAGCAGACAACATTGCTGTACAAATTGATGGAATTGCTTCTTATAGTACGAATGCGGCTGGCATTGCTTCGGAGGCATCCAATCTTTCTGATGATGGAGCGGCCTCCATGGATCAGCTTAATGGAAAGATGATCCAAATGGAGCAAGGCATCAGCGAGCTATCCCAAACGATTCATGCTCTCAGCGGATTGTCTGGCAAAATCGGCGATGTCGTGAGCATCATTAGCCAAATCGCCCGCCAAACGAATATTTTATCGTTGAATGCAGCGATTGAAGCTTCTCGTTCCGGGGAGGCAGGGCGCGGGTTTACCGTCGTAGCGGATGAAATCCGCAAGCTTGCAGGCCAATCGATGGATTCTGCTGAACAAATTGCTGGATTCATCGGAAGTATCCGCACTGAAATTAATCGTACTCTTCAAGCCTCCGAACAGACCGTCTCCCAAGCGGCTGAAGGAAGACATACGGGTGAGGAAGCTCGCGAGCTATTTGCCCGCATTCGCTCTTCCATTCAAGAGGTAGCCGTGAGTATTCAAGGCGTATCGCAAGCATCTGGCGAGATGGTATCCGGCACAAATACATTAGTAGAATCCATTCGCCTCATCTCCGACTCGGCCACTGAAACTTCGGCAGAATCACAAAATGTTTCCGCTGCGGCAGAAGAGCAAATGGCTTCGATGGAAGAAGTAGCTTCCTCCTCCGCAGAGCTTGCTCATATGGCCGAGAAGCTGCGTATACAAATTAATAAATTCAAGCTGTAGCATGGAGTTATAAGAAAAGTCTCGGTGCGTGGTAAAAGTAAGGGAACTGACTCCAAAGCATGAGACAGCATAAAACACCTTTAAGTTGAAGATACGAATATTTTGAGATACTCGTACAACTTGGAGGTGTTTTTGTTTGGGAACAAGAGCGAGTTACCCCGTAGTGGTGAAAGACAGGAAGAGAAACAGGGATTAAGGGGTCAGGGCTCTTAGAAACAGCTGAGAAAAGGACAGAAAAAAAGCCTGAGACGACCGTTAATTAATGGCATCAATCGCTTTAATTGATCTTTCCACCTGATTTAGAATCCCATCTCCCTCATAGATACTCAGATCATTTGCTTCATCACCTAATAAAATCCAAAAACATTAACATCGAATACTTTAATAATTGTTGAATCGTCTCCAGTGATGGATTGTATTTGTTCTTCTCTAACTCGCTCGGGTTCCTTGAGATACACAATACGCTACGAAAACTCAATTAGGTTGAGTTGATTAAGCTTTCTAATATCCTTTTGGATTTAAATCTCTTCATTGCAAAAGAACACGGAAAAATCCAATTTAATCTCAAGTGAAAATAAGCCCACTACACCTATTCGGGCATTGTGGGCTTCTCTGCTTAATCTTACTTGTAAATTGAAGTATCTAGCGGGATAATGAATCCGCCGTCAACAGCTTGTGTGACATTTATTGCGATGTTCTTTACTCCAGTAATATCTACCTCAATCGTCAGAAGATCACTATTAGGCGAAATCTTCTCTACTTTTTTAAGGAGCACATTCTTGTCATTATCCTTAATTTCAAGAGACTCCACTTCCTTGCCGACTGCAGCGAATTGCAGAACAAGCTTTTTATATTTGCCGTTAGGGCTGAGCGCGGTATATTTAATATTGGAATTAGGTGCGCTGTACAGAACTTCCTTATAATTTTTGTCGCCGTATTTGGTCAGTGCAGGGTCCTTTGTATGCAGACTGGTGTTGAAATCCTCCTGCTTCACAGGTACGCCTGCCTGCTGTTCGCCAATAATCACCTCTTTGGCTGTCCCGTCATATCTCACCTGAACATCCAGCAGCTCAGAAACAGATCGTACCGGAAGATACGTAGTTCCATTATAAGTAATGGGAAGCACCGCTTTGCCATTGCCATCTTTGAGAGGGGTAATCTCTCCGTTCACTCTGATTTTTAAATCTCCGTTTAACAGCGCTTTAATTTCTTGGAGATGCGAGCTCGCAAAAGCACCTGTGCCCATGCCCACCAAAAGTATCATGGTACCGCATAAAGTCGTAACAACCTTCTTCTTCATTTTTGTTTTCCTCCTCTTGGGGTGTCTTCAAATCCAGGAACTCCGGTAACAATGGTTATTGAGAGATAATCTCTCTGAAAGATGACGCTAAATGTGGGATAGTCTCTGCGTTTTTGGAGTTGAAGATTTTACCTTATTATATCATAAAGCCCAATGCTTCATTTCTAGTTCTTCCTTCTTCCAAGCTACTGATTAACCGAGCCCTTTCTAAAAGCATATAACTATATTCTGCATAAATTGAATTTATCAGTAAAACATAAACAGCTTGTCTATCGATTCAGATAAGTTATGATAAGTAATCCAACTCGTTCACGCTTGTATAGAAAGGTAGTAGATGATTTAAGGGTTTTCAAATCCAAGCTGGAGGAAACGAAATCGGGGCTTCTTCTGTGTATTATCATCATAACACGAAAAAAGGCACTCCCGGCAATAGTCCAGGAGCGCCTACTTCATATTCAATTGTATATGGCCGGAACTTTCTTACACGATGGTCCACCTTATACGTACTTCATACCCATAGCAGTGCCAACTACTTTCCAGATCCGCGAGCTGTCTCTTTCAATTTTTGAATTAACTGGCTCACTCTTCCCTGGGATACACCGATTAGCTCGACCAACTTTTTTTGTGAAGTAGCCGGTTACTGTTCCATGACCCTAACCAGTCGGACGAGCGTATCCTTGCTATAGGTCTGTTTAGGCATATAATCTAATTCTCTTTTTGTATCTACTTCCTCCAACATAGCCACATTGGATGTTGAGATCCTCAACTTTACTAGGAGTTAAAATAAACCTTTGATTAGCATCCCATATCTTTTGGGTCACTACAATGATGTGACGGTGCATCCAAAAGAATCAGTAGCACGAGTTGCAGGCTCGCTGCTCAGCCGTTTGCTAATCACCATGCCAGTCTACAATTTTTTTTCGAGTCTAATACTTTATTAGACCGGGACATCAAACTGTTCGAAGAAAATAAAGTATTAGACTGGAGTTGTTGATTTGACGCGGTTTTTGAGTTTGAAAATCGTCAGCTTTTAAGTAATAAGTTTTAGACTATATCCATTTTGTTAGTCTTGATTACTGTTAAACAGAAAAATAAAGTATTAGACTATTGTAATCATCATTAAAAGCCTAAAACTCCTATTGATCACTCAATAGGAGTTTTAGGCTTCCTCACAACAACTATATGTTCTTCCATCATGGTCTTTATTTCATTTTTTCGTGTTACTGTTGAATTAATATGGTGAGGTAGTCTTTTAAAAGAATACTGCCTGTGCAAAGTAATAACTTTATCGTATCCACGAGAAACAAACCAATCATTTAATACTTCTGCCATATCCACGGTAATCGAACCTAAAATTGTTCTATGCCCTACTATCCATGATTGTACTCCACCATCTACTAGAACCCTATCAGTCTGTTCTACAACTAAATATAATTCTTTAAAGAAATGTAATACTGACTTAACCCTGCGGGGCAAAGCAATTACTTTTCTATGCAGCGTTTCTCTAATGAAGGGTAACTTGCTGGCTAATTCTTTAATCGTTTCAGGACTAAGATCAACCGCAGACAATTCATCCATGAATCCCTCAGCTAATTCTCTGGCCCTTACTTTAACTTCTTTGTTGGATAATTGTCCTGATTTATTAAGTACCCTGTAGTAGTCCAAACGAACCCTTTCTTTAACTAACTCATATAATTCATTATCACTTAACAGCATAATGATATCAAAATTATCTTCATCAATTTCTTTAATTGAGTTCTTGATTTTTTGCATTAAAATCCGATAGTGTTTAGTGTCTTTTTGACACACTCGTCTCATCTCTTGAAATAAATTCTTTAATGTTACTGATGAACGAATTACCTTTCTCAGAGAAGTATTACAAGCAGATTTTTTTCCGCCTAATAAATACTCATCCACATTTTCGGCCTCGGTGTTTATTCCTAAATAACGTGATAGTAATTCCTTAGACCATTGTAATGATAGTCTCGAGAATTGGCCATAAGCTACCGTGCTTTGAGAATCCCCATAAGGTGGAGAGGTAAGTATCGCATCAATTTTCTTACCATTGAGATGAGATAATTCCTTTGCATTCTTCATTTGAATATCGGTTATTGTTTTACTTTTAGATATCTTTTTGGTTTCGACTAGCAAACCTAATAAATTCTCTATCTTATTTTTAAAAACTAATAGAGCGTCTAAATTGAACTTATCTATATCACCTGGCGACATTCGGTATAGTTTAAACTCACCATTCCGTGTTAAAGAACATTCACGTATAGTTGAGCTAAAAGCAGTTAATAAAATCAATGCAAAAGTCTCTTTATACTTTTGCGAACATCCTTGTAAAAAGATACTTATTTCTTGTCTAATAAACGATAACTCTTTAATATTTTTAGATTTAAACCAAAATTCAATATTATCAAATTTAGCTAACTCAACTAAAATTGTAGATGTATATGTTTCGGTAATTGAATCTGTGAAGACTTTCAATGACCTCTGAATAAATGATGTGTTATTTACAGTTAACGACTTAGTTCTAGCTAACAAAATTGATAATGGGTTTAGATCAGACCCGTAAAAATCTAATCCTAAGTATTTGCATTCCAACGCAACAGTTCCACTACCAACAAACGGATCCAAAACCTTTTTGATTGAGTATTCTTCTTTTAATTTTTTTAGTAAAGAAACCACCATTTCGGGAACAGCCTTTGCCGGATAAGAATGGATATTTCCGTTAGACGAAAAGAAGGATGCAAAGTTGTTTTCTCCAGTATAATTAAGGTCTAGTCCCTTCCACCATTCTTTTTCAACACTAGTTGCCATCGTCCAACACCTCCAAACTGAATCCAGGATTGAGCCGCGCATCATAAGTGATGCGCGGCTCGATTTAATTAAGTATACAACTATAGTCGCAACTAAATCAATATACTATAATACATGTTTTCACTTATGAGTACTAGCGACAGATTCTATCCCGTCAACTTCTTCTATAAAATCCATGACAAGTTCAAAATCAAAATCCGCAACCTTATTTAAGGACGCATTAATTGTTAATAATCTTGTTCCGTCATAATCAAAGGAGTAATTCCCTGTAATGAAATCTTCTTTTTTAAATGTAATTGATTCATTTATCACAACTATCTTAGAACGTTTCATTGCTTCATTATTGTAAAACTTCCTGAATAAAGGATTTGATGTAAGCATTAATGATTGAGAATGTAGTAGTTCCATAAACTTTACTGCTTTGAGCGCTATGATTTCAGTTGGTATTTTCAAACTATCCGCTTTTATAACACAATTATACTCGCTGTCTTTAATCTTAATGGGTAACGCACTTGAGTCTACTATTATTGTATTACCTTCTTTTTTAAACAATATTTGCTCTTTTTGTACGGCGGGGGCCACCTGTTTTATTGCTTCTAATATAATTTTTTTGATCTCTAAAGTATCTTCTATTTGTTGTGCGGAGAAATCATCTGTTGCTAAAAGTAAGGGAGGCGCATGTTCTTCACCAAAAAACTCAGAAGGATTATTGACATTTAAATTATATTTAGTAAGTTTATATTGTTTGGCGTAGTCACCTGGCAAACCAATACGTGAACTAACTGTAAAATGCTCAAAAGAAATGCTATTTGTTACAAATTCATTCAATCTATTAATTCGTTGAACATTATAATAAATATAATCTTTTTCTTGATGAAAATTATTTATTGTTACAAACTTCCCCCACATCTCCTGCTCTTTAACTTTATATTCAGCAATAATACCCGCAACAGATTCATCGCCATTTTCTGTGAGTTTATCTAGTGTTCTAGTTAAAGAGATTCTATTATCGTAGACCTGCTTCAGTCTTTCTAAAACCTCATACAATCTATTCCTAAGCCCCTTAGAATATCGGTAATCCTCGTTGATTTCAAAATTCCCTTCACCGTTAAGAACAATTTTAGCCGCTCCATCAGCATTTAGTGCACAAAGATCTAATATATCCAAATCAATCTGAAATTCATCTTTTAGGTTTACATAGTATTGCTCGCCTTTTTTAAAATAGTTCAAAAACACAAAATTTTCATGTTTGGGTTTTACATTTGTTAGTCTAAGTAAAAGCCCATTCTTGATCTTTCTATCTCCTTTAGCCCGTAATGTAATATCACAAGGTTGAGAAATTAACAAATATTCTTCTGAATTTATTGAAAATATATCCCCGAACCCAACTGGGTAATAGTGGTTATTAACCCACGAATTATACTTTTCTAAGTTCCTGATTCGATTTACTTCGCTAAGGTTTTGAATTTTGTTATCTCCTTGCGAACGGGTTGATAAGTTTTCATAGTTATGAATTAGTTTAACCAGATCCTCATACTTTTGAGTGATCTTCTCATTCAAATCATATTTAGTTAATACTAACAATACTCGAGTTAACGTATCAACAATAGAAACACCTTCATCGTTACTAAAATTTAATACAATATTATTAAATGTAGATTGTTCTATGTTTTTAAATTCATTCCCTGCTAACTCTATCCCTTCTTTTAACGCATCTATCATAAAATTGGTTACTCTAAATGTGTAATTTCTTTTTAGACCAAAGCTAATAGCATTTGCAAACTCTTCATTACTATTAGTATCTATAAAATCTTTGTTAATTTTCCAAAACATATTCTTACTCTCAGATAAATCAGAAACTCTGTTCAAAAAGTCATTAAACTGAACTTCTTGTTCAATATCCTCTGTTTTTTGAGTCGCAAGAATTGCAATATTCCATTTGCATTCTTCACTATGAAATTCTTTTAATAAACTGAAGCCCTTATTTTCAGCACCTTTTTCTCCGAAATCTCTATCAATAAGCCATAGCACTTTTTTTTCTTCATTCGGATCCCACAAGCCGGATATTCCTTTTTCAAGAAACTCTTTTGCTACTTCTATTGAATCAAACGTTTTAAAGTCAGTAATTATCTCTTTTGTTTTTAAATCATCGAAAAAAGTTAACAATGTTCTTTTTTGAGTAAGCAGCTCTTGCGAATCGGGATTAATTGCAAGCTTTACTATATCTTCTCTATCTAAGACATCAAGCCACTCAGTTATCATCTTTCTTTTAATTTCATCAGGTAATTCTATAAAATCCACTAAATTAAATTTATATTTACCTATAGCACCAATGATAGGTAAATAAGAATCAGTTCGTTCAAGTATCTCATCAATTAATTCGCTCATTTCTACGGTTTCCTCTATCGAACCGTAACAGTCATCAACGCTTACAATGAATTTGATACTATTAGTCTTAAATAGCTCATCAACTATATTCATAAATTTCCTTTCTGCCCCTAGGAACTTAAACATTTTGAAAAATCCAGTTCAAGCTTGTATAAATTATTAAATTGATTTCTTTCTCTCATTAATCTGATTGTACACTTATTATGTTGCAATAATTTAGTAACTATATATAACCCAAGTCCTCGACCATTTTTCTTATTTGAAACGAAGGGATCAAAAATTTGATTTTCAATACTTGGATCAATTCCAATCCCATTATCCCAAACATGTATACGACCATTTCCAATAACTACTATTGAATATTCACACACTTGGATTTTGTTAATTCTTAAAGAATGTTGTAGCCAATGCTCTGAATTAAGATATAGATTATCAAACACTTGATGAATCATGCCCTGACTGACATTAACTTCGAAATCATCTGATATACTTAATTTAATATTAATTCCAAGTCTAGTAGCTCTATCTGAATAGTTATCAATATGCTCTTTTAATATCTCACTCGCTTTTATATTCCTTTTCAAAGTCCTTACACTTCGAAATCCTGGAGATAGATGACTAACTTGTTTTCTGATGGAATCAGATGAATACTTAACAAAATTAAAATACCGTTCAATCTTCTTATCTGGTTCGTATTTATTTTTAAAATATCCAGCGACTTCATCAGTATTTTTTTTAGTATTGCTCACTAATGTATTTAACTCATGAGTTAATGTTTCGGCCACAATACCTAAACCAGCTAACTCAGTTATTTCTTCCATCCTTTCAATTAATTGCTCATACTCATATTCAATTACTTTAATCTGATTTTTTAAAACATCAATCTCCTTAATATAATTAGCAGCTTCTATTAGAGTATTATTAGTAGAATTAATTCCAACTTGAAGTTGCAGCAAATATTGATTAAGTAGAGATTTCTCCTCCGTAGTAATATTTATGTCTTCAATTTTATTTTCAACTGACGTAAATATCTTATTAGTCTCATTTACTTGTTTATGATTATTTTCTAAAGCCGTAGCTATCTTTTCTATTTTCTCAGTGACTGATTTTGCTTTCTTCACTGCAATTTCATGTGACAGAGTAACTGAATCAGTATGCTGAGTATCACTATAGATTTGAAGTATGTATTCATTAAAATATTTTTTTAAATTCTCTCTATTTTTATTTATTCTTTTTATAGCAAGTTTAATAATCAACTCAAAATTATTATAATTATCATCAACTATAAAACCTTCTCTATTTGTTTTCTCTCTAAGATTATAGCTCTCTTTACCAGGTAGTTGGATATAACCTATTACAGTATCGTTTTTCAAATCAGTAAACTTTCCCTTTGTTGCTGCATTAGCGCTTAATGAAAGCCAATCATTTTCCCCATAACCATAAGGTAATATAGAAAAATCATCTCTAAAGACCTTTATTCCTTTGTTATTTGCTATGTAGTTTCTAAATTTATACGTATCATCCAAAAACTCAAAATTCAACTTTTGGATTTGAGACTTTATTCTTAAAGGGTCTAGTGAATAAGAATATATTTCCCCGTGTAAATTACCTGGATACAAAATGCTATTATCCAGCTTGTCAGTTATCAATTCACCAATACTTTCTAATGAAATTGATTGCTCAAACTTTATATAATAATCCTCTGGAGAATCAATAAACATACAGCCTTTTAAGACTTCACTTTTTTTAATCATAAATTCTTTCAGGTGATCAATATTAACTAAGCTATCATTTTTCCCTTCAAAAAATTCCGGTTTATAGTAACCTTCAATCATTATTTGATCTCTTGTTAGACTAAAACTATATTTTGATATTGCACCATCTAGCGCTTCGTCAGAAATTTTGTTGAAATTCAGCTCAATTTGACCTACTTTTGCGTATAAATAAAATGAATTACTGTTAGTTTTAAAAGGCGAAACAATCTGGGAAAGCTCTTTTTCTAACTTTCTAATACTATTAATATTAGTCCACAAATCAGGATTTATTAAGCCCTTAATAATAATTTCAGTGTACCCTTTATCAGCCTCACTCGAGTCAATATTTTTTTCAGTTACTTTGACTGGTACATTGTCAATAGTTGTGTTTTTACGAAAATGCCCCCAAGGAATATACACGGAATATTCCGTTGTTTCTCCTTCTTTTTTTGTTCTCATAAGCATGTAATTCCCTAACTTTTGCACAGAAAGCCTACCTAAACCTTTGTCTCCAAGTGGCATTCTTTCAAACTTCTTTGTTACTTCCTTATTTTTCTTCATTTTTTTCTTTATTGAGTTCGATATAGTCAACCAGCCATTGATGATATCTTTTTTATTCATACCATGCCCAGCATCTTTAATAGTAATCTGTCCCTTGATTGTCAATGGAGTTTTTCTTCCATTATATTCATCAATTATCTCTTCCTCATAATAGGGATCTACTATTAAATTTACGAATGGCGAATCAGCATCATATGAATTCTTAACTAACTCTGATATTGCGGTTATCTCATCTGCTATCAGTTCTTCACCTAATTTATATATCAAAGAAGCATGGACCTTAAAACCTACTCTATTCATATCAACAAAGTCTATATCCGGATCCTCGTAAAAACTCTCGAATAAATCCATTTGTTCCATACTCTTAATCACCACCTTACACTATTTAAATAGTTAACTTTATATAAGAATTAGATAAAGGATTTCAATATCCTTTATTTCCCTCAATATATGCACTTAAAATAGTTTATTCACAATTTTCTTTGACCAACCTTCAATTGTATCATTGCTATAGTGTTTTACTTTTTCAATATCCATATTATTAAATCGATTAAGAAGAGTTTGATCCCAATGTCCCCCCTCTTGCACTAGACCATCTAATAGTAGTTTAATTTCATTTTCTACCGCTTTGAGTGAAATATCTTTCAGTAATTGCAAAATAAGCATCGATATTGACCAATTATCAGGCCTAGCAACTTCAACTATATATTTTGTACTAGATGCATTCGATACCTGAACAATAGCACAAGTCCGGCGAGCTCCATTCGGACAGATGGAAAATCGCTTACCTGGAGGAACTCGGACTACAGACATCCGAATAGAATACGAAGTCATCTCCTTCAGCACACTGATCATCTTGAAGAAGTCTTCCAAACCAATAGCTTCAGTCATCGGAACCAACTCTAACGTTTGAAAATCAATGGGCGGCGTATCTCCACCAACTATCGAATCCTGCACGCTCACTTCCTTTGCACCCCCCGATGATTTGCCGCCTTTCCCGGAGTTAACAATAACATCATTGCCTGTATTCGTTCGCCTCACGCTTTTCTTTCGAGTCCTAACTACTGGATAATTGATAAACTTTATGTAGGTAGGAGGGGCCTCAAACACATTTTGATTGGTATCTTCTTTTGCATTTTCACTTTCATCATTAATCACAATGTCTTCATTCTTACTACGTGACGTTATCCGTAACCGTTTTTCGCCGAAAATAGGCTCCTGTCGCTTCTTAGAATGATGCCAGAATTCAATTTCATTGGCCGGATGTGTAAATCCCCCAAAAGCAATAATTTCTTTAACCAACATTATATTTGAAAACTTTTCACCACGAACTGTCATTTCAATTGGGCTTGTAGGCGGCAACTCTACGCTAAGTGGAATACCTCTCCTTAACATAATAGAAGGATTAATAGGAGATCCATTCACAGCTTGACTGAACAAAATTCGATAAACAGAATCCCACATAGCTTTGATCTTAAAGTCCAAATATATCCATGATATGTGACGAGCATTGCTCTCCGTAGCCATTGTATTGGAAACACGGTTGCCCAAATGAAAGTGAAGAACATTTCTTTCAAACTCACACTTGTCAATAAGTTGTTCCAAGCCATGTGGCTCTAGCAAAGAATTAGCTAATAGTTTTGAATTAATAAACATTGCTCTAAGCAGCTCCATAACAGGAATACAAAATGTTAATCCCCCTAATAGAATATTGAATGATATTTTGCATGCCAAGCTCAGGATTCTTGCCAAAATCAATAAGGCTCTTTGGCAGTTTGAAGGAATTCACAATCACCCCTGAATCTAGAGATGGTATAGTGAAATTATAGGCTGACCCACTCATCGGGCGAACTTGATTCAAGTTACCATTTGCATAAATTTGACCCAATCTTAATAGTGGCATTTTCCCCCATGGGTAAGTCAGGGTTTTCAGATCACCAGAAGCCCTTTTAAATGCAATTCGAACACTCCAATCTCTCCTATAATTCATATAAGGCGAGCCAAACCAAAACAACTCGACATCTTCATCTTCTAAAAATGTCCATGGTCGAAATCCTATTGAACGCACTGTGTCGTCACCTCATTTGTGTATTCCAATGTATGCTATCCATAGCCGTTATAGCATTCAAGCGCTGCGGAAACAGTTTGTGAATATCCCGGCTTTAAAGCAGCTTTCCTTACAAGTTTCCATCGTTTGATAGGAAATTCGTCTATCATTTGTTCCGAAGCCCATTTAACTCTTCGAATTTGAAATTGTTCCACTGACTCCAGATAGTTCGACAGGATTCCTATTGTGACTGGAAGCTTCTCTTTATGTTTTTCAAGCAACGACAGTCTTCCAATACGCTTGCCTATTGAGGCAATAGTGATTCGAACAGGCTTAGTTTCCCTTTCATCAAGCAGCGTTTTACAACCTTTTTCAACTTCCCAGCTTAATTCGAGATCACGTTTTTCCCAATCTATCCGAACGTAACCCGAGGCAAGTCCTTTTCTTGAATACTGCGCTTTTATAGATTTTTGAGAAGGTAGTGACTCTTCAGGACATGCTTTCTGAATTACCTGATCATAGCGTGAGTATTTAATGATTGTATTCGTATCTGCCCCTAATCTCACGGCTGTTGCCCGATATGATAAACCATTCTGCATATGATCCTTTAATTGGTTCATCCATACATGGCCAAAGGCTTTAATACGACCTATCCGCAAACGGTCCTCAATATTATGATCTGGTCCTCTTCTGGAATATGAAAAACCACATCTGCATGTAAATGTGCCAACCGGATTACCTGTGTCCGTGCAACGAGTAATCCTTATACCTTCAATTATAGATTCTTTGTAATGATCTGCAGCCTTATTGAGACATGGCCATGGACCTTGTCCGAAAGGGGAGTAAACTGTTTTCATTTGACCCAAGAAGTCCGAGAAGGATCCAAATAGAAAGTGTATCAGCAATAGATGTCTCAACGGATGAACAGCCCTACGAGCTTTCCTAGCTGCCACTGCCAGCCATGAATAATGTTCCCCATAAATCACACAATCTAGCATTTCAAGTAATTCCCGACCGTAGTAGCCCACGATTTGATCTTCAAGTTTACGTTGCCGAATGTGTTTACCAGGCGTCAAGCATCCGCGTTCGTTTAATTTATAAAGTAAAGACTCACGGAGATTATAGAGCTCAAGCGACTTTCCTACGCTTATTAGCCGTTGAACATCCAGCGCAATGTCAAACAACTTTAATAAAAGCTTGTCCGGTAGATTCTTCTGAATCGGCTCCGACTTAAATAAATATCTGGAAATAGGCAGCGCCGTTAAACCGTGTCGCTCCGCCACAGGATATATTATTCGATGCAATACAACACAATGGAATGGACAAACCATTACACCAGTATTCTGATGAATGCGATGCCAGTAGGGCTCTCCAAACTGTTTAATATTAGCCTCGTAACAATCCGGACAAAACTTCAATTCACAGCTTCGATCAATGGTGCTAGCCGTAATACCAACGAACGTATGAATACCTGAGCCATCTTTGCTTTTCATCAGTTGTTTCAGTCGTTTGCTCCGTTCAATCGGAAGAAAGGGTGCATAGAACGGATATAGCGTATGCTCATCAATCCAATGATCGGAAGACATTCCTGTTTGTGAACTCCGCTCGGTGAAATCATCCAAGTGACTGGGAAGATCCATTGTCGGAATAACACTTTCCGTACCGTATACTTCTCTAAGCGTCCATTTTGGACTTGAGTTGTTCATACGCAAGTGATAGCGAGTGATTACGCCATACAACAATTCATCCGGATAGGGGAGAGGCAAGCTACCATATTCGTTCATTTAATCACCACCTTAGCCAAGAAACTCCAAAGGATCTTTAATATATCCAGCAGCCCTAAGTGAATCGTAGGCTGATAGCTTCTTCTTTTTCCACTGGGTCACAATTACTCGCAAATCATGAGGTGCTGTCGGTAAAACCTTAGGCGTACGTTTATTGCGTTGCACTGAGGCTTCACTCGTAACTTTCCTCTGCTTCTGCAATGCGAGCTTTAGCGCTTCTTTGTGAAGATCAACGACATCTAACTCATGCATATGTGCTTTTGTTACCTCATTTGCAGACTGTAGCGCTACCGACTCCTCTACGCCTGCATCTATTAGCCAAGCGCTTAATTCGTTAACAGTCTGCTCGGTGACATCATAACCAAGCTCTGTACGTATCACTTCTAATCTCTCAGCTTGCCGTTGTTCAGCTTCAATCCGATCTAGGTAATCATCCACAGAAACACTATCGTAAATATCAGCAAACATCTGAATTTGCTTCTTCTTACCCGAACGTAATGCCTCCAGAGCAGGCTTGATTAAGATGAGGCGATCCTTGGCAACAGATCGAATTAGTTCCGGTGTAATATGTTCGATTTCTTTGTCCAACGCTCGCCATTGCGTCAACATAAACAGCTTTATTGCAACGTCAGAAATCCCTTGAGATTCGTCGAACATAACATCTATAAACTCCTGAGTTAAATCGACCTTCTTGTCTGTCCACTGATACTTCCACAAGCCTCGCAGCAGCCATTCCCACTCATCATCTTTCTTGAAGTGATGCCATGTAGCATCCCCTTGACCGCTGTTACGCCGCGCATTTCGGAATTCACCATTTAGTGCCGGGAGCGCTTTGTATGTGCCTACAAGAATGACCGGCAATCCAATTGTATTTACCAATTGAACGAAGAAGTTCAACATTTGAGCTGCGCGATCATCTTTGGCTTCTTGCAAATTTTGAATCTCATCAATGACCAATACACCAAGACAATGAACCGCAGCAGCCTGAGCCATGATTGGGAGCAGCTCATCCGGAGTTTTAGTCGCATTCTTTTTGTAATACCTAGTACCGACCAGGCTATCAACCGCCAGCAGAAAATTCAAACATAGCCCTCTAATAGAACCATCATGCGGACAATCCATTTTCAACCATACAATTTGATAGGGAGCAGGCATATCTTGATCTCTATATTTGCGATGCAGGATGACTTGCGGATACATTTGCAAAATCCGCATCAGACTGCTGGATTTACCAATTCCAGATATACCCACAAGAGCAAATCCAGCAGAGGTAGGGGTATTGACCGGGTATCCGTTTGTAGACCCCTTCATAATGAGCTCATACGCGTCTTTACGGGCTCTAAAAGCATAATTAGGGGTCAGTGGATTACGCCCCACATAGCCGTCTCTAATCAATCTAGAGAGGCTTTGCTGCAATTCCAAATGTCTGGATAGCGGCCGAAAGAAATCCCTTGAAATCCTCTGAACGCAATGCATGCGAAGATGAACCGGCAAATTACGTTCTGAAGGATTAAAAATCGGACTTGAAGACAGGCTTTTCACTACTGTTTGATCATCCCAGATTGGTGGGAGTGCTTCTAGTAATGGATTATTCCGATAATCCTCCAATAAAGGATCTTGGTAGTCCGCTTCTACAAACTCACCGCGACTAAACTGAAACAACGGGATATCAAACTCACTCATTCTTCATCACCATCTTCCTGCAAATACGCTTTTATTTTCGATAGCTTATCTGCAGGAGGGATATACGTTTGTTTTTTCTCAACAGCATCATCGCGTTTTAAAGGAACTACATTATTGGTTGAGTCATTCGACGCAGCACCTTGATCGGATAACTGAAAAGCTTCATGTTTGCGGTTTTCAAGTTTTTCATTGCTACGACGCTGTCTGGTTCCTTTCACACGTTGATTATTGCTTTCTTCGCTTTGTTGAATGGCTTCATTCGTTTTCTTAGCTGCCATTTCAACAATTGCCTTGGTTTGAGCATCAAGCTCAATTTTGGACAGCATATTATTCACATCCTGATACCTTCCTTGGTATCTCTCAATCTCTAACAGATCCTCTACTTCCTCAAATCTTTTATTGAGATATCTTTCTTCCCGATCAAGCAGTGTACATGTTTCGAATTGGTGCCCATTATCCAACCACAAATAAATTTCATTAGTAGAACGAGGGTCGTAGCATACCTTAACCCGCCACGTTTTTCCTGCTCTTGCCTTTATGAACCATTGCTCCCGCATCGCTAATTCACATACGTAATGCACGCCTTTGAACTGAATTCCTGCAGCAGTAACGGTAGCTTCACCTTGAAGCATTAAGTTTAGCTTTACGATATGCTCGGGCTGTTTTTTAAGACGCCCATTACGATTAACAATCCCCCAATGCCATAAATCCCTAGGTATAGGCGTAACCTCATCAGCCACCATAAATTCGTTCCTGTCATACCACAACATATGATGGTCATTATTGTGATAGAGAATGTTATGAATCATAATCTGTGTAAACTCACGAAGGGTTAGCTTTGCATCCAAGCGATAATCCCTTTCTCCACGCTCTCTATAACGTTCTTTAATTGCTCCAGGAATAAATCGTATGCTTCGCAGATTCGTTAATCGGAACTGCTGCTCAACAATTCCTTTCCAATCTGCCCGATAAGGAGGAGCATTTTCTACATCGACGCCCAGAACATCAATAAGTTGGCTTGGTCTAGTTCCTTCAAGTTCCCCACGGTCTGCCGTTAGTTTTTGTGGTAAATGACTGCTTACCCAATCCTCCGGATCAATATCAATACCATATTGTGCGCAGAACTTTACCTTGTCAGTTGTCGTATTGGCTAATGCCATCATTGCACCAATCCAACTTGGTCCTTCTAGACCAATGTAAATTCCTGCAATGTATCTGCTAAAAACATCGATTACAATGTAAATAATGGGGCGACCAATAATCCATTCGCGTCGATATTCACTGACCAAATAAACATCCGCTACTGTTGCATCGATTTGAAATCTGGAACCAGGACCAAAGCTTTCATAAGTAGAACTACCGAGAATGGGGCGATAATCTAATGCAAATCTCTTCTTGCCCAGTCTGCTTTTAAGCGTATCCTCCAGGTCCATTTCTTTTTTGAACCAATATTTGTATTGTCCGAAGGTTGGCAACTGATCTGGAGAAGGAAGTACAGGTACGACCGCCTGTCCGCTTTGACGAAAACCGGATGCAAAGAATTTTTCAAGCGTCTTCTGATAGGCATGCTTGAGTGGAGATTTATCCTTATTGTTGTAAAACAACCGAATACCTGATCTGAGCAATTGTTTGATATCTTCATCAATATTGATCCCAACAGGTTCATCTTCAAATTTTCTTGGACGGCCACGTTTAGTTTCCTTAGGTGTTCTATCATTTCCGAGGCTGCCGCAATTATTAAAATGGGGCAATAATGCATTTTTCATCTTGCCACCTTGCCAATATCTACGCAAATAACGATAAATCGTACTTTTATGAAGTCCTGTACGTTCTTGTACTTCCTTGATGCGAGATCCTCTAAAGCCCTTCTCAAAACAACTTGGCTCATCATGCACTATATCCTTAATAGCATCCCATGATTTATCACGAATATTTAAATGCTCACTATCAATATTAGAATCTAATAGGGGAACATTATCATTAACCCAATCAATCTGTTTTAACAGATCTGCTTCAAAGCCTGCTGTATACTCAGAGTAAGTTTTCATAATAGGGAAAGCTTTTTCATCACCCATCGCAATACTAAAAAGAATATCTTCGACAGGCGAAATCCATACTATACGTTCTACAAAACGATCCTCAGAATCAGGCATCTTCCATTCCACAACCATATTTTCATAGAGTGATTGCAAGTCTTTCATCCACCTTTCGCTAGTTTCTCTACTGCTGCATTTATGATGAAGTCTCTCACTGCATTCGTTGGAATGATTCTTTCATTCATATCTACAGACCATATTTTACGTGCTAAAAGATGACGAAAAAGTGCCAAAGACGTTCCTAACTCTAATCCAAGTTGTTCGTCACAGAATGAACAAGCTCTGGAAATAGCCTCACCGGAATTCAGACGGGTTGAAAGCATTCGCTGTAAATTATTGATAACGAATCTTCCTAATTCAGAGACGTCATCGTTGTGATACTCTTTATGAATCCATTCAATATTCCTAATTAGAACATCCGGCAAGTCTTGATCGGTGATAATTCCCCAGTCAACATGCCGTTCTTCCCAGTAAACACGCTCTATTTCAAATTTTGCGATTGTTCGCTCATTTTCTAATTCCGAAAATGGCTTAAGCGTTCTTGCGTAGTGCTTATCCTTATATGTAATAAGAAAATCAGTTGTCATTACAATGTCCACGGCTGTCTTCGGATCAGCAGGGTGCTTTACGCCTATTTTTTCTGCTATCAACTTAGTTTCTTCCAACGGAAGAAGAGGGAACTGCTCACGAATATCCGACACATTATCTGAATAATCCAATAGATAGCAATAATCACGTTCTATATCTGAAAGAAGCTCATGCCTTCTGCCCGTTGTCCAGCCCATACCACGAGTGGCTCTGCCATCCGAGGGAACATCCTGAATCCGAAGCCATGGAAGATAATCTTTGCCTGTTCCTTGACCTCTTCCTTCTCTAATAAAGCGATCTATCTTTGCTTCTGTGATCTCCCGTTTCCGTTTGGCCATTACGAACCACCTCCAAAATGAAATTCAAAAAAAATGAGGCTACCCGAAGGCAGCCTCAAATAGAGTCATGTTGTTTATTCTGGATGTCGATTCTGTAGACAGTAGTAGAGCTCCTAGTAGCAGTATGGCCAATTCCGTCAGTCTAATACTTTATTTTCCCAGTCTACAACTTTATTTTCTCAGTCTAATACTTTATTTTCCTAGTCTAATACTTTATTTTTCAGTCTAACACTTTATTTTCTTTTAACACAAACTATATTTTAAATAATTAACCTACTCCACCGTCACACTCTTCGCCAAGTTACGCGGTTTATCCACGTCGTGCTCAAGAGCAAGTGATGCATAGTAGGAGATCAGCTGCAGTGGTATTACGGACAATGCTGGCGACAGGATTGGAAGAGTCTTCGGAATCGCAAACAGCTCATCGACAGATTTCGCTACCTCTTCTTGCGAGCCTTCGTTCACTATGCCAAGAACGTGTGCGCCGCGCGCTTTCACTTCTTTAATGTTGCTAAGCGTTTTCTCGTAAAGCTCTTCCTGGGTTACTAAAGCGATAACCGGAATGCCGTCCTCGATCAGTGCTAGCGTACCGTGCTTCAATTCGCCTGCCGCGTAAGCCTCGGAGTGGATGTACGAAATCTCCTTCAGCTTGAGCGAGCCTTCCTGTGCGACAGCATAATCTACGCCGCGACCAATGAAGAACAAGTGTTTGTGGCTAGAAATGGATTCAGCAACCTGCTTAAGCACATACGCTTGCTGCAAAATATGCTCTACTTGCTCAGGTAGCTTATGCATAGCTACAATAACTTCTTCGATATACGCTGCATCTTTTGTCTCCAGTGTTCCTGCAAGATGCAAGCCGAAGAGATAGAACGCAATCAGCTGCGAAGTGTAAGCTTTTGTCGAAGCTACCGCAATTTCAAGACCTGCCCAAGTAATTAGCACATGGTCCGCTTCACGGGCAACAGAGCTGCCGACAACGTTGGTAATGGCAAGCACGCGAGCGCCGTTGCGCTGTGCTTCACGAAGAGCCGCGAGCGTATCTGCTGTTTCGCCTGATTGGCTAACAACGATAACAAGCGTATCCGGCGTGATGATCGGTGAACGGTAACGGTACTCCGATGCCACGTCCGTCTCTACCGGGATTCGTGCAAGTGATTCAATGACCGATTTGCCGACAAGCCCAGCATGGAATGCCGTACCGCAAGCCACGATGTGGACTTTGCGAATCGATTTAATATATTCAGCTGTCATACCCAGCTCTTTTAAGTCAACGGATTTGCCGTCTTCGGAAATACGACTCATCATCGTGTCGCGGTAAGCCTTTGGCTGCTCATGAATTTCCTTCAGCATGAAGTGATCAAATCCGGCTTTCTCTGCGGTTACCAGATCCCAATCGACATGGAATATTTCCTTGGAAATACTTTCGCCTTCAGTCGTCATCACTTCGACAGCATCACGTGTCAAGATCGCCATTTCGCCGTCGTTCAAAATGTACACATTGCGAGTATGCTCCAAAATTGCCGGAATATCCGAGCCAATGAAGTTTTCGCCTTCGCCAACGCCGATAACCAGCGGGCTTGCAAAACGTACCGCTACCAGGCGGTCCGGTTCAAACTCAGTCAATACGCCAAGCGCGAACGCTCCACGCATACGTTTCACTGCGCGTTGTACCGCTTCAACGATATTGCCGTCATACTCGTCTGCGATCAGATGGGAAATGACTTCCGTGTCGGTCTCTGATACGAATATATGTCCCTTCGTCACCAGCTCTTCCTTCAGGTTCAGGTAGTTCTCAACGATTCCGTTGTGAACGACCGAGAACTTCGCCGTGTTGTCCGTATGCGGATGCGAGTTCACGTCTGATGGTTTGCCATGCGTTGCCCAGCGAGTATGGCCGATGCCGACAGAGCCTTCAAGCGGCTCTTCGCGCAGCAAGCCTTCAAGATTCGCCAAACGACCCTTCGACTTTGTAATTTCAAGCCCGTTCTTCGTGAAGACAGCGATACCGGCGGAGTCATAACCCCGGTACTCCAGCTTCTTCAATCCTTCGAGCAAAATGTCCTGCGAGTCGCGTTTACCAATATATCCTACAATTCCACACATAATTTAATAGGCCTCCGATTAGGTTATTTTCCCGCCCAAACCGGATGCCTGCCAATGCGTGGCACAGGCAATATGAAGTTGTCACAAAGTAATCCCAATTATTGCGGAAAATGTAACCCCTCTGCCCATGCCCACCCATTGGTGGCATCTTGGACATACGGGAGAATGAATCATATACGAAGCCTGCCGCACGATTGTATGACCGGTCGCCCGGCCGTTTTACGTAACGGCTTTCGGTTGGCTTATAATACCGGAAGGTCCCCGCCGAATGTTTCGAACACCTTCACCTCGTCAGCTTCCCGTATGAACACCCGCTTCAAGCTCAATATTCCAAGCTCTACAACGAATCATTCATCACGCAAGCTCTGGCGCTTAACTTGCTTAAATAACCTCAATCCTCGCTTTCCTTCTTGAATCACACTACCTATCATATTCATTTTCAGCAAACTGTGCAACCACTGTGTGAAAATATCCACAAGTATCTTCCAAAATAAGGAGCCGAAAGCCAGCCTTCTACACGATCTGACAGGCTTTCGACAGCATCCTCACAATGCTTAACCTAGCTCACTTTTGACGACGTCAGCGATTTGATCCACATAGGCCTCGACTTGTTCCTTCTCAGGACCTTCCGCCATGACCCGGATCAACGATTCCGTACCCGATGGACGGACAAGAACGCGGCCGTTGTCGCCCAGCTCAAGCTCTACGCGCTTTACTGCTTCTTCGATAGCCGTATTGCCTTGGTACAAGCTCTTGTCGGCTACACGCACGTTAACGAGCTTTTGCGGGTACTTGCGCATTAGCCCTTTCAGCTCGCTAAGCTTCTTGCCTGAAGCAGCAAGCGTATCCACCAGCTGAAGCGCCGTAAGGATGCCGTCGCCTGTCGTAATATGATCCAGGAAAATAACATGGCCGGATTGCTCGCCTCCTAAGTTGAAGCCGCCGCGACGCATTTCTTCCATCACGTAACGGTCGCCTACAGCCGTTTGTGCGGTTTTCAGGCCGATACGCTCAGCGCCCTTGAAGAACCCGATATTAGCCATCACCGTGGTCACAATCGTATCTTCCTTCAGCTTGCCTGCGCGTTTCATCGCATCACCGATAATGCACAGAATGAAGTCTCCGTCCACTTCGTCGCCCTTCTCGTCAATCGCAATAAGACGATCCGCATCCCCGTCAAAAGAAAGGCCGAGATCCGCGCCGTGCTGCAATACCTGCTCACGCAAATATTCCGGATGCGTCGAGCCTACGCCCGCATTGATATTCAAGCCGTCTGGCTCAGCGCCAACGGTAATAATATTCGCGCCAAGCTCGCGGAATACGGATGGAGCAAGCTCATAGGCAGAGCCGTTTGCGCAGTCGAGTACGATTTTCAAAGCGCTGAACTCGCCTTTAATCGTCGTTTTCAAATAATCCAGGTAACGCTGCTTCGCGCCTTTATCGCTTGATACCGCTCCGATATCGCCGCCCTCAGGACGTGGCAATTCATCTGTGTCGGCATCGATCAACTGCTCGATTTCGAGCTCGGTATCATCCGATAATTTAAAGCCGTCGCCGGCAAAAAACTTAATGCCGTTATCCTCTACAGGATTGTGCGAAGCCGAGATCATAACGCCAGCATCGGCGTTCAATTCGCGCGTAATGTAAGCCACCGCAGGTGTCGATACGACGCCAAGGCGAACTACGCTTGCGCCAATGGACAGCAAACCCGCGATCAGCGCAGACTCCAGCATTGGCCCCGAAATTCGTGTATCAAGCCCAATGACCACCTTTGGTTTTTTGGCTTGACGCGTCAAGACATAGCCGCCGCAGCGGCCGATTTTGTAAGCTAGCTCCGGTGTAAGCTCGCGATTGGCTACGCCACGTACACCGTCTGTTCCGAAATATTTCCCCATAATAGATAATGCTCCTTTGTTATATGCTGCAATCGTCGTTTTTTGTTAGTTGTTCCTGTTCCATATTCATTTGATTTACACCCTTATGCTCCGCTAGTTGCATTGCCACCACTGTTTCCGTTACCGCTCCCATCAGTGGTAGCCGGGCTTGGTGTTGGCGTAGGGGTTGGCGTTTCCTCTGTCGGGGTTCCCCCGACCTCCTCGGTTTCTTCCCCATCCGTGCCGCCAGCAGCTTCATCCGCTACAATTTCAATCGAAACCGTAAGCGTCTGCCCCTCTGCAAGCACAGTCTGTACGTAGGATGGCACATCCACCTGCAGCGTCACCTCATGCAAGCCCGGTGCAAGCCCCTCTAAGTTAGCAATGATGCTGATCGCTTCTGCCTTAAGCGCAGACAAGACCGATTCCGCACCGCTCACAGTCAAATTAAACTTACCGTCCGCAGGCGTGCGAACTGTCGCAGAGGTCCCGCTCGCAAGTCCTTCAATGGTGATTGGCATGCCGGTAAAGGTTTTTGTAATATTCGGCGCCACGACAACCTCAAGCGTCACCTCGCCTGGATCAATCGACTTGATGCCGTCAATGGACTCGGTCTTCGCCTGTATACTGCCGGACTGTTTCACCTTTGAGAGATCCAGCACGACCCCATCATAGACTTGAAGCCCGTCTAACGTCTTCTGATCGCCATATACGGTAACCTGATCAATCGTCGGCTTAACCGACACCAGACTTAATCCCTCCGGCAGCGTGCCCGTGTAGCGCACCTGAAGAGGCAGCTTCTTGAACGGAGGCGTAATCTTGACTTCCACATGTACGGTAGACGGAGAGATCATTGCGTTCGTCATTTCAATGCCGTCTGTATCATATACGATAACTTTTGCTTTTTTGTTCACAATTGTTTTATCTGCGCCTTCGACGTCTACCTCAGTCGTTACAAGCCCAACTCGGCTCATATCATCCTTCGGCAGCGTAACCTGTACGGCATCTGTAGGCGATACCACGCTTGCAGCTCCTAGGACATAGCCGTCTGCCGGCTTGCCTTCGGTTACGACCTGCAGCTCGAAAGGCTTGGTCAAAATCTCCTCAATTTGCACCGTTACGGTCCTTGGTGACATTTTTACCAGCAGAATCCCCTTAGGCAGGTCTACGGTAAGCGGCAATTCCTGAATGCCGGGCTTCACGCCCTTTAAGTCCACCTTCACGACATAATCATCGGTGGAGGAGGCCTTAAGCAGATCAGTAAGCCTGCCCTGTACGTCGAGCCGAACGACGGTAGGCTCCATGGCCGTTAGCACATATTTTTTGGTATCGAGACCATCCGGCGTAATGACAGAGGCCTCAATCGTCTTCGTATCAATATTTGTAGTCATCGTCTGCGGCGACGTATCCGGATCAATATGTACAACCGCCCATAGCAGCAGCCCGACAATAATTGAAATAATTTTCAGCGAGGTAGGATGGCTTAGCCACTTATCCATCTTGGCCTCCTTTCCGCTTCCAAAGCGACGATATCGTCGCACGTTCCTTGGTGCGCCCATTCGTCTTCGGCGTCAGCTCATCAAAGAGCTTCGAAATTAGGGATTCCTCGTTGATATCCCGGACAATCATGCCTCCGAGCGAAAGAGATATTTGTCCAGTTTCTTCCGACACGGTGACGGATATGGCATCCGTGACCTCACTTACGCCAATCGCCGCGCGGTGGCGCGTTCCCAGCTCCTTGCTGATAAAAGGATTTTCGGACAGCGGCAAATAGCAGCCTGCTGCCATAATCTGATTCGAGCGGATGATGACCGCACCGTCATGAAGCGGCGTGTTCGGCGTAAAAATATTAATGAGCAGCTCGGAGGTAATCCGCGATTCCATCCGAATGCCCGATTCGATGAGCTCGCTTAGGCCCGTTGTGCGCTCGAATACGATTAACGCTCCGATTTTGCGTTCTGCCATAAAACGGACAGCTTTAATCACGCCGTCTATTTGCTCATTAACGACATCCCGATCAAGCGAATATGACCTCGCAAAAAGCTTGCCCCGTCCGAGCTGCTCCAGTACTCTTCTAAGCTCCGGCTGAAAAATAATGAGCACGCTCACGATTCCGAACGTGAACATCTGGTTCATAAGCCACTTCAGCGTGTACAAATTAAACCAAGTGCTCAGCGCCCATACGGCAACAAGGATAAAGATCCCTTTCAGAAGCTGAACCGCCCGTGTACCGCGCACAAGCAAAATCATTTTATAAATAATATAGCTGACTATGCCAACATCGATGATGTCCTTTAACCAGTCATGCCAAGTCGAATCCGAAAAATAACTCATATGCCAACCCCCAACAGCTGATCCCCTTATTCTGGTCTATACTGGTTTTCAACTTTATTATTTTCTAGATGTGGGATTGGAAATCCTTTTTTTCAAAAAAAAATAAAAAATGCCTCCCTGCAAGAGGGAGGCAGCCGACATTAACGAGCATTCCCGCCAAACGTTTGCGTCACTTTGTACCAGAACCAATCGAGCGCTTGATCGATGGTCCGGCTCTGCCCCGCGATATGGCCGGTGGAAGCCAGATTCAAGGTACCGTCTATAACAGTAACATTCCCATCTACTTCGCCTTTAACCTCGGCTGTTCCATTTTCTACCGTCAGGTTGCCAGTTAAATGGGCCCCTTCTGGTACGATTACGGTGTTGCCCTCTATAATGACCTGCTGAAGATCCTCGCCCGCGACGATCAACTTGGTGTCCTCTTCCCACATGGTGAAGAAGCTTCCCAGCATTACGAGTACGAACACCGCAGCAGCGGTTACGCCCGGATAGCGGTAAATAAAGCGTACGATCCGGTTCCGCTGGTTGCTTCGTTTCTTCGGCAGCTGCTGCATAATGCGTTCCGTCAATTGCTCTGATGCTTTCAGGTCGTAATCCGCGGCAGGCTTAAGCGCTTCTAAAGTCTGGAACGCCGCGGCGTCCGTCTTCTGGAGCTGTTCAAACCGACTGCGGCAAGCCGGACAGGAGAGCAAATGAGATTTTAACGTAACGATATCTTCACGCGGCAGCTCGCCGTCCAAATAGTCATGCATCCATACGATGGCGACGTTGCAATTCATAGCAGCCAGTCCTTTCTTTCCATTGCTCGCGCATTAAGTTCTATTCTCGTTATTAGGATACGTTGCTCGCGAGGGGATGTTTCACTTTTTTTAAAAATGTCGCAACTCACCCTCCCAAGCCCAAAAAAGGTCGCCATTAATCCCTGAAATAAGCCAATGTCCAAAGCAGACATGGCTTCACTTGTTTATGTTCAGTAAGGAATCTGGGTTATAGCTTGTGCTCCAGTTTCTTTCTCAGAAACTCTCTGCCGCGATGCACGCGGGTCTTAATCGTCGTCACAGGCATGTCCAGCACATCCCCGATCTCCTGCAACGACAAATCCTGCATGTAACGCAGCGTCATCACGCTCTTATACTTTGGCGGTAGCGAGGCAATCGCCGAATGAATGATCCGCTGGGTATCCGAGAGCAGCAGCTCCGATTCGGGTGTCCGGTTATCACTCGGTATCATGGAATAGCCGTCCAATCCTTCATGGTCGTTCGATTCGGCATCAAGCGAATAAGTGGGCTTCCGCTTGCGCAGCCGATCAATGCACAAGTTCGTAGCAATTCTGTAGATCCATGTCGAAAATTTTAACGTATCATCATACCGATCCAGGTTTTTGTATACGCGAAGGAAGGTGTCCTGAACGACATCCTCCGCCTCCTGGCGGCTGTTTAACATTCGATATGCCATATGAAAGAGCTTATCCTGATAGAGGTCAACAAGCTCAGCAAATGCCTGCTGATCGCCTTTGAGCGCTAACTTCGCCAGGCGTGCTTCCAATACATTCACCTTAACTCCTCCAAACCTTCCGTTCGTTCAACTGACCAGTGTGCCATAGACCATGCATGAGCCGCCGTCCAAAGCTGCAATTACAATTAAGAGAAATTGTACGCCAGCAACCGCCCGCTAAGCCTAAGGCAAGTAACCGCAGTGAGCGATGTATCAGCCTTTATCTATGTAAATCTTTAATAGGATTATATATGTATTTTCTTTGCCGAGGCATTCACCATATTCATCGTTAACGTCATCAATATTGCCCAGCAATCTTATATAGCAATAGAAAAATCGTAATCGACCTGAACTGAAAAAGCAAGGCAATTGAAAAGAAAATGCCAATCTGTAGTAACATATCCCCCAAATTGGAAGACTAACTTACCACGTACAGCCCTAAACCTCAGTCGCTAGAAATGACGATGCAGGCTCTATTTTCTGGCGTACGTTTCGGATGGCAACCATTTAGCCAATTATATACGTTTAATGTCCGCTCAGCAATCGACTTTAGGCTAGTTTCATGCTTCGACTTCCGGCTAGGCTGCATGGATTGTAGATGCCAAAAAAAGCTCAGGCACCTCGCGGCTCCCAAGCTTTTCTCTACACTTTGCTGACGCTAGAGATTATAGCGTATTTGTTTTCAACTGATCGAGCACCTTTGTAATGGTCGATGTCGGAATGGCGAACCCAATGCCCTGTGCTTCCGCGTTCACCGCTGTATTAATGCCAATTACTTCGCCATGCTCGTTTAGAAGCGGTCCGCCAGAGTTGCCTGGGTTAATGGAAGCGTCGGTTTGCAGCAAATGCTCGTATTCATGGTTGCCTTGTTCATCCGCAATCGTAATTGGACGTTCCTTGGCACTTAGAACACCCATCGTCAGCGTTTGGTCGAAGCCATAAGGGTTGCCGATCGCCATCACCCAATCCCCGATTTTAGTTTCATCTGAACTACCTAACTTGAGTGACGGGAATGCTTTTCCGTCAGGGCTCTCTACCTTAAGCACGGCCAAATCGAGATCATAGCTAGAACCAAGCACTTTAGCTGTCAACGGCTCGTCATAGCCTTGCACCGTCACCTTTACCTCTTTGGCATCTGCAATCACATGCTCATTCGTCAAAATATAACCGTCCTGCTCAAAGAAAAATCCGGTTCCTGAACCCACCAGCTCCAGTTCCGCAGCACTTTGCTGTTGTTGCTGCTGCTGTTGTTGTTCCTGCTGCTGACCGCCTCTGCCAGATTGCCCGCCACCAAAAAACTGTTGAAACCGCGGGTCGTCAAACATAGAGCTGGAACTAGCCGCTTCACCGTAGTTTTCAATTTTCACAACCGCCGGGCTTGTTGCGGCATACACAGATGCGATATCCTCGCTTGTGCTGAGCGATGCGGTCGATAAGCCTGCATCCTGCTGCGCCGTGTTGCTCACTACGCTGGAGCCCGTACCCTGAACCGCCGCTGTCCCTCCGCTGAACAAATTGTTTTTGTCCGCCATGTACGAGAAGCCTCCGATTACCATAGCGCCGATCAGAAACGATGCGAGCAGCGTTTTGGGAGAGCTTCCTCCGGAACGTTTCTTCTTTTTCCCCTGCTCCTCATCTGGAAGCTGCTCCGTCTCTTGCTGAAGTCTCAGTTCCCTCTCATATGATGCTCTCAGATCGTTGCTCGATTTGGTAGATTCATAGATATAAGTAGTGACCGATGGTGACTGGTTGCCCGTGGCAGATGTATGCGTAGCAGAGGTATGAGTGGCAGTTTGATTCGTATTCGAATGATTGTTCGCATCATAGTTCATATCGTTGTTCAAATCGATATTTGCACCGTTGTTCGTATCGTAATTCATATCGTTGTTTGTATCGTTGTTTGTATCGTTGTTCGTATTGTGATTCATATTGTTGTTCGCATTCATGCGTTTGTTTTCCTCGTTCATCGTGTTCATCCTCTCCAATGTAGGTGTCTGTTTCCCATGTACCTATCATGCAGGATGTACCTTAAACGAAACTTAAGCCGGTTATAAATGAACATAAGAAAACAACGAAGTTATGTTTTCTTCTTGCGGAGATTCTATCAATGGAAATATATATTTTATGCGCTCAAAAAGTTTCAAATTACATCAAAAATTAAGTCTACGCCCCAGAGTAGCTCCCCCATCCAGATTAGATCTACTTTTTAGACCTATTTTCGCCAATTGGACCGTTTCCGATGAAATAGATCTACTTTTTACACTAGCCTTACAAACAACCTAACATCAATCCAAATTTTATTTCGAAATGAATAATTTTACAATTGAATTCCTTCTCTTAAAAGAAAAAGAATAGAGGAGGCTTAATTGTAGGTGGTTACCATTTTATGGTATTATTCTGTTGTTTGACTACTTCTCCACTATGATCTTTACGGCAACACGTTTCATTCCTTTGGGAAGAGGAGACGGTGGTGGTTTTGTTCCTTCCACCTTCCTTCTTCCCTTAGATGTCCTATCCGACGTTCGTCCCTGTCGCCTACAAAAAGCTCCCCA
>NZ_SKCD01000038.1 GCF_006542765.1 Paenibacillus luteus
CGATATTGCTCCGGCTCGCTCCGGACCCGGCAGCCTTCTGCGGCAGGCTCGTTATGCCGCTGCTGAAATACCACGAGCTGACGGGCAATGCGGATGCGTTTGAGCTTTGCCAGTTTTTCACCGCCTTGATTGTGCAGCGCAGCGGCGTGTTCAACCCGGACGGCAGCTTTAACGATGCGCTTGCTTACCGCAGCGGACATTTCCATACGCGTCTCGGCACGCTCGACGCGCTGGCACGCTTTGGCGTATTTACGGGCGATGCCGCGCTTATCGCGTTCGTGGAGAAAAGCTACGCCTGGGCGGTGACGCAGTGTACGGCGTTCGGCTGGACGCCAGGCGATATGAAGGAGCAGGCGTACGAGCATGAAACCTGCTCGCTTGTCGATCTCATCGCCACAGGCATTACGCTCGCGCAGAGCGGCTACACGAAATATTGGGGCGTCGTGGAACGCTACATCCGCAACCATCTCGCAGAATCGCAGCTGCTGGAGATGGACTGGGTGAAGGAGACGGATGACCGTTCGATGGATGTGCCTGGGCGCATTACGTACGAAAATATTGCGCAGCGGACGCGCGGTGCGTTCGCAGGATATTCCGCGCCGAATGATTTCTGCTGCAACGTGAATCACGGGCGCGGCCACACGAATGACTTGCAAATTTGCTGCTTGGGCTCAGGCACACGCGGCTTGTATATGGGCTGGAGCAATACGGTGACAGAGAAGAAAGGCACCGTCAGCGTAAACTTCCTGCTTAACCGCGGCTCAGCTTGGCTGGATGTAGACAGCTACCTGCCGCATGAGGGCAAGCTGGTGCTTCATATTCACAAGGATATTCAGCGGCTGCAGGTGCGGATTCCGGAGTGGGCAGGTTATGCGAAGGTGACGTTCAAGCGTGAGCGGGGCGGAGAGACGATTGCTGCCGGCAAAGGCAGCGAGCCGAGCCGCTGGGTGAACGAGTGCTTCTTGCTGCTGGGCGCAGTGGAGGCTGGCGAGACGATAACGATCGAGTTCCCGCTGTCCAAGCGCAAAACGATCGAGACGGCGATCGGCGAGCAATTCGAAACGGAGTGGCAGGGCGACGACGTGATCGGGATCACGCCGCAGGGCACGAGCCATCCGTTCTACAGCGGCCGCAAGGTTTACGAGCAGGCTCCGCTTCGCGAGGGCGAGTATCGGCGTTTGGAGCAGGAGCTAGTGTGGTAGGGAGCGGTTAGGTTTGAGGTTGATGCGATACTCTGGCGAGGGTAGTAGCACAAAATAGCTAGGTAATGCCAACTAACTCGGAGCAACTAATCGTTCTAGAGAGAGACTGATACTTGGAGGAAGGTATTGGCTATGGTGTACTGGTGCAGGATAGAAGCTCATTTTGAGTGTTGAGAGAGTGCTATCCTGCACTCCGTACAATATAGAAGCTATTTTCGGGTCAATTGAGTGTAGAACAAGCGAATCTAATGCGAATGTGCAGGATAGCTCCGACAGATGGGTCAAATTGGGCAAAGTTCCTGCAAAAGTGCAGGATAGCTCGGAGGTAGGTTGAGCGAGTGAGGTTGACTAGAATGGCTTTGAGAGTAGTATAAGCGAGAAGCTTGAATCAGATTAGTATAGCTCGAAAGTTGGTTAGCGTGAGAAACGTTGATTAGGATAGCTCGGAGGCTGGTTAGCGTGAAAAAGTTGATCAGGGTAGCCTCTTAGTTAGGGTTCAAAGTCAGCAAGGTTCGATCATAAGTGCGGAACAGCTCATAGCAGCTAGGTAAAGCCAAATAACACGGAATAACTAGGTATGTTGTGACAGAGCATGGCAAAACGAGTTTGAGAGTTGGCTTTATTTATTAGTTTGTTAACGTATCGGAAAGAGGAGGAATTCATGTGAGGACGGTTGTTGCGGTGTATACGGGGCAGGGGCTGGCTGATCCGCTTAAAGCAGTGTTTCAGGAGCTGCTGCCAGACGTGAGGCTGGTTAATATTGTGGATGACAGCCTAATTGGCGATGTTGTTAAAGCGGGACATATTCCGGCGGGCGTGACGAAACGGCTGACCCAATATTATGTGAACGGGGAAGAGCTGGGTGCTGATGTGATTTTCAACACATGTTCATCAGTAGGCGAGGTGGCGGATGAGGCACGCGGAAAGCTTGGCATTCCGATCGTTAAAATCGATGAAGCGATGGCGGTCAAAGCGGTGGCTGAGTATGATCGAATCGCAGTATTAGCGACGCTGCCTTCTACGCTGGAGCCGACGCTTCGTCTGATCTCGAAGCAGGCAGGCCTCGCGGGAAAAGAAGTGACTTTAATTAGCGGGTTAGCTGCAGGAGCATTTGACGCTTTGGTTGGAGGCAAACCTGAAGAGCATGACCGGATTTTGCTGGAAACAGCAAAAAAGGTGTGCGAGGCTGCAGATGTGCTGGTGCTGGCGCAAGGGTCAATGGCCCGGATGGAGGCTGCCCTTCGCGAAGCGACTGGCAAGCCGGTACTATCAAGCCCGAGGCTTGGCGTTGAGCAGGTAAAAGCGATATTGGCGCAGCTGGACGCGCAGAAGCTTGGAGAACAGCCAGCTACTTAAAACTACTGATCAGTGAAGCATCTTAGAGAAAAATTTAGAGGAACTGATCAATGTGGCACCTTAGAGAGCAATTTAATGGATCTAATTAGTGAACCGTCTGAGAAAACAATAGTTTGACTAAGCGATGACAAAGTTTAGAGAATACGACGTTAAGCTGCTTTTATCTCAGGTTTAAATCGATGATTACATTACGGGAGGTCAGTTATTTGAGCGAAGAGAGAGTAGTCGCGGTGTACCAGGTGGAGACGCCTTATTCGCTGGAGAGAGCGGCAGAGGTCATTGCGGGCGAGCAGTCGACCGGGACGTTCACCGCGGTGCCGGGCGAGACGGATGCGCTAAAGGAGCGATTCGGTGCGCGAATCGAGAAGATCGTTGAACTGGAGTCGGTCAGTGCACCGACGCTGCCGGGAGCAAAGACGCCAGCGGGCCATGATGGAAAATATCGGCGGGGCTTGGTAGCCGTCTCTTTTCCGCTGCATAACTTTGGGCCTTCGATTCCGAACTTGATGTCGGCGATTGCGGGCAATTTGTTCGAGCTGCAGGAGCTGTCGGGTCTTCGGCTGGTTGATCTGGAGCTGCCAGAAGCTTTCGCAGCTCGTTATCCCGGACCGAAGTTTGGAATCGATGGTACGCGCAGGCTGACGGGGGTCTATGACCGCCCGATCATAGGCACAATTGTTAAGCCAAGCATCGGCCTTGATTTGAAGGACTTGCAGCGGATGATTTTGAATGTGTCGGCGGCGGGACTTGATTTTATCAAGGATGATGAATTAAACGCGAACGCACCTTATGCCCCGTTGGAGGCAAGGGTGAAGGCAGTGATGGAGGCGGTGGACAAAGCTGCTGACGTTACAGGCAAGCGGATCATGTACGCGTTCAATATTACGGGCGATATCGAAGAAATGGAGCGGAATCACGAGCTGGTCGTGAAGGCGGGAGGCAACTGCGTCATGGTGAGTATCATGAGCGTTGGACTAGCGGGCCTTGCCCACTTGAACCGCTATAGCGAGGTGCCGATCCATGGGCATCGGAACCAATGGGGCATGATGACGCGCTCTCCGGGACTAGGCTTTGAGTTTTCGGCTTATCAGAAGCTGTGCCGGCTGGCAGGCGCGGACCATCTCCATGTGAATGGCCTGAACAGCAAGTTTTACGAGAGCAATGAGTCGGTGGTTCGTTCGGTTCAAGCCTGCTTGAAACCGATGTATGACGGTTATGCAACGATGCCGGTTGTCTCTTCCGGCCAGTGGGCGGGCATGGCACCGGCCACTTATGAGGCTACGGCGACGGTTGACGTGATGCATTTGGCGGGCGGCGGCATTTTGGCGCATCCGGACGGAGCAGGCGCGGGCTTCAAAAGCATGCAGCAGGGCTGGGAGGCAGCGGTCCAAGGCATTGAACTGGAAGCGTATGCGAAGCAGCATCCGGCGCTTCATCGTGCCATCGACAAATACGGGAAGGGGTGAGCGCGATGCCGATAGCTGAATCGAAGCCTCCAAGGCTGCTCTGTTATTATGGGGACGACTTCACGGGCTCGACGGATGTGCTGGAATCCCTGTTTCGCTCAGGTGTAAGGACGGTTTTGTTTCTTGATCTGCCAGATGAGGAAGTGCTGCAAGGTCGATTTGCTGGGATAGAAGCATTTGGAATTGCTGGCGTAGGCCGTGCGCTCTCGCCAGTTGAAGCGGAAAAAGAGCTTCGTCCGATCTTTGAGCGGTTCAAGCAAGCGGAAGCATCGGTCGTGCATTACAAAGTATGTTCGACCTTCGATTCCTCGCCAACGACTGGCAATATTGGCAAAGCAGCTGAAATCGGACGTTCCGTATTTGGTGGCGAATATGTGCCGATTCTCGTTGGCGTACCGATTCTCGGAAGATATACCTTATTTGGCAACCATTTTGCCGCAGCAGGCGAAGAAATCTATCGTCTCGATCGCCATCCGACGATGTCCTGCCATCCCGTCACACCCATGAAAGAAGCTGATTTACGCAGGCATCTGGCGGAGCAAGGCGGTTTGAAAACGGCGTTGATGGACATTTTGTCTCAGGATGGAACAAGGGAACAGGTACAGGAGCGGTTAAAGTGCCTGGTGGAGAAGGAACAGCCGGACCTAGTGTTATTTGATGTACTGGATGAGGAACGGCTGGAGATGGCCGGGCGGTTAATTTGGGAGGGAGCTCAGCGGAATAAAAGCAGGTTCGTGATCGGCTCGTCGGGCATAGAATACGCGCTTGGCGCAACCTGGAAGGCGCAAGGCATGCTGCAGCAAAAACCGGAGCTAATTGTTGATGCTCCTCCCGTATCGCGATTGCTCGTTCTATCGGGCAGCTGCTCGCCTGTCACAGAGCAGCAAATTGCTCATGCCGGTGAAGCGGGATTTGCGTTGCTCCGAGTGCCGGCTGCCGACCTCATTCATCCAGAGCGGGCAGAACAAGCTCGCGTACAGCTGTTGAAGGAAGCAATGGATTTGCTGGAGGATGGAAAAAGCGTACTGCTTTATACGGCGTCAGGCGCAGCTGATCCCGCCATAGGAGCTTTTCGCAGGGCGTTGGATGCTTGCGGCTATCACTCCGAGGACAGCAGCAGGCTGCTGGGATTAATTCTGGGCTCTATCGCGAAGTCACTGATTATAGACACAAAGCTGAAACGAATTGTTATTGCTGGCGGCGATACATCGGGTTACTTGACGAGAGAGCTGGGCATCTATGCACTGGAATGTATGGCTGCAATCGTGCCAGGGGCGCCACTGTGCAGAGCATCGTCACAGGACCCTTGCCTGGACGGGCTGGAGCTCGTGTTGAAGGGCGGCCAGATCGGGGGCAAGGATTTTTTCAATCAGGTCAAAAAGGGAAGCGTATCTGCGAATTAGTCCTACCCGCGAACACGATTTTTCCTAATCATACTATTGTCTATCCTAAGGATAGGCAATTTTTTTTGTTAAAAATATAAGACGTTATAGATCTACTAAAGATTGATCTACTCGCGCAGTGACAAAAACGGGAAACTTTAGTTCATTCATACCGTTACCTAAAATAAGGGTTGCAAAATGAAGCCGCTGCCATTATGATTTGTATAGAATTAATATATATATTTAAGGATTAATATTTATATTAATTTAATTGTTTATCGATTTCAAGTTACCTAAACATACAAAAGTGAGGCGATTCATTTGGCAAACCGGGTTACGATCAACGCCGATCTGGCGGCAGGCACAATTAACCGCAATATTTATGGGCATTTTTCCGAACATTTGGGTCGATGCATTTATGAAGGCATTTGGGTAGGCGAGGATTCCCCGATCCCAAACACGAATGGAATTCGCAATGATATCGTAGCGGCGCTTAAACAGCTAAAAATTCCGGTTCTGCGCTGGCCAGGCGGCTGTTTTGCCGATGAGTATCACTGGAAGGATGGCATCGGTTCGCGCGAGTCACGCAAGCGGATGATCAATACGCACTGGGGCGGCGTCGTGGAGAACAATCATTTCGGAACCCATGAGTTTCTGATGCTTTGCGAAATGCTGGAGTGCGAGCCTTATATCTCAGGCAATGTGGGAAGCGGTACCGTTCAGGAGATGGCGGAATGGGTGGAGTACATGACGTTCGAAGGCGTTTCGCCGATGGCTGAGCTGCGCCAGGAGAATGGCCGGGAAAAGCCGTGGAACGTGAAATATTTTGGCGTAGGAAACGAGAACTGGGGCTGCGGAGGCAATATGCGCCCTGAATATTATGCGGATCTCTATCGTAGATACCAAACCTATGTGCGCAATTACGGCGACAATAAAATTCACAAAATCGCTTGCGGTCCCAACGTCGACGATTACCGCTGGATGGACACGGTTATGAGAGAAGCACATGGCATGATGGATTCGATCTCTCTGCACTACTATACGATTCCAGGCGATTCTTGGTCAGAGAAGGGCGCAGCTACGGGCTTCTCCGAGGATGAGTGGTACAGTACGCTTAAGAAAGCGCTCTGGATGGACGAGCTGATCGAGAAGCATTCTACAATTATGGACCGTTATGATCCGAGCAAGCGCATTGGGCTGATCGTCGACGAGTGGGGCACTTGGTTCGATGTCGAGCCGGGAACGAACCCGGGCTTCCTTTATCAGCAAAACACGATTCGCGACGCGCTCGTTGCAGGCGTTACGCTTAACATTTTTCATGACCATTGCGACCGTGTACAAATGGCTAACATCGCTCAGGTAATTAACGTGCTGCAGTCCGTCATTTTGACGGAAGGGGAGAAAATGGTGCTGACCCCTACGTATCATGTATTTGATATGTATAAGGTTCATCAGGATGCAACTTTGCTGACTACCTCTATCGACAGCCAAGATTATGCACACAATGACCAGAAGATTCCTCAGGTATCGGTCTCCGCCTCCAAGGATGCCGAAGGGCATATTCACATCAGCTTATGCAATCTGGATAACCATTCGGCTGCTGATGTGGAGATTGATCTGCGCGGCTTAACTGGAGCAGGCATTACGGTATCGGGTACGGAGCTGACGGCTTCGATCAAAGATGCTCATAATACGTTTGAACAGCCGGAAGCGGTTAAGCCATCCGCTTATCATGCTTTTACGGTCGAAGGCTCCGCAATCAGCGCGAAGCTATCACCTATGTCGGTGACTGTGCTAAAGCTGATTTCCGAATAAGGAATGCATGTGATGAGCAGTCATAATCAATGCAAGGGATGCCGAGATGATTACCGCGTTACCGACGCGCAAATCGATCGGATCTTGGCAGCGCCCATGTTCAAATCCGAGCTCAGCGTGCCGGATGATGTCTACGAGGAGCGCTTAAAGGCTTGCCAAGCTTGTCCAAAGTTTCAATATGGCACCACATGCGCGGTATGCGGCTGCTTTGTCCGCATTGCCGCCAAATATAAAGACCGCGCATGCCCGAATCCAGGCGACAGCCGCTGGCTGAAGCATGCCTAATCGGAAGCTATGACTATTTGGAAGACCGTTCCCCACATTCGTGGTGGAGCGGTCTATTTGTTGTGCCATGCCCGGATAGGCCAAAGGAACGGCGGAAATTCATAACTTTTAGCCTGATATTGCAAATACATTCGGAATTCAACTTTGTAAAATAAAGGTATCGAAAGCATGTCATGCTTCCTGTGGCGTTTCAGGCAAACCCGATGCGGAGCCAGAAGCGTCAACTATGGCAAATATAATGATACATTTTGTATCATTCGGGGTCGTGCTGCGCTGCTTCGATGCTTTGCCTTACCGACAACACCACAATATGCATCGAAAGGGTCGATTTTATGTTGAATTGTAAGCGTTTTATCTTTGTAGGCATTATGATTGGGCTGCTTACCATGGCAATGCCAGGGCTTGTTTTTGCAGCCGAAGCTCCCACTTTCACCATGCAGCAGGAAAAAGCGGATCACGAAATCCGAATTGTTTTGACGGCCGATAAGCTGTCGGATATGTACGCGTTTGAAGCAAAGCTTACCTTCAATCCGTCGAAGCTAAGATTCAAGAGTGAAGTAAGCGGGATGTCGGGTTTTTCGATTACACCCATCGTGGAGGGCAACCAGCTCGTAATCGCAACGACAAAAATCGGCAAGAAAGCGGGTGAAAACGGAAAGCTTGCGCTTTCCACGCTGTTATTTGAGCCGATTGGAACCGGAGCTGTGGATGTCACGATGACGGACGTGAAGCTTGTGAACAGCAGCCTTCAGCCACAAACGTTAAAACCTCAGGTGAAGCTGACCGTTTCGCTAGTGGGTACTCCAATTATGTTAAAAGATATCGCTGGTCACTGGGCAAGAGCAGCTATTGAACGTGGAGTAAACCTTGGATTTATTAACGGCTACAGCGATGGAACGTTCCGTCCCAATGCTCAGGTAACCCGCGCGGAGTTTGCCACCATGCTCGTTCGAGCTCTAGAGCTGAAGACAGATAGCGGCGGGATCACATTCAAGGATGCAGGCAGCATCCCTAAATGGGCAGAAAGTTATGTAGCTACGGCTGCAGCAGCAGGTATAGTTGCAGGTTACGAGGATCAAACCTTCCGTCCTAGCAAGCCGATCAATCGGAGCGAAATAGCCGTTATGGTAGCAAGAGCGCTGAAATGGCCTGCGGATTCAACAGAGAAATCTACTTTTGCCGATCGTGAGCAAATTCCAGTGTGGGCCGAACCAGCTGTCGCCATGGCTGCTCAAGCTGGCGTTATGAAGGGCAGGGGGGCAAACCTGTTTGTGCCAGCAGCAAATGCGACTAGGGCGGAAGCGGCAACCCTTTTGCTCGCCATGATCGATTTGGAGTAAAGGAGTGCTAGAGGAATGGCATTGCGATTTGGGGAGGGGGAGTTGAAGCATTGAAAAGCTCGGTATTCATCATTGGCGCATTTATTGCCGTTACGCTCTTTGGGATGCTGCTCATCTTCCGATCGGACGAATCCGGCGTGGCCGAGGGCAAGAAATTGAACGCATCTTCCCTCGAGAGCGTGCTAAGCACGAATCAAGAAGCAGCGCTGCACCGAAAAGCAAAGTCGGGGGTGAAAGCCCCCTCCTTTACCTTAAAATCAGTAGAAGGGAAAACCTACACGATCGGGGAGACGAATAACAAACCGATTATTCTGCAGTTTTGGGCCAGCTGGTGCGAGGCTTGCACGATTGAAGCCCCAACGCTGCAGAAGCTTCACGCACAATTTCAAGACAAGATCGATTTTTATGGCGTGAACTTATCTGCTGAAGAGAAACACGAGGATCAGATTAACGCTTTTATTCAAAAAAACGGTTGGAACTTCCCGAATTTGCTCGACGGGAACAAGCGGGCTTCCTATTTGTATGAGCTGCACGCTTTGCCTACGACATTCATTATCGATACGGACGGGACGGTAATAGACACCTTCCATCTGATTGATCCGATGGAGTTCGAGAATAAGCTGAACATGCTGTCCGAAGGGAGGTGAGGCGCAAGCGTATTTCATCGGGTATTTGGAAGTCGTGAACGGGCATAAACGCAGGACAGCAAGTACTTAGTCTGAAGGAGTGACGCGGGATGAGGTTCAGCGCAAAGCTGAAAACATGGATGGCCATACCGCTGGTTTTCTCCATGTACGCAAGTCTCTTTATGCCGGCGGTGCATGTAGAAGCGTCGTCTGAGCCAGAGCCGGGGTTTTTCGAAGATCATTTCAACCGCTCGGTCATTAATGAGAAATGGCAGGTCGTTGACGGTTCATGGTCAACGGAGAACGGCAGCATGACTGCGGAAAGCGGCTTAGGGTCAAAGGCGTTAATCAAGGAGACCGAATTGCAGGATGGCAGCATCGAGGGGGACATCAGCTTCCCGGAACGAAAAGGAGACGCTGGATTCCTTCTGCGTACAATAAGCGCGACTCCCGGTGCCGATAATGTGAAGGGATATTATGCGGGCATTTCCGCTCAAGGAACAGGGAGCGTATTTCTTGGCCGAATGGATAACAAATGGACCGAGCTTAAGCGAGCTTCGATTCCCGTTAATCCGAGTACGGTGTATCGCTTTAAAGTTAGCGCCGTCGGCTCGCAGATTAAGTTCTATGTGAACGGTGCTCTTGTACTGGAGCAAACGGATACAACCTATACCAAAGGGCAGGCTGGCGTAAGGTTGTATCAAGCCAAGCCAACCTACGATAATGTTCGTATTGCCGACGATAAAGGAGTGGAACGTTTCGTGGATGCCTTTGACTCGCCAGCCGTATCCCTTGCACTGCCGAACTGGCAGGCGGTTAAAGGCAATTGGAAGCTGCAAGCAGGCGGGACAACGGTGAATGTTGGAACGATGCAAGCCATGCTGGTGAAGGACACCGTCTTTCATGATTTCACCGTAGAGACCGACATATCGCTCCAAGAAGCAGCAGGCTCGGCAGGACTCCTGTTCCGCAGCCAGCCGGACAGGAAAGACGATCAAACCATCGGTTATTATGTCGGTCTGCAAGGCGACGGCAGCCTGGTGCTCAGCCGGTACAATGAGGAGCGGACCGAGCTCAAATCGGTCAAAGCGCTAGACTCGATTACCCCGAACAAATCTTATCAGCTTAAGGTCGTTACTTATGGGAACGGTATTAAAGTATTTTTGGACGATATGCACAGTCCTGTGCTCGAATATCATGATGACAGTCAGCGGAAGCTGTCGTCGGGAGGCATCGGGGTGTGGGCGGATAACGTTCAGCCGGTATTCGATAACTTTATCGCTACGGATTATGCCGTTCCGGTTGAATCGTTCAAGGAGCCGGTTGTGAACAAGAGCCCGCTTGCCCAAACGCCGTTTGTGCCGCTGCCGCTCGGCTCGGTGAAGGCAGACGGATGGCTGCTTACCCAGCTTGAGCTTATGAAGGAAGGGGCAACTGGCTACGCGGAGGACCTGTACGGCGAGCTAAATACGAATTCAGAATGGCTTGGCGGGACGGCGCCGGAATCGAATTGGGAACGCCCCGTCTATTATGTTAAAGGCTTGATAGCGCTCGCTTATACGCTTGATGATCCGGATCTCATCGCCAAGTCGCAGAAATGGGTCAGCTGGATTCTTGCTAGCCAGCGCGAAGACGGTTTCTTCGGACCCGCAAGCGACAATGACTGGTGGCCGAGGATGGTGGCGCTTTACGTGCTCAAGGATTATTACGAGGCGACCGATGACGAGAGAGTGCTTTCGTTTCTTACGAATTACTTCCGTTACCAGCTGAACAATCTGGATCAGCGGCCGCTAAGGGATTGGGGGCAAGTGCGCAGCGGGGACAACCTGAACGTCGTGCTGTGGCTTTATAACCGGACAGAAGATCCGTTTCTCATTCAATTAGCGGAGAAGCTTCATGCACAAGGTACGGATACGACAGATGTGTTTACGAACAATAATTTCCTCACTTCAGCTAAGAGCAACCCCGACAACTTCTACACGCAGCATACCGTTAATGTCAATCAATCGATTAAAACCTCAGCGATTTACTCACAAGTTTCGAACAACGAAGCAGATAAGCTTGCTTTTCAAGCAGGCAATCAACACCTTGACCAATTGCATAATCAAATTACAGGCATGAACTCGGGCACGGAGATGCTTGCCGGGCTTTCATCTACGCAAGGCGTGGAATTATGCGCCATCGTAGAGCGAGTACATAGCAATGCGGTCGCCGCCATGATTACGGGCGATCCAAAGATCGGGGACGCGCTAGAGAAAATTACTTTCAATTCGCTCCCAGGCGCCATGAGCAAGGATCTAAAGACACATCAGTATTATTCTCTTCCGAACCAAGTGCAGAGCGGCGTGACAGACCATGGCTTTAAGCAGAATTACGGGAACGGCACAGTCCAGTCGCCTTATTCCGGATTCCCATGCTGCCGCTTCAACATGCATATGGGCTGGTCTTATTTCGTCAAGGATATGTGGGCAGGCACTTCTGACGGAGGGCTTGGCGTTATCGCATACGGCCCTAGCCGTGTCTCGGCGACTATTAAGGGTGCGCATGTAACCGTGAAGGAAACGACGAATTACCCATTCGAGGACGAAATTCGGTTTACGATCGAAAAGGCTTCCAAAAGCGTGGCGTTCCCATTGAAGCTTCGTATTCCGGAGTGGACCGATAACGCAGTTGTTACCGTTAACGGGCAGCCGCAGGCTGCGGTAAAATCGGGCCAATATTTCACCATTGATCGGCAATGGGAGAAGGGGGATACGGTTACCTTAACGCTGCCGATGGAAATTAAAGCTTCGACATGGGTCAATCATTCCATTGGCATTGAGCGCGGTCCATTAGTGTTCTCGCTCAAGATCGAGGAGAATTGGGTGGAGAAGGAAAATCCGGCACCACAGGTGAAAGCGCCTGGATTTAAAGAATACGCCATTGATGCCAAGTCGCCATGGAATTACGGCCTGCTGATCGATCGGGAACATCCGGAAGCGTCGATTAAGGTTGTCACCTCCGCGATGCCGGATAATCCGTTCCTGCAAGAGACGACGCCAATCAAGCTGATTGCCAAGGGCAAGCGGATTCCGGCTTGGGGCAAGGCGCCTAACGGTGTCTCGGCAGCGGAGCCGCCAGTTGGTCCCGTGTATTCGGCAGAAGCGACGGAAGAAATAACACTGGTTCCATTCGGAGCCGAAAACCTGCGGGTAACCTACTTCCCTGAAGCAACGGAGGACCCTAGTGCCATACCGGCCAAATATGAAGCAGAGCAGGCGAAGCTGTTCAAAGCGACGACCCGTACGAACAACGCGTATGCCTCCGGTTCCAGCTACGTCGGAGGAATGGATTATGCCGACAGCTATGTCAGCTTCGAGCAGATTGAGGCTCCTGCTGCAGGGACATACAAGATGTTCGTTTGGTATGGCCAGAACACAGGCAATTACCAGCCTGCCACCGCCAAAATCATCGTGAACGGGGGCGAGGAGCAAGCGGTTCAGCTTGCGGGCACGATTAATTGGGGGCGGTTCATGGCAACGAGTATAAATGTAGAGCTGCAGAAAGGAGCCAATACCATTACATTCATGCGGGGCTCCGGTGCGAGTCCGGGCTTCTACGAGCTTGATTACATTGCGTTGTCAGCTATAAACGAAGAGCCAGAGGAGCCGTCGGTTGATCGAGCAGCGGCATGGACGGGGACTGCAACCTTGGCAAGCGGCGAAGCAGCCGCGTTCACGCTAGCCGTTCAAGGCGTTACAGACAGCGTGTATCAAAGCGTCTACGCGCAGGATGTCACCGTTACGTTTGATCCAAGCAAGCTTAGCTTCTTGGGCGCTGAATCGCTGCGCGAGGGCTTGTCGTTGCTTGAGCCCAAAGCGCTTGAGCCCGGGAGGATTCGTATTTTAGCCTTCGGAGAAGGCGTTGCTTTGACGCCGAATGCAGCTTGGCTGAAGCTATCTTTCCAAGCCGCGGTACTCGAGAAAGCTGCGGATACTGTTATTTCTGTGGCCGAAATGAGCCTGGCTAACGGCGAGGGACAGGAACTGCCGATTACCGGTGCGCAGCATGTTGTACACATTGCAGCTGCAGCAACGGATAAAACGGCATTAATCGAGGCGATATCAGCCGCACAGGCTATCCATGATGAAGCCATAACGGGCACGCTGCCTGGTCAATATTCAGTTTCAGTCAAGCAACAGCTGCAGAGCGCGATCAATAAAGCAAAACTGATTGCCGATGACAAGCAAGCGACTCAATCCCAAATTGCCGCTGCAATCTTGCAAATCAGCGAAGCGATCGACATCTTCCGTTCAAGCGTCGTTAAGCCGACAGACGGGGATCTCAATCATGACAATAAACGAAGCATTGGCGATTTGGCTATCGTTGCTGCCGCCTATGGCAAAACGAGCACCGATTCCGATTGGGTGAAATACCGCAAAGCTGATCTAAACCGCGACGGTATCGTAGACATCGAAGATCTTGCCCTGCTTGCCGCGTGGATAACGGGTTAGACGAACCAGGGAGGAAGGCACATCACTTCCTCCACCTGATTTATTCAATTCTACCTGAATATTTGGAGGTTCTGTGCATGTTGAAACGAAGGAAAGCACTCAGTACGATTGTAGCTTTATCCATGTTGTTTACTTTAATGTCTTCTGTCATGTCGTTCACGCCACGCGCGGCAGCAGCGGAGTCTGCGCCGGAGTATCACGGGTTGAAGGCCGAATACTACACGGTAGGAGGAGGACCGAATTTTGCATTTGAGACCTTTAAAGGCACCGGCTATGATCCTCATCTCGATATTTCCAACCTGGAGCCGGCCATAAAAATGTTCACGGGGCAGGAGAATCGCGTCGGCATACGGTGGACGGGATTCATCGAGCCGGAATTCACCGAAAACTATACTTTTTATATTACCGGTGATAACGGATTCCGTTTATGGATTGACAACAAGCTGACGATTGACCACTGGGTCGCGGATTGGGACAAAGAGCAGACTTCGCTTCCCGTCTCTTTAACTGCAGGGAAGAAATACAGCATTAAGCTTGAGCTCTTCGAAGATAACGGCGGCTCCAATATCCATTTCCGCTGGGCTAGCCCAAGCATATCGAAGAAAGCTGTGCCGACCCATGCATTTTATTTGCCTGATGGCTTTGCGCCGGTAGGCAGAGTGCTCGAGGATGGTTTGCATGCCGAGCTTCGTTTTGGAGAATCGCTGAAGCCCGTTGCAGCAGATTTGTTAACCCATTTGAAGCTGAACACCTCGTTGGGCAGTTTGCCTATTGTATCTGCAGCCCTGAAGGCAGGCGATGATCGCGTTATCGCACTAACGCTGCAGGATGCGTTGTATTCGAAGGATGCAGGCAATCTGCAGATGGTTTATGACGGGAAAGGCGGGCTAGTAACGACTGCCGGAATCGTCCTTGACAGCTTCAATAAACCATTGGTAAATGGATCGAAATACCAAATCATGTCTCCATGGGCGGAGGATGTGGATAAGGAAAATGTGCTGCCAGAATATCCAAGACCGCAGCTCGTGCGCGAGAATTGGATCAATTTGAATGGAGAATGGGAATTTCAAACAGCAAGGAAAGGCGAGGCTGCGCCAGTAGGCCAAACGCTAAAGGAAAAGATTCTCGTTCCTTTTGCCGCCGAAGCGAAGCTATCGGGCATTAATCGCGTAGAGGATCTGATGTGGTATAAACGCAGCTTCTCCGTTCCGTCCGATTGGAACGGACAGCGTGTGAAGCTTAATTTTGGCGCTGTCGATTATTTGGCTACCGTTTACGTAAATGGACAGCTGGCAGGCAGCCATAAAGGCGGCTTTACCTCGTTTAGCTTCGACATTACCGATTATCTTGTCCCCGGAGAAAATGAACTGATCGTTCACGTGCTGGACGAAACGGATATGGGGGCTGACCAAGCCGTCGGCAAGCAAACGGTTAAAAAACTTGGCGGGATCTGGTACACCTCCGTTTCCGGAATTTGGCAGACAGTATGGCTGGAGCCGGTAGCAGAGGCCCATATTGATAAACTGGATATGGTGACGGATATTCATGCCAATGTGCTGAAGCTCAGCGCAGCCGGAAGCGGCATTCAGGGGCAATCCGTTGAAGCTGTCGTGCTTGAGGGCGGGAAAATCGTTGGCACAGCTTCGGGAGAAGTGGGCTCTGAGATTAGCGTGCCTGTGCCGAATGCGCGCCTATGGTCGCCCGATGATCCATTTCTTTATGATTTAAAGGTTTACCTCAAGGAAGGTGTAACCATTGTAGATGAGGTGACCAGTTATTTTGGAATGCGGGAAATTAAATTAGGCAAAGTGGATGGCGTGACCCGCCCGCTATTGAATGGAGAATTTGTTTTTCAGATGGGCCCGCTTGATCAAGGGTTCTGGCCGGATGGCATTTATACCGCGCCTACGGATGAAGCCTTGAAATTTGATATTGAAACGGTAAAAAACGTCGGGATGAACACGATTCGCAAGCATATTAAGGTGGAGCCTGCCCGTTGGTACTATTGGGCAGATAAGCTGGGCGTGCTTGTCTGGCAGGATATGCCGAGCCTGGAGGATCGCCAAGGGAACAAAGGATCCGATATTACGCAGGCAACGAAAACCCAGTGGCTGAAGGAATATAAGGAGATGGTCAATCAGCTTCGCAGCGTCACCTCCATCATTGTGTGGACGGTCTTTAATGAAGGATGGGGACAATTCGACCAAGGCGGCCAGCAGACTAGGGATGCGACTAGCTACGTGAAGGGGCTGGATTCGACGCGGCTGATCAACAGCACAAGCGGCTGGTGGGATGCCGGGGCTGGCGATCTGCTGGATGTTCACCATTATCCTGATCCGGGCGCTCCAGCTCCAAGCGATACGAGAGCAGCTGTCCTTGGCGAGTATGGAGGTCTTGGGCTGCATGTGCCGGGGCATGAATGGAGCCCGCTTGTCTTCTCTTACCAGTTGATGAACAGCAAAGAGCAGCTGACTTCAACTTACATTGCCTATATCGAGAGGCTAAAGCAAATGAAGGAATCTGGCTTAAGCGCAGCCATCTACACGCAAATTACCGATGTGGAATACGAGATTAATGGTTTATTGTCGTATGACCGCAAAGTAGAGAAAATGGATTTTGCCCAAATTGCGATCGCCCATCGCCAGCTTATTGGCACAGCGACCCAAGAAGATTTGCTAGCCGAAATCGCCAAAGCGAATGCTTTGCTGCAGCATGCGAAAGTTGGAGCCGGTGCGGGCAACTACACACAGGCTGTTGCCGATGCTTTCAAGAGCGCACTTGATTCTGCAACTGCCGTAGCGCAAAATTCGAACGCCGCGCCTGCGGAATTGCAGGCTGCACTGAAATCGCTGCAAAGCGCGCGCAATCAATTTTTTGCAAGTGTAAATGACCCCATACCTGCAGGCTCAACGGTTGATCCGTTTGACGGCGAGTCTTTAAACGCGGCATGGTCGATCCTAAAAGCCGACAATAGCAAATGGTCGTTGACGCGCAAACCGGGATTTTTGAGCCTGGAAACGTCGGCAGGGGAAACGTTCCAAGGCTCCAACACCCTGCCGAACATTTTTCTCAAGGATGCACCGGAAGGGGATTTTGTCATCACGACTAAAGTAGAGGCTCCCGTCCGCAAAAACTATCAGCAAGCAGGCTTATTCCTATGGCAAAATGAAGACAATTACGTGAAGTTCGGCCATGTATGGGATACGGACGGTGCGACCGGCAAAAGCCTTGAAACCGCGTACGAAAAAAATGCCGTCTATGTAAAAGCGGCAAATATGGCAAAGCATCCTGGCTATGATCTCTCTTATTTGCAAATCAAAAAGGTTGGCAATGTCGTTTCTACGTTCTATTGGGACGGAACGGCTTGGAAACCGGCTGCGGACCCGATGACCGTAAATTTAAGCAATTTGAAGGTTGGCTTCTATGGCCTGTCTTCGGGCGATAAGGTTTCCGTTATTGCGAATTTTGATTATTTCTCAGTCGGACCCGTAGAAGCCGCCGATAAAACGACGCTGCAGACGGCTATTGCTGCTGCAGAAGCGCAGCTAGCTGCAGCGGTTGCCGGAACAGAGCCAGGCCAGTACCCGCAAGCGGCAAAGGATGACTATGCGGCAGCGATTAAAGCAGCCGAAACCGTAGCTGCTAATTCCGCTGTGAGCCAAGCGGATGTAAATGCAGCCGCATCGAAACTAAATATCGCGGCTGCAGCATTTACGGCTTCCGTCATACCTGTTGTGCCTGAGGCGCCTGCGGCTGTCATCGATGGAGCCTCGCAGGTGAAGGCAGGCGAAGCCTTTGACGTGACGGTAGGTTATTCGAATGTTAAAGACGAAAAATTTCAAACGCTTTATGCGCAAATGCTTACGATCAGTTTCGATCCGAATAAGCTGGCGCTGTCAGGCGCAGCCTCTTTGAAGAATGGTTTCGGCATTATAGAGCAAAAGGTACTCGAACCTGGCAAGGTTCGGATTATTGCAGCAGGCCAAGGAAACGGGGCAGCAGCAAATGAAAAATGGCTGAAGCTAAGCTTCCTTGCAAGCGCCACAGATGCTCCTGCAGCAGCCGAAATTAAGGTAAGCGGTATTGAAGCAGCTAACAGCGCAGGAGAAGAGCTTACGGTAAGCGAAGCTGTTCACCAAGTGCAGATTAGCGCACAAGTAGACGTATCGGCACTGAAAACAGCTATTGCTGCTGCGGAAGCAATCTACAATGGTTCTGTTGTTGGTACGCAGCCTGGCCAGTATCCGGCTGCTGCAAAAGCGGCTCTAAGCCAAACGATTGAGAAAGCCAAAGCGGTTGCGGTCAACCCGAATGCAAGCGCAGCCCAAGTCAGTGCGGCCATTATTGACCTGAATGAGGCGGTTATTACGTTCCAAGCAACCGTATTGTCTGGAGACATCAACAATGATCATAAGGTCACGATTGGCGATTTGGCGATTCTGGCAGCCGCCTATGGCAAAACAAGCGCAGATCCGAATTGGTTGCAATACAAACGATCAGATTTGAATGCCGACGGAAAAGTCGACATCGAGGATATTGCCATGCTGGCTAGATGGATTTTAGGCTAATGGTAAAATGAAAAAGGAGCCAGGCAGCACATTTGCTGCTTGGCTCCTTCTTTGGTTTTAATAGTACTGCTGCTGGCGATGTTGGTGGCCATACATGGCATTGGAGTTGGCTTGGTTTTGGTTAATAATGGGCATAGCTGGATTGGCTGCGGATGGTTGGACCTTCGACTGCTTCTGTATAGGGGCGTTTGCCGATTGCCCTTGTACGGAAGGATTGTAGCTGCAGTTGCTTGGCGGCCCTAAAATGACGGTTTGTTTAATTGGAGCAAGCGATTCTTTTAATTTTGTTTCATCGAGGCAGTAGGTATAGGCAAGTACGTTGGTTGGCGTCAATCGTAAAATATCTGAGCCGAAAATAACTTCAGGCGTCTGCGCATCGAAGATTGCAAGCAGATGCGTATTGTCCTCCAAGGCAATTTCGTAATGCCACCACCCCTGCGGTACATTCGCGACTTGGCCAGGTTTGATATAGAAATGGAGAAACTGATTCGTAAAAGGGTTCATAATGGCAACTTCGGCCGCTCCCGAGATGCAATAGACAAGCTCGGCTGCGTTCTGGTGATAATGCGGCTCAACGACATTTCCCCTGCTCAGAAAGATATCGAGCAGCGAGTTGTTGCCAAGCGTGTTCAGCTGCTTGACAGACAGCAAATTAATGTAGTTGTAGGGATCCTTTTTGAAAAATAGGTTGTTGTTCAAATCATAAGTAAATTGTGTCCCGGGGGACGTGTAATCTGCATAAGAAGTCATACGTTGATCCTGCCCTCTTCCGTCATCATTTATAGTCTTACGAGGTTAGGATATGTGTTTGCCTATATGAATGTGAGCGGATTGCAAATAAAAGACGACCAGCCTGAAGCATTTATCCATGCTTAGGCTGGTCGTTTATCGGGCGGAACCGTATTTATTTGTAGGTTGGAAGCCAGCTGCCATGAGCTTCGATCAGCTCATCGCAGAGCGATACGATGTCGTCCATCGAAAGCTCAGCGGCCGTGTGTGGATCAAGCATAGCCGCGTGATAAATATGATCGCGCTTGCCCGTAATCGCTGCTTCAATCGTAAGCAGCTGTGTATTGATATTCGTGCGGTTAAGCGCAGCAAGCTGCGGCGGAAGATCACCGACGAAGGTTGGCGTGATCCCGTTGGAATCGACAAGGCAAGTGACCTCAACGCAAGCTTCCTTGGGCAGGTTCGTAATGAGTCCTGTATTCATAACATTGCCGCCGATTCTAAACGGATTGTTAGATTCAATGGCTTCAAAAATGTAAGAAGCATATTCATGGCTGCGGCTGTGCTCAAGGTTCCGGTCATTGACGAGCGTATCGCGCATCGACTTCCAGCCTTCGATTTGGCTTACGCAGCGGCGCGGGTATTCATCGAGCGGGATGTTGAAGCGCTCAATAAGCTCCGGGTAATTGCGCTTGATGAAGTAGGGATGATACTCCGCGTTATGCTCGGATGACTCGGTCACATAGTAGCCGAACTTCTGCATGAGCTCGTAACGAACCATGTCATGATGCTGCTCCTTTTGCTTCTCGGCTGCACGGCGCTTGATTTCCGGGTAAAGATCGACGCCGTCCTTATTCGCTTCAAGCAGCCAAGCCATATGGTTGATGCCGGCAATTTTGTATTGCACGCCTGTAGGGTCGAGGTCCAGATGCTCGAACAGATGCGGAACGCAGCCTTGAACGCTATGGCATAAGCCTACGGTTTGCACGCCGCCATGCGTATTCATTACATTGGTTAGAACTGCCATTGGATTGGTGTAGTTCAGGAACAGCGCATCCGGACAAACCTCTTGGATATCTCGCGCAAAATCAAGCATAACCGGAATAGTACGCAGGTTGCGGAAAAGGCCGCCAATGCCTACGGTATCGGCAATCGTTTGGCGCAGGCCGTATTTTTTTGGAATTTCAAAGTCGGTGATGGTACAAGGATCGTAGCCGCCAACTTGAATCGCATTAACGACATACTTCGCGCCGCGAAGCGCTTCTTTCCGGTCAGTATAAGCTTTGATCTGGCAGGTGCTTTGGCTGGTTTGTTTCAGATTAAGCAGCATTTTCTCGGAATCTTGCAGGCGTTGGTCGTCAATATCAAAAAGAGCGATTTCAAAGTCTTGCAGAGCTGGTGTCTGCATGACGTCGCCGAGAATGTTTTTGGCAAATACGGTGCTTCCCGCACCGATGAACGTAATTTTTGGCATAGTAGGATGGCCTCCTGAATTGGATTAGCTGACTCTTTCAGTATAAGGACGCATATCGAAAAAGAATATGGAAAGAACGAAGCATTATATGGATAAATGTTGCATCATTTTGTATGATAACAGATACAATACTGTTGGAGGTGTAGACTTGGAAGCTCATCACAGTTATTCGATCATAATTAATGCTGCCCCTTTGAAAGGCGAAATGTCCGTGCTTTTCAGTGGGAGAGGGGAACCGGTGGCAGGCCACTTTATCGGACCGGCGGTGCATGACATCTATTTAATTCATATTGTCCTGGAAGGGGAGGGGCAATTTGAAACACTTGGAAAGACTTATACCTGCAAGGCTGGTGACGCTTTCATTATTTTTCCCGATATTCTGGTTAGATATGAAGCGAGCACAAGCAATCCGTGGAAATATATGTGGGTTGGTTTCTCTGGCGAGCTTGTAGAAACCGCGCTCAGCTCGGTAGGAATTACGCCGGATTTTGCCGTTGTCCGAAATTGTCCGATGCCGGCTATTCAGAAAATGTTTAGAAGCATTCGCAAGAGCATGGATAAAACGAATGTACCGGTGCTTGGGAATATGGAGGCGTCCGGCTGGCTTCGCCTGCTCTTTTATGAGCTTGGGCGTCTGCAGCTGACAGAAAATGCGCCAGTGCAGGTGCCGGTCGCACGCTCCTACAGACAGATCGACCAAGCAATCCGTCTGTTGTCGTTGCAGTACGGACAGCAGCTCTCGATTGAATCGATCGCCCAGACACTCGGTTATCACCGCGCTCACCTAACAAGACTCTTCAAGGAAGCGACCGGCTTGCCGCCGATGCAATATTTATTAAAGGTGCGCATGAAGAAGGCGGAGGAACTGCTTGAAGGCGAATTGACGGTCGCGCAGATCGCGTCTTCCGTCGGCTACAATGACCCGTTGTTTTTTACAAAACAATTCCACAAGTGGAGCGGGCAGTCACCGACGGATTTCCGCAAGGCACTGCGCGGGAGAATATGAATGTTTGCCGTTCATGCTGCTTGGCACGGGCTTATTTGGAAGAAAAGAGGGACGTTTCAGCTCGGGTTGCCGGATGGGCAAAGCTGAATCGTCCCTCTTCTTTGTGCTCTAATAGTCTTATGCTTTGTTATTCAAGCGTTTTGACAGAACGGCGGATAATCAGATCCGCAGGCAATACGATTTTTTTCCACGGCAGCTCCGTTTCTCTCTCCTGTATCCGTTCGACCAGCATCTGCATGCCCATGTAGCCGAACTGGTAAGCCTGCTGGGCGGCAACCGTCAAGAACGGCTCCACTTCCGAATACGGCCCCAAATCATCGAAGCAAACGAGGGAAATATTCTCCGGCACTCGAATTCCGCGGTCGCGAAGCAACCGCAAAATTTCAACGGCCAGCACGTTGTTGCCCGCTACGATTGCCGTAGGCGGCGTGCTGAGCTGGTCGAGCCACTGTCCCATTTCCGTCAAATCGTTTATTGGACCAAAGCTGGTCTCATAGACATAGCTCTCGTCGTAAGCCAGATCATTCAGCTTAAGACCATCCTGAAAGCCTTGAAGACGCAAGCGGGCACTGGAGATTGACGGCGATCCGTTCACCATCGCGATGGTGCGGTGTCCCTGCGAGACAAGGTACTCCACTAGCCGCCTTGCACCGTCCTTGCTGTCGCCCAGCACGATATCGCAGGCAATGCCCGGCACTTCGCGGTCGAGCAGAACGAACGGGACGTTGTGCTTGCGCATTGATTCCAGATGCGGCAGGGAGGGGTCGCCAGCAGGCGCGACAAGTACGCCGTCGACTCGTGTAGTCAGAATTGTTGTGATGTAGTCGGCTTCCTTCTCCAAGCTTTCGTCGCTGTTGCCGAACAGCAGGCGGTAGCCGGAACGCTTGGCCGCATCCTCGGCTCCCCTGGCAAGCGTAGTATAGAACGGGTTCATAATATCGGTGATGAGCAGGAAGAGCAGCTTCGTCTGCTGCAGGACCAGGCTACGCGCCGTTTGGTTCGGAACATAGCCAAGCTCCTCCATGACGCGCTTGACCTTTGCTCTTGTTTTGTCGCTTATTTTGCCAGTGTTATTGATAACTCTGGAGACGGTCATCGCGGAGACACTTGCTTTGGCCGCAACATCGTAGATCGTTACCATTTTATTGTCCCCTTATCGCTAAATCATAGTTTCTATCATACAAAAAAGTAGACATTGACAGCAACTCTTTTTATTGTTATTTTGAGGTTATCGGTAACATTATTATAACCTATTGGAGGTTTTTATTCATGACGGACACAAACTTGCGTTTCCAAAGCGGCTTCCCCAAAATCGGCATTCGTCCCACGATTGACGGCAGAAGAAAAGGCGTTCGCGAATCACTAGAGGAACAAACGATGAACATGGCAATCGCCACAGCAAAGCTATTGTCGGAAAATTTGCGTTATCCAAATGGCGAGCCTGTGGAATGCGTCATTGCCGATACTTGCATTGGCGGCGTGTCAGAAGCAGCGGCTTGTGCTGATAAATTTGTGAAAGCTGGGGTAGGGGTATCGATAACGGTAACGCCATGCTGGTGTTATGGCACGGAAACGATGGATATGGACCCTTCGATTCCGAAAGCGGTATGGGGCTTTAATGGAACGGAGCGTCCAGGTGCCGTGTATTTGGCTGCTGTATTGTCTGGTTATGCTCAAAAAGGCCTTCCGGCGTTCGGCATTTACGGTGAGCATGTTCAAGATTCCGGTGACACTTCGATTCCGTTTGACGTGAAAGACAAGCTGATCGGATTTGCTAGAGCAGGTCTTGCGGTTGCTTACATGCGCGGCAAATCGTATTTGTCGATGGGCTCGGTGTCCATGGGTATTGCCGGATCGATCGTAAACGACGCATTCTTCCAGGAATACCTTGGCATGCGCACGGAATACATCGATATGAGTGAATTCGTTCGCCGCATGGAAGAGGGTATTTATGATGGCGCGGAGTTCGAGAAAGCGCTTACGTGGGTGAAGGAAAACTGCATCGAAGGGCCGGATAACAATGCTACGCATCTTCAAACGTCCAGAGAGCAGAAGGATGCGGATTGGGAGACGGTGGTCAAAATGACGCAAATCGCCCGCGACCTTATGGTCGGCAATCCGCAGCTTGCGGAGCTAGGCTTCGGCGAAGAGGCTGGCGGCCACAATGCAATCGTAGCCGGATTCCAAGGCCAGCGGCAGTGGACGGACCATTTTCCAAACGGGGATTTCATGGAAACGGTGCTTAACTCTTCCTACGATTGGAACGGCAAGCGTGCGCCTTATATGGTCGCAACGGAAAACGACAGCTTGAATGGCGTCGTTATGCTGTTCGGTTATCTCCTAACGAATACGGCCCAGATTTTTGCGGATGTCCGGACTTACTGGAGCCCTGAATCGGTGGAGCGCGTCACTGGCCATAAACTCGAAGGCGCAGCTGCGGGCGGCATTCTTCACTTGATTAACTCAGGCTCCGCTACGATGGACGGCACTGGCGAACAGTCGAAAGACGGGCAGCCGGCATTGAAGCCTTTCTGGGAAATTACCGACGAGGAAGCGCAAAAATGCTTGGATGCGACCTCTTGGCGTCCGGCTTCCGTGGAATATTTCCGCGGCGGCGGCTTCTCCTCTGACTATTTGACGCGCGGCGGCATGCCGATGACGATGTCTCGCATCAACCTTGTTAAGGGCATTGGTCCGGTGCTGCAAATTGCCGAAGGCTACTCGGTTGACCTGCCTCAGGATGTACATGACACGCTTGATAACCGTACGGACCCGACATGGCCGACGACTTGGTTTGCACCGATACTGACAGGCGAAGGTTCTTTCCATTCCGTGTATGAGGTTATGGACAATTGGGGGGCGAATCACGGCTCGATCAGCTACGGACACATTGGTGCCGACTTGATTACGCTAGCTTCGATGCTGCGGATTCCGGTGAATATGCACAACGTTCCTGAAGAGCAAATTTTCCGTCCGAGAGCTTGGGGCTTGTTCGGAACAGCGAATGCGGAGAGCGCGGACTACCGGGCTTGTCAAAATTTCGGACCGATCTATAAATAAATTGGAGGTTTTCACATGAGCAGCACAGATATTCGCAATGAGCTTTGCAAATATGCACGCAAAACCGTAACAAATAAATTGGTCGTAGGGCCAGGCGGCAATATTAGCGCGAAATTCGAGGGTAAAATGTACCTTTCGCCAAGCGGCTTTGCCCTTGATGAAGTTGAGCCTCACCAATGGGTAGAGGTGGATATCGAGACGGGTGAAATTACGGATATCGGCCTTCGTCCGTCCTCCGAGGTGCTGATGCATCTCTATGCCTATCGCGCCAACCCGGATATCGGAGCCATCGTGCATACTCATCCGCCGTATTGCATCGCTTTTACATTAGTGGAGCAAGAGCTGCCAATTATGTTCCCGGACCAAGCGGCACTCGTTGGCAAAACGGTTTATGTGCCTTATGTTCTTCCAACCACAGATAAGCTGGCTGACGCCTATGTAGCTAAGGTGAACGAAGCAAGCTCCGTTCTGCTCGGTAACCATGGACTGGTGACATCGGGCCGCAATTTGCGCGAAGCTTATTACCGGACAGAGGTTGTAGAGGAAAGCACAAAAATTTACTTGATTGCCAAAGCCATTCGTGAGCCGAAGGTGCTGACAAAGGAAGAATTTGAAGAGATTGCATCGCTGGAGAGCGAGGCTTACCGCATCGAATTGCTGCAAAAGATGAAGTAATTCGCTTTCGCCGCGAATCGGCGTGAGCCATTACGCAAGGGGAGGATTTTGGCATGACGAAGCTTGCGACTGTGCTCGCTTTCGACCTTGGAGCCAGCAGCGGAAGGGCGCTGGTTGGCGAGCTGGTCGATGGAGGAGCGGACGGGCATAAAAAGCTGCAGGTAACGGAAATTCACCGTTTTCCGAATGAGCCGATCGCGGTGCATGGGCATTTGCATTGGGATATTTTGCGCTTGCTTCAGGAGCTTAAAACGGCAATCCGCTATGCTTTTCAGGAAGGGCACGCGCCGCAGGCATTCGGAATCGATACTTGGGGCGTGGATTTTGGCCTGCTTGATGAGAGGGGTGAGCTGCTCGGCAACCCGTATCATTACCGCGATCCGCAAACGGAAGGTATCGTGGAGGAGCTGAGCAGCCTCATCGGCAAGGATCGCTTATATGAGCAGGGCGGGCTGCAATTTATGTCCTTTAATACCATTAACCAGCTCTATGCGATGAAAAAGGCAAATTCGCCTAAGCTGGCGGCAGCGAGCACGCTGCTGCTTACGCCGGATTTGCTGGCTTACTTCCTGACAGGCGAGAAGGTATGCGAATTTACAATGGCGACCACCACGCAGCTCTACCAACCGAAAGAGCAGCGGTGGAATACGGAGCTGATGAATGAGCTGGGCATACCGAGCAGTTTGTTTCGTGAGCCGATTCATCCCGGTACGGCTTTTGGCACATTGCTGCCAGAGGTATGCGAGGAGCTTGACGTTCCGGCGATGACCGCAGTGGCAGTGGGAACACATGATACGGAATCAGCGGTCGCCGCTGTTCCGGCGGATGGAGAAAGTCCGTTTGCTTATCTGGTGTGCGGCACATGGTCGCTTCTGGGGACAGAGCTTGCTCGGCCAATCGTAACAGCTGAAGCTCAGGCGCTGGATTTTTCTAATGAAGGCGGCGTTGGCGGCACTTATCAGCTTCTTAAAAATATTATGGGACTCTGGATATTGCAGGAATGCAAGCGGGAGTGGGATGAGCAGGGGCTGGGACTTTCCTTCGCAGACATCGTTGTCCAAGCTGAGAAAGCCGAGCCGTTCCGCAGCCTTATTCATCCGGATGATGCTTCCTTCTACGCGCCATCGGGTATGGTCGGCCGCATTCAAGCCTACTGCCGCCAGACGTCGCAGCCTGTTCCGCAGACGGTAGGGGAAATCGCTCGGTGCATCGTAGAAAGCCTTGCGCTTCGGTACCGTCAGGCGCTTGAGCAGATGGAACGGCTGACGGGAGAGAGCTTCGGCGGACTGTATATGGTTGGCGGCGGCATTCAAAATAAGCTGCTATGCCAATTGACGGCGAATGCGATTGGCCGTCCGGTATGGGCAGGCCCAGTAGAAGCGAGTGCGATCGGCAATATGCTGATGCAGCTCGTTGCTCTGGGGCAATGCGCTGATTTGCGGGAAGCACGACAGCTGGTAGCCGCTTCGTTTCCCATTGAGGAATTTGCTCCCGAGCCGTCTGAGTCCTGGCACTCTGTTTATGAAACCTTTGATAGCTTAAAATACTAATGACGGCAAGTGGCCGGTTTGAATTTCTCGCCATTTATACGGGTAACGAAAGGAAGAGAAGGTATGCTAATTGGCATTTCGAAACTGATTTCTCCTGAGCTGCTTAAGGTGCTTAGCGAGATGGGGCATAGCGACGAAATCGTGCTTGCCGACGGCAATTTTCCAGGTGCGAGCCATGCGCAGCGGCTCATTCGGGCTGACGGGCACAACGTGCCTGAGCTGCTGGATGCCATATTAAAGCTGTTTCCGCTTGATCAATATGTGGAGAAACCGGCGGCGCTTATGCAGGTAGTGCCCGGCGATACGGTAGAAACACCGATTTGGGAGCAGTACCGTGCCATTATCGAGCAGCGTACCGGATTATCGGAGCCGTTCGAGCAGATGGAGCGCTTTGCTTTTTATGAGCGGGCGAAAAAAGCCTATGCGGTGATTGCGACTGGCGAAAGCGCGCTGTACGCCAACCTGATTTTGAAAAAAGGCGTAATAACGGAAGACTAACGTAGGAAATGTTGAAAAAGGCTGCATCCTGGTATCGTAGGGGATGGAGTCTTTTTCTTTTTTTTGCAACCAGTGAGATTTATTTTCGTCCATAGGTTATGGCTGTTGCTAGCGAATAGGTGGCTAAGAGCAGCGGGGGAGTACATTGACTGGTAAAGGGGATTGGTTATGAAGCTGAAAGTGATCATCGTGTTCTGCTTGGCATTAGTTATCTTCTCAACAAGCGGAGCGGATCGGCCGCTCGTGCAGAAAGCGGAAGTCTACGAACCGATGAAGATCCGCAGCGCTGCTTACCATTCTTTGTCCGAGGCAGAGCAATCAACAATCGTCGGCGATTGGAAGCAAACGGAGGTTAAAATGTTCAAATGGGTTGAGATTCCGTTTAAGCGGCAAAAAGAAGTGAGTGAAGATGTAAAGCAGGTTGTTTTTAAAACGAAATATGACGCTCTCCTTGGGCCGATTGGCATTTATGTCGACCCTAGTACGCAGCTGATTATAGGCTACGACCTTAGGGATTGAGCTGTAGAATGCTGGATCGTCATCTCGGCATGATAAACTATTCTCTTTCGGAAATATGAGTACAAACGGCGCTCAATTGCTGCAATTATCGGAAATAGATCTAAAAAGTAGATCTATGGGGGCCGAAACCGCCTAAAAAATAGAAATAGGTCTAAAAAGTAGATCTATTCCAGAAAACTCAGGCCAAAAGGGCGCTCAAATGCTGCAATTATTAGAAATAGATCTAAAAAATAGATCTATGGGGGCCGAAACCGCCCAAAATCTAGAAATAGGTCTAAAAAGTAGATCTATTTCAGAAAACTCAGGCCAAAAGGCCGCTCAAATACTGCGATTATCAGAAATAGATCTAAAAAGTAGATCTATAGGGGCTGAAACCGCCCAAAATCTAGAAATAGGTCTAAAAAGTAGATCTATCCCACCGAACTACCCTCATGTCCTCCTCAAATGGCCTCCCCAGCTCAAACTGCGTTAAATCATTTGGCTGGACAGCAAGCGCGGCATTCATTATGATTTAAATATGAAAACGTTATCAAGATGGATGCTTTATTATGCGGGCAGGGGGCCAGAGGCTTGCGCAAATCGATGTTTGTCAGCTTGTTTGCTGGATGTTTGATTATTTTGTTTTTTACGCTAACCTCGATGATTAAGGTGTTCTCTTCCAATTTGATTGAGCCCGCGCTTACATCGGAGCAGCATAACAGCTACCGGCTCGTACTGATTACAAGCGAGCTAGATACTCCGTTTTGGGCGAAGGTGGAGAAGGGGGCTATGGCGGCGGCTGAGCAATATGGTGCAAGCTTGGAGGTATGGGGCACCTACGGCTCGAATCGCGATGATTTTCTCAAAAACATCGAGGTTGCCATTGTATCCAAGGTAGATGGCATTATTGTGCAGGGATTGGATACGGATGAATTCAAAAGCTTGACCAAGGTGAAGGCAGCAAGCAGCGGCATTCCGATTATTACCGTCGCAAACGATGTTCCAATGAATGAGAGCCTGCGCCGGACGTATGTCGGTTCTGATCACTTGGAAGCAGGCAGCATGATCGCGCGCCAGCTGGTGTCAGATATGGGCTTCGCGGGCAGAGTGGTGTTAATGGTTTCGGACCGCCAGGAATATTTCCAACGCTCGCGCTTGACAGGGATCTTAAATGTGCTGAAGCCGTATCCCCAGATCGAGACGCTGATCGTTGCGGCGGGAGATTCCCGTGTGGATGTGGCCAGCGCAACGAATAAGCTGCTGAACGAGGCTCCCAACGTGGATGCTTTTATTGCCGTATCCGCGAATCACGCTGGCTCTATTATTCAGGAAATTAGCAAACGGATGCAGGTAGAGCCCTTTTATATCTATTCCTTCGATGATTCGCCGGAGACGTTAACCTTGATGCAGCAGGGCAAGATCGATGCGCTAATCGCACAATCCCCGGAGGCGATGGGAGAGCAAAGCGTCACCCATATGATCAAGTGGCTCACTGGCGAGCAGGTGCCGCTGAACCCTGACGGTTATTTTACCGATATCAAGGTGCTGCGGGCGGGGGAAACAAGATGAACAGCATTCAGCGGAAAATTTTGACCATGTCGGTTATTGTTCTTTCTATTATGGTTCTGATTTGGGTCGTGCTTACCTACTATAATCAGAAAACGCAGGAGCAATATAATGATATATTGCAGCGCTATTTGCGCATGAATGAAGTGACTGATCACAGCCACCAGACAATTATTGCTTTAAATGACTATATGCAAAAGCCATCTGCGTTGAAGCTGAGCAAGCTTGACCAGAACAAAAAAAACATGCTAATGGCAAAGCTGCAGACGGTCACGCTGCGGAATAAGGACAACGCGTTTACGCTGACGAGTTATATTAATATGATTGATAGCCTGGTCGCTTCGGCGGATCTGACAGTCATGTTTCTCGGACAAGGAAACGCGGAGCAATCGGCCGAGAAGTTCGAGGAAGCCACCCGAATTGACAAATATATAGCCGAGACGACGATTACTCTAATTGACAAGGAAGTAAGGACGTACGATGCGTTTTACCGCGGCATTATTGAGCAAAGCACAGAGCTGAAAAGGCTTGGCGCTTGGCTGCTCTCCTTGATTACGATTATACTATTGTTATTTACCTACTGGTTTTCCCTCAGCATTACCCGGCCGATTCAGAAGTTGACGGTGGCTGCCAAGGAGCTGTCCCGCGGACGCTTCGACAAGCCGATTGAAGTGCACTCCAACGATGAAATTTCATTCCTCGCGAAGACGTTTGACCGGATGCGCGTAAATATCAACAATTTAATCTCCGAGATTCAACAGAAGGCGCAGCTTGAGAGCGAGCTGCAGCAAAGCAAGCTGCTCCTGAAGGAAAGCCAGCTGATCAGCCTGCAAAGCCAGATTAACCCCCACTTCTTGTTTAACACCCTAGATACCCTATCTAAGAAAGCTTATCTCGATGGTTCTGAAGAAACAAGCGATTTAATAGCAAGCGTCGCAGGCTTGCTGCGCTATAATTTGCGCCGTCTGGACCGGGCCGTCACGCTGGAAGAAGAGCTTTCAGTTGCTTTGAAATATATTGAGATTCAAAGTGCTCGCTTCACCGATCGGCTTCGATTTGAGCAGGAGGTGGATGAGAGCTGCCTTCAGCTCAAGCTTCCCTGCCTTACACTTCAGCCTATTATTGAAAACGCGGTCATTCATGCTGTGGAGCCGCTTGAAGATGGGGGGAGCATAACGCTGCGCATTTATGAAAGAGAGCAACGCGTTTGGGTTGAAATTGAGGACGACGGAGCAGGCATGACGGCTGAGAAGGTCAATCATATTTTGATGGAGGGCGGAAACGCCGATGGTCTGGGCCACTCCACGGGAATCGGCTTCAGCAACGTGGTTAAGCGGCTGCGATTGTTCGTCGGTGCTGAAGATGTCATTTCCATTGACAGTGAACCCGGCTGCGGAACCAAGGTCACGATAAAAATACCACTAGCGGGGAGCGAAGGCTAGCATGCTTAAACTATTAATTGTGGATGACGAACAGGTGGAGCGCGAAGGCTTGCAGGCGATTTTGCACAAGGGCTTTCCCACCTGTGAATTTAAGCAAGCGAGAAACGGCGCTAAAGCGATTGAGTCGGCGAGCGAGTGGCAGCCGGACCTTATTCTCATGGATATTAAAATGCCTGGGGTAAACGGAATTGAAGCCATTGAGCGGATATCGGCCTTTTTGCCGGATGCAAAATTTATTATGGTAACGGCTTACGATACGTTTGATTATGCCCGCAAAGCGATTAAGCTGGGAGTTAAAGATTATTTGCTCAAGCCTAGCAAGGCGAGTGAAATTGTAGCCGTTATCGGCAAGGTTATCGATGAAATTGTGCAGGAGAAAACCATGGTGGAGCAGCGTTTGCTTGAAGAGGAGAAGCTGCGGAAGATGATGCCGCTCGTGGAATCCGATATTGTAACGCAGCTGCTGTTCGACCATGTCCATGAAGTACATATTGATGACATGCTGCAGATGCTTGGAGGCGAAATTACGAGTGAGGCTTTTGTCATGCTCGTGATGCTGCCAAGCGAAGGAGCGCCAGAAGCACTCTATTGCGCGTTGAAAACAAAGATAAGAGAGGTAGGAAAAGGCTGGGTAGGAGCCATGTCGGGCCGTCAAATTCCGATTATCGTGTTCCGCGAGGCGGCCAAAACGTTCCGTGCGCAGGCGGCATCGATAGTGCAGCAGCTTCTGCTGCTGCAGCGTTCCGCAGGCGGCGACTTTTTCATAGGCATCGGTGGCTGTTACGCGGGACTTGGCAATGTTCGGTTATCCTACCAAGAAGCACTGCTTGCAAGTGCGAATACGGAACAGCCTGCCAAGCATCAATTTTACGGAGAGATGGATAGGGAAGGCACTTTCGGAAGCGGTTATCAGGACAAAGAAACAGAGAAGCAGTTCGTCGACCGAATTCGTTTAGGGCAATGGCCGGAGGTGCGGAAAATGATTATGGGCTTAATTAACCGCTGTGACCAGAATCAGGCTTCCTTGACGGAATCGGGGCAATATGTGCTGGAGCGGCTATGGATCATCTCCCGCGTGGCCATGGAAATGGGAATTGAGATTGAGAAGCCGTTATTTTCCTTTCAAGTACGTCAATATCAGCAGCTGCGCGCCGAAACCGAGAGTTTGCTCAGCAAAATGATGTCTACGATTGAAGCCCATCAAGCAAATGTACAGCCTGATGCGGTTGGAAGAATGAAGCAGTATATTATGGAGCATTCCGAGAAAGAGATCTCCTTGGAGATGATGGCGAATCGAATAGGGCTGAGCCCCTTTTATATGAGCAAGATGTTCAAGGATCAGGAGGGCGTCAACTATATCGATTTTCTCACCGAGTGCAGAATTGAGAAAGCGAAGAAGCTGATGGCTGACCCCGAGCGCAGCTTAAAGGAGATCACGTTTGAAGTGGGCTATAACGATCCCAATTATTTCAGCAAGGTGTTCAAAAAGGTGTGCGGCGCATCCCCAACCGATTACCGACGGGCGATTATAGGCAGTAAGCGATGAGAGGGCAGTCCATCTTAAAAAAATGCAGATGATCGCAAAAGAGTGCTGGAAGTGGTTCGCTCGCCGCTTCCAGACGTATGCTATATTTGAAAATGTAAGCAGTTACATTTCGTGAGATAAGGGAGCGAAGAAAATGGGGAAACGTTTGACAAGAGGCGGGGTTGTATCCATTGCATTAGCTTTGATTCTGGTGCTGTCAGCCTGCTCAGGCGGCAACGGCAATGGGAAAGAAAATTCTGGATCCGGCACGAAAGAAACGACCGGGAAGGCGAACAATGCCAAGTCCGGAGATGAAAAGCTGGTCATTGGCTTCTCGCTGGATACGCTTCAAGAGGAACGCTGGCAGCGTGACCGCGATTTGTTCATAGCGGCAGCCGAAGCACTGGGCGCGAAAGTAGAAGTACAGGCCGCGAACAGCGATGACGCGAAGCAAATCTCGCAAGCGGAAAATCTGATCAGCCAAGGCGTCGATGTGCTGGTCGTTGTTCCCCATAATGCGGAAGCTACCGCGGCTATCGTAGAAAAAGCCCATGCGGCAGGCATTAAAGTGCTAGCCTATGACCGCTTGATCAAAAACTCTGACCTCGATCTGTATATCTCATTCGATAACGAAAAAGTAGGCGAAATGCAGGCGGAGGCGATCGTGAAGCTGGCGCCAAAAGGAAAATTCGTTTACATTGGCGGCTCGGAAACCGATAATAATGCTCATTTGTTCAAAAAAGGCGCGTTCAATATTTTGCAGCCGCTCATTGACAGCGGTGACATTCAGGTCGTATTCGACCAATGGACGAAGGATTGGAATCCGGCGAACGCACTTACGAATATGGAGAATGCGCTTACAGCAAATGATAATAAAGTCGATGCCGTCGTCGCAGCGAATGACGGTACGGCAGGCGGTGTTATTCAGGCGTTGGCCGCTCAAGGGCTCTCCGGCAAAATTCCAGTATCCGGCCAAGACGCCGAGCTTGCAGCAGCACAGCGTATCGTGGAAGGCACGCAAACGATGACGGTTTACAAGCCGATCAAGGATTTGGCTGAGAAAGCAGCCGAGCTTGCGGTGAAGCTGGCTAATGGCGAGGACGTTGGCGCGGATAAGTCGGTCAATAACGGTAAAATCGATGTTCCTTCGGTCTTGCTTGATCCCGTTGCAGTCGACAAATCCAATATCGATGCGACAGTCATTGCGGACGGCTTCCATTCCAAAGAAGATGTTTACAAAAACGTGAAATAGAGGTTTGCGACGAAGAATGAGGGGATGAAGCGATGGGCAATATGACGCGTCTCCCCTCTTTGTTATTTTCGGAGGTGTTCAAGGGATGACGGCTGCATTAGAGATGCGCAACATTACAAAACAATTTCCAGGCGTTAAAGCGCTGAACGACGTAACCTTTTCGGTAAAAAAAGGAGAGGTGCATGCGTTATGCGGCGAGAACGGCGCCGGCAAGTCCACCTTGATGAAGGTGCTTAGCGGGCTTTATCCGCATGGCACCTACGATGGGCAAATCATGATCAACGGAGAAGAGAAGCGCTTTGGCAAAATTAAAGATGCAGAAGAAGCGGGCATCGCCATCATCTATCAGGAGCTTGCCCTTGTGAAGGAACTGTCGATCGGCGAGAACTTGTTCCTTGGCAAGGAGCCGGCAGTCTTTGGCATCATTAACTGGGAACGGGTATTCAAAGAAAGCGAGCGGTGGCTGAAAGAGGTTGGCCTGCATGACGTGAATCCGGAGCAACCGATCGGTGGGCTCGGGATCGGAAAGCAGCAGCAGATTGAGATCGCCAAAGCGCTGTCCAAGCGGGCAAATATCCTTATTTTAGATGAGCCGACAGCAGCATTGACGGAGCAGGAGGTCGAGATACTGCTCGGCATTTTGCGGGAGTTCAAGAAGCGGGACGTTACCTGTATTTATATCTCACACAAGCTTAATGAGGTATTTGCGATTGCGGATACAGTAACAGTTCTCCGTGACGGACAGACGGTGGGCACCTACCCAATCGCCGAAGTCAACGAGGATAAAGTCATTTCGCTTATGGTAGGACGAGAGCTCAAGGAGCGCTTTCCTAGAGTGGCAGCAATTCCAGGCGAGATCGTGTTGAAGGTAACGGACTACACCGTTATGAATCCCGAGCGTCAGGGGAAGAAGGTTATTGACAATCTAAGCTTTGAGCTGCGCAAGGGTGAGATTCTAGGTATTGCCGGGTTGATGGGAGCGGGCAGAACGGAGCTTGTCATGAGTTTGTTTGGCTCCTATGGCGGGCAAAACCAAGGGACGATTGAAATTGAGGGCAAGCGAGTCAAGCTCAAAAATACCCAACAAGCGATCAAGGCAGGCTTGGCGCTTGTATCGGAGGATCGGAAAAAATACGGCCTTGTGCTTGGCATGGATATCAAAAGCAATGTGAGCTTAGCGAGTCTTGGCGCGATTTCCTCTGGCGGCATTCTTCGCCCAAATGAAGAAATTGCGGCAGGCAATCAATATTTGCGCTCGCTGCGCGTGAAGGCGAATTCAGTGGAGACGATTGTCGGCACGTTGAGCGGAGGCAATCAACAAAAAGTGGTGCTCGGCAAATGGCTGATGACGGTTCCGAAAATATTGATTTTGGATGAGCCGACCCGCGGGATTGACGTAGGCGCCAAATTCGAAATTTACAACATTATGAATGAATTGATCGCGCAGGGCGTTTCCATCATTATGGTATCCTCGGAGCTGCCGGAGCTGCTTGGCATGAGCCACCGGATTATGGTTATTGCGGAGGGCAAGCATATGGGGGAATTTGCCGCTGAGGAAGCGACACAGGAAATGATCATGACGGCTGCCACAGGAGGAAAAGGACGATGAGCATGAATCAAGAAACGGTATTGAACCAAACGAAAACAAAGAGGCGTCCGAATTGGTTTAAATTCGATGCCCGTGCCTATACGATGATCGGAGCGCTATTGTCCATTTGGGTGTTGTTTTCATTGCTGCATGAGCGCTTCTTGTCGCCAACGAATATATCAAATTTATTTTTGCAAATGTCGGTAACGTCTATTCTGGCTATCGGCATGGTGCTCGTTATCGTTGCCGGCCAGATTGATTTGTCGGTAGGTTCGCTTGTGGGGTTGACCGGGGGCATCGCAGCGATCCTGAACGTATGGTACGAATGGAACACGATTCCGGTTATTATAGCTACTTTGGCCATCGGTGCTGCAATCGGCTTCATTCAGGGCTGGATCATCGCTTACCGGGCGGTTCCGGCGTTTATAGTCACCTTAGGCGGGATGCTTATCTTCCGGGGCATTTTGTTTGGGACGACAGGAAGTGTGACGATCGCTCCGCTGACGCCTTCCATGAAAGCGATCGGACAATCTTATGTAGGCGATCTGATTGGCTGGATTTTTGGCATTGCCGCTTTGGCGGTGGCTGGTTATTTGGTTATGCGCAAGCGTACGGCTAGAGCGAAATTCGGGTTCGATGTCGAGCCTTTTGCGGTAAGCGTGCTGCGTTTGGGTGTCATTGGTGCGCTTGTCATCGGCTTCGTGTATTTGATGAACAGCTATAAGGGCATTCCTGTTCCCTTTGTTATGGTCATCGTACTGGCGCTCATTTTCACCTTCATATCGAAAAATACGACGTTCGGACGTCAAGTATATGCTATCGGCGGAAATGCCGAGGCTGCGCGTCTATCAGGCATCAACATCAAGCGGCGCATCCTGCTGGTATTCGTCCTCTGTAATACGTTAGCTGCGATTGCTGCGCTTGTTCTGACCGCCCGACTGAATGCGGCAACGATGAGCTCCGGGCAAAACTATGAGCTGGATGCCATTGCGGCATGCGTAATCGGGGGAACAAGCCTGATGGGCGGTACCGGTACCATCGTCGGGGCCATTATTGGAGCGCTCGTTATGGCGAGCTTGGACAACGGCATGAGCTTAATGAATCTAGAGTCCTTTTGGCAGTATATTGTCAAAGGCGGCATTCTCATTCTCGCGGTGTATGTGGACATTTATACGAGGCAGCGGAAGAAGGTTTGAGTTTACAGCAAGTCAGCAAGAAGCTGGAGGATCAGGGAGGCGCATTTGATAAATGCACCTCCCGTTTCTTTGGAAAATATAAGAATTTATAAGTTTGTTAGCCTATCCGTTCAAATAGTCCTCGCGCAATAAGCCGTAGTAGTCTATATCCTCGTAGTTATCCCATTTCAAATAATGCTGCAAAAAAGTGCCCTCATACTTCATTCCCGCTTTTTTCATGACGCTGGATGAAGCGGGGTTCTTGCTCATTGCTGCCGCATGAATTTTGTGGAGCCCAAGCTCTTCGAAGGCGAATTGAATAATTCTCCGAACTCCCTCGGTTATAAATCCTTGATTCCAGTATGGCTTGCCCAGCCAATAGCCGAGTTCGGCTCTGTTGCTGCTCTTGTTAATCTGCATGCCAATCGATCCCATAAATGCTTCTTTCTCTTTGTGGATGACCGCAAAAGAGTAACCGTCTCCGTCGCCTGCAACCTCTGCGCGATGTAGAATAAAGCTGACAGCGCTACCTTTAGGGTAGGGATAAGGAATGTTAAGAGTCGTTCGCGCTACCTCGTAGTCGTCGATTAAGAGCTCCATTGCGTCAGCATCTTTTTCCTCTAGCTGCCTCAGTATCAATCGATCTGTTGTTAATAACGACATGATATCCCTCCTAAAGGTGAAATTTTATTTATTATAAACGAATCTTCGAGCAATAGTAAGTGAAAAGAAATGAGAAGTAAAAAAATATTCAATGTAGTTTAATCGGGTACAGACTTCAGATAACCCCTTATTAGGCGAACCGTTTTTCGACCATGCAAAAATGCTGTGACCCCTTGTGCAGCAAGGAATTATCCCATGTTTTCACTTCGCCTTTGTTGCTCTGTTTTCGTATAACTCTGATGTTCTCAGCTACTCCTTACTTGGGAATAGGAAGGTTAAATTCCAATATATTGAAGGATTTTGTAGGTTACTGTCGAATAGTAGATGGTGATTAAGAACCATTTGATATAGGTATAAGATTCCGAGTTGGGGAGGCCAATAAATGAACTGTCATCGAATGTGCCTGTAGACTGCTATAACATTTGAAGTGCCAATACCGTCTTTCACGGAGTGTTTATTGTGCTGATAATTGGTGCATTGCTTGTGTTGCCATGTGGTTAATGAAGACAGTCGGATATCCCGATATCTGTTAGCCACCGATTATGTGCTGAAATGAGGAGATGAACGATGAGGCTGTTTGAACTGCTGTTGCTATTATCAAACGTCGAATTGCTTGCGCTGTCGATCTTGAGGAGAAGCAAATACAAGCTGCTACTTGCCACAAGCGGTGCAAGCGTTTTGCTGTTAATAATCCATTTGTTAGTAGAAGGTTTACGCGTCCAGCTTCTTTTTCCGTATTGCTATACGCTCGTTATGTTCACGATTTCGATCTACCGTTTTTCTAAGCAAACTCCTTCTCGTTCTAGGCATAAAGCATGGGGTGCTGCCGGGTACAGCTTGATTGCGCTCATGCTCGCTGCGACAGGGGCACTGATGTACCTATTCCCTCTATTCAAGCTGCCAGAGCCAACGGGAAACCTCAAGATTGGCACACAAACCTTCCATTTTATCGATGAAAAGCGGGAAGAGCTATTCGCCGAAGCTCCGGGTGGAAAGCGGGAAATAATGGTCCAAATCTGGTATCCCGCGCATAATACAAGCGGAAAGCCATATCCCTTTCTGCCCAATGCAGATCAATTATTGAAGGTGGAGCCTCTATCGTCCGCGATCGGCCTCCCTGTGATGTTCATGAGTTATCTGAAGCAAATCCCGACCCATTCCTACGCAAACGCCGAGGCCGCTAACTCGAGTGAGGCTTATCCATTGGTACTGCTAAATCATGGTTTCGGCATGTCGAAGATATACCAGACCTCCCAAGCCGAAAATCTCGCCAGCCATGGATACATCGTTGCTTCCATCGACCATACATACAGCACCTTCGGTACCGTATTTCCAGACGGTACGTTGACCTTACTTCGAACCTATGAAGAACAGTTTATCGACAAGGAGTATCGTGACCTGGTAGGCAAAACCTGGACGGACGATGTTCTCTTCACGCTAGATCAGCTTGAGCGAATGAATGCGGGCGAAATTCCAAGCAAGGTTGAAGGCAAGATGGATCTTGATCATATCGGTGTCTTCGGGCATTCCTTCGGTGGAGCCGCGTCGTACGATGCTACTTACGATCCCCGGATCAAAGCGGGTATTAATCTAGATGGCTCGTTATACCGGACCGATCGAGCCGGCTCGTCAAAGCCATTTATGTATATGCTGGCAGAGCGAACCTTCGACCTTTATTACAAGGCCCGGCAGGATTACGTATATAGCGATGAAGAGCTAGAAGAGATGGGGGCAAATGACCGGGAAGTATTTGAGGAACAACTTCAGGAAGTTAAAGTAGAGGGCCAGCATTTCGCTAACACGGCCAAGAATGGCGGACAAGTTGTATACATCGAGAACTCCGAGCACTATAACTTTACGGATATGCAGTTGCTTAGCCCTCTTTTTCGGTTCATAAATTTAGCAGGCTCCATCTCTCCAGCACGCGCCACGTCCATCGTGAACGCGTATACGCTGGATTTCTTCAACAAATATTTGAAGAACCAAGGCGGGAGGTTGGTTGAGGGACCAACTGGCGATTATCCTGAGGTGAAGTTCGGAACAACGTTATTTGCGGAGGGCAATCTCCATTGATAGATGTCTGGAAAACATGGTAAATGAAAACCAGTTTTCAAAAAAGGGCAGACTCCGCCAATTATAGAAATACGTCACGAATACTTGCTTATTCGTAAGGTTACACCAGAGGATGAATTGTAACTCGGATGGAATGGGACGAGAGCCACCAAAAATGGGCAACCGACACGCATGCAGGAACAGAAGGGGCGAGTTTTCGCTCCTTTTTTTTGTTGCTTTGCTGCACGCTGCTCTTCGTAACCTCCGGAGGCTTTCACTCCCACACCTCGACGGGACAATGCCCTTTCATTCCTTGGTTACGCCTTTCCAGATGGAGTCGTCTTACAAAATTGTAAGGTAGATGCAAGGCAAATCGATAGCTTAGGCCAGCCTGGCAGGATAATATTAGAAAAAACGAAAATAGAAATGTTTCAAAAGGAGAATCGAGATGAGACTGCTTGAACTGTTGCTTTTTTTGTCAAACATCGGGTTGTTTGCATTAACATTCCTATTAAAAAAAGGACGGCGGGAAATTCCAATATTCGTTGCAAGCGGGATTGCTACACTTTTACTGGTCATTCATTGGACGGTGGAAGGATACAGAGTTCAGCTATTTTTCGCATATGGCATAACGATCATTTTTTTAGCCACATCCGGATATCGCTGTTTTAAAAAGAGCTCCCCCAAAAAAATCCCGCGATACCTATTGGGTACAGCAAATACCGCTATAGCGATAATGCTGCTCGCAACAGCGGGTCTTATGTATGTTTTCCCTGTATTTAAACTACCCGAACCGATAGGCGAATTTAAGGTAGGAACGCAAACTTTTCATTTCGTGGATCCAAAGAGGGAAGAGATTTTCGGAGATGGCAGTGAGGATAAGAGAGAATTGATGGTTCAGGTATGGTATCCGGCTCAAGCGGTCACCGGCAAGTACGCTCCCTTTATTCCCGATACCGGGATTTTAAGTTATATGGCCGCGAACTATGCCCTTCCCGGATTTACTTTTCAACACCTGAAGTACGTATCCAGTCATGCTTATTCTGAGGCCGAAGTTTCTTCGGCACAGACTTCATACCCGCTGATCCTTGCGAATCCCGGGTTCGGCTCTTCCAGATTCCTCCATACGTCGCAAGCCGAAAATCTCGCGAGTCACGGATATATCGTGGCAGTGATCGACCACACCTACAATACATTTGCAACCGAGTTTCCGGACGGTCGAATCACGACCATCACAACCAGCGACTTATTCTCGCCCGACCATGATTACCGGACGGAAATCGGAAATCGCGACAAGTTGGGAAAAGTTTTAACCAACGATGTGGCATTAGCGCTGGACCAATTCGAGCTCATCCAATCGGGGCAGTTGCCAAGTCGTCTAAAAGGGAGGATTGATCTCGCCCATGTCGGGGTGTTCGGTCATTCTATCGGCGGAGCGACGGCCTATGACGCTTCTTACGATCCGCGAATCGCGGTTGGAATAGACTTAGACGGAGCGCTTTATCGACTGCGTGAGAGAGTGGCTCTGCGTAAGCCGTTCTTGTTCATGAACTCGGAAAGCGAATTCGAAAGATTAAAAATGGTGAAGGATAACCATGTCTACACGAATGCAGAGCTTAACCGTATGGGCAACACAAGAGAGTGGATGGATCAAGTAACAGAAGACAAAAAGGTCGAGCTTGAACGGATGCGCGAAACGATTGCCGCAGGGGGACAATTCCTCTATATCGAGAATACGGAGCATTTGAATTTTACCGACGTACAGTTCATTTCCCCGATTTTTAAAATGCTGGGTGTTACAGGAAAGACTGCACCCGATAGAGTGAACTCCGTTATCAATGCTTATATGCTGGATTTCTTCGATATTTATCTGAAAAATCAAGGCGGAATCTTAATGAAAGGATCGGATAGCCGCTTTCCGGAAGTGAAGCTTGTAACCTCAATATTATAAATGATGGAACAGGAACAGAAAAATACTTTGCGCTACCTTGAACGATAGTTGAACAAGAGCAGTTACTACGGCGACTGCTCTTTTTTTCGGTAAGCACCTTTTGTAAAATACAGTTTTCTTACGAATGCAAAAATATGGTTTAATTATGATACGCCAGAGAAAAAACAAATGGTGGTGAAGAGATGATCTACATAACTGGAGATATTCATGGAACAAACAGTGTGGCCAAACGACTAAATACTAAAAATTTTCCAAAGCAACGTGTGCTAACTAAGAAAGACTACGTTATCATCACAGGAGATTTCGGATTAATATGGAATCTTGATGCTGAAGACCAGTTTTGGTTAAAGTGGCTAAATAAACAGAAAACATTTACTACACTTTTTATTGATGGAAATCATGAAAATTTTGATCTGTTAGAGAGTTATCCAGTTGAAGAGTGGTGCGGGGGTAAAGTACATAGGCTCAACGATAGTGTTATCCACCTGATGAGAGGCCAAGTGTTTAAGATCGATGGATTCAAATTCTTCACTTTCGGTGGAGCTGCTTCGCATGATAAGGAATATCGTACAGAGGGAAAGTCCTGGTGGAGAAGAGAGATGCCTTCACAAGCAGAATATGAGGAAGGTATTCGAAGTCTTGAAAGGAATAACTGGATCGTTGACTATGTCTTGACACATACGTGCACAATTAATGCTTTGGAGTGGCTAACAAGTAGATATGGTTTGAAATACGAGGTAGATCATATGCATAATTTCTTTCAAGATATTCAGAAACGACTTGCATATCGTAAATGGTATTTCGGGCATTTGTAAATGCTAATCTAAACATGTACAGAAGTGCTTGAATAATAATGTACAACTTTGACGAGATGAAACATACTGGTCTCAAGGGAGAGATGAGTATGTACATCACGTTGAATGTTCAATCCAACAT
>NZ_SKCD01000039.1 GCF_006542765.1 Paenibacillus luteus
CGCTAAGTATCAAAGGTGCAAGCACCTTATCAACTCCGCTCGACTTGCATGTATTAGGCACGCCGCCAGCGTTCGTCCTGAGCCAGGATCAAACTCTCCAAATTGGTGTTTGAAATGCTCATTACTTATTATCGCTTTTTCGCTTATCCCGAAGGATTTGCGAGGCAGTTATTACTCGTTGTTCAGTTTTCAAAGAGCAATCTATTCTTTCGTTTGTGTTGCTTATTTTCTTTTGTTCCGGTGTGTTTCTTGGCCGGAAATAGAATATACCATGGACTCACACACTATTGCAAGTGTTTTTTAAAATTAATTTCATTCTTTTTAAAAATATAAGGTTTTATAAGTTTGTTAGCTTATAAAGGGCTTAAATTTCACCGTTAAAGCTACTTCAGCGTCTTAAGGGCGCCGAAGGCGTTTTTGCTTGAAATATAGGAAAGGATATCCTTTCCTTATCGCTTCTCTATATTTCTCGGAACGAAACGCGCTGCGCCGCCAATGGACGCCAACAGCCGTTTACCTTGGTATAACCTTTTCTACGTATATTTAGCCAACATTTCGGAAAGCATCTGTTTCATCTTATCCAATAACTGTGCCGGTTGCTTTACCGTTGCTTCATTGCCTAATCCAATAAAAAATTTTGTAAAGAATAGAATATCTGCTTTTCTGATATGACCGTCTAACCAACCGCTGCCATCCTCGCGAAGATGAAGCCTAGGAGATGGCCATAAGTCTGCCTCGCAGCGTTGAGCGCCTTCTCTGGTAAGTTCCACATGAATAGCGACGTATTCTTCTTCCGTTTGAAAATGCGAGTCCCGATTGCCTAAATGCACTTCACGAAAATTCATAGGCTTTGTTGTTGAGTCGCTTTCTGCAGCAGAGCGAATTCTATCACAGCGGAACAATCGTAATTCGGAACGAAGAAAGCAGTAGGCCGGACAATACCAAAGCCCGTTGCTGGCGTAAATGCCGATCGGCTGAATCTCGCGGCTGGAAATGGCTTTTCTCGATTCATACTCGACCTTCAACACCTTCTGATGAATCGAGGCATCAAGCAGAACAGCCAAATGGGGGTCGCCCGTTTTTCGAGCGGGCGTGAAAAAATCAACCCGGTTTTTCATCTGGTCAATTCGATCACGCACATCTCCCGACATGTAAAAGTAAAATTTGCTTAACGCCGAAGATGCTTCTGTCTCAAACGGTAGATAGGAATAATGCCGCAGGGCATGGCTAGCAAAAAATATGGCGACCGCTTCCTCCTCCGTAAATGCAATGGGCGGCAGCACTCTTTCCCTAAGCACTTGGTAGCCGCCGTGCGGACCTACCTCAGAATACAGCGGCACTCCAAGCTCGCTCAGCTCCTGAAGATCTCTTAGTATTGTTCTAGTAGATACTTCGAATTCTTGGGCAAGCTCCTTTACCGTAAACTTACGCTTTCGGTTGACCGTCATCATTAATTCCATGAGCCGCTTCGACTTGGACAATGTGAACCCCCATTTTTTATTTATGACAACTCTTGTCACTATTATAAGCTACAATCGGAGATAAGCCCACTATGGCTGTATAAACCCAACTACTATAATTAATGGAGTGAAGCCGCATGCAAACCGTAAACGTTAACGAACTCAAAGCCTTGCTGTTAGAAGAACTAGAACATATCGTAAACACCTCCAACAACCTGATTCGAAAAATCTCAACGGATCATTGGCACTTCAGGCCGCACCAAAACATGAGGTCGCTTCTCGAGCTAGTGGAGCATCTCGTCTCCGTGCCTTCCTCAGACCTGCTGATCCTTAAGGAGAGCAGTGAAGCGGTTATTCGAAAGCTGGAAGCCGATATCGCTGAAGATCCAAGCATCGAGAAACTAACCCAATGGATGACCAAAGGAGTTTATGAAGTACGGAGCTATATGGAAGGGCTAACCGATGAAGAGTTTCTGCGCAAGTCAACCAAACCTTTCTATTTGGAGCATGGCTCGGTTCAAGCTAAATGGCTCATCGAAATTACGACCCATGCACAGCATCACCGCGCACAACTATTCACCTATTTGAAAATGCAAGGCTACGAAATCAGCATGTTTGATCTCTACTAATGACGCTGCGTGCTTAGGCGTGTACCGCCAGCTAGCATGAAAAGAACCTTCAACCCCGAACAGATACGGAGTTGAAGGTTCTTTTGTTTCTCGCCTGCACATCTATCGTTTTCTATAGTTAGATAAACTTCTTCTCGCGAATAATCCCTTCGTAACCGTTCGGAACGATAATGTTTATCTTAACCGACGCCGGAGATTGGACCGAAATCTCAATTTTATTCTCCCCTAGCAGCTTCCAAGCAACATCAATTTGTCCCGCTTCCGAGAGAGGGACGCTGCCTCTCGCCCAAGTTAAGCCGCTCGGATTCGGCATGACATCTACCTCTGTCCATCCCATCGCCTTGCTGCGAACACCAAGCACCTCACGTCCAAGGAAATAACCAGGCGCTGCCGACCACGCATGGCAATGGCTGCGGGTCAGCATATTGGGATTAGGACGGTTTTCCGCAAAATTCGGGTACATTTCCCAGCAAGTTGTTGCATCGTTATCGATCATCTGCCCAAAATTTTTACGAATGTCGTCAACGATCGTGGAGACGTGGCCGGCTTCCGACAACGCTTCATAATAGAAGAAGGACATGAACGGACTGCCAATTTGCACAAAATGAGCAGGAGCTTCTATTAAATAGCTTTCCATTACGTTTCTGCGATCCCCTTGCGCCACGCCGGTCAAATAGGCAACAACCTGCGTCTGTACAGAGAAATTATCCGATTTGCGGCCATCCACATGAATGCAATCCAGATAGGCAGACTGCTCTTCCGACCATAGGAACTTATTAATGGCAGTTTGAAGCTTATCTGCTTCTTCAATAAAATACAGCTGCCCCTCCGCATCCCCGGTCAAGGCCCCCATCTCAGCGGCTACACGCAAGGTTTTCACCAAGAAGCAGTTCTGATGGGTGACAATGCCTTCATTCGGCTGATCGATCGGAGACCAGTCAAGCAGGTTCCAGCCTTTGATGGCAAGCAAGCCATCCTGATCAATCTCTTTCAAATAATGCTCCAGCGTAAACCGGATATGCGGATACATCTCTTTGGCAAAATCCAAATCCGCCGTCTGCTCCACATATTCGCGGCATGCAATCGCCCAGAAAAAAGTCCAGTTCGGGATGACGCTGCTCCAGCCGCTCGGAACCTGATTCATGTATAGAGGCGTCTGCTCCTTTGATCCCGGAACAAGCCGCAAGCAGCGCTTGACGATTTCATTGACGCCAAACAAATAGTTGCTCACAAGCGCTTCATTCCGGCTGTCTCCTACCCAGAAAACCTGCTCGTAGGCCGGGCAGTCTACAAAGGTATCCTCCATGCAAACCTTTGTCGTATGGCGGCTAATCTCCCAAATATCGTTCAGCAATGGATCAGAGGAGTGGAATTTTCCAATCTCCGCGACCGGATAATGGTTGGATAGAAAATGAACGTTAAACAGCTTTACAGGCTGGCTAGCGTCTCGTATGGTCAGCATCAAATAACGCAAGCCCCGACGAACGGGCGAAACATAACGCTGCCTCCCTTCTTGGCACACATACCGGAGGGAATTGTCCAAACCGAAGGTATCCTGGCGGTAATCCGCTGTCATGTATTCAAACCCGTAGAAATCCAGTATTGTCCCCGCAGCTGCCTCCAATTCAAAGGTCAAATAGCCGGTGAGCTCCTTGCCAAAATCAATAATCAGCTCTGTATCCAAACCCGGATAGACGGGTACAATACCCGGCAAAGCATTCGGAATAACGATATTTTGCAAAGCCGCCGGAATAACGCGGGGATTGCTCTCTTTCTTCCACACGGATAAACCAAATACGTCGACTTCACTCACGAGACTCTCGTCAATTGAACGGATATAAGAGGAATACAACGCCAAATCTGCTGGCCCGGAAACCTTGTTTAACACTCCCTTATATTGCGGATCTTCAAAATCAATTGCCTTGGTTTCCTGATGGTCCAAATCAACGACACTGTCAAAAGGACCAATCGCTATAAAAGCGGATGCCTGCGGTGACTGCTGCTCGGCAGCGATCGGCGATCTCAGCACTACAATCGAATCGCTATATATTCCCAAGTGCAGCTTACCTGTATGAATTCTCAGGCCGCTAACATCAATAAGCAAAAGATTATCGCCTTTATGCAGGGTGACGGCCGCATATTTCTCCGGCAGTACGCCCGTAAATGCAGCTTCTTCCAGTACAACGCCATTTAACGAAACCGCTGTTGTGCATTCTCCGGTGCTTGGAAAACCGAGCACGATTTCCGTTTCCTGCTGTACGGACAGGATCGTAGCTGCATATCCCGTAAACGACACGAAATTGGCATGGTTCTCGCTGCCTTCAACCATCGCGTTGCGTATATCGATGGCGGTAGAGTAAGTAAAGGATTTTACGCTGCTTAGCGTCAATACGCGTGAAGGGTATACCGGAGCCTCTGCGAGCAGCGGAATATCCCGCTCCTTGACCGTGGTCCACGGTCCCGTGCCGACAGGACCTATAAGCCCAGCATTTTCCCAGCCTGCAGCATCATAAGCTTCACTTGCCCAATCTCCATCCCACAAGGTTGCATCGATATATTCTGTGAAGCCCTGCTGGCAGGACATCCGGGAGGAGCGTGTATGATTGCCTGCATGAATAGCCGTATGCCATGTCGCGTCCGTCGTCAAAATCGTTTCGGTGCCTTCTGCCCCGATTTGATCCAATTGAACAAGCAAGCCGCCGCGTCCCCGCTCATAATAGAAGGTCGATACGCCAAAATGAAGAACCAGCACTGCAATGCTGTTGGTCTGCCCCGGTATAAGCAGATGCCCGACATCATAGACATCATAAAATTGTTCAACCGTCCATGATCGGACAGGCCCTCTGCCTACCTGTTCACCGTTAATATAAAGAACATAGCGTGAATCCGCGCTAATTCTAAGTGTCTTTGATGTTTGATCAGCCGAGCCTCCATGCGGTGCCACATCAAAGCTCTTCCTAAAGCAGCGCCATTCATTGCGTGGGCTTTCGATCTCACCGCCCCAAATCCAGTTGGCCTTCCAATCCTGATTTAACATGCGATTTCGCTCCTTAGCTATCATCTATTATAGATTTCATATCTCGATTCCTTCGTGCATTACCTCTTTAATTATAGTAAAATCAAAGGACTGATTTACCCCTATTCCGGACATTTTATCCCTTATAAAAGACATTTAACAAAAAGGAGCAAACAGATGCTGACCAGGCCTTCGGAACAATACAAAGGAGAGAACTACTTTCATAAAAACGGTTTTCTTTATGTAAACCGCGCCGAGGAAAACTTCCATCTGCCGCTGCACAATCACGATTTCATTGAACTTGCCTATGTCGCGGAAGGCAAGGGCTTTCATCATATCGGAGAACGGGTCGTTCCGGTCTACAAGGGCATGTTGTTTCTGTTACCGCCGGGCATGTCCCATGTTTTTCGTCCCTCGACGCCTTCGCGGACCAGTCCTCCTTTAATCGTCTATAATTGCATTTTCCTTCCCTCGCTTCTTTTGCAGTTAAGCGGTTGGATCGGGGATACACGAATCAGCGATCATCTTGAGCAGCGCCTAACTGACCCGATTGCACCAGAGTCGCTTTTTGACTTCGACAATGTCATTGACGGACTTTTTCACAATCTGCTGCGCGAATACGAGCTTCCGCGAAGCGGCTCAGCCGCTTATTTGCAGTCTTTGCTTGTTCAGCTCCTATTGTCGATCTATCGCATCATGAAGGATTCACAGGAAGCTATAATAGAAGGAAGCTCTTCGGTCGCCTTCCATCATGTACTTAATTTCTTGGATCAGCATGCCCATGAACCACTCTCACTCGCCCAGCTCGCTGAACGCTGCTCATGGAGCGAACGGCATTTCAGCCGTGTATTCAAACAGCATACCGGACAAACGTTCCTTCATTATCTCCAGCATCTTCGCATCAAAAAAAGCTGCGAGCTCCTAAGAAGCTCACAGCTTAAAATTAGCAATATCGCAGAAGAGTCCGGTTACAAAAACATGGACGTCTTTCTCACTCATTTCAAAAGAATTGCGGGCATGACACCACGAGAATATCGGCGCATGGTGCAGGAGCCCACCAAATCAACCGATCAAACGTCTACAAATCCATTATAGAGGGGAAGAGTATTGATATGAAATGGAAGGTAATTGCGCTTGATGATCGTTATCTCGTCTGCCGTAAAACATGGCATTCCACAGCTTGGATGGGCATTGTGAAAAAGGACATCCGCTCTATTCGAATTCTGGACCGCTTGCAGACGGTGGAGGTGTATGCCGATTGTTCGACGAAAGAGCTGGCTGACCGATTGCTACTCCTCAAGTCTTAATATCAACGCTAAAGGGCTATCCTTTGTCCATCAGCCGGTGTCCTTCTTCCAGCTCCAGTCCGAAGAAACCCGCCATCGCCCGTGGTTCAAAAGCAACGGCTTTGCTGCTGCCCATTATAATGATGTTCCGTATGTCAGCGGCATCCTCCGCTGGGAGAGAAAAAGCCTGTACAACATCAAAGGCTTCCCTAAGCGTTGAATGAATGGCGTTAATCAATTTATCATTTTTTATCTTTCCCATCAGGTTCATTATCACTGCGCCATTAACGGAAAGCTTCTCCTTCATCTCCTCAAAAAAAGGCAATGTCGTCAAATGATACGGAGTGCCTTGCTTCGTAAACGCATCTACGACGATATAATCAAAGCTGCCAGGAGACTGCCTTGAAAGTATGACACGGCCGTCTCCGATGACAACATTATCTGTGTGATAATGAAAAAAAGCTCTGCTGAGCTCCACGACCTTCTCATCCACTTCCGCAATCGTAACCTTTTTATTCGAAAAATAACCCGCGATGGTCCCGATGCCATGTCCGATCATAAACGCCTGTTCAAACGCTGGATTATTTTTCTCCATTAAATGGATGATGGCTCTCGGGTATTCCATTACGACGCGACTCGGATCTTTTAAGTCTATCGCGCCCTGAATCGCCTCATTGGAAAATTGCAAATACCGATATTTGCCCACTTCCCCATAAAGCTGATTGGCTTCGTAGACGCTGATCTCCTGCGTTCCGCTAATCTCCATGGCTAATAAATGCAAATCCCTGCTCCTCTTTCCTGTCCACAAGCGGCTGCTTATACCTTGCTCTTCATGAACGTTGTAATAGACAAGCCTTCTTCAACCTCAACGACTCCTGTCTCAACAAATCCGTTTTGCTTATAAAAGCGGACCGCGGGCAAGTTTTTGGAGCCGGTAGCTACTACCAATGCCGTGCGATCCCCCGCGAGCGCTTCCAAATGCGCCAGGAGCTGCCCTGCGATACCTTTCCGAAAATATTCCGGATGAACCATCAAGCGATGGATATCCGCTATCCCGTCTTCCCTTTTGCAAGAAATAGCTCCACATAGCTCTTCCCCCACGTAATAGCCATAAAAGGTTTCTCCGCATGCTTGCAGCGTACTGACGCTATCTAACAATGGCGGAATCCGATCAAATGAAATCAACTCTGCCTCTACCCGATAGGAAGGCAGTTGAATGCGCAGCACCTCTTCTGCCGTCGCCTCAACGGTAATATCAATGGCTTTAATCATGCTTGCTCTCCTAATCTATCCATAGCTATATCAAAGCTATTTTACGTAATTGGATACTTCCAGCAAATTCATATCCGGGTCCCGAAAATAGACCGATTCGATCGGCCCTGTGGCGCCGGTTCTCCGAACTCGCCCTTCCTCTACCTCGACCCCGCATTCCGATAAATGCAGCAGCACTTTCTGCAAAGGCAGCTCGGTAATAAAGCAGAGATCTGCCGAGCCGGAGGTCGGCCTTGCAGCCTTCGGCTCAAATTCGCGCCCTTGTTGATGAAGGTTTATTTTTTGCTGACCGAATTGCAGCGCCTTTCTTCCTTCACCAAAGGTGATGATCTCCATGCCAAGCACCCTGCTGTAAAAAGCGCAAGTAGCGTCAATATCCTTAACCGTAAGTACGAGATGATCCAATCGATTAATTTGCAATGTAGGTATTCCTCCTGAAAAAGCTTACTTATTTAGCGTCAGTCCTTACTTCTCCTTCAATCGGCACACTAATAACGTTGGCATATTCTTCATTCATATACCGGCTGATTGCTCCCATTTCCGTAAGTTTTCCCGTGCTGTCTATTGTACCGTAGTTTAGCATATCGGCCATAAAATTATCACTGAAATAGACCGAGTCGCCAAATGGCTTCGGCTCAATACCCGCTTGGCCATTATGTCCTAACGTATCCTTCTGCCATTTTATTTCCGCAAGTCCGCTTGCGTTGATCTCGATATATGCCAATAAACCTTTATACTCCATAAAATAGCGCAGCGCTTCTCCTTTGGGGAAGGTGTAAACCGTAGTAAAGCCTTCTCCGTATGGCTCGATATTAATTCCGTTATTCAGCTTAGGGAGCTTGAGCGCTAGGTTGCGCGCTTTCGTAAGGTCGCCGCTTCTCAGCGTATTAAACTGTTCTTCTCCCGTAGGCGTTCGAACGATCACCTGCTTCGTGCTGCCGTTATAGATAACCGTGCCTCCAAGCGTTTCCGTGACAAAACGCGCAGGCACGTAAGTTCGGCCATCTTGTACCGTAACTGGGGCATCTAATGCTATGCTTTTACCGTTAACCTCAGCGGTCTTCAAGCCATTTTTAAGTTTTACCGTCATCTGCTTTGGCGGGTTGCTAATCATGATCGTCTTTGTAGCTGCATCATACGAATAGCTCATATTAGCTGGATCTTTAAACGCCCTTAGCTGCACCATCGTTCGGCCGTTCACGTTCAATACATCCGGCTGATGTACGCCATTTATAAACATTTTCATAGGTTGCGCCGATGCCGGTGCCGCGACTGCGGAAAAACCTGCATTAAGCATGCCAATGACTGTCACTACAGTAGCTGTGATTTGAATATATTTTTTCATCCTGATAGCCCCCTGAACAAGTGAATTTATTACGAATAACCCCATGCTCATCGATTTATTTTCTTTCATAACTATTACATCAACTTTACAAAAGAAGACTGCCGAAGCGGCAGTCCTCCCATTCCTGTTATACGTTCAACTGTGAAATCGCGTGCCTCATGTCCTTCGTGTTGGCGCTCAATACGACCGACGCCTCATATACCTGCTTCATCACATCTAATTGGCGAGAGGTAAGCTCTTGGATTTGTTCTGTCTGATCAGATACACCGCTTGCAATGTCTGCAATTGCGCTTACCGTTGCCGCAACCTCCTCAGACCCGGCAGTCAACTGCTCCGTTGCAGCGGAAACCTCCATGATCTGGTCGCTTACTAGGCGGAATGATTGAACGGCATTCAAGAAGGAATCCGCAGCCTCGCCGGACAAAGATACGCCTTCGCTAATTTCCTTCGAAGCTTTTTCCATTTCATCGCCGATTTTACCCGACTCTGATTCAATATTGCCAAGCAGTGCTGAAATTTGCTCTACCGAGGAAGCCGAAGCCTCTGCCAGCTTGCGGACCTCTTTGGCAACAACCATAAAGCCTGATCCATGTTCGCCCGCTCTTGCCGCTTCAATAGAAGCATTCAGTGCAAGAAGCTTTGTCTGATCCGCGAATTCACGAACCGAACCAATTACCTGACCAATCTCTCCCGTGTAGCCTTTCAGCTCCCTAGCAATCTCGAGCGTCTGCGCAGTGGATGCCGCAATGCTCTTAACTTGGTCATACAACTGCTTCATGGAGGCCTCTCCTGACTGGGCTACCTCAAGTGATTGCAACGCCGCACTCGAAACGGTAGCGGAGGACTCTGCAATCCTTACGATGCCAAGTGCAATTTCCTCCATGGCATGGGCGCTGTCGTCCGCGCTTTTTTTCTGGGCATGGGCTCCCTCATAAATATGCTGTACCGAACCGTTCATCGTTTCGCCCATCTGCAGCATTTGATCCGCATGGCTGGCAAAAGATTGCGAGGAAGTCACCAGTTGCTCCGACGTTTTCTCCACATTCACGACCACGCCTCGTACTCGCTCGCCAAGATTTTCGGACATCGTAAGCATCGCTTTGTATACCGTACCGATTTCATCAATCGACCTGACAGGCTTAGCATGCAAAATCGCTTTCGCTTCTGCTAAATCGCCGACCGCCATTTTCTCTGCGCTTGCCTTAACCGTCTGCAAGGGCTGCAAGGAACGTCTGACAAACCAGACGATCGCTCCAATTAATACGATCGTAACAGCAAGCATCAGGATATAGAGCGGGATGCTCTCCCATATGACATCCGTGGCCAGTTGCTGAAAGACAGCTGCATCCGTGTCAATGCCTAGCGCGCCAACAATTGCCCCACTGGCATCCTTTATAGGTACATATGCAGATAAGTAGGAACCATAGACGGGATTAACTATAAGCGGAGAGCTTGCATTTTTACCTTCATATATATTTTCAACTGCCGAGTTCGGCATATCAGTTACTTCATTAATTGGTGAAGCAGAAGCATCGTCCTTGGACAATCCATCGATCATAATGCGAGGCACTCGATCCTCATCCAGACGAACAAAATAAACATAGCGGGCGCCAATTTGTGTGCGGAACTGGTCAAGCTCCCCGCGGAGAGACCAATACAGCTCCGTCTCCTGCGGCTTCTTCAAAAATTCAACATACCGGTCCGTCTGAAGCGTTGCCGCATAACTTTCTGCGATCCGGATGTTGTAGCTGTTGATCGCCTCTTCAACGGCTGATTTGGTTTGCGCTACTTGGGTGGCAACATAGCCGCCAGCAATCAAAATCATAACTAGCGTCATTGCGCATAAAATACGGACGATCAGGTGCTTTCTTAATAAAGTAACCATTTTCCGTGTTCTCCTCTACGCCTTACCAATCGAGCCGCCTCTATTGGGTACCTCAGGCTGATGATTTTTATCTAACCATATTCTTCATCATACCATCGTTTGTCGATTTTTGGTGGGTTTTTCCCGTCTTTTCTACATTTAAAAATAGTGCCTGGACACGCATCTTTAACTCCAGCTTCCTCATACTTGCTAGTGCGTGACGATTTGTTTTTTCAAACGCCCCGATTTAATTCCATCCATTTCACCGCGTAATCGACCAGTTCCCTAACAGACATGAGCTTAGCGTCTGCATTGCTTACTTTTCCTTTGCGGACAAGCCCTGTCTCCCGTTCAAAAGCCTCACCCAGCGCATTAAAGTCATTCGATTCAAATTCAATATCCTCGAATTCCACCATTATCCGCCGAGCGCCTTCATAGAGAAATGCATCATAACCGCCATCCCCGGCTGCACGCCTAGGCTTGCTATATCTGCTTTCAACGTTTCGGTTGTCATGAACAAACACTGGAAAAAGAACATGCTGATGTAAGATCGTCTTTACTTATTCGTGTCACATTAGGTGGCAATCCGGTCAATCTATCACAACGCTATTCATAGCAGGCTCGCTACTTCAAAGGGTGTCCTATCGTTTCCTCATTTACGCCCTTGCGATATAATAGAATAAGCCACCATCGAACGTTGAAAATAAACCACCACTTCTACATGCCAAGACCGTTTTGTTTCACAAAACTAAGCCTATGCTTACGATGCAAGTTTTGTTTCACAAAACTAAGCTGATGCTTACGATGCAAGTTTTGTTTCACAAAACTTTAAGGAGAGTTCAAATGGACATTATTGAAATTGTTACGGATTTGATTGATGAGGATACGGATCAGCCTCGGTACCAGTTTGACGAGGAAGCCCTGCAGGAGTTAATGAAGAGCATCGATGAAATCGGCCTGCTCTCACCCATTAAAGTAAGAACGACACCCAATGGACGCTATAAAATCATATATGGCAACCGCCGTTACAAAGCGAGTAAAATGCTTGGCCGACCGACAATTCCGTGTATCGTCTCAACGGTTACTGACGAAATGGAAATCTATTTGGAGCAAATTGCCGAAAATTTGACACGCGAAGGCTTTTCGCCGATTGAAGAAGCTGAGGCGTTCAATAAGCTGCTGAATGATCCGAAGTTTCGCAGCTCGACCAAATTTTTATCCGCTAAGCTAGGTAAGCCGGAATCGTATATTAAAAACAAATGCGAGCTGCTCAAATTCAGCAATGCGGTAAAAAGGCTGATCGTCGGCGGCACGGAGATTAAGAAGGATAAGCTGACCGAGGATCAATTGCTGCCTTTGAAAGATTTGCCGATGGAGCACCGTGATCCTTTGGCGCTCATTGCTGCAAGAGATGAGCTTCCCGTCAGCGATGTAAAGAAGATCGCTAAACTATTTAAAGACAAAACCATATCGGACAGCACGAAGGACAAGCTTCTATTCAAATCAGGCAGCGGCCTCATTGAAACCTGGTCCACCCATGAGCAGAACAAAGCGGAACGGGCCAAACCGCCAGCCGAGCCGAAAGCAGCGCCAGTCAAAGCAGATAAACAATCGAAACCAGAACCTGAAGCAGCACAAATCAGCCCACCGAAAACTGCTTCGAACGCTACTGCGATTGAGCTTGCCATTCAGCAGCTGGCTGCAGCAATACCTGCTCACAGCTCTTTGTCAGCGGATGTGCTTGAATCGATTGGATCCATTCAAGCAAGCGGCCAAGTTCCCTTTATTCAAGGGGTTAACGAGCTGATTGCTCATTTGGAGTCCCATTTGGCAGAATGGAAAACGATTCGCGAGCTTGCCAGCGCCAAGCTGCAAACCGTAGCCTCGACAGAATCCTAATAAACGACGGATCGGCATCACTATCTAACAGATAATTAGAGAACAGCAATCCGCTCCCCATCTATTAGACCGTTTTCCTCTGGATTTGAATCTTTGTGAATCTCAAAAAAATGAAGGCTATGTTGTAGCGTATACAACATAGCCTTTTTTAGGTTCTTACAGCACACTAACCCACATTACTCTACCACTTTTAAGAACACATACGTTCTTAAAGCTTCCGTTAGTATTTAATTTCCAATTTAATGAACCGAAACAGGCTATAATTTGTCTATATATCGAGGTGAGAATGTTGCATGAAAGCTATTTGAAGCATCTGGTGTCCATGGAACCCATCCATCTGGAAGCCATCATGGAGAGCTATGGACAAGATGTCTGGAACTTCGCTTATTTCCTAACCAAGAACAGAATGATGGCAGATGACATCACACAGGATGTTTTCTTGCAAGCTTACCGCCACATCACTTCTTTTAGAGGGGAGGCTTCCGTCAAAACCTGGCTGTTAAAAATCACTCGCAACATCAGCTACAACTATCTTCAAACAGCTTTTATCCGAAAAGTTTTGCTGGTTAACAAAGCAATGCCGCAAGAATTCAGCCGATCGGCGGAACAAGCATTTTTGGAGAAGGAAGCTACTAATGAGGTTTGGAAGCATGTCTTTCGGCTGCCAGTGAAGTTTCGGGAGGTGCTTGTCTTACACGCCAAATATGAGCTCCCTTTACACGAAATTTCCCAAGTATTAAAAATCCCTGAGGGTACCGTCAAATCCCGATTATTTGGAGCGCGAAAAAAACTGTCTCTATTATTAAAGGAGGAATGGATTAATGAAACCGTCTGATCCGGAATGGTACGATGCGATAAAGGGCAATCCATTACAACGATCAACCTTCACCGATGAATTAGCTGCTACCATTATACAAAGGGCAAAAGATTCTTCTGAACACAGAAAGCCAAAATTCAAGCAGGTGTCTTTAGCGGGTCTCGGCATCCTCTGCTTTCTTGGATTTCTGCTTATTGCCAATGAAGCTCAGCTTTTTCATACAACCATTCAACCTGATTCGACGATAGGCAACCGTACAGCTAATCCTAACCCTCCCGTCGAAAGGATGGAATCCACTTCTACCGAAAAAAATCTTTCTAACCAGTCATGGGAAACGCTTATTAATCAAGGGAACCAAGGAGCGGCAAAAACGTTTATTTATAAGGAGAGTCTGCTAAATGATGTTACGCTCGTCTTCTCCAAACAAATATCCAACTTTGCTGAAACAGAGCTTACCACGCTAGGAGTCAATATGTTTAAGTGGAACTCCTCTGATTGGAGCACTGAACAAAGCGCCACCTACTCGGTGCAAGAGAGTGACAGGAGGAAAAATATAATTACGGCATGGGTAGAACTCGATACGATACCTATCTTTTTCGGCATGGCACCTAACAAAACCATTACCCAAATCCGCATTTCTGATGAGAACCACACGCCCTATGAGGCAACTATCCTTCGCGAGCATAGCGGCGCGGTATACTGGTTCGCTGCTCTTCCGGAGAAAAAGGATGGATATACCGTCGAAGCATTAACTGCGGATGGCACCATTTTAGAGAGCCAGACCTATTACTATCATTAATGGGCAAAAGGCGCCAAAGGCGGCTTTACGGCTGGCCTGTCACCAGCTACTTCAGCCACCTCGGCGCCCACCAGTTCCATTTGCCAAAAAGGCTCATTAAGGAAGGGACCAGCACGAACCTAACCAGCGTTGCGTCAATAAAAATTGCAATCGCTATTCCCACTCCGAGCTGCTTCACACCCGCGACTTCGCCGAAGGCGAACGGAGCGGTTACCGCGATCATAATCGCTGCCGCTGACGTAATCACTCTCCCTGCGGCAGCAAGCCCTTTTACGACAGCGTGCTCATTTTTGCCCGTGCGGCGGTACTCCTCATAAATTCGCGACAAGAGAAACACGCCATAATCCATGCTGATGCCAAAGACGAGCCCGAAGATAAAAACCGGAATCATAATCGCAATGGTGCCTGGCTCCATGCCAAGCCGCCCTTCCACAAAGATCCACGACACGATGCCAAAGGCTGCGCTAATGGTCAGCAGATTGAGCAAAATCGTTTTCAAGGCAATGACAACGGAACGGAATGCGGCAAAGAGCACGAGAAAATTCGAGGCAACTAGACTCAAAAAAACATAGCCAAGACTGCCAAAAATCTGATCGAATACCTCCTGCTCATATTTAGCTTCCCCACCAAGGTAAAATACTAGCGACGAGGAGTCTCCTCGTTTTTCCCACGCTCGAAGCCAGTGCCTGGTCGCATTTGAAGACGATTCGCCTGCGATTGTCACCTGAAACAGCAGGCGGTTATCCTTCATTACCGGCCGCAGCTCCGCTTCGAATTTCTTCTTTTGGAGCGGTCGCTTTGTGAGTGCATACAGCCGTTCGGGCGACATTTGCAGTGTGGAATAAACGGATCCGACTCGAATGACAGCCGCATCGCTTTCCAACTGCTCCGCGATGCTATAAGCTTCGGTCCAATCTGACAGCCTCTGAAACCCCGTATTCCCTTCCACGATGACCCATACGGTTGATGTGTTCGGCTGCTCAAACGAAGCTCGATAAGCGTCGGAAGCCGTCCGAGATATATAGCTTTCAGGCAAAGAACGCGCATCAGGCACTTCAACCCTCATGCTGCCCAAAGGGATCAAGCATACCAGCAGCAAGCCTCCACCAAAGAGGCCCGTGACAGCAGGCCGCCGCATCATAAAACGAGCGATTTTCTCCCAAACAGAAGTTCTAGAGCCAGCTTTAGGATCACTGTCCCGCTTATAGGACGCTGGGAAGCAGATTGCAAGAAGGGCAGGCAGCAGCGTAAAGGACAGGACAAACGAAACCGCCACCACGGTCATAGCTCCAATCGCAACGGAGGAGAACATCGCTAGCGGAATCCAGAGCATGCTCAGTAAGCCCAAGAAAACACAGGCCGCCGATACAAAAATAGCCCTCCCAGCCGTATTGATGGAAATCGCCAATGCTTTGTCCGGCGTTGTCCTTCCTCTCAGTTCCTCACGGAACCGACTGACCAGCATAAGCGCAAAATCAATACTGAGCGCGAGTCCTACCATCGGAATCACATTTAAAACAAAATTGGAAAGCGCCAGCTTCGTCCCTATTCCGTACATGAGGCCCATGGCAACCGTCACACCTGTCACGCCGATGATAATGGGGAGCAAAGCAGCGGCAAACCTGCGAAAGGCGAACCATAATAGAAGAAATGCAAAGGGTATGCCAATAAGCTCGGCCTTGGCCAAGTCTTTATGGCTCGCCTCGTTCACATCCGCCTGGACGGCTGTTTTGCCGGTCAGTTGTATTGTAATGCCCTTATAAGAGGGCATTTGCTGTTTCAAGTGCTCCATTGCGTCTCCCATCCGATAAGGCGGATAGCTGAATGACAGGAGAGCATACGCATGGTTATCCTTTATCATGCCCTCCCGCACAAGCGGCGACACGATGCCTGTAAGCCCGTCCATCCCGTTGATTTGAAACAAGGCTTGCTCAATAAACCAGCGGAAGCGCGCCTCAGCCACTTGATCCGTTTTTTGGAACAGCAGCATAACGGGCTTGTCCGGAATGCCAAACTCTGAAACTAGCAGTTCTTGCACTTTGGCATATGAACCATTCTGCGGGTCTAAACCATGATCCTGCAGCACGGAATCGAGCTTGAGAGCATAAGTGCCTGCCAGGAGAAGCATAATCATCCAGAAAGAAATGACTGTCTTCGGATGCCGAAAAGAAAACAGTGCGATCCCTTGCATGCCCATCATTATGCTCCTCCCATCCTTTATTTGCTCATTCTGCATTCCATCTACATAGGAAAAGGCTTTAGTCTCGTCGCTTGAACTAGTGCACTCGCGGCACCCGGCGCCAGCCTTGCGGCATAGGGCAGCCACGCGGCAAGCGCTGGCATTTCAACCACCCGCTGCAGCAAACCGCCCCAGCGCAGCGGTCCCGTAAACTCCTCTGTGATAAAGCGGGTATAATCCTGCTGCCATTGCACTTTAGAAAATTGTCCACGCAAGTAACGGTCCGCCAGCGGAACGCATAATGCTGCCGATCGCAGCGCCATAGACATGCCGTCTCCGCACAGCGGCGGAATCATCGTCGCTGAATCCCCAAGGAGAGGAAGCTGATCCCAAGCCACCGGTTTGCGGTTCAGGTAAACAGGCGCTACAGCAGCCTGTGCTCCCGGAACGGGCTCAGCGCCCTTCAGCTTCTCGTAAAGCTTGGGATTGCGCTGCGCTGCTCCATAGATGATGGAGAGAATCGATTTTCCCGCATTCGCAGCAGTCTCCCGTTCCAGCAGCGCTGAGGCGTTGACCACCCCGCCTTCCACGGGGCATAAGCCCAAATAACCGCCGCGAAAAAAATAAAGCTCCACAACCGGCTCCATCTTCACGCCTCGAAAATGAGATTTAACTCCAACATAAGCCGCCTTCCCCGCAGGCTGCCTTTGATAACCAGGAAGTCCTGCCCGCTGGTTGGCTCCCCATGCCGCAATGACCGCTCTTGCTTCAATAACATTCATTTCACTGCCCTGCTTTGTTTCAATGAGGTAACCACGGTCGGTTGTACGCACGGCTGTCACTGCCGTTCCCGTATGAAGAACGGCGCCTGCACGCAGCGCGGCTTGATGAAGTCCTTCATCCAATACATATCGGCTTAGTCCCCACGCGTTGGCGGGAAGCTCAATCTCCGTCTCAGCCCCATTTTCAAAAATAAGCTTTATCCGCTCAATCTCGCAATGTCCAAGTCCCGACACCGGCTCGCTAATGCCTAAAGCTTGCAAAGTGCTTTGTGATTCCGGCGAAAGAAACTCCCCACATACCTTATGCCTCGGAAACGTCTGGCGGTCGAGCAGCAGCGTTTCCCAGCCTTTGTCAGCCAGCGCCTTGGCTGCGCTGCTTCCCGCGAGTCCGGCACCCAGCACAGCTACATCGACCTTCCTAGGTACCTTACTCAAGCCCATCAGTTGTTCTTTCCTTCTGCTTCTCAATGATGACCGAATAGCGAAATAAAGGTCGCCACTGGCAGTTAATGCCGGATAGGCCAAGCTTCTCCCCAAGGCGCTTCCAGTCCTCCGCGCGAAAACCTTTGGCTACCGAAAGCGGACCGTCGTTCAAAATATACCGATTGGATGAGATCATGCGAGTCGTCAGCCAAACCGCGGACCAAGCCAACCAGTGACGATGGATATCGTTAATGACAATGCCGAGCCGTGCTGCTCCAAGCATACTTGCAACCGCACCCGGCAGCTCCTCGTCCGAAAAATGATGCAACAATTGCGTCGCCGTCACAATATCCGCACTGTCCTTAGGCAATATGAATAAGTCACCCTGCCTAACCTGTACCCTTGGCTCTTTTTGAAAAACAAGCCTAGCCTCTTCGCAAGCCTCCTCTGTTACGTCTACTAGCGTAATCGCCAGCTCAATGTTCTGCTCGTCCGCCCAGCTAAGCAGCCGCCGGTTTACGTCACCAGAACCCGCTCCAACATCAAGAACAGACAACCGGCTTGGCTTATTGGCCTTCTCCCAAAGCTGCTTAATGCCATAAAGCGTCGGAGCCGATGCTGCAAAAATGCGATTTAATAGACGCAGCTGACGCAGCGCTTCACGAAGCTCCTCACCCCCGATGGTGAAATCGTCCATGAGCTCTGCTGACTCCGCCCGGTAGCGCAGCCGATTAGACATAAGCCTCACCTACAGGCTGCTCTTGGGCTAAAACGGCGGGTACATAAGAAATTTTCACCATTTCTGCCGTAAGGCCCGGCCCGAATGCGAGCGCTATGCCGCTGGCAGGTGCTGATCCTATGTCCTGCAGATGGCTTCTCATTGCTTGCAGCACAAACAAAATAGTAGCGGATGAAACATTGCCGTAATCCCTTAGCACACCAAGGCTATGTGTAGTTTGACTGTCGGTTAGACCAAACTCGTTTTGAAGGTTGTCAATAATCCCTTTCCCGCCAGGATGGATAGCCCATAGTTCCAGCTCTTCATCTCCGCATAACCGCTCCACCTCTGCCGGGATAAATTCGCCAATTAGCCTAGGAATATGTGGGGAGAGATACAAGTCAAAGCCATGGTTGCCAACCTCCCAGACCATTTCCTCTGCACAATCCGGCAGCAAGACCGAACGCTCTTGTCCAAGCATAAATAGCGGCTTATGGTGGAGCTTGCCCGAACCGATGACGCAGGCAGAAGCCCCATCGCCAAAAAAGGACGCAGCAAACAAAGATTCTCGATCTCCCGAAGGCTGGATATGGAGCGTGCAGAGCTCCACGCATACAACTAATACATTCGCATGACTGTCATTGGAAACGATTTGCCGCGATAGGCCAATCGCCTTCAGACCGGCAGCGCAGCCAAGAAAATTAAGGGGAATTCTGGTTACCGTCGCTGCCAGTCCTAATTCATGAATCAGCACCGCATCCATACCGGGTAAAAACTGGCCCGTGCAGCTGACCGTAATCAGATGGGTTACCTCACAGGGCTCTACGGCTCCATCTGCCAAGGCTTGTCTTGCCGCTTGCAACCCAAGCGGCACCGACTCCCGCTTATATACAGCCATACGTTCCGCCGTAGAAGGTGCGTGCTCGGGAGATCCGCTTGGCAAGTAGCGGCAGTCCGCTGCTTCCTCGAGCAGGTTCGGCTCGCAAGTGTATCGGCTTTGCACCCCACACTGCTTAAAGATTCTTCTCCCCCAGCGCGCAGAGTCCGGCTTGTCGCTTAACGCTTCCACAAGCCTCCTTGCGGTATCCGATTGATCTAGCTTATAAGGCGGTACAGCCGTTCCAATGCCCAATATGGCAATACTTGAAGTTGTAGGCGTCATTTCGTTACATCCATCCTCTCTAGATCTTCCTAAGCTTATCCCTGCATCCACGGCAGCCGGGCCGCTTGCTCTTTCCCTTTAGCGGACAAGTTTCCTGCTTTTAGAAAGTCTATTCCGAGCATCTTTCCGATATGTATAAGAATATTACAACGATTTCCAAAGATTTGTAATGAACTTGAAATCTAATTTTCATCTGGTTTTAATGAAAGCATCCTATAATAAAAACAACCCCCTTTTGTAATATATATAGTGAAGACCCACAGCACCGAATGCTGTGGGTCTCTTTTTGTTCAAAATAAGCGAATGAGTTGGCAAAATGACGAAAACTAAGTCCTTTATTTTTCTTTAAGCGACTGCTCGTATACACGCAGCAATTCTTCCACAGGAATATTGTTAATTTTCATGCCTGCCAGATTGCACTGCTGCAGGCTCACATTGGAGAGATTGCAGTCCTGTAAGTCACTGCCGCTCCAATCGCATCGTTCAAACCGGATCGGCTGCTTCCCTTGGCCAAGATTCGTGTCATGGATATAAGCACCGTCCAAGGAGACAAAACCTATCTCGCTATCGCTCAGCCTAAGATCAGCGAGCAGCGCTTGCGTGAGATTCAGGTTCATCCATTTGGAGCCGCTCAGATTACAATCCGTGAATCTGCTGCTCTTCATATTGCTGTTGCTATATAAGCCACTTTCCATATTCATATTGTAGAAATCAGCTCCACTCATCGCGCAGTTCTCAAAAGAGGCCTGCGTTAGGTCCCGATCTTCGAATCGAGCGTGCTCTGACTCAGCTGGGACGCCCACTTGTTTCTCGAAGCCAAACTCCCAATCGGAGGCATAGGTACGCACATAACCCGCCTTTTCATAAAAACGGTGATTGCTTAGCTGCTTGCTCGAGGTTTCCAGCTTCCAAATCGATACGGCGGGAAACAGCGCTTCAACGAGCGCGAGAACCCACGACCCGAGGCCTTTCCCCTGAAAGCCGGGAGCAATAAACAGCTTGTCTACTCTCGCATGCCTGCTGCCTGCATAATGAATGTTGATCCCGCCGATGATTTGCCCTTCAAACAGGATGGAGAAATAATCCGAATGCCTTATCGCAAAGGTATGCATCTCAACGGAATCGTAGCCGGGCGGGCAAAGATTATTATCCGGTGTTGCATCCACTGAAAGCCATTTTGCCCTTTCGTTATCGAAGGTTATTCGCATCAGGCCAGCCAATGATTCAGCATCCTCCAGAGTCGCTTTGCGCACGATTAAGGAATCCATTTCGCCCACTCCCTTCCAAATCCACTTCTCCAGCTGAAAATAATCGTATTCCACTTCGTCAGACAGCCGGACACGCTTTAGATGCTGAAAGCCTGCTTTCTCGACGACTCGCCTCGACGCTCCATTAAACGGCTTAACGATGGCAGTAATTTGTTCAAGCTCTGTTTTTTGAAAAACGAACGAGAGGATCGCTTCAACCGCGCTTGTGCTAAAGCCTTGGTTCCGATAATCCTTGGAAATAGCATACGCCACCTCCCTGACCGACGGGTCTAGCAAATCATTGGGAAATACGCCGCACCAGCCGATCAGCCGTTTGTCGTTATTATGCTCTACGGCTAACAATATCCGCACATCAGCGGGGTTAAACTGCTCATAGCTCCCAATAACAAAACTCATGAAATCATTTAATTGCTCCTTCGTCATATCCCAGTCTGGCAAAATATCGGTAATTTCGGGTTGCCTGGTCAACTGGTAAAGCTCGTCGAAGTCCTGTATGGCAAATGGCCTTAAGGTAATGGCCTCTGTTTCTATCGTTAAGGAATGGCTCACTTGTAAGCACCTCTTATTATTATAGTTAGGATGATATCGTTCAAAAAAAGCGAAGCGCCTCAATCAAGGTTTATCGTCATGGACGGGACAGCGTAACGAGCACAACCTCCGGCCGGTTGAATAACCGCTGCGGAATGATGCTGTTTCCGAGTCCGCGGCTGACGATCATCGTGGCCCCGTCTTCCTCATATTTTCCCCCGTCATACTTGGGGAGAAATCCTTGCCCGGGAGCAACCAGCCCGCCGATGAATGGCAGCCGGACCTGTCCACCGTGCGCGTGGCCGGAGAAAGTGACATCTATGCGATCCTGAGCGTATACGGAAAACAGCTCCGGCCGGTGAGACAGCAATACGGTATAGACATTCTCCGCACGGTCTACGCCCTCCAGAGCAGCTGCCATATGCTCATTTAGTCTAGCGACATCCCCATCCGCCTTATGGTTAAAGGTAGGATCATCTACGCCTGCGATCCGAATGAAGCCCTCGCCCAGCTTTACGAGCTCGCTTTGGTTGCGCATGACGTGCACGCCTAGTTCCCTTAAACTCTTGGCAAGCGGAGGGAATTTAGGGCCCCACTCGTGATTGCCCGTGACGTAATAAACGGGAGCCAGCTCGGTCATGTTGCGCATAAGCGTCAGGCTTGCTTCAGTCTCGTATTTTCTGCTGTCCACCAAGTCCCCCGTCATGACAATCAGATCAGGCCTCAGCTGCTTGACTTTGCGGGTAATCGTCTCCTGCTCCTTGCCGAAGGATTTGCTGTGCAAATCCGTTAGCTGAACGATGCGGTAGGAGTCGAAGCCCTCCGGCAGCTTGGATGAGCTTAGTTTGTATTTGGTAATGCCTATGGCGTTGTTCTCGAAATAAAGAAATATGAGGAGCGCGATAATCGAGAGTGGGGCATAAACGAGCAATCGCTTTTTCTTCCTTTTCATCACATCAAACTCCTTGCTTTCATGCTATGCACTGGCCATTTTAGTTCATATAGCAAATCTTTAATAGCGTCAATAACTGCAGCCGGCTCGTGAATATGAATGGAGTGCCAGCTGCATTCAACGATAATCTGTTTTGTGCGGCGGGTCAAATGCAGCAGCTTCTGCTGATCCTGAAGCCATTCTTCGTTCTGCAGGCCTGCACTCAGGACAACAACAGGCAGGTCTTGGCTAAGCGGACGGGCATCCTTAAGCTGCCGCCCGCTTTCCGCTAGAGCAAGCAGCTCCGCATAAGCGGCTCGGTACGCCCCCGGGCGATAACCAAGCGCACGGACCTGAGCACCCCACTGAGCAGGCAGCCGCTTCGAGCCGATAGGCTGCTTTAACATTCTGGGAATGCCCAGCGGTCCCAGCAGATAGCCGAGCCTGTACCGCTTTCGGGAGGCCATAAGCTGTTCATGCCTCTGCACGCTGCCACGCTCATGCAAATAACGGTCCTCATGGGCGGCATCGACCAGAACAAGGCCGCATGTCTCCTCCGGATACTGCGAAGCAAATAATCTCATGATCAAGCCCCCATAAGAATGACCGACGAGCAAATAAGGCGGCGCCGCGCCAAGCGTTCTCAGCAGGGACCGAAGGTCCTCCACATAAGCCGCGCATGTCGGAAGGCTGGGCGATGCCGCGCTCCAGCCAAAGCCTGCCCGGTCATACGCAATCACGTTTGCCATTTCCGACAATGCAGGGGCGACAAGCGACCAGTCGAGGGAGCAGCCGCCCATCCCTGCCTCCAAAACAATTGTGGGAGTGCCCTGCCCCGTAACATTTACATAAAGCTTGCGTGAGCCTATATCCGCCTGCCAGCCTTCCGGGTCAAACTTCCGATGCTCATACGCAGATACAAGGCAGTGGGCAAGCGTCAACGGAAATCCGATTAAGGAGAGGAGCAGCCGGCTGCTCCGGTCAAATGCTGAAATTTTGGGCATAGCCGATTACCTCTCTTTTATGTCATTACTTCGCCCTCTGCATAGATAAATTCCACGATTGCCATTTGTCGTGATTCCGCGCATGCTGCTGCAAGAGCTCAACGACTTCATGTAATCCTTTAATTTCAGGATGCTTCTCACGCAGCTTTAGCAGCTGGGGCGCCGCATCCGTGGACAGCATGCCAAGATAGCCTACATCGATATTGCCAGTCCGCTCGAATCGGCCGATATTTTTCTCCGCAATTCTTGCATCAACATTCACATAATTCATCAGGATAAAGGCGATCACCGACACGCAAATATAGGCTTTGCCCATCGAGAAACGCTCTTTCCAAATCCGCAGCATGGCGATTAAGAGCAGCACGCCCAGGTACAGCATAAAGCCATGCACCAGCAATCTCGTTTGAGTAAAGCCGTAGGCTTCTTCATACAACGACAACCTGCTGTATGCCGATACAAGCATCACGATCGTGCAGCTTATGAGTACAGTAAGCGACAGCTTGCGCACCCACTCCGCGACAGCGCTTGTGCGCCGAATCAGATGCAGGCCGCACATCAGCAGCCCAACATTGATTAAAGCGACCATCACCAATTCGGCAAAGCCTCTGCGTGCATACTCCGCATAAGCCGCCCCTTCGGGCAGCAACCCGTTTGCCGCTCCGAACAAGTAGGAAAACTGAATGGCCACAAACAACACGTACACGAGATTGATCGCAATTAGAAATGTGCCCGCTGTAAGAGGATCAAATTCGATTCGGCCCCTCGCATATAAAGCGGAAGCTTGTGGATCTGGCGCGGACACGCTTACCTGCTCCTTCGGATTTTTGAAGATTAGCCCCCATATGTAGCAAAAGGCATAGCAGCCGATAAAGGCTCCCACAAAGAAGCGCCAAAAGCCGTCGCCAAAGGAGAAGTCCCCAAGCAGATTCGGAATGCTCGACAGCCATGACAGAAAAATTTCATCCGCAGAAGCTAGCAAAGAAATGACGACGATTAGAATCGGTGCTGAGATGAGCAGGCCAAGCAATATTTTGCCTACCTTGCTTCTGCCGGTTCCGCTCCCCTTCTCTTTATTGCGCAAACGATCCGTCAGCAGTATAAATGGCACGCCAATGAAGGCGAATGGCTTCACAAGTGCCAGAAATAAAAGCTCGATATAAAAGACTCCCCGGTACCAGGGCTTTGTACTGCTGCTGGTCATAACTGTGGTTTGTGCAACAATCAGCGCGAATAAAGCAAAAAAATTCAAAAACCGGAACAGAATGTTTGCGTAAAGCGTATATGTCAAGGCAAGCAGAAAGATAGGAATAAAGAGAAGCCAGCTGGAGCTCGCCTGTCCTTGCCATTTCTCAAATCCGCCGAGTCTGCCTTGAACCGAATAAAAGAACAAGCCATAAAAACTAGCAACAAACACCATAACTGAAATTCCGGCAGGTGCGCCAACGAACAAATACTGGCTTAGCAGACCGAACAAAAGGGCAAGAACAACCATTTTTTCATATCGTTTTTGCCAAGGTGCAAGATCTCCCATCAACAATCACTCCAATTTCAAACTCGATTTGTTAATTTCCTCCTTTTATTGTAACCTAGAAAACAAGAACAAAAAGTGTAAGTTATAATTGGTAAATTTCATATTTTAAGACGGGAGTCTTTTGCATGAAAATACGAAGGCATTACTTGGCGTTAAGGCGTTCCTTTCCCGCAATTTCTGAGCATACCCCCTTTGAAGCCACTACGCAGGAGCTTGCAAATTTGCTGGATTGCACACATCGCAATATGGTATTGCTGCTCAAGCGAATGCAGCAAGAAGAATGGCTTTCTTGGGAGCCTCGGCGCGGGAGAGGCAACCGCTCTGCCCTTACCTTCCTTGCCAGCAAGGAACAAATCGCGCTGCTTGAAGCGCAGGAAATGATGCAGAAGCAGGATTTGCACTCGGCACTGGAGCTGCTGCAGCAGGCTGAGGATTCTCCTCTGCTTCGCGATCAATTCCAGGAATGGCTGTCCGGCCAGTTCGGCTTCCACTCCGAGGTGCTGGGCAAGCGGCGAACCGATATTTTGCGCTTCCCGCTTCCGCAAACGATCTTCTCCCTTGATCCGGCGGCCATTCATTATACGGGGGAATCCCATCTCGTCAATCAGCTGTTCGATGGACTCGTGCGCATCGACCCAAAGGGTGAGCAAATTTTGCCTCACCTTGCCCATGCCTGGGAGGTGAATGAATCGCGGACGCGCTGGACGTTTTATTTGCGCAAAGGAATTATGTTCCATCACGGGCGTGAGCTCGATTCCTCGGATGTCAAATATTCGCTTGAGCGGCTCAAGCGGCTGGCGCCGCAGGGCTTGTACAGCTGGGTTTATTCCAATATCGTCGCCATGGATACGCCGGATGACACGACCATCCGCATTCAATTGTCCGAGCGTAATGAAGCCTTTCTTCCTTTCCTTACGACCAATCGGGCATCCATCGTTCCCCAGGATGCTTGTGACGCAGCAGGTGATCACTTCGGAGACCGGCCGATTGGAACCGGCCCTTTCCGCTTCGCCGGAAATGAGCAAGGTGTCTGGATTTTGGAGGCGTTTACCGCCTATTTTCAGGGGAGGGCTTTCCTTGACCGGGTAGAGGTATGGACGGTGACGGGCGATACCTCGCAGGATAATCATGCCGAGCTGCAATCGTTCCAAGTCATGCATAATGCTAGGCTGTCCGATGTGGCAGCCGAACGTTGGCAGCAGGTCAGGCAATCCGGCATGACCTGCAAGTTCATAACGGTGAACGAACAAAAGAAAGGCTTGCTCGCAAATCCTGCCATGCGTGCTGCTGTTGACCTTGCCATTGACCGGGCCGGGCTGCTGCAGTTGCTATCAGGAGATGTGATCGAAGGCGTAGACAGCTTCTGGCTGCAAGACGAGGAGACATCACACAACAAAGCATCGCAAAGCTTGGAAGAAATCAAAATGCGGCTTGCCGATGCCGGATATAACGGAGAGCCGCTAATTCTCGCAACGATTCCGCAATATGCAGCAGATGCCCATATGATCAAGCAGGTTTGCGCAAATTCGGGGGTTGAGATCGAAATTAGTCTTATTGGAGCCGAGCAGTTCAAAGGCCAGGCCCGTATGTCTGCCGACTTCCTATTATTCGCGGTCATGCTCGATGAGCATCGCGAACTGAGGCTCATTGATCTGTTCAAGAGCATGCAGCAGCATGCCTCCCCTGAAACCGACAGCATGCTGGAGTCAAGTATTCAGCTTATTTTATCAGAGCCGAATGCCCGTGCACGCATCGCCATCTTCCAAGCTATCGAAGCCGAGCTGAAAAGCAGGCACAGCCTGATGTTTCTCTACCGCAAGCATCTGAAGACGGCCTTCCACCACTCCGTCCGCGGGATCGCTCTCGAATCGCTAGGCTGGGTACGGTTCCGGGATATCTGGTTTACTTAACATCATGCACAACCCATGAACAAACAGAAGAAGGAGCAGCCGCTTCGGAAACTTCTCTCCTGCCCTGACCATAACCAATAGCCCATCGAATGTTTTTGTGTAAATAAATCATAAAAAGCTGCAGCAGCCTCTTTCATGAGACTGTCGCAGCTTTTTATTCATCCTCTAAAATTCATTGTTGACCTATGATCTATGAATAAATATCATGCGAAAATAATAGCGCGCCGCCTTCCCTTTCCTTCACCTTAAGCTGGCCATCCTTTGCAACCGCGACCGGCCCATTCGCCCACTGCTGCCTGTAGGTATCATTGCCCGGCTCGGCATAAACCGCCGTCACCAGCCAGTGGACTCCCGGCTGCAAGTTCATCCTAACGGTAGGAATGACCGTCCGCGGATTCATAAGGTTCGTGTTCGAATTGGGATAAATCAGCTCCGTCTGCCCCGGTCCATAAAGTACACGGATACCGCTGACGCCCCAGGAGCAAACACCGAGAACGCCATGCTCATCCTGCTGCGTCTCCCATCTTCTATCCAGACCCTCCAAGCTTTCAAGTCCAAGCGCAAAGCCGCCATCGGCTGTATCAAGCCCTCTGCTGGTTTCAATGCGATGAACTCGAATATGCCAAGGCGCTCCTGCGATCAGCCAGGTCTTCACCTCAACGTCTGTCCAAGGCTTCCAGCATGCATAGAGCACATTCCCCTCTATCCGGGACTCCTCGTTTTTTCGTTTCACCCGATAAATATTATCCCCTTCAGACAGCGCAAGCATCGAGTCAAAGGCTCCCTGCCCAAGTCCCCATTCCGCACGCGGCACGCTAAAGCCAAATACGTTCGAATAGGCAAATTTCTCATATTTGGCCGACGTATGCGTATGCTCATTCGTTGACGCGTGGCCGGTATTGAACGCGACCAGATGGCTTTTCTCCGGCTGCCTGCAGATGACTAAATGCGGGGCGGGCTGCACAGATATAATTTCCAGCTTCGGCAGCGGCAATTCCTCGGCTTGCCAGAAGGGATGGCTCTCGTCAAGCGCAAGTGGCAAAAAAGCTTTGAGCGCCCAATAGGGAGAGCCCGGAGAGTTGTAGTTTTCCGCCATAATCAGATTCGGATAGGCATAACCGATAGTCAGCGTCCCGTCACGCTGGAAGATGGGCTGCTTAAACCACCAGCGCAAATGGCGAAGCAGCAGCCCTTTCTGCACGCCGTAAGGGATTGCTTCCACCTCGGCATAAGCCATCGCTCCCCAAAAAGCAGCCTGCGCGAAACGGTAAGCCAAGCTTCTGCCGTAAGGAAGCGCCGAGCCATCCTCGGCGAACCAATAGATAAAATCGTTCGCGAACGCCGCTGCTCTTCGTTTATAAAGCTTCGATCTTATAGGGTCCTCTTGCTCCATCACCTTCGCATAGAAGAGACCATAATAATAAATAGCGAACGGCACGTAATAATCGCTATGCGCTTTTACCCCATCAGCATACCAGCCATCCGACAGATAGAACGCGTCGATGCGTTCCAGGTTTTGCTCTACCACCGTTTGATCATAGGGCTCGCCTACCGCCTTCAAGCCGAGATTGACAAGCACCGCAAAAAACAGCCAGTTGCAGTCGTACGCCTTGCGGTCACTCGCCTGCCGGAGCCACGCAGCGAAGTTCTGCTGCTCCTTCGCGCTCAGTGCGCCCCAAAGTTGATCGGGCGCTATCACCAGCGCTAGTCCGTAAGCAGCCATCTCGACGATCCGCTGGTCATAGTCGTTGATGACTCCCCAATATTCCTCGTGCTCCGGATCTGTACCGTTAATAATGCCCTGAACCACTTGATTCCACAGGGTGCTCTCCGATCCACCTGCAATAAGAGGCATAATGCCCCACAGCACCCGTGAGAAGCCTTCCATTCCCGCAACGGCATCCTCATAAGAAGCACTTGTATTTCCAATGCTCACCCGAGCTGAGCCGCTGCTGTAATACGGCTTTAACGGCTCAATGAGCTGGCGCACCGCTAACTGGACATCCCCTCTCGTGCGAAGAGGGTTGCTTGCAATCGGAAGATCTATTTTGAACATCGTAAAGGCTCCTCTGCCATTATCATAATAACAAGTCATTCATTCCTTGCTGGCTAAGCTTTAAAGCCCTACAAAAGCATCCAAATTATGCCACCGTCAAAATAATCGGCTTATCCTTCGTAATGATAATCGTATGCTCGTGCTGTGCTGCAAAGCTTCTATCCGGCATGCGAAGCGTCCACCCATCCGCCTGTTCAACGACATAGTCTGCTCCCGTGGACAGAAAAGGCTCAATCGTAATGACCAGGCCCGCTTTGAGCGTACGCGGATCATGCTTATTGTAAACCGGCGGAATTTGCGGCCATTCATGTACGGCTCTGCCTACGCCGTGGCTGCATAAATCACTAATTACGCTGTAGCCGCCTCGCCTTGCTTCCTGTTGAATGATTTTCCCGATTTCGTTAATTTTCACGCCATGCCGCAGCGAACCGATCACCTTCATCATCGTATGATGAGTGTGGTCGCACAGCCGAAGCACAGGTTCGCTATAAGGAGCTAGCTGGAAAGAATGACCCGTATCTGCGACATAGCCATCTTTCTCCGCGCATACATCAATATTAATAAGATCGCCTGGCTGCAATACACGACTGCCCGGTATGCCATGCGCCACCTCATCATTCACACTAATACAAGTATGGCCTGGAAAGCGGAATGTTTGATTTGGAGCCGAAACGGCACCGTAGCGATGCAAAATACGACCTCCGAGTTCATCCAGCTCCTTCGTTGTCATGCCTGCTACCGTTTGCCGTTTCATCTCGTTCATCGTAAAAGCAACAATCCGTCCAATCTCTTGCAAGCCTTCTATATCTTTTTGCGAACCGACTGTCATCGTAATCCTCCATTTCACTCTTCCCTTTTAATTATTCGTAGTTTAGCATGCTTTGCCGCACTGCACTAGCAACCCCCGCTCATAAATAGTAAAATTAACTACATTAAAAGAAAATTTTGGAGGTATAAGCTTATGGGTGGCATTGGTTTTCCCGGCAGCGGAGTTGGTATCATTTCGCTTGTCCCTTTATTTATGGTCATTATCTTCGTTATTGTCATTGGCGGTATTGTTTATAGCATCTTCAGCCATGCCAAAAACGCTAGCGCAACTAAAGAAACGGTATTCGCGCGCGTCGTGTCGAGGCGCATGGACGTTCGCCATCACGCGAATCACCATAACCACAATGACGTCGGTCATGCGGGAAGCTCCTCCCGCACTTATTACTACATTACGTTGGAATTCGATAACGGCGAGCGCAAGGAATATGTCGATGTCAAAAAATTATACGGCTTGGTCGTAGAGGGTGACATGGGTTATGCATTCATTCAAGGCGATTGGATTATTGATTTTCAGCGCCAAAGTGCCAAATAGACGGGCAACCGTTGTGAGGTCAAAATGTAACCCCGTTGACGAAAACCATCAGCGGCTGCACCCCGAGCGCTGCTCGTTAGGCAGGAAGCGAAATAAAAGTCAAAGCAAGAAGGAGGCAGCTTCCGTATCGGAAACGCCTCCTTCTTGCTTTGTTAGGGCAGTCGATACAACGCGAAGGGCTCGCCATGGCGGAAAGAGTCGCTGGCGGTTTCCAACTCGTTCAGCGTCTCAGCAGATAGCTCAAGCGATGCGCTCTGAAGATTTTCCGCCAGCTGCTCCACTTTAGAGGCCCCTACGATAACCGTTGAAACCACAGGCTGATGAATCAGCCAGGAAAGCGACAAAACACTTGGCGTACAGTCCAATTGGCTTGCAACCTCGCTAACCCGATCCCCTAGCCCGATCGTTCGTTCATTCAGAAACCGCTGAAAGCTCGGGTCCGTCTGGGCTCTTGAGCCTTCCGGCGCCTTCTCCCCTTTGCCATACTTCCCTGACAATATGCCGCCTGCAAGCGGAAAATACGGGATGATGCCCACGCCTTGGTCGAGGCACATCGGGACAAGCTCATTCTCAGGCGTACGATCCGCAAGGGAATAGCTGACCTGCGTGGATACGAAGCGGTTCAGGCCAAACCGATCGCTTATGCCAAGCGCCTTCATAAGCTCCCATGCAAAATAATTGGATGCGCCAATGTAACGCACCTTGCCTGCCCGAACCATATCCTCCAGCGCTCTCATCGTTTCCTCCAGTGGCGTCCCCGGATCAAACGTATGGATTTGGTAGAGATCCACGTAATCGGTTTTCAGCCGTTTCAGGCTGCCTTCAAGCTCCATCTGCAAATGATAGCGGGAAGAGCCGCGTTCATTCACGCCTGTCCCCTTTGGCAATCCCGCTTTGGTCGCGAGTACAACGCTTTGCCGGTTCCCCTCAAGCACCTGCCCGATGATTTTCTCCGATTCGGTGCCTGCATAAATATTGGCTGTATCCAAGAAGTTGATGCCATGATCCAGCGCGTAATGAATAATTTTTTTGGATTCCTCGAAGTCGGCACGCTTTCCGAAAGCATTCGTGCCTAGGCCGAGCGCAGAAACTTGAAGCCCGCTGTGGCCAAGATGACGATATTGCATATGTTTCAGCTCCTTTTTCCCATAAATAAGCTTTCCGTATTTTTTATTATAGCCTACTTTCAAACGGGAACTCGCGCCGAAATTCTGATATGATAAGAACAAATCGATAAATCGGAACAAATGTTTCCGTCTCCCGAAAGGAACCAAAGGCTATGAGCGTTCAATTGACCACTCGCGTCATTAAATCGTTATGCGGCGATACCTTCTTCGAGAGAGGGCAAGCTTATTATAGAGCAGGGAAAGTAGATATTGAAGCCGTTAATTCCCTGCAAACCAATTTCACTATCAGGATACAGGAAGATAGCAGCTACGAGGTCATCATAGATATCAAACGCAATGGGGATGTCGACGCCGACTGCTCCTGCCTTGCTTTCAGCACGTATGACTTTTATTGCAAGCATGTCGCTGCAGCTCTGCTTCAAATTCGCGATTTTCAAGCGCAGCAGGGTAACGCCAAACGTGTCTACCCTTCGCTGCTTCATCCGGAGGATCAGCCTTACGAGGATGAGGAAGAGGATGAAGATGCATTTGAGAATAACGGACATCTTACTCCCCGCTACGCCGGGAATGAGGAACTTGAGGAAGTGGATACTCGAATTGCAGGCAGCATGCTCGGTCTATTCGGCAATCGGCCGCCAAGGTCCAGGAAGAGCAGCTCGCTCATTGACACGAGAATCTTGCTCGACGCAGAAATCACCTGCAAGCTCTATCCTTATGGCTACCGAAAGCACTTATTTGGCATTGAGCTTAAAGTAGGGCCAAAACGCTTATATATCGTCCAGCGAATACGAGAATTTTTGGAGAAGGTCGAGCGCAGAGAGCCTTTTGTTTTTTCTAAGCACTTCACGTATGATCCCACTCATCATTGCTTTCGTCCCGAGGATGATGCTGTGCTGACGCAGCTCTATGAGGTATACCGCCAAGAATCGTTGTACCGCCAAATGTCCAATCGCAATCTTTACTTAGGGGAATCCCCAGCCAGCGGCGAGCGGCTGCTTCTCATTCCCCCATCTTCTTGGGACTCGCTGCTGCCGCTGCTTCTCGCTGCTCCATCCGTGCAGCTTGCCTACGCCAACCGTGTATTTACGGGTATAACGGTGAGCGATGAGCCGCTGCCGTTAAGCTTTGCTTTTGATCAGGCAGAATCCGAAAGCTATCAGCTTAAAGTAGAAGGCTTGGAAGAGCTGACGATTATGGAAGAGTACGGACTTGTCCTATCCAGCGGCAAGCTGCTGAAGGTGAAGTCCGATGCTTGCAAGCAGCTGCTTGAGCTGAAGCAGCTGCTTGATACTTCGCGCAAGCCAAAGGTGCATATCGCACCGGAGCAAATGGAGCCTTTTATGGAGAAGGTCATTCCCGGCTTGATGAAGCTCGGCAGCGTTGCGATTGCCGAGACTATTTCCGACCGCGTTCTCCAAACTCAGCTGAAAGCCAAGCTTTATTTGGACCGGCTTAGAGATCGGCTGCTTGCCGGCCTTGAATTTCAATATGGCGATATCGTTATTAATCCGCTTGAAACCGGAGACACGAAGCGCGGCACCGACCGCATTCTGCTGCGCGATGGCGAACAAGAGCGTCGTATTTTGGAGCTGATGGAGCTGGTGCCTTTTGCCAAGACCGAGAGCGGCTATATTATGGAGGACGAGGACTCCGAGTTCGAATTTCTGCATAACGTCGTTCCGCAGTTGGAGAAGCTGCTTGCCGTATATGCTACCTCAGCCGTGAAAGTCCGAATTGTAACGAAGCATGCTCCGCCTAAAATATCCGTTCAGCTTGAGGAGCGAACCGATTGGCTTGAATTCAAATTCGATATGGACGGCATACCCGAGTCCGAAATTCGCAAGCTTTTAAAGTCGCTAGAGGTGAAACGTAAATTCCATCGGCTGCCTGATGGGGCATTATTGCCGCTCGATGGCGCGGAGTTTCAGGAAATTATTCGTTTCTTGAATGAGGTTGGCTTGCGCCAAGGCGATATTGTGGGCTCAAAATTCCGTGTCCCAACCGTTCGAGGGCTGCATCTCATTGAAGCGCAGGATAACGGAAAGACGATAAAGCTAGGCAAGTCGTTTCGACGACTGCTGGAAAACATGCGAAATCCGGACAACTTGGATTTCCCTGTGCCAGAGGAGCTCTCCCCCGTGCTTCGCGATTATCAGAAATATGGCTATCAGTGGATGAAAACATTGGCCCATTACCACTTCGGAGGCATTCTGGCAGACGATATGGGACTCGGAAAGACGGTTCAGGGAATCGCCTTCCTGCTCTCTGTGCTGCCCGAAATACGGGAGCGCAAGCAGCCGGCACTAATCGTATCGCCTGCATCGCTTGTCTACAACTGGTTGAATGAGCTCAAAAAGTTCGCACCCGGCATTCGTGCCGTCATCGCAGATGGATCGAAAGCAGAGCGCTCCGCGGTACTAAAGGGAAAATCTGAAGCGGATGTCATTATTACCTCCTATCCTCTGCTGCGCAGGGATATCGAACAATACGCAAAGCAAAGCTACCATACGCTCATCATGGATGAAGCGCAATATTTCAAAAACCATACGACGCAGACCGCACAATCCGTCAAAGCCATCGACGCCGCATACCGCTTTGCGCTAACCGGAACACCAATCGAAAACACGCTGGAGGAGCTTTGGTCAATCTTTTGCGCGGTATTCCCTGAACTCTTTCCTAACAGGCAAGCGTTTAACGAGCTCACACGGGAGACGGTTGCTAGACGGGTTCGCCCGTTTCTGCTGCGCCGACTGAAGAGTGACGTACTGAAGGAGCTTCCGGACAAAATCGAATCGATTCAAGCGTCTGAGCTGCTGCCGGAGCAAAAGCAGCTGTATGTCGGTTTTCTAGCTAAGCTGCAGCAGGAAACGGTTAAGCATCTGAATGAAGAGGGCTTTCAAAGAAATCGTATCCGGATCTTGGCAGGAATCACAAGGCTTCGCCAACTTTGCTGCCATCCTGCACTGTTCGTCGAAGGTTACGAAGGTAGCTCCGCCAAGTTCGAGCAGCTGCTGGACATTATCGATGAATGTCAAAGCGCAGGCAAGCGGTTGCTCATCTTCTCCCAGTTTACAGAGATGCTTGGCCTCATTGGCCGAGAGCTGGGATACCGCGGGGTTCCCTACTTTTATTTGGACGGGCAGACGCCAGCCTCCGAGCGCGTCGCACTCTGCAACCGGTTCAATGATGGCGAACGCGAAGTCTTCCTGCTGTCGCTAAAGGCAGGCGGTACCGGGCTGAACCTCACCGGCGCTGATACGGTAATTCTGTACGATCTTTGGTGGAATCCGGCCGTCGAGCAGCAGGCCGCTGACCGCGCGCACCGTATCGGCCAGAAAAATGTTGTGCAAATCATCCGCTTGGTCACGCAAGGCACGGTCGAGGATAAAATGTACGAGCTTCAGCAGAAGAAAAAGAACCTGATCGACGAGGTCATCCAACCCGGTCAGGAGGCGCTGTCGTCCTTAAGCGAGCAAGAAATTCGAGAAATTCTAATGATCCAATAACTCGGCGCAGCACCTCAGCAGCTTTGATGGTAGGTTATGGTTTTAGCTTTAAAATTTATCTGCGAAAAGATCGGGTTATCTCTTAAAAAAGGTCAAGCTTCGGGGTTCCTCCCGCAGCTCGACCTTTTTTTAGACTGTTATTTAATTAAAGCGCAGATTCTGCCCGCAGGATTTAGCTCGCGCAATCCCTTCGTCATCATTTATAAGGGCGCGCCCTCACCCCATAAGCCGCAGAGGACAGTTAACCTTTCATTTCACGATCAAGCATTTATCCACGCCTCTAGCGTTGTGAAAGTGCTTTTCGCAGCATCTACAGCTTGGAGGCCTTGTTCATCCGAAATAACGGATTGCTCAACCAGTTCACGGAATTCAGCCCATTTGGCTCTAGTCTCAGACCCGTATGCGTTAAAATATTGCGTGCCTTTGCCCTCTGTTTCTGCTTCAGGCAGAAATTTACGTACTTGTTTCGTAATCATCTGTCCGCCCATTGTCGATCCTTCAATAACATACAAGTAGCCAAGTGCCTGGGCGGTCGAATAAAACTCAGGCAGTTCGGTACATTCCGGCAGTTGTGCGACCTCTTCTTGGGTTCGCCCAAGAGCGAGCAAATCGCTCTCAAGTAATGGGGATTTAGCACGCTCCCGCAACGATTCTCCGATTTCACCCCAACCCGTTAATTGAGCGATTAACCGCTCAGCCGGTTTAATGAAGCCATAAAACTTTTCCAAATAGACGATATATTGTTCCAAAGATAGTGTCTGGTTCATGATTGCTTTGGCATAGGGATTGTTTTCGATTTGATCATGGTTCGAGGCTGTTTCTTCACGTAAACGATTCATTATGCTCATAGGTCATTTCTCCTTTTTGTTTCACAAATTCTTCAATACACAGGAACACATCAAACACGCCATTTGTATACGATGACTAGAACTCCAATGAACCTATTAAGCTTGTATTCATTTATTATAACCTCTCGAATTTCATTACTCAAAATAGAACTTTCTTATAGCGTTCCACAGCTATAGACCAATAGCCATTCTCCCTATCTATCACTAGAGGGCAAGTATCTTCAATTGATACTAGCAGATTTTAATAGAGATAGGGATAATGACCAGTACGAACAATCTATCACGTACGTATACTTACAGTATAAAGCTGCTTTAGAAAACGATAGAGAGGAGAATTGGAAAGCATTCATTCTGTACAAATGCGTGCTCAACATGAAAGTTTAGGAAGAAGAAGGAGTGCTGCTGCATACCAACAAAGCTTTATCCTTGAAAAGAGGTTAGGACATGAACGATTTTACGGTTATCACCACCATCTGTGCATTCCTGTTAACCATTAGTTTCATTTTCTGGCGCCCGCAAGTCAATGAAGCTATACCCGCTTCGATTGGAGCTCTCCTGGTTTTTCTCAGCGGAAGCGTGACTTTTGCAGACCTTGGGAAGATTACGGAAACGATAGGCGGAGCAGCCGTCACCATTATCGCAACGATTGTAATGGCTATAGTGCTTGAGAGCTTCGGCTTCTTCTACTGGGCCGCCGAGCTGCTCACCAAGTCAGCAAGAGGCTCTGGCATTCGCCTGTTTTGGCTGACAAATCTATTTTGTTTCCTCATGACGCTCTTTGTCAATAATGATGGAAGCATCCTAATTACAACACCTATTCTATTGCTAATTCTTCGAAATATGCGCCTGAAAAACCATCAAAAAATACCTTATTTGCTATCTGGAGCACTTGTCGCAACGGCTTCCAGCGCACCTATTGGCGTAAGCAACATCGTAAATTTAATCGCCTTAAAAATCGTCCATATGGACCTTTATATGCATACGGCTATGATGTTTGTTCCTGCTACGCTTGGGCTTGTCCTCCTAACGCTCCTGCTGTTTGCTATCTTTTATCGCACACTCCCAAAAAAACTGCCGTCCCTTGCTAGCTGGAACTTCATGCCTGGCAGCCATCCTTTGAAACAAACCATACCGCAAGAGAATCGCAACCGCTTTATGTTCAATATTCTAATATTCGTGTTCTGTGTTCGCATTAGCCTGTTCGTCGCCTCTTACCTTCATTTTTCCGTAGCTGCTACAGCTGTCATCGGCTCTGCCCTGCTGCTCGGGTGGCGCTGGCTCCACTTGAAAATCTCCCCTCTGGACATGCTTAGAAAAACACCGTGGTATATTTTAATTTTCGCCTTCAGTATGTACGTCATTATCTATGGGCTCAACAACATCGGCTTAACCGAATGGCTGATTCAACTGCTCAAACCTATTATTTCCGGCAGCTTGCTGCATGCTAGCTTCATTATGGGTGGCCTATTAAGCGTTCTATCCAATTTATTCAACAATCATCCAGCTTTAATGGTTGGCACGCTTACATTAATGAATACAGGCCTCGACCCGCTAACGCTAAAAATTGCCTACCTCGCCAGCGTCATCGGTAGCGACATTGGTTCCCTCCTGCTTCCGATTGGCACGCTTGCCACGTTGATGTGGATGCATATCGTTCGCAAGGATGGCGTGCGGATCAGCTGGGGGCAATATATAAAAGTAACTTCTCTTGTCATTCCGGTTACGGTTATTTTCACACTATTGCTATTATCCTATTGGGTCTCATGGATTTTCTAAAGCAAAGGGACCTTCCATCTGGAAGGCCCCTGCATTTTATCGTTTGCCCATCTATGCTCTAAACGCGAAACAACCCATAACCGCCAAGTGGAATAACAGGATCTTTATCGATCGCAAGGCCTTGAGATTGGCCATGAAAAGCAACGTCGACCAGCCATTGCGTAAAACCCGCAACCTCCATCGCGTCAAGCTCCTCCAAAGCAAAAAAGCCGGCTGCGTCTACTTCCACGTTGTCAGGAACAGGATCACCGCTTACATACTCCATCTCAAATGCCACGTAGAGATTATGAATGCTTCTTGGCTGATCGCGCAAGGCAACCACATTTTTCACAATGGCTTGTATGCCGCACTCCTCAAGAACTTCCCGCTCCACGGTGTCCTGAATCGCCTCCAGTTGCTCGATATAACCGCCCGGATTCGTCCATTTTCCTTTGCCAGGCTCTTGAGCCCTGCGAACAAGCAAAATCTTCCCATCCCGTATAACTAGCGCCCCAACCCCAATGCTATAGCTTCCCCAGTGAACAAAGCTGCAGCTTGTGCAGGCCCTTCTTATCGTTCCATCCACGTCACGGCTTTCCAGCTCCGAGCCGCATGTCATGCAAAAATTCGCTTCCACCCGATTCACCTCTGTCTCAGTCTCATCAGATTATACGAATTATTTCAGCTTCTGCATAGCCTGTATCCGCGATAGACAAGCCTAAAGCACAACTTCCACTTTGCATGCTTAAGGATCACGTTTGAAAACAAGCTCAGCATGCAGGTATAATGACCCTAATGAATCAAAGCCTAGGAGGAGAAACTTATGCGTTTTGTAAGCAATAAAGGAATAACAGATCCTACGCTAAACCTGGCGTTAGAGGAATATATATTACGCTCTTTGCCTGATAATGATGATTATCTTCTCTTCTATATCAACGAGCCTTCCATTATTATCGGCAAAAACCAGAACACCGTGGAAGAAATCAATGCTGAATATGTAGAAAGCAACGGCCTGCATGTCGTGCGCAGACTATCCGGCGGCGGGGCGGTCTACCATGATTTCGGCAATTTGAATTTCAGCTTTATTATGAAGGACGACGGAAAGTCCTTTCATAACTTCAAAAAGTTTACCGAGCCCGTTGTACGCGCGCTGCAAGGATTAGGCGTAGACGCTGAAATGACGGGGCGCAACGACCTTCAAGTCGGTGAGCGGAAAATATCCGGTAACGCCCAATTTTCGACGAAGGGTAAAATGTTCAGCCACGGTACACTGTTATTTGATTCTGAAATCGACAATGTCGTATCCGCACTAAAGCCTAATGCTGAGAAATATGTATCCAAATCAACGAAATCCATTCGCAGCCGCGTTGCCAACATTACGGAGTTTCTAAAGGAACCGATGACGGTAGAACAGTTCAGGCAGCGTCTCCTTCATTCGATCTTCGAACAGGCCGAGGAAATACCGTTCTATGAGCTATCCAACCAGGACTGGGATAATGTTCATAAGCTCGCCAACGAGCGCTACCGCAGCTGGGAATGGAATTATGGACGCTCACCCGCCTTTAACGTGCAGCAAAAGAAACGCATTGAAGGAGCCGGGACGTTCGATGTCCGTTTGCAGGTGCAGGACGGGATAATCGTGGATGCCGCGATTTTCGGAGATTTCTTCGGACGAGGAGACAGCAAGGAGGTTGCTCTGCAGCTTATCGGTACCCGCTACGAGTCGTCCGCTCTGAAGCAGCTTCTCGAAGGAATCGATTTAAGCTTCTACTTTGGCCCCGTTTCGAAGGAAGACTGGCTAGAGCTGCTTCTCTAAAAACTTGTTTAATACCCCCTATATGTTATGATCTGGCATCCTCAGGTTTTAGCTCATATAGGGGTATTCACTAGAATCGGAATGAAGATACCTTTCTATATAGGCTCAACTAGAGTTTCTCGCATTGATCGCTGCGCGAGTAGATCATTCTATCGGGTCGCGGTTGCAGTCAGGTTCTTAGCTTGACTAAGACTAGTAAAGCTATGAATTCGGCTACTAAGACGAACACTTCGTTTCTCTAGTACGATCCTCTCGCTTTACTTATCCTTTATTTCTTTCGTCAACTTATCTATTTCTCCAAAACCAGGTCATAGCCGATCCATTTGGAGCCTCTGAGCTAAATTAGATCTATTTTTTAGACCTATTTCAGCTATTTCGGCTATCTACGCCGGATTAGATCTAAAAATTACACTAGCCTTGCAAACAACCTAACATCAATCCAAATTTTATTTCGAAATGAATAATTTTACAATTGAATTCCTTCTCTTAAAAGAAAAAGAATAGAGGAGGCTTAATTGTAGGTGGTTACCATTTTATGGTATTATTC
>NZ_SKCD01000040.1 GCF_006542765.1 Paenibacillus luteus
GTGGTAAACTTCACTTTATGGGTGCTCCTCTCTTTGGGTGATGTTGTCTTCGTAAACACCATTCTACCAAAGATTAGGGCACTTTTTTATGTTTTTATGAGGTCGCACTTTCGTAATTCAGGTTGAAATAAATTTAGAATCATAATAAGTGAAATTAATAATAAATGTTTTCTATTAAGTGATGAATGCAATATTTCACCCTCCTATTTCAATTGTAACCTTCTTATTATTATTGGCTTTGTATGCACCAAACGAGCGTCCCTCATACATTGTGACAATAGAATTGCTTCCTTCAACAAATTTCATATCATTTACTTTAATATAACTTGTATAGGCTTTTTCAAATGATTTAGGAAAATAATGTTTTAGCAAATCTTTTATAATTGCTTTATTGTCAGCAGTTGGTTCAGCTATAATAATGTTAGTTTGTTTATAGTCAGTGTTATATTCAACAACAAGAGTATTATCAAAAAAATTATCTGAACCTTTTGTGTTTATTAGAATGACTCCATTATGACCGTACGTTGTTGTTCCCTTAAAGCTTGGAAGTGATTGAATCATTGTATTCAATTCTTCCTTCGTCTTAGGATAATCCACTACCGCCACCACAGGATTCTTCACCTTCAACGTATTTAAAACCATCACCACAGCCTCCGCACGGGTAGCGTTCTTCTCCCCGCCCATCGTTCCATCGGGATAACCCTTCATAATTTCCAACTTCTTAGCTACAGCTAAATAACCTGTTTTCACGCCTTCTGCATCTTTACCCAGCGCACGAATCGTCATCCGAGCGATCTCTTCGCGAGTGATCATCCGGTTTGGCTCAAACGTATTTTCCTTATAATCGCCAACCTTAATAATTGACTGCTTCAAACCTGTGGCGATATAGCCGCGGAACCAGCCTCTATCATCTACGAAAGGCGTATCGGTGTCTTCCGCTTTCAGCTTCATCGCGCCAACAAGCGATTTCAGAAACTCTGCGCGAGTCATATTGGCGTTGGGTCTGAACGTACTGGCATCGTAGCCATTAATCCAGCCCTGCGTTACAGCTGAGTCAATCTCAGCCTTAGCCCAATGTGTTTTCGTATCCGTAAAAGAAGCAGCCGCAGCTGCAGTCTGCACGCTCATCCACACAGTCATCAATAAAGTAATTGCGAGTACAACTCGGCTAAATTTTTGCATCATTCAACACTCCTACTGGTTATAATGTTTGGCCTCTCAAGGCTCCGTTTCTCTTCATTCCCATTTCAATACAATTGCAATTCCTACCATTTCTTCCCTCATCTCACTTTTCCCTTCTTTTTTTACTCACCCTTGAGCAAAAAATGATTTTTTTCGACATCATCGACTTTCCCCTCCGTCAGGCTCTCTCCCAAAAGCACTGCCGAAAACACAAAAAAGCACGCCCCTCCCTCAGTCGAGGGTGTAAGCGTGCTTCGCTATACGTTATTTCAACTACCATTGATGTTACTTCACATATGCAGAATTTGTCAATATCCCCAGCTTAGGATGCTGCGCTGGATTGAGCAGCTAACGGCTTATGCTTAAACAAAGGAACAAGCATTAACATCCCTAGGAACATAATCAGACCAGCTACGCAATAAATGCCCACAAGCGGAAATACCGTCTTGAGCTGTCCGGCAACGAGAGTCATAATAACCATCATCCCCATAAACATAGGAGTCAGCACGCCGTTCACCCGTCCGATGAATGATTCCTCCGTCCACTGCAGAATCATCGTGCTGATACCGATCTGGATCATTGGGAATCCCAGTCCGCCGATAAACTGCAGCACCAACGTTAGCGGAATACTCGTTGAAAAGCCAATGCCAATCATCGTTAGCGAGCTGAGCAAGAGTCCAAGCGCAAGCAGCTTTTGCGGAGCTGCTTTTTTTGCAATGACCATGACCGTACCCCCACCAATGAGCATAGCAACACCGTTAACCATAAGCATGTATTGCAAAAATTCCTTCGGCTGCCCCAGCCGCTCGAGCACGATAAACAGCCCCAACGTCTGCGCGATTCCAACTGCCGTTCCAGCAAGCGCAAACGTACCGCCAAGTGACTTAAGCACCGGACTGCGCCATACGTATGCGAAGCCGTCCTTCAGATCCTGCCAGAAACGACGCTCAGCCATTGCTTCCGTTCGTTCAACCTCCCGATCACGCGGAATGCGGAACAAAACAACCGCCGACAGAAGGAAGGCAACCCCCATGACGCCGATTGAAATCTCAATGCCGAACTTTTGGTACGAAATGACGCCGAGCGACGGCCCAAGCACCATAAAGATCGCAATCAGCGATTGGAACATCGCCATCGCTGACTGCAGCTGCTCCGCCGGAATATGCTGTTTGAACAGCTTCATGGCGGACGGCTGCGAGAACTGAGAAAGAATCGCGGATACAAACGTCGCAAAATAAACCATATGCCAAGAACCGTACATTAGCGTAATTAGAACGACAAATACGGATGCGGCGGATAAAAAATCACACCAAATCATGGTGAGACGCGGTTTCCAACGGTCCGCAAACGTCCCTCCAATAAATGAAAACACGAAAATCGGCAAAAACTCTACAAACCCCATCAAACTAATCGCAAAAGGATCTTCATTCGTTTTGTCCGTCACGTACATTAATATAGCAAAATTCCGAACCCAAATACCGATCTGCAGCAATACGTTCGACAGCAAAATCGTTTGAAAAAACTTGTTGCGGAACAAGCTGTTGTCAGCTCCCGCTGCTCCTTTGGCAGACATCCCTCTTTACACGCTCCCTCGTCAAAAATAAATCTTAACCCTTGCCCTGTTCTGACGGGCTATTGTAGCCTTTCTCTCCATAAGGCTGAAGCTCTTCCAGCCACTTGCCCTTCAATTCTTCGACCTCCCGTTTATACTGACGTACCGCATCAACGGGCTGACGGCCCTCTGGATCCAAAACGTCCTTATAATCATAACGAATCTTTTGCTCCAATTTAACGGTCTCTAGAACGAGATAAGAGAAGTCCGCAGCTCCATATTGCTTCCATTCCTTCTGCAGCTCTTTATTCGAATGCGAGCCCATATTCAGCATAAACTGCTCTTTTCCCCACAGCGCATCCAAATTGGTGGAACCACCGACTAATAGCTTACCATTACGATTATTTTTAATCTGAAAAACGCCCATCGAGCGCTCCCGCTCCTGATATTCCGCCGTCAATTGCTTGCGTGTCGCTTTATCCATCTTCTTTCCGTCCTCCTGCTTTTTGTCTTCCTTACCAGCTTGCTCAGATGATTTCCCAAGCATCTGCTGGTCCTGCTGGTCCCTATGTTTCTGCTGCTTCTCTTGTTTCTTCTGTTTTCCTTGCTTCTCCTTTGGCACAACAGCTTTCGTATCCACACGCAGAACCTGCCCACCAGTCTCCTGCAATTGAGCATCAACCTCAGAAATACCTGATCCCTTCACCCAATAAGCCCTGCCGTCATCCTTGCGATCCAGATAACCGTATTCGATCAAGTAACGTCGGAGGGTCACGTAATCCTCTTCCCAGAAAGCGCTGAGCTGCTTATTAACTTCCTGCTCGGTATAACGCATCCCCTCCTCGAAAAAAGAAGCAATGTGGCGAAGCACAACAAGCTTACGCTTCTCTTTGCGAGGGAACGAAGCAAGCGGCCCCTCCGGTCCATTCGGAAAATATTGCTCCAGCAGCTCTTCGTATTCCTCTTCTGTGATGGCGTACCTTGTATCCACCTGCGTCGCAGCGCGATGCACAGCCACGAAGCTCGGAGCGCTGGCCGCCCCTTCCTCCATCATCTCCAAAATGGCAAGGAGCAGCTTTGCCTGCTTTGCTTTCTCCTTGAGCACGAAACGATGATTACGAATGGTTGAAGCGCTCCCTGCTCCCGTGAGACCCATCATCTCCTTGTCGGACAAATCATCGGCAAAGCCGCGGATAAGCTCTTTTTGCAAATCAGTCAGGCCGGTCTGCTTCTTATCAAGCGCTAGCAAATAATCGAGCATGGAGCCATGCTTCTGCTTCACATGATACGCTGCATATTTGCGCGCCTCATACCAGCGACCGTTTGCTTCGTGATGAAAAATTTCTCCATCCTCGAACCGCTCTCCGCACAGCAAGCAAGTATAATAACCATCTGCTTCTACATAGACATAACCTTGCTTCAGCTCCGATAACGACGCCGACCAAAAACGTCCATCCAACTCCATATATTCAAACACCCCTCGATTTTGTTTGGTTATTTTATAGACATTATATAATTACGTCTATAAAATTACAATAAGAAAACATAAAAAAAGAACAACCGCTCTCGGGTATCCCCTAAAGCGGCTGTTCTGTAATCCTATTTTTGTTAGACGATTTCTTTCCGGTCCTTCGGCAGCAGCACAGCCAAAAGTCCGATCAGCGGCAATACGCTGCACGCTGTCATGACAAAACCAAGCGAACGCGCGTCGGCCAAATAACCGAGCACCACTGCGCCAAGCCCGCCCATGCCAAATGCGAGTCCGGTAATCAGCCCCGACGCGGTGCCTACCTTGCCCGGCATCAGCTCCTGCGCGTAGACAACGCTGACGGAGAAGCCGGATTGCAGCACAAATCCGAGCACGACAATGAGCGGATATACGAGCGCAAGCGGCAGGTGGGGAAGCAGCAGCGCGAACGGCGCCGCTCCGAGAATCGAGATCAGCATCATTTTTTTGCGCCCGATCCGGTCCGCTAGAATGCCTCCGCAGAACGTACCCGCAACGCCAGCCGCCAAGAATAAGAACAACGGAATCTGAGCGTGCTTGATCGTTAAGCCATACGTTTCGACTACGTAGAACTGATAAAAATTGCCGATTGCGGCTGCGTACCATGACCTTGCGAATACGATGGCAAACAGGATGGCGAGCGCAAAAGCCACTACCTTTGGTGCAAGCGCAGGCCTAACTTTTCCAGCAGCCTTTCTTTGCTGCATTTTACCGTCGTGTACGGCTAGCTGTGTCTTGTACCAAGGAACGACCTTCATCAGAATAATGATTGCAGTCGCGGCAAGCAGCGTCCCCCAAATCGCACCCTTCTGCCCGAACGGCAAAAAGATGAGCATCGTCATGAGCGGCCCGAGCATATGCCCGAAGTTGCCGCCTACTTGGTAAATCGACTGGGAGAACGCCCGGCGGTTGCCTGCTGCCAGATGCACGACCCGCGAGCCTTCCGGATGAAACACCGCGGAGCCAAGCCCGACGAATACGACGGCTGCCAGCACCAAATAGAAATTCGGAGCGAAAGCAAGGCCTGCCATCCCGATCATGCTGGAGAACATCCCTACCGGCAGCATCCAAGGCGCGGGCCTTTTGTCTGAAATCAAGCCGACGACGGGCTGCATAACCGAGGAGGTCATGTTGAGCGTAAAAGCAATCCAACCGATCTGCGCCAGGTTTAGCTTCAACGACTGCTGCAATACCGGGAACAGCGCAGACACGACGGATTGCATCATGTCATTCATTAGATGTACGGAGCTGATACAAATCAATATAGCGTAGACCGTAGCGGATTTAATGGCCGCTTTATTTACACTGCTAGTCACAGGCGATGCTGACATGATAAGTAGGACCTGCCTCTCTTAACGAAAATACCTCATTTCCGTTGACGGAACATGCAGGGGTTAGACTGTAGCAAATTTAATGCAGACGGGACTTGTTAATTCGAGCGATGCAGCGGTCTTCGTTAGCACGCCACTCTCTTCATCTACCGTAAATACGGTTACGTTCCCCGTCTTCTGATGAGCAACGAGCAAGTGGCCGCCATCCGGCGCAAGCGCAAAGTTTCTTGGCGAATCTCCGCCGCATTCCACATGCTGAATCAGCGTAAGCTCACCATTTTCCTGATCGACTGCAAAAACGGCTATGCTGTTGTGTCCACGGTTGGAGCTGTACAAATATCGACCGGAAATACCCAAATGGATATCGGCCGCATCGTTGTAGCCATCAAAACCTGCCGGAAGCGCAGAGATCGACTGCCCAGCCGTTAGCACTCCATTCGCTTCATCTACCTTCATTAACGTAATCGTTGAATCCAGCTCGTTCATCACATAACCGGTCTGCAGGGTAGGATGGAAAATCAGATGGCGCGGGCCTGCTCCGCGATGAACCTTGCTTGTGCTATGTGAAATAAGCGTATGTTTGCTCGCATCATAACGGTAAACCACGACCGCGTCGATCCCCAAATCAACTGCGCAGACAAAAGGCGAATCGCCAAGCGGCACGATACAATGCGCATGCGGTGCATCCTGTCTTGCGGCGTTGGGGCCTAGTTCGCCCGTATGCTGCTCCGTGGAAGAAGCTGTTTTAAGCTCCCCATCTTCTGTAATCGGCAGCAATGCCACATTTCCGCCTGTATAATTGGCAGCAAATAGCGCTTGACCTGATGAATCCGTGCTGATATAGCAAGGATGTGCACCGTGTGTGAGTGAACGATTGCTAGTGGTGGATAGGAGCCCGGTCTTCTTATCAATAATGAAGGTGGCAACGGATCCGCCATCTGCCTCTCCCGTAGTTTCCGTTTCGCTTGCCGCATACAAATATTCACCGCTCGGGTGCAGCGTCAGATAGGATGCATTCTCAAGCCCCTCAACGCGCTGTATGACAGCCAGCTCACCAGTTTTTGGATCAAACGTACCTACATGAATTGTCGGCTCCTCGGCCGTTCCATAGGACCCAATATAAAGGATCTCGCTGGATGTTGGTTGTTCATTTAAAGGGATCATTTGCACCCAACCTCTCTGTCGTTTTGGCATTACAGTGACCATAGCACATGCCGCCTCAGCAAACAATGTCTTTTTTTTATAAAAGACTTCACAAATCCTATTGTGACATGTTACAATGTAAGCGCTAACAATTCAGTGGTTCACATTTCTAAAGGGGGAAACTGAGATGGTGAATGTAGTACTGAGCGAACGGAACGTATATGAGGATTTCGAGCTGGAGTCGGATGTTCTTTATTTCAAGCTTGGCATGCAGGGACTCGTAAGCTTCCATGGCAGAAACTATAATATAAAGAAAAGAATGACTGCCGAGCAAATTGAGCAGCTTACTCACGAGAGAAGCTTCTACCAGATCAGCTCCAATTGCTTCATTAACATCGGCAAAATCAAGACCATTGCTGATGGCACGATTTATTTTGGCTCCGACATTTCGGAATCGAAGCAGGTAACGGTTAACCGCCGCAAGCAATACGTCATACAGCAGTTGTTCTCACAGCGCTCATCGAACAAAGATTTGCGCATCACGCCATAACGCACTGAGAGCCGCCCTATTTCTCCAGCAGGAGAAAATAGGGCGGTTGTTTGTTTAGCTCCATCCTGCTATTCTTAGGTTGAATATGATTTTTTAGGAGGATTTCCATGTCGACGCAAGGACAAGCATTCGAGCAATTATTCCATGATGAGCAAGCCGTATGGCTGCAATGGGGCGCTTATGAAGCGGCAGTATTGCCAGGAGTCGGAGCCAACCTCATTGCATTCCGCGATAAAGAAAACCAATACTCGTTTCTGAGAGAGCCTTCCGCCGAGAATATGGACAGCTTCAGAGCTAGTCCCGGCGTACATGGCATCCCAGTTCTTTTTCCTCCCAACCGCTATGAGGATGGTACCTTTACTTGGAACGGTAGGACCTACAACTTCCCTGTAAACGAAGTAGCAACCGGAAACCACCTTCATGGCTTCTTCCATACGGCGGCTTGGGACGTCGAAGACTTCGGCACGACCAAAACAGAAAGCTATGTTTCCCTAAAAATTTCAATCGATGAGAACCATCCGATTTATGAGTATCTTCCGCACCGCTTTACGATAAAGCTCCGTTACGCTTTGAATGCAACAGGCTTGCTGCAGCATGTATCAGTACATAACGAAGGCACCGACGCCATGCCTTGCCTAATCGCTTTCCATACCGCAATCAATGCGCCATTTGCGCCTAACAGCACCGTCGAGGATTGCAGTTTTACCCTTACAACCGGCAAGCGCTGGGAGCTGAACGAGCGGATGCTGCCGACAGGAAAGTACCAAGAGCTGTCTGCCGACGAGGAAGCGATGAAAACAACTGGCTTATCTCCAATCTGGTCTGCCATGGATAACCATTACACGGCTGAGCCGCAAAATGGCCGCAATGCGATGGTGCTTACCGACAGCCGCAGCAACGTAACGCTTGTCTACGACGTAGGTACAGCTTATAAGCAATGGATGATTTGGAACAACAATGCGACGGCAGGCTTCTTCTGCCCTGAGCCTCAGCTTAACCTTGTGAACGCTCCCAACGTGAATCTTCCAGCCGAGCAAACCGGGCTTGTCTCATTGGAGCCAGGTGGCATTTGGGAAGAAACCAGCCGTTTGTACGTAAGATAATAGCAGTGCACAATGATTGTGCATTACAGGAAAGCCGAGCAGATGCAATGCCTCTGCCCGGCTTTTTGGCGCTTACGCATATAACTATACAAGCTTAAATAGATCTACAATTTAGATCTATTTGATCAAAAATCGACCACTGGAAAGAAATAGGTCTAAAAAGTAGATCTATTCTAGCCGTCGAGCTCCAAATGGGCAGTAAAAGACCGACTTTGGGTAAAATAGATCTACAATTTAGATCTATTAGATCAATAATTGACCAATGCAAAGAAATAGGTCTAAAAAATAGATCTAATCTAGCCTTAGAGCTCCACAATGGCGGCAAATGGATGGTTTTTCAAGAAATAGGCCTAAGGATCGCATGTTTATTTAACGAACCGTCTGAACGTGTTTTATTAGTTCAAGGTATTCATAGAAGTTGAACATAGAAGTCGAACCCAAAAAATGAAGTTTAAGATAAACGATAAGAACGTTCTGGAGAAACGAAGTGTTCGCCATTATAGCAGGATTCTTACCTTTACATGTCTTAGTCAATCAAAGAATCTGGCTGCAACTGCGACCCAAAAAAAGGATCTACTCGTACAGCGATCAAAACGAGTAACTTTCGATTAATTTATATAGCTTTAATGAAAATACAACGGTACTTCAGCTGTATTGATGCTAATGCGCTCATTCATTAAAGCAACAAATTTCTCGAAAACCAGTTGTAATACGTTCTATTCATCCCTGGATAGCTTGAAACTCCGAAGTTATGTTCTATTGGAAGCATGGTTATGTATATGACATCCCAGCCAACTGACATGTTACGATAGCTATGGCGCCAACCGCATCAAAAAATGTAAGCGCTTCATTTCTCCCGGCCGGAGAAATCCGCTTTTCGTATTCGTGTAATACCATTTAATAAGGAGGCGAATGATAGTGGTAAGAAACAGGCTTTGGAAAATATTCACCGTTGCCGCACTGCTCTTTTCGCTGCTTCCGGCAGGTGTCGGAAATGCGGCTGCGACGTTGACCGAGGTACCGTATACGATGGACTCGAGTAATCAAGCGGGATGGTGGACACCGCTGGAAACATACGGCACGGGACTCGAATACGCCTATATGGCATACAATGCGCCGGGCAGCACCAGCACCCATAAAGTATACATCGCAAGGCGCGACGGCACAGGAGCCTGGTCTAACATCCCGGTCATGAATGGGAGCTCAGTCGCCGAATACAATGACGATGTCGGGCACAACCAGCCTTCGATTGCCCGGGACGGCAGCGGCAGATTCCACGTATTTGCGTCGATGCATAACGACAGCTGGCGCTACTTCAGATCGGACACGGTTGGAGGCGCGCCGCAAAATCATTCCGCCGACATGCCGACCCCCGCTTCCTTCAGGGGCACGTATCCGGTGCTGACAACAGCGCCGAATGGCGATGTCTATCTACTGATCCGCTCCGGGCTGGATTCGGCTGGCTATCGCCCCGGCGTCTTATTCCGTTGGAACAATGCCGCGTCGACCTGGAGCCAGGTGGCGGTGGTTGGCGCAACCGCAGGGCGTTCATTCTATCCCAATGACCTGGTCTTCGATGCGAACGGCGACCTGCATATTTTGTTCGAATGGTCGGCCTTCGTATCGAGTGCGCTGCGCCACGAACTCTCCTATCTCAAATACAGCCCATCCACTGGTTCCTTCTACAAAGCGGACGGCAGCGCGATAACCGCCCCTGTCTCGCTTAGTACAGCCGATATCGTTCAGCCGCTTGGTCCTAATGAGGCTTACGTTCAGGACGGCGGAGATCCCGGTGGCCCAGGCGTGCAAAGCGCCAAGCTAGCGGTAGATTCCGCAGGCAGCCCAAAAATCGTCTATCGCTACCGGGAAGATGGAAGCACCAATTTCTCCGTCAAATATGCATCGTTCGCTTCGGGAAGCTGGAATCTGCAGACGGTTTACGACCTTACGCAGACTAGAGCGGCCATCGATATTACATGGACGGGCTCGACCGTTCGCGTGTACTACGCAAAATATAGCGGCACGGACCGTGCCTACATGGCAATCCCTTCGGGAAGCGCGGGCTGGAACTTGACCTCTATTGCGCCTGGCAAGCCCATTGAGAGGCTTAGTGTCGAGCGGAACGCGAACGGAATTGACATTTTGTATTTGGTCGATATCACGAATAGCAAGCTGTATTACGGCAGGAATTAATTCAAACATATAATGCTGCTAATGGATACAAGCCGGGTGCACGAAGTGCCCGGCTTAGTTTATATTGGCGTGGCAAAGATCAGCCTATCCTGTCATCCTTCCGGGCTTGAAACAAAGGGTGCTTTGTTTGAGAACAATTGATAACCACCTGTTAACGCCCCTCAAAAAATCTTTTCTGCTCTCCTTTGCAGGACAAGAGTGACTATTGTCGAGAAAGACTGTAAAATGTAAGCATCAGCCCCTCTTATGTCGAAAACTGAAGGGAGACTATGATGCGACAGTCCATTTGGAAAGCACTCATCCTAGCCAGCCTATCCACCTTTATTCTCATAGCCACACCACAGCCTATTGCCTATGCAGGTTTTTTTGACCGCATCAAAGATATCTATAATACGCCCGAGAAAATAAGCGAGCTGGAAGGGCAATATATTGAAGCCAAGGAGGCCTTGGCCGAACAGCAGCAGCAGCTAGAAGAATCCGCCAAAGCCGCAGCTGAATATGCGCGCAAGCAGCAGGAGCTTCTAGAGCAGAATGAGCAGTTCCGTCAACAGAATGAACAGCTTATTGCCCAAAATGCCAGCATACAGGCAGAAATGGAGCAAATGAAGCAGGATAAGCAGTCCTTGATTAGCAAGCTGATCAACACGGTCATCATTATCGCAGCCGTATTCCTTGCCTATATCGTTTCCTTGCGCGTCTGGCGTTACGTGGTATGGCGCAAGCAGCGAAGCTCCGGCGGAAGAGGGATTAGCGGATGAACATCAATGTCCCTGCCAAGACCGGCCATGTGCATGTCACTCTTGAGGGTGCGGACAAGCTTCATGTCTTGCACCCCAAATCCATCATTGCCTACCAAGGAGATCCCCAGAGCCGCGAGGATCGGTTTATGGATTTTGCCGGCATGTACCGCAAGAAGCGTTGGATACGCTCCATCATTTCCGGTCCGTCTGAGTTTATTCTCGGGCTGCCAGCAGGCTGCTCGCTTGAAACGGTCCATATCGAGGCTAAGAGCGATTTGCTCTTCGACTTTCGCCATGTGATCTTCTTCTCGGACGGCATGAAGCTGAAATCGGTCATCCAGAAGCTGAAAAACGCTTGGATCACCAAGGAATTTGTCCGTATGCGCTTCTCCGGACCAGGTATGCTCGGCATTATTACAGCCGGAGACGTTAAGTCCATCCAGTTGCAGCCCGACCGCCCTCTTTACGTGGAAACGGGCGCTCTAGTCGCCTACCCTGAGCACGCCTCCATTCAGTTGTCTGTGTACGGCAACAAACTCGCCAGCCAGCATATGAATGTGCAGTGGGAAATCAGGGGTACTGGCCCCGTGCTCATTCAGACGGGCTCGCGTGATGCGGAGCTTGAAGAACAGCTGCAAAACGGTGGTTTTATCAAAAGAATACTCCGTGAGGTTCTGCCATTCGGCGGCATCTATATCAAATAAAAAGAGGCAGGCCCGCCGTCATCAGACGAAGGACCAGCCTCTTTGTTCAATTAAACGCCTTGGATAGAGAAACGGTGTGTGTACACCTGATTTGCATAAAGAATATATTCCTTCTCCGGAAGCTGGCCCCAGCTGTCATTCCCGCCAATGCCCATTTGCTTATGATTAACACGAACGACTGTTTTATCGCTCTCTGGCAGTAAATGAAGGTGATCATTGGCTTCCAGCTCAGAAGGTGTATACGGCAATACATTCAGCTCAAAATGCGGCGCGCCCTTCAGCACGAGGCCCTCGCCCATGTCATTAGTTACAAGTGCATGGCGTACGTCCATTTTGTTACCGCACTCCTGCGGGCGGATATACGGCACAAGCTGATCCTGCACTTTGCCCGTGTATAATCCAAGCTTCCCGCCCGTTTGGCGATCCCAATACGTATCCTCCGGACCCTTGCCGTACCAGGTGATCTGGTCATATTGTGCTGGCATTTGGAATAGAATGCCCACCTCAGGAATTTCCGGCAAACCTTGGCCTGGCTGCAGCTCCTCATATACGTCAACCGTCCCGTCACCGCTTACCGTGTAGATCATGGAGAGCAATGATTCAGCTGTAGTTGGCAAGCTGTACTGCACGCGCACCGTAACCGTGCTAGCAGCTACCTCCCAGCTAATGCCTCGCAGTTCGCGTTCGGCTCCAGCTCCGCGCCAAGTTGCGCAGCGTTCATGATGCTTGTTTCCGCGGTCGTTGTCCGTATAGGCGCGCCAGAAGTTCGGGGCCAAGCCTTTTTGCAGACGCTCTGAGCCATTCCATGCGTAGGAAGCAAGGCTTCCGTCAGCCAGATTGAACTGCAGCGTAAATTGCTCTCCGCTCACTTGCAGCAGCTTCTCTGTTTCTTCGACTTGAATAGCCGGTTTCTCCGCTGCACGGCCAACAACCGGCGCAACTGTAGCAGGCAGAACGAATTGCTCAAACGCAATCTCGTGTCCCGCTTCTGCCCAAATCGTTTGTTCCTTCAGCAGAAGCTGAATAGTAAGAACAGCCTGCTGCGACGCATTTGCCAGCTGAGGCAGCTTATACGGAATCGTCAACGCTTCTTCCGTTTCCGGAGCAGTGGATGCTTCCACCTTGCCTGATTCCAAGCTTATGCCATCAATCGCAACTTCCCACGCAAGCGTAAACTGATCCAAAGCGCTGAACAAATGTCGATTCGTGACCGTAAGCTTGCCCTGCTTCAAATCAACGGCCTCAAACTTTGCGTTCTGATACACCTTCTTCACTTCCTGAAGCTTAGGCGACACCGTGCGATCCGCAAAAATAATGCCATTGCCGCAGAAGTTGCCATCATGCGGCGATTCGCCAAAATCCCCGCCGTACATCATTTTCACAACGCCGTCAGCATCCGTTACCCGGATCGACTGATCAATCCAGTCCCAGATGAAACCACCCTGCAGAACTGGATATTTCTCGAAAAGCTCCCAGTATACATGCAGTCCGCCACAGGAATTGCCCATCGCGTGACTATATTCGCATAGAATAAACGGCTTTTGCGGGTTATTGAGGGCATAATGCTCCACGCCCTGCGGGTTTGTATACATATGGCTCTCGATATCCGATGCCGCGTCCGATTTGCGATAGTGGAACGTTCCTTCATAATGAACGACGCGAGACGGGTCAGCGTCACGCAGGAAATCATGCATTTTGATAAAGTTATCGCCGCCAAATGATTCATTGCCTAGTGACCATATGACGATGGAAGCATGGTTTTTGTCACGTTGGAACATCGAATTACAACGGTCGAGCACAGCGCCTGTCCATTCTGGACGGCTGCCCGGTACCGTTTCGCCAAGCTCCTGCTGCCCATAAGTCCAGGCGCCATGCGTCTCCAAATTCGTCTCATCGATCACATATAGGCCGTATTCATCGCAAAGCTTGTACCAAAGCGGATGGTTCGGGTAATGCGAAGTACGGACGGAATTGATATTGTACAGCTTCATCAGCTCGGCATCCTTGCGCATATCCGCTTCATTAATCGCCCTGCCTGTATCCGAGGAGAACTCATGGCGGTTAACCCCTTTGAACATGATCCGCTTGCCGTTGATTTCCATGAGACCATCCTTGATCTCGAACTTGCGGAAGCCCACCTTGCAGCTAATCGCTTCAAGAAGGGTGCCATCCTCTAATTTCAGGCTCAAAATCAGCGTGTACAGATTTGGATTCTCAGCGCTCCACTTCAGCGGATTGCTTACTGCAGTGCGCAGCTGCGCCGCTGTTAAGTCCTCGCCGTCTATTTTGGTTTGCAGCGACAATGGCGATTCAAATAAGGCATTCCGATTCGCATCATAGAGCGACGCTTCCAAAGTGAAATTGCCAAGCGGCTTCACAAAATAGTTCAGTAGCTTCGTATCGATAATGAGCTCAGCATCGCGGTACTGATCATCGAGCTCTGTTTTGACGAAAAAGTCGTAAATATGCGCTTCTGGTGTCGTATACAAATACACATCACGGAAAATTCCGCTCATCCGCCAGAAATCCTGATCCTCCAGCCAGCTTGCATCGCTCCAACGGTAGACCTCTACGGCAAGCTTATTTTCGCCGGCAGTCAGGTATGGCGTCAGATCGAACTCGGAAGGCGTAAACGTATCTTGGCTAAAGCCCACTAGCTCACCGTTTAGCCAAACGTAAAAGGCAGACTCCACACCTTGGAAGCTGATAAATACCGGTTTGCCATCCCAGCTCTCAGGCAGGGTAAATGTACGCGCATAGGAGCCGACTGGGTTATATGCCGTTGGAGCAAACGGAGGCTTAATATCCTCATTGCCATCCCAAGGATATCTGACATTCGTGTACTGCGGATAGTCATAGCCTTGCAATTGCCAATGCGCCGGTACTGTAATGCTGTCCCAATCACTATGGTCAAAATCAGCTTCATAAAAGTTTGCGATGCGTGACTCCGCTTTGGTTGCAAACGCGAATTTCCACTGGCCGTTTAGCGTTAAATAGTTGGAAGACTTGCTATGAGTCCCCTCCAAAGCCTCTTCGACGGTATCGAATGGCATGAGCGATACATGGGCGTCAAGACGGTTAAGCCGAAAAATTTCCGGATTGTTGTTCCACTCTGGATAGCCGTTGACCGGCGGTGTATAATTTAGCTTTTTGCGCATAGAATCAGCACCTCATTATAGTTTAATTACATGATATTCACATTATAATGCATTCCCAATCCACATTTCATAAAACAATTTTAATATTGACTATAAAAATATGAATATCAATCAGTAAGTTCTCCAGCCAAACACAGCTTTTTGCGCCCATTATTTACCGCTAAATTTAAAGCGCTTACTCTTCTTATAATAGAATGGCAATGCCCTCCTTCAACATATCCCTTTTCATCCTCCCTTCAACGAGGCACATTCTGCACCTGCAGCAACAAAAAAACAGCCAATCAAAATGAAGTCAACGATGACTGCTAAGGAACACTTTCTGTAAAGTGTTCCTCTTCTGAGTCAACGCTCAAACCACCTTGCCATTAGCTGTTTCCTGCTTGTTGCTCTAGAGCTGAAGCTGCTTCAGGTTATAAAATTCACCCTTGCTAGCCATCAGCTCGTCAAATGTGCCCACTTCCACGATACGTCCATGCTTCATGACCACGATCCGGTCGGCATCACGTATCGTTGACAAGCGGTGAGCGACGATAAAGGTTGTTCGATTTTTAATCAGCTCCTGCATCGCCTTCTGTACATGGAATTCTGATTCATTATCCAGAGCCGAGGTCGCTTCGTCCAAAATGATAATTTTAGGCTCGCGCACCAGCGCTCTTGCGATAGCAATCCGCTGGCGCTGTCCGCCGGACAGCTTGCCGCCATGCTCGCCAACCATCGTATTCAGGCCATCCGGCAGCTTCCCAATAAATTCGGACAAGTTGGCCATCTCAATAACACGTTTCACCTGCTCATCGGTAATATCGCGAAGGCCATAGGTAATGTTATCGCGAATCGTTCCTGAGAACAAAATGTTCGTCTGCGGCACAACTGCCAAATGCTTACGGTAGCTGCGAAGGTCGATGTCCGCCAAATCTACGCCGTCCAGCAGCACCTTGCCGCCGGTCGGCTGCAGAAAGCCGATGACCAGATTAAGCACCGTTGATTTGCCTGCGCCCGAAGCACCGACAAAAGCAATACATTCCCCTGCTTCAACGTTCAGCGTAACATCCTCTAGAACATGATGCTCGCTGCCGGGGTAAGACAGCTCAACACCCTCGAAAGAAAATTTGCCGCGAACCTCCGCAAGCTTTCTTTTGCCGCTGTTATTTTCAATATCGGTCGACAGCAAAATCTCTTTTATCGAATGAATCGATTCAAGCCCCTTGGCAATTTGCGGATAAATATTAATAAGGCCGGTAACCGATCCCAAAATCATGGCAAAAAAACCTTGGTACATCACTACATCGCCAACCTGAATTTCGCCATTATACGCCAGATACGCGGTGAAAATCAGGCATAACACTTGAAAGATTTGAAAGGTTACCCAGTTCGTTGATCCGAAATAGGCTTCAACCAAATCCAGCCGATACCCTTTTCCTTGAATGTTCCGCAACGTATTGTCGATCCGGGCAATTTCCACCTTCTCCAGCCCATGCGCCCTTGTGATCGGAATCATCTCCACCATCTCCGACACGCGCGAGGACATCTGCTCGATTTCCTTGCGGAACTCCTTGTTGGACTTGCGGATTTTGCGGCGGAAAATAGTCACGATTGTAATCGACATAGGAATCGTCAGCACAAAAAACAAGGACACGACCCAGCTGCTGTTCAGTGTAATCGCAAACGAGACGATAATGTTGACGACTGCCGGCGCTAGCGCGATCATGAACTGCTTCGACATCATCTCGACCGCTTCCACATCGCGCAGCACCTTCGATTGCAGCTTGCCGGCTGGCAGCTCGCGGTGCTGGTTGATCGACAGCTGCTGAAGCTTGCGCACAAGCGCGCTCCGCAGACCCGCTTCCACGTATCTTACCGCACGGCTGAGAAAGGAAATATACGCGGCATGCGTCGGTATATTTTGCAAAATAACGATTAGGATGACCGCAAAATTGATCCAAATCCCGCTAAGCGGATATTTAGCCGGGTTCGTCGCAATGTTAATAATATTCGCCGTAACGATGGGCAACACATAGATCGGCGCGCTCTTAATGAGCAGAAATAACAACGAAACGAACAGATTGGCAAAATTGCCTTTGTACAAGGATAACAAAAATTTCAGCGGGCTTGCATTTTCATCCAATGCTGCATTTTCAAACGTGCTAGCGAGCCCTTTATTTGAGCCCATCCGGGTTTTTACCGCGCTCTCTGACATTGCTTTCTCCATCCCTCTGTAGCTCTAAAAGTTGACGAACCGCATCTTGAGCGGTTAACTACCGCATCAATCTTACGCCCATTTCCTTTGGCTGTAAATGTGCAATTCTGCACTAAATCGATCCGATTTAGCTCTGTTTTTTTTAGCGGTGCTTCCCCTTATAATCCTTAGGCGTATCCCCAACCATTTTCTTAAACAACTTGTTGAAATAAACCGGATCGCTATACCCGACAAGCTGTGATATTTCGTAATTTTTCAGATTGGGATGATCCGTCAGGAACTGCTTCGCTTTCTCTATGCGGATATCAATCAGGTAGTCGGTCAGCGTCATGCCCGTCTCCTGCTTGAATAGACGGCTCAAATAATTGGCACTCATGCCGACCGTTTCTGCTATCCGTTCCATTTCGAAGTTTTTGCCGTACTCAGCCTCCAGAATCGCCTTCATCTGCTCGATCACATGATGCTCCTTCTCGCTGCTAACCGTCTCGCCTGGCGGATTAGGCAATGCCGCAGCAGCATCCGCAGCCTCGCTTTGCTCCTGCTTGATCTTAACCAGCTGCTCATACAGATTGGCTTTGTCGACAGGCTTCAGCAAATAATCGCGAACGCCATAGCGAAGTGCCTTCCGCGCATATTCGAACTCGCTGAAGCCACTAAGCACAATCGTAGCAATCGCCTTGCCCCGCAGATGCTCGATCAGCTTCAGGCCGTCCATCATGGGCATTTTAATATCGGTAATCAACACATCTAATTCACCCTCGCCCAGCTTCGATATATGTGCCCAAGCATCCATCCCATTGCTGTACGAACCAATGACCTTGATGTCCAAATCCATTTTCGTTAATATTTTTTCAAGGCCGAGCCTTATAAACTCCTCGTCATCCGCAATGATGATGTTCATCGCTGCCACTCCTCTCGCCTGCTCTTTTCTATGGCGAACACTACGTTTCTCCAGAACGATCTTCTCGCTTCGCTGACTTTACTTCAACTTATCTAGTTTGCGCTAAAATCGAAAGCACTGCAACGGAAAGAAAGCGGGCGGATTATTTCACCGCACCGCTTGTCACACCTGCGAAAATATACTTTTGCAAGAAAAGATAAAGGATGGCTGTTGGAATCATAATAATGAGAATGGCTGAGGCAATCATTTGCCAATCCCCGCTGTTGACGCCGAAAAATCGCATCAGTGACGTGGACACAACTACATGCTCGGCTCTAGGCAAGTATAACAGCGGAATAAACATATCGTTATAGATGCTGATCGTCTTCAAAATCACGATCGTCGCCGTTGCCGGCGCAAGCAGCGGGAAAATAATTGAACGGAAAATCCGGATTAAGGATGCTCCCTCCAGCATTGCGCTTTCATCCAGCTCATTTGGAATGTTGCGGATGAACTGCAGGTAAATATAAATTTGCAAAATATCTGCGCCTACATAAATGAGAACAGGCCCCATTAAGTTATTTGTCAGGCCTAGTGCCTGAATCGTTTTGTAGTTGACAACCTGGGTCGTGATTGCAGGAATGATCGTCGCAAACAGGAACAAGCCAACCAGCGGTCCTTTGAACCGGAAATTAAAGCGGCCTACCGCATAACAGAACGCGGAGCCGATCAAGATATTCAAAATAAGCGTCACCGCGATGATGAATAACGTATTGCCAAAGGCATTCAACATATCCGCCTGCTTGAAGGCTTGCGAAAAGTTTTTCAAGTATAGAAAGCTGTCTGGCATCGAAATAGTTGATTTGGTATGAAACTCATCCTTCGTCTTAAATGCATTAACAACAATGATATAAGGCGGGAATAAGATCGCAAATGCTGCCAATACGAGGCTGATATATTTGACGGTATCCCAAAGCTTATTGGATTTATTCATCGATTATTCCCCCTTTCCCTTCAGCAGGAAGCGCTGAATTGACAACACAATCACCACAAAAAACAACAAGACTACACTCATCGCGGATGCAAGGCCATAGTTGTTAAACTGGAAGGCCGTCTCGACAATTTTCATAACAAAGGTTTCGCTTGATCCAGCCGGTCCGCCCTTGGTCAAAATATAAGGGAGATCAAATACTTCTAATGCGCCGGTTACGGTTAGGAACAAGTTCAGCTCGATAATTTTATAAATATTAGGCAGGGTAATGCGGATGAATTTCTGCCAGCCGTTGGCACCATCAATCGAGGCTGCTTCATATATATCATTTGGAATCGATTGAAGAGCAGCCAGATAGATCACCATGTTGAACCCCATAAACCGCCAAAAGCCGATCGATGCAAGCGTGTAGTTGACAAATGAACCGTTCCCGAGCCAGCTTGTTTTGGATAAAGCATCGAAACCAAGCTGTCCAAGCAAGTAATTCAAAGATCCGTTTGTCGTATCAAATACGTAACCGAACAAATATGCTACAGCAACGCCGTTTAGAATGTACGGTAAAAACAGCAGCAGCCTGAAAAAGTTTTTTCCCTTGAGCTTGCTGTTTAGAACGACTGCAAAATAGATAGCAGCGATATTTTGTACGATTCCGACAGCGAAATAGGCAAAGTTATGTTTGAAAACACCAAATATGGCCGGATTAGAAAAGACTTCTTTGTAATTGGACCATCCGATCCATGGTTTATTCGGACTTAGTCCGTCCCAGCTTGTGAAACTTAAACGTATGAGCTCTAATGCCGGATAATAGGCGAATGTCAGCAACAGCAGCAAAGGCAATGCGACAAATCCAATGATTACGTAGTTTTTCTGTGTTTTGAAAGGCAATCTGCTAAACATGGGACAACCCCATCCTCCCTGCGTCTTTCTAATCGGATGGTGCACGCCGGATAACCCTTAAGGATGATCCGGCGTGCACACAATTCCTACAAGCCTAGATCTTTTTTCGCTTTCGCCCAAGCCGTATTCACTTTGTCGAACACCTTCTGAGGGTCTTTGGACAATACAAATTCTTGAACGACTGCGGCTTGATCAAGCTGCGCTTTATTTTGAATTTCGGTCGCTGCGTCTACGGGAGCAGCAGGCTCAAAAAACTTAGGATTAAACGCATTGAACTCCGCCAATTGAGGAAGCTTAGGCTCTCTGCCTTTCAGAGTAGGAATGAAGCCGGCAAAATCTTCATAACCCGATTCTTCAATCATCCATTGAACGAACGCTTTGGCTCCGTCGACGTTTCCTTTTTTGTTAACTGCGTAGAAAAAGTCTGGGTTAAGCGGTGCTTTGGCTTCGCCGGAGTTGTCAGCTGGGAATGGGAAGAAGCCAATATCTTCAGAAGCAGCGCCGTTCTCAATAACTTGGTTGATTACCCAGTTGCCAAGCAGATACATACCAAATTTTCCGGATGCTACATCTTTTTTCGATTGCTCCCAGTTCGTCGAGTTCACATCGGCTTCAAGGAAGCCTTTTGTATAAAGTTCACGCAAAATCCCCCATGATTTGCCGTATGCATTGTCAAGCGTATAAGGCGTATCGGTTTCAGCACGCTTGTTCTGATGGTCAGAAGCTGAGCCAATCAAGGTAGTCACATCATACACCCAAGCATCCAGCGGCCATTTGTCTTTGAAGTTGGAAGCCAAAGGTACGATTCCTGCGTCTTTAAGCTTCTGCGATGCTGCAAGAAACTCGTCATAGGTTTTCGGAAGCTCGGTAATGCCTGCTTTTTCGAAAGCTTTTTTGTTGTATACAATACCCACTGTCGACGCGCCAGAGGAGATTCCGTACATTTTTCCTTCATTCGCTTTCAAATCCTTGAAGTAAATGTCATTAGAGAAGGTAATATCATCAAGCGGAGCAAAATAATTGGCCAGCTCCCCGTTTGGAATCGTCGGTACGAACACCACATCTGGGAAGTCTCCGGAAGCGATACGGATTTTCAACGTTTTATCATAATCCGTGATCGCTTCGAATTTAAGGTCTACGCCAGGGTATTTCTCTTCGAAGCGCTTCTCGTAATCTACGTACTGCTTGTCGATCATGTCTGTACGGTTCGTTAGGAATACGACCTCTCCCGTTACTTTAGGCGCTTCCTCCGTGCCGCCATTGTCCGGCTTGTTGGTTGCTGCATCCGTTGTACTTGGCTTGTTAGTTGCCGTATTCGTGTTTGTATTATTGCCGCCACAAGCCGCTAACGTTGTTAGCATAATTACAGAAAGAAGTGCTAACGAAACTGTTTTTTTCATTTTTCATTTCCCCCTCGGTTCGTTTTGATTCCGCTTACATTTCGATAATAACGTATAAAAAGCTGTGCTGAAATGGTTTAAAATATTATTTATAGTCTTCAACTGACATTATTTGAAAACGTTATCTTTGGCTTGTACGCTCATTTTATTCACAAAAATGTTTGTTTTTATCGCTATTAAATGAAGCTTATTTAGGGATTCAGGCCATTTTCAAGAAAGTGATTGCAAACCAAACTCGAATCATGTTTACTTGTTATATAACAAATTAAATTTTTAGCAATAACAAAAATATGAAATCAAAGTGAGGCGACTCAAATGACTAGCAAATCAGCTTATATTGGCGGGATGACATGGGGTTGGACTGGGGTTCGTGGCACATGGACGGGCGAGCAAGCCGATCGTTCCATGGAATTAATGGCTGAACGGTTACAGGTCAACTGGACAGCCATAGCGCTAGGAGCACTTCAAGACCATGCTCATGCGACGGAAATAAAATTTCGCGAAGAGCCTACCGTAACGGACGACGAGGTGCGTTATGCTATCGACAAAGCTAAGGATCTAGGGCTTAACGTTTGCCTGAAACCGGTCGTTAATTGCGCCGATGGGACTTGGCGTGCTCATATTAATTTCTTCGATCTCGATGTGCCTTGTGAGCCAAAGTGGTCTGACTGGTTCGCTTCCTATACTGAATTTATTTTGCACTATGCGCGGATCGCCGAGGCTACGGGCTGTGAAATGTTTTGCGTGGGCTGCGAAATGGTGCAAACGGACCGCCGCGAACACGAATGGCGGGAATTGATTGCCCAGGTACGCACGGTTTATTCCGGCATCGTGACCTATAACTGCGATAAATACCAGGAAGGACAAGTAAATTGGTGGGATGCTGTCGATGTTATCTCCTCCAGCGGCTATTACCCGATCGCCGATTGGGAAGAGCAGCTCGATCGTATTGAGAAGGTGGTCACGAAATTCGATAAGCCTTTCTTCTTTATGGAGGCAGGCTGCCCAAGCCGCGAGGGCTCGCAGCATATTCCGAATGACTGGGGACTTCCCGGCGCGCCAAGCGAAGAAGTACAGCACAAATTTTACGAGGCTATGTTCTCTTCCTCCGATAAACGCGATTGGGTAGGCGGTTTTATGCTGTGGGATTGGCCTGCCCGCCTATATGAAGAAAGCGCTGCTGCCGCAAATGACGATTACTGTATGTTCGGAAAAAAAGCCGAGCAAACCGTTCGTGAGTACTATACGGCAAAGATAGAACAATCAAGCAAGGAGGCCGCTGCCAAATGAATGAAGCCAACCAACAATGGCTAGCCAGCATTAAACAGGAGCTGGAGTCAAACATCCTCCGTTTCTGGATGGATCACACCGTTGATGAGAGCAAGGGCGGTTTTTTTGGCTTTATCAGCCGTGATCTAGTCGTGAATCCGGAGGCTGGCAAAAGCCTGGTACTCAACACGCGCATTTTGTGGACCTTTGCCACCGCCTATCGGTTGACTGGCAATGCTAGCTATTTAAAAATAGCCGACCGTGCTTACGGCTATGTTAATGAGCATTTTGTGGACAACGAATACGGCGGCTTGTATTGGATGGTCGATGCGGCTGGACAGCCGGCTGAAACGAAGAAACAGGTATATGGCCAAGCTTTTGCCATCTACGCTTTCTCCGAGTATTACCGGGCAACCGGCAATGAAGCCTCGCTCCAGCAAGCGATTGAACTGTTCCATACGCTTGAGCGTTATAGCTACGATCAGCAATATAAAGGTTATTTTGAAGCGTTAACCCGCGAATGGCAGGAGACCGACGATAACAGCCTCAGCGAGAATGATTTGAACGAGAAAAAATCGATGAACACCCACCTTCATGTCATGGAGGGATACACCAATCTCTACCGGGTTTGGAAGTCCGATGAGCTTCATGCCAAGCTGAAAGAACTCATTCAAATTACGATTCAGCATATTATCCATGCTGACAGCGCGCATTTCATTCTGTTCTTCGACGAGCAGTGGACTGTCAAATCCGAGCACATTTCTTATGGGCATGACATCGAGGGCAGCTGGCTGCTTGTTGAAGCCGCCGAGGTGCTTGGTGATGAAGCCTTGCTTGCCGAGGCCAAAGCCATCGCGATTCGCATGGCTGAAGTGACGCTTAACGAAGGCGTCGACGTGGATGGCGGGCTCTTTAATGAGGCGGGGCCAGCTGGTCTCATCGACAGCGATAAGGATTGGTGGCCGCAGGCTGAAGCCGTCGTAGGCTTCTATAATGCTTTTCAGATGACTGGCGAGGATAAGTATCGCAGCGCAGCCGAGAAGTCTTGGCAATTCATTGAAAACCATATGGTCGACAAGGATCACGGCGAATGGTATTGGAGCGTTAATCGAGACGGCACTCCTAGCAGCAATATAGAGAAGGTTAGCCCTTGGAAATGTCCTTATCATAACGGACGCGCCTGCTTTGAAATGATAGAACGGCTGTCCGGTGCATCATCTACCCATTAATGGAGGTTTGACAAATGAGTAAATTTAATGAACGCAAACACTATTTAACAGAGCAATACGAGCAGCTTATTCAACGTAAAAATGAACCGGAAGCGCCTGGAAACGGTGTATTCGACCGTTATGTACACCCTGTCCTGACGGCGGCTCATGCCCCGCTCATTTGGAAATATGATTTTAACCCCGAGACGAATCCGTTCTTTATGGAGCGCCTTGGCATTCACTGCGTGTTCAATCCCGGTGCCATCTACTTGAACGGAAAATATCATCTGGTCGCCCGCGTGGAAGGCAATGACCGCAAATCGTTTTTTGCAATTGCCGCCAGCGATAGTCCCATCGACGGCTTCCGCTTCTGGAATTATCCGATACTGCTGCCGGAAACCAGCGATCCGGACGTGAATGTCTATGATATGCGTCTCGTGCAGCATGAGGACGGCTGGATTTACGGCTTGTTCTGCACCGAGCGCAAAGACCCTTCCGCCGCTAAAGGTGACCTCTCCAGTGCAATCGCGCAATGCGGCATCGTTAGAACGAAGGATCTGAAGCAGTGGGAGCGCCTTTCCGATCTGAAAACCGCCTCCAACCAGCAGCGCAACGTCGTGCTTCATCCTGAATTCGTTGACGGCAAATATGCCTTCTACACGCGTCCGCAGGATGGCTTCATCGACACCGGCTCCGGCGGCGGCATCGGCTGGGGACTCTCCGATACGATTGAGAACGCCGTCGTCGAACGCGAGATCATTATCGATGAGCGCCACTATCATACGATTAAGGAAGTAAAGAACGGCCAAGGCCCTGCCCCCATCAAGACGGACAAAGGCTGGATTCATATCGCCCACGGCGTTCGCAACACAGCTGCAGGCTTGCGTTACGTATTGTACGCTTTCCTCTCCGATCTGCAGGAGCCGAACAAAGTAACGCATCGCCCAGGCGGCCATTTGCTTGCGCCTGAGGGCATTGAACGCGTCGGCGATGTGTCCAACGTCGCATTCTGCAATGGCGTCATCGCTCAGGAGAACGGCGACGTTTACATTTATTATGCCTCCTCCGACACCCGCTGCCATGTTGCTGCGACTTCGGTGGCCCAACTGCTCGACTATTGCCTGAACACGCCTGAGGACCCGCTTCGCTCCCACGCTTGCGTGGAACAGCGCATCGCGTTGATCGACAGAAATCTTCAACTGCAGAGCTAAATGAACAAAAATAAACGAATAAGAATAAACGATTAAGAATAAACGATTAATAATCATTACTAACGCAATCATTCTAACTAAGCTATCAAACGAAAGGCTTCTCAGTAACTTCAGATTAGCCCAAAGATAAGAAAAGCTGTTTTCAAGGCGGAAGCCCTGAAGACAGCTCTTCTTATTTTTATGCGCATATTGAAATCCGATTTCTCAAATCGGCTGATCCTCACTGAAACTCCTGCTAATCACCAAGAAAAGCTGAAATTCGAAAATATAGAAGGAGAAAATCCTATTAATTCAATGGGTGACGTCAGAGACGAGTAGAATGCGAAGTTTGTATAAGGTGAGGTTTGCGATGAGGTCTGCTTTAAGGTAGTGATTTGTTGGACGATGATATTTGTTCTAAGGTGTACGATATGAAGGACAATGAAGTCCTGCTTTCAAGCGAGCGATACGACGTATGATGAAGTCTGCATTGAGGCATGATGATGTGCTTCAACGAATAAGGAGCGTGTGTTGAATGAATTGTCCAGATGATCAACGTGGCATGGTTTTTTATGAAAAAGGGGAATTGGCAGATAGAAATTCCCGCACTTTTGCTGATGCTGATGTATTTGTTTGCCCGCATTGTGCTCATGGATTTATGACGAAGCATCTGAATGAATATCAAATGTAAAAAAGTCCTTACTTGAGGGTTCAAAATTTCTCTGGTTTTTCAATTTTAATTGATGCTACTTCTCCGCACTCTTTACAAAATGTATATATCACCGGGGAGCCAGAAGCGAACATTTTACCAATTGGCATTACTCGAGCGTACCCATTAATTATTTCACCTTTAGCAAACGTATTACTTCCACAAACTTTACAACTTAAGTTTTCTTGATTCATAATAACTCCTCCTTTCGGGCTATTTTAACATATTTGGCAAGATGATGGATAGAAAACAATATGTCGTAGTACGATGATACAACATATTGATGACCCTTCTTTTTCAGTTCTTTGACCAACTCCTTGTAATGTTTTTCTGCCAGAACATCCTGATTCAGTACGTAAATATTAATCATGCGTATTCACTCCGTTTACCGCTCCATTCAGCAACTCAAGTATTCGACCGGCGAAAAATGGTCGAAAATATTAGAGAAGTAGATGACTGAACTATTCGGTATCTTCCGAGCGCTCTGCTGACCACTTCGGCAGAACCACCAGCGCATTTTTGATTCTGTGTCCATAGCGTGAATGAGATAATGTTTGATATCATTCAGTAGGGTCGTCTACCCTACACCGTTATTGCTAATAATCGCTGCATATGTTGATTTAAAATCATCCGAGACACCACCTAGAATTATTACAGCTTTTATACAGCAAAACAGAATACCCTTTCTCGTAAAATCGAGGAAAGGGCATTCTGTTTCTAAGTTGAGGACCATTTCAGTGCCCTCGACGAATACAGGAGCCTTCTACTTTCGGCTTAACTCGTTAGGACATTACCATTCTAAGATCATGCGGGCCAGCATAGCCAGATCGATAATATCGATTCGGTTGTCGCCGTTCAAGTCGAAATGTTTCACTTGATCCCATCCTGCATCTGTTGAAGTGATACCATATGCCTTAGCCATAATCGCCAAGTCGCCAATGCTGATCTTGCCGTCGCCGTTGTGATCGGTCGGAATTTTCACGATCACGGAAGACTGGAAGTCCAGTAAAGCTGCGTTCAGCTGCAAGGCTGCTGAATCGATCTGAACCTGAGTGGCTTTCGAGTTATTCACTACGACCGCCGCTGAATCGATAACAGACTGCAGTTTTGCTTTGGAACCTGCTGGATATTGTCCGAGCAGTTTGCCTTCCACTGCTTGATCATGCGCGCTTTGCGCCTTACCAATCAGCGCGTTCAGCGCCGTCTTGTCGATGACGTCGATTTGAACGGTGTGTACCGTGCCGGCTTGAATCGTTTCCGTTCCGGCACTATCTGCCGTCACCAATTGGGTGACCTCAATGTTGGTCAGGCCGGCTGGTGCATTTTCTTTTGCCCGGAACGACAACTTAATCAGATCCGCATTCGGCTTGGTTTGTTCGCCGTCAAGATGAACGCCCAGAATACGGAGTGTTCCGGCAGGCTCTGCCTTGTAATCGACGACGACGAATTTCGATCCGTCTGTCGAAACTGGCGGTGCAGTCAGTTCCAGCTTATCGACATCGAACGTGATCGTCACATCTTGAGCCAGCACGTTGCCCTGCACATGGCCCAAACCATAAACAAGGTCGAAGGAACTGCCAGCCGTTACATGATCTGCACCGGTTAACATTTCAGGTGCTTTAGGTCCACCGACAGAATAGATTCCAAGATCTCCAAGGTCAATATCATAATCGTCCTGAAGTTTCTCGTATTCGCCTTCAAAGTAACCATCTAGGTATGAATGCCCAAGAATGAATCTGTTCGGATTCACGGCGCCATAGTAGCCGGCATTGGCATTGCTCTGACTGTCAAACAGCACATAGCTTCCCTGCCATCCTGAACCGGCCACCCCCCAGCTGATGATGTGATCGATGTACGGTGCGAACTTGGTGAACAATTTGTACATCAGCCCGTATTGATAGCCAAGAGCGTCAGACTGTCTGACATTGAGCGATGCAGGAGCGATCGCGCCGCCACCAGGGGCGCTTGTCGGCAGCTTAAGGTCAAATTCTGAGAAAGAAATACCGGAAAGCAGACCCTGGTCAACGAGAGAGGCATAGAGAGCCATTGCATATTGGTTATCGCTTGCAAGAGTCTCATTTACCGTATCATGTCCCTGAATACCCATGTCTTCAATAAGAGATCTTCCGTCATAAAGCGGATCGGTGAGCCATGCAGTGTTCAGTTCGCGAATCATATTGTATGCAGTCCTTGCCTTGGTACGGTTAGAAATGTCGTAATCGTTGTAGGTCAGTTTCGGCGGATTCGCATCGATATAGGCGTCAATATTGCCGCCTGTGTCATGTCCGTCGAGCTTCATGTACTCGGGAAGGTCAGCATAGTTCGCTTTGTAAGCTGCTGCCATCTTGGCGTTCGGAGCCGCGATGTGCGCGTATTTGAAGAGCAGGTAAATGTAATGCTCTCTGATGTCGCCATCAATTAGATCATCCGACATTGCAACAAGCCAGTTGGTGTTTTTGAGGCTCGCTCTCCAACTGTTCGGATTCGTTGGAATGATTTCACTGTGCCGGCTTTCGTGAACCTCTTCGTTGAGTACATCCCATGAATTGAAGGGGATTACTCCGCGGGATACGCTTGAGCCATACTTCGTATCGGTGGTCAGGAAGTGTCGCATTACAGTCATTGTGTGGTTATACTGCACTCTTCTGGCACTTTCTTTGTCTACCTTAACCGTGGTTGTAACACCGTTGCCTAGTCCGTAGAAATTAGCTGTGCCTTTATATCCGGAGGAAAGATTCGCGGGAATAATCTGTCTCATCCACACTGGGGCCTGGTTGTACCATGCCAAAACATGGGCGTGAGACTTATACTGTCCGGGAGCTCCGGAATCCCTGATCGCTTGATAAGAGCCGGTCGGAAAACTGTATTCAGCTATGCCCGGAGTAGTAGCTGCGCCGCTCAGGGGCGCGCCAGTAACGCTTTTCAGCCAGTTCGGGCCACGAGGATGCGTTGACTCGGCCTTAAGATTATTGCCGTCGACAAAGATTTCATAGTGCCGGGCTCTGGTTCCAGTTACTGAACCGGTTCCGATCGTGCCGACCATGAACTTGCTATTTTCCCCGTTGTAAATACTCTTTAGAGGTGTTACGACATTCTGGGATTCCTTGTTGACTACGTTTGGAAGCGCAATGCCGTTCGGATCGGGCTCGGTTATTTTGATGTCGGCGACTAGAAGCATGCCGGTTTCTGCTGGACGGCCGTTCTCGCCATGGAGCTCAAGAATGAAGTTCGATGAATTACCTGCTGAAGCGGTAATGCTATGGTGAGCCTTCAACCAAGTTTCACCATTGTAGCTGCCAACCCATTCGGGGTTAAGGTTGTTGTACTCGTAAGTCCTGAGGTAGGAATCGAGGTCGGAGTTGTTATTTCTAATTCTCCACCTCATGAATTTGCCCTGCGCGCTCTTAGGATAGTACACATCAAACTCAATAGTTGCGCCTTCCTTTACATTTACAGCCGGGGACAACGGAGATACAAGGCTCATTCCGCCGAACGTGCCTTGTCCGTTATGAACATAATTGATCTGGAGCACATTGGCTTTGCCTTCGGAACCTGCAAAAGGATACGGAATCATTTTGAATGTGCCACCAGCAAAGTCGGCGGGGACACGGTTGTCAAGCGGAGTTCTTGAGGCCCAGACATTGGTGGGCGCGGTAACTTCTACAGGTACTTTACCAGCACCCGGATCAAGACGGAAATAGGGATTTGAACCGTCCGCTTTGATCTTTCCAGTGAAATTCAACATTGCGCCTTCAAGGCTGGCTATGGCTTCGCTGGCGGGAGTGAGCGCATTACTTGCGAGCTTAAGTGCGTTATCAAGATCCTCAAGTTCGCTAGCGTATACCCAAGGGAAAGCTTTGTTCACATCGGATCCGTCCTCAATCTTGCTAATCTGGAGCGGAAATTCCTTGTTGCCAGCTTTCAAAGCTTCAGCTTGTGCAATGAGTTGATTCAGTTTAGGTGTCCGTTCACCTTCTGCCGCAGCAGCCGGTTTGGGGGCAAAAGTGAATACAGAGAGCAGCATGATGACTACGAGAATGCGGGAGACGTTGATTAAGGGCTTTTCACCTTTCATCTGAGTTTTGCTCCTTTTCTTAAGGCAACCTCTAAAATCTCGTTTTAGAATCGCCCAATTTTTAGTTTTCGGAATTTTTCACACCTTTAGCGATAAAAATGTTACGATCGATCGAAATTACAACCACGTCAGCGCATACAACCTCCCCTTAAAAATCTACCGGATAGGCTCACCTCCTAATTTCAAAACTAGCTGCCTCATTTCCAAGACGTAACGCCATCATTGTAACGAAGACTTTGCAAAAGAGTCTATAAACATATTTCCTTACGGACACAATAATCGCATTAGAGAATACGCCGTGAAGCGTGGTGTTCATATTCAAGAAACAACTTTTCTCCATGAATATACCTAGAAAATAGATTGTATTTTATAACGAGAGAAGTTTAGTAGGTAAGGCTGTCGGAAAACTGTTTCAGTTGAACAAGATGTCAAACGATTGAAAAAGAAAAGAAGCCTCTTGTGATACTGCAGGAACAGTATCACAAGAGGCTTCTTTTACACCACATCGTCATTGTATCCATCAATGATTGGAGGAATACTTTTCCCTGGCATCTCACGACGGTTTCTATATCCGCCTGGAGTCATTCCAACCACTTTCTTGAACACGCGGTTAAATGATACAGCATGGATATAACCGACTTGAGCAGCAATGTCAGGTATTAAATCGTCCGTGGACAATAACAGACGTTTGGCCTGCTCAACCCTTACATCAATAAGATAATTCATAAATTTGACTCCTACTTGTTCCTTAAATATAAAACTGATGTATTTGGGATTCGTATTAAATACCTCCCCTAAATGAGTCAATGAAATATCAGGGTTTACATAATGTTGATCAATATAATTGCGAACTTGCTCGGCTATAGGCGCGTATTGTTTAGCTTCACGTGTTGCTTTGATTTTTTCTTCATAAGAGCACAGCGCTGCTAAAAAGGATATTCTAACCTTCTCTAGGCTCTCGAACTCGGCAAAAGCATCATTCATCGCTGGCATCGTATCATTCTTCCACAAAACCAAATACTCCTCGGTCAACTCCATCATCTCTCTATAGATGGTATTCAAAAGTAAATTAACGATCGTTACCGCATCATCCTTGCTCATATTCCCTAATCGCAGGGCATGAAATAGCTCATTGAATACTTCTATCCACTTAGGCTCACCCATACGATACATTCTGGAAACCTCACGGATTTCTAATAAGAATTCATGTATGGGTAAGTGTTGCGAGTCATCGATAACCCTCCCGTATAAAATAACCTGATTAGCTCCCATTATTATTTTTTTCTCCAAAGCTTTTTCTGCCTGTCCGTAGGCAATCAGTAAATTCTCGGACTCCTCGACAAGATCGCCTACGCCAATCGTAACAGTATGCTTCAAATGTAATTCCACCCATTCGCGGTAACGTTCGAGCATTCCGAGTATTCTAGATGTTTGTATAGGATCATCATCGAGGAACAATATCCCCATATGTTTACCTACCAGCCATTCCAGCCAGATGGATATCTTCATCGAGGTCGCCATTTCTCTAGCAACATTACCCATGGAAAATTTAAGTAGGTTCTTATCACGCTGGTGATACTCCGCACAAAATAGAGAGTAATTATCGATCTCAATTAAAGCAAAACGAAAGAAGTTTGTTTCTGAAGGAGAATGAAACTGATTAAACTCCTTTCTCCATTCTTCAGTTTTGACAATGCGATTCCCTAGCAACACATCATGAAAAAGCACTCTTCTGCGCAATATTAAATTCTCTTCATGCGTTTTTTTGAAATCAATGGATTGTTGGATTAAACTGTCAATAGCCACCTCAATCATCTGCAATTCATAGCTGTTTGCTAAAATCAATTCATGATTTTTCAAAGTTGTAACCGTTCTCAATCTATTCATGATTTTTCCAATCGGTTTGTAATTCATCCTAATTGCAAATATAAACCAGAGCATGCCGATAACGATGGAGAGTAGTCCCAATGAAACACTGGTGACGATGCTGCTGTCGGGATAATCCATGAACATAAAAGGAGTGCTTCCGCTACGGATAACCCAATTGGTATAACTAGAACGAAGCTGCGTTAACACCTTTAGATTCTGTTCTGTATGATGTGGGCGAAACGCTCTCCCCTCCGTATCATACAGTTCAATCACGCTCACAATCGAATCCGAATTCGGTCTAAGTATAGACTCGAGTGAAGAGGTTTTGACATTGACTACGACCATCCCTAACTCACCATTTGTAAAAGGAACCTTTTTGTCGAGTGAAACAACTTTTTCGTTTCTTCCTTGAAAGGATGGCTCATGATACGTTCGGGGATTTGTCCACGCGCCGACACTATCCTTCTCTATTTGCTCCTTCAGGAAGTCTGCATCCGTGAATGCAGTCATTGGAACACGGATTGTATTCTTAAGTACAATATCATCACTTTTGCGATATAAGTATACCGAACGAATAAAATGGTTAATAATCGTCCAACTGCGAATCGTTTCTGAAGCCTCGCTTTCTTCTATTACTTTATTCTTTCCCACATAGAAAAAACGAATGAAATGGGAATTATTATTTAAGTCCTTGATCACAAGCTTATCGATGTCTTGTAAGGAGTAATCTACCAATTGAAGTAAGCGTTCAGTCGCTAGTTCATTGACTTGTTGGCTGGTTTGATTCGCCATCTCGGTAAGTGAGAAGAAAGTTATGTAGGCAAGGAATGAAGTGATTAATAGAAAGATTGGCACATATGAGAACAGCTGTCGAATAAACCATCTTTGGGTCATAGAATCGCCTCTTCATGTTTATATGTTCAGCGGAAGTGGATAGACGTCTTCAATACCGCTACTCACCCAATTTCAATGCTTGCAGCCAATCGTTTCGAATTAATAGCGCATGGTTGGTTTTTAGTCCTGTAATTTGCTCAATCAAATACATGTTACCATCCGATTCAGTAGCTAAATGCCAAACTATCGGGTATTCATCTAGCAGCTCCTTGTATTCAGTACTGTACTGATCTATTAAATTTCCTATCGGAATGACTTGTCGGTCAGTTACCAATTGGGATTGGAATAAACTTAACATTCACAGGGCTGTTTTTATTAATCCATCGGGTCCATTGATTATTGTCTAATGTGCCTTCTTCAACTGGCATATTTCCTCGATCTAAGCCTCTACTATTTTCGTCTCCTCCCTTACACTGATCTTAGCAAAGCCAACCATTAAGGAACAATATCCATTTTTTAACCTGCTTACAATTTTTAATAAAAGACAAAAGTTTTGGAAAATCGAATTGAGTACGGCTAGCCAATAAGTACTTTTTTCCAATTTCTACTCTTTTCGACCTTTTACATGTGCTGTTACGACGACAATCCTAACGATGGTCATTTAAAACTTCACGTGCGCCTTGAATTTGTTATCAAGAAGGTGGTAATAGACCAAAAATAAAAATGACGCTGCTAGGATACTCTCCTTAGCACCGCCATTTTTTTGTTTTTCCGAATTGTTTATTTAACGTTCTGTGCCGTCAATTGAGTAAAGCCTCTTGTAGGATAGTTATTTAAACTTGAAAACATTTTGAACAACGGTAAGATCCCACTGCTCAATGGTTGTGGTGTCATCAAGAGTCCAAGTTTGAACTGCTACTTTAACTTGAAATTCAGAAGGTTTCCCTTCTTCCACTTTCCAAATATCTACAGGCGCAATTCCATAGCTCTTAACACCAACCGTCTGCGTTTTCTGATCCCAAGTGACATCTGCACCAAGTGCTTTGGAAACAAAACTGATTGGTACCATGACGCGATTGTTAATCATTCGTGGTGCTACATCCGCTGCTACTGTTTTACCATTGACAACAATTTTATTGCTTCGCTTGCGTAAGCTACGCCGAAAACCAAGCTCACTGACAGAAAAGTACACAATGCAGTGAGCAATACCTTTTTTTCATAATAAAAATCTCCTCTCAGTATAACCATATCCCAACTCATTTCCACACCCTACCGACACAATATTTTAAAAAAAGTTACTATTTCCCCCAAAAAATTTACGTTGAAAATGAAATACAGTTAAATTTACAGTTGGCCACCCTAACAGTCTATATCTTTATTTTCTGAGTCAGATCCTTTATTTTCTTTTGACAGCTGCAGCTGTTACCATACTCTTGGTGTGCAGTCTGAAGTAAGGCACGCGCGGTCATGAAACGAGCACATAACGAGCAATAGCCTCTGGAATAACTGTTTTTTTCTTATATTACCAACTTTTCCTAGATAGCGTCAAAAGCTTGTTCGCATGCTTTTTTCAATTTTTGAATACATTTATGTATTCGCTTAACAGGAGGACTCAAGTCATGTCACAACTCGGGCAATCGTTTATGAGAGGTACTTTGATTTTGTCTGTTGCTGCTTTCATCAATCGTATTCTCGGCTTTATCAGCGGTATGTATATTGCTCGCGTACTAGGCGCAGAGGGAATCGGCATCTTGATGATGGCGCATCCACTTGTCCCGCTCGTCATTACGATTACTGAGCTTGGATTACCGGTGGCAATTTCAAAGTTGGTCGCAGAAGCCCAGGCTCGTGGCGAAAGGATGAAAGTGAGGCGCATTCTGTATGTCTCGCTCGCTGTCACTGGCGTCTTGAGCGTAACTCTCACGACCATATCGTTACTTGGATCAGAGTGGATCGCGTCTATTCTGTTAAGTGACCAGCGGGCTTATTACGCCATGCTAGCGATTACGCCGATCGCACCGATTATCGCAGTCTCAGCCGTATTAAAGGGGTATTTTCGGGGCATGCAGCAGATGAAGACCATTGCTGCTTCTGATGTGCTGGAGCATACGATTCAAATCGCTAGTGTGCTAGCGTTGGTACACCTATTGCTGCCTTACGGAATTGCTTATGCAGCTGCTGGTGCTATGGCTGCCTCGGTAGTCAGCGAAGCAATAAGCCTCTTATTTCTGATGACAAGCTACAAGCTATATGGTGAATCCAAGGTATCGGGCGAGACTTGGGCGAGCCATCTGAAACATGGAAAAAGCACACTCCGCGAGCTTCTGCAAATCGGACTCCCAACGACTGGTCATGGTGTCATTCATTCGTTATACAATGCCTTCCAGCCTCTTCTTATTACAACCAGCTTGGGCCTGTACGGCATCGGCACAGCTTTAGCCACGAAGCAATTCGGTCTGCTGGCCGGCTATGTGTTTCCGCTATTGTTCATGCCAAGCTTTATCACGCAATCCTTATCGACTGCTCTTATTCCCGCGATTGGTGAGGCCTCGGTGAACAAGAATAGTCTGCTTATACATGAGAGGATGAATCAGGCTATGGTATTAGGACTTCTAATCGGTGCGCCAGCTACAGTTATCCTGTACGAATGGGCAACTCCACTAACGACACTAGTCTATAATGCGCCTGAAGCAGGACTACTTTTAAAAATACTTGCCCCGATGTTTTTTCTGCATTATTTCGATGCCCCACTTCATGCGATCCTACTTGGTCTCGGCCGCGCGAATGCTGCATTATGGAATTACGTAATAACGACTGTATTCAAGGGTGTCTCGGTCTTTGTGTTAGGCAGTCAATTAGGAATCATTGGCGTTGCATTGGGCATCGGAATTGGCATATTAGTGCAAACAATTTTGAACTTTTTTTCTATCTCGAGTTCGATCGGATTTTATGGGAGTATTCGTCCTTATATCAAGGTTGGGATCTGCATGATGCTAATGGCAATATGTGGGCACTTGATCTATAACCATTTAGCCAGCCATGGTATGCCGCAGTTATGGTGCGTATCCATTTCAATCGTCTGTTCGTTGTTTATTTATTTCGCTGCTCTATTCGTGACCGGTACGTTGAATTGGAAAAGCACACGTCATAGATTTTCAATTCCATGGTAAGAAAAAAGCAGTCATGTAAACACCACCCTTGCCGCCGCCTCGTTGCGGCTCGTTACAGGCCAAGCACAAAAAAGAGCCGCTCATCTAAGCGGCTCCACCTAGTCTAGCGTGGTGAAGTGGAGTGCTGCCTATCGCGCTAGTGCTCGTGTTTCTAGCTATTATGATTGGAACAACACTTCCCGAGGAAAGTTCTCCTGCTCAACTGGTGTCCACACCGCCGACGGATGAACAGATTCTACAGCTCATAAACGATACTTCTCCCAGCTTAAATCCGGAAATCATATATAAGGAACAACTTGATGATCATCAAATGCTTATTTTTACAAGTATTGTCCAATCTGAAGAGTCCGTCATGACATGGGAAGCAGGATTGCTAGATTGGACTGAGGACAGCATGTCTTAGTCCGTTCAGGGACACTTGGAGGTCCCATTGCTCTCTGAGCTCGACTACGGAACTTTAGCTGTCGAGGGAATAAATGAGGCATTTAATTATTCGTTTATTCCCTTCAACAAAGAAGCGCCTTCCTTGCTCGTATTTGGCGCCTCAATAGATCCCGATGTCGATGCCATTTGGATGACTGACCCTTCAAAGAGTGTGTATACCGCCAAATTGATCCGCCAAGCACATGGCGCCTATACGCTCTGGTTCATGCCGCTGCCAAGCATCAGACGAATCATCCTATCAGCTGCATGCGGCAGATTCGGCATCTGCAATTGGGCCGATCAATTTTGAGGACCATGAAATACCGCTGTACAGAAAGCTGGACATGTCTACGTTCAGACCCGAGGATATCCATATCCCTTTACAGTTAGCCGAAGATCCATCCGATGAAAATCCGATAGGTGAGCTGCTTCATACGTGGGCAACCGAAACATCTTATGGGATTTCAATTAGAGCGGAATATCAATTAAAGGATGGTAAAACTCAGTTTTGGATCTCACAGTCAAGTGGAGAGCATCCGAATCCTGGGGAGATTTTGAATAACTTAAAATCCAACTTCCCAGCTGAAACTCTTACGGAGACCACCATCAACGGCCATAAAGCGCTAATTGAGCAAAATGAAATACGCGGGCAAATCTTTATCGTAACCGAGCATTACTTTTATTCCGTGGCTTCTACTTATTCCATCGATATGGAAATCTTATTGTCTGCCGCTAAACAAATTAAGCTGCATTAGCAGCGCTAGGCAAGCAGGGCGGGTTCTACGGTTAGCCTTCCGTTGAACCCGCCCTGCTTGCCTTTTTATGACCTAACCTGTCAGCAAGGTTCTGCCCGGCATCATTCAGCCGATTTATGATCTTTATACCATGGATTTAAATGAATAAGAACCTCTTCGACATTCGGAACTTCATCCATAATGACCTGTTTTATTTTTCGTGAAATGTCATGGCCCTCCTGCACACTAAGCTCCGCTGGAATGCCTACCCGCACATCTACAATCATATAGTGGCCATGCTCGCGCGCCCGAATGCGGTCAATTCGTTTCACTTCCGGAATGGATTGCACCAGCTGCATGATTTCCTCCATCCGGTCCTCGTCTATATTTTTCTCCATTAATACGTCAATGGAAGAGCGGCCCATATGGATCGCCAGTTTCAGGACGAAATAAGCGACAATGATTCCTGCTACGGGATCGCCGTATTTCAGAATTTGAATATTGTAATGGTCGCCAAGCATAGCGAGCGCAATCCCGATTACTGCTGCAAGCGACGCATATACATCAGCCAAATGGTCATAGGCCGTTGCGATTAAGCCGCTGCTGTTCGCTTTTTTGCCAATGCGCATCGTATAAATATACAGCCATTGCTTCCATACGAGCGAAATCGCTGCCGTCCCGAGAACAAGCAGTGTAGCCGTATGAGGCGGCTCCATGAGCGCCATAACCGAGTGGTACCCCATATAAACGGCAGCGAGCACCAAAATGATCGCAATGAACCCTGCACCGATAACCTCCGCTTTACCATGTCCATAGGGATGGTCTTTGTCCGGCGGCCGCTTGGAAATGACCATCGATATTAATGCTGCTGCGCTTGCAAACACGTCTCCCGCATTATGTACGCCATCTGCAATGAGCACCTGACTGTTAAATAGCAAACCCACAATAAGCTTTAGTGCCGTTAAAATAATGTTGCTGATTAGGCTAATCCATATCGCAAAAGCCGATTGTTTGTTTGTTGCTTCCATAAGTGTCGTTCGTCCTCCAGCACGGGTTGAATAATTTTATAATGAAGCCAGAATACTGCTATTCTGATCCATCTCTCACTTCAAAGGTACCGTGCCATTATACAAAACGAAATTCGTGTGGGTCTAGAGAAACAGTCTTGCCCCGCGTAAGAAGTCTTAATGCACGCCAATAGAGTTTGGGCAGACTAACTATGTTGCCCTTGTGAAAAAAAGCTCATAACCTGCTTTGCAACAACGTTTTCTCCAAAGCAAGCTACACACTCGCGCAGCAAAAACCGCCACTTGGCATCAGTGGCGGCCTTTGTTTCGCTGCTAGAAAAATAAAACTCCAACTCTTCACTTTAGATGAATGTAGTAAATGCGGAGAAGGCTTGGCTTCAATCGCTATTGTGACCTATCGGTGAAAAATCATGATGCTTTTAATTGAAACCACTCACAATATTTTATAAATAAAATATCCAATAAGCTGTTGTCAATCATCGCTAATGCCTGAGTCAAAGGGTACTTAAAAAACTCAATTAAATCAGTTTCTATGCCACGAAGCTTATTGATCAGTACATCATGCTCGAACTCTATAAAATACATGGCTTGTTTTTCATGTTCCGTAGGCTGTTTTTGCTTGTATATGCCAAAATAATCGTCTGACCAAATCCTTACCGAGCCATTCAAATATTCAGTCGTAGGAAGAGGATCATGGCCGAGCCAGACACCCTTCTTATTTGATACCGCATCGCTGACTTCTCTCCATTGCTCCAATCCGCAACAACAGCTAGGAAGGATTCTCTTATTGTTGCCTTCAAAAGCAATGCCACCGCTCATCGCCACTTTCTCTTGAACGATCAACTGTTGAACAACCTCATGAGGTTCTACATTTATATCTAAATGATTATAGCCACATAGCAGAGTAAGAAAAAGAACAACATCTTCCACACTTGAGTTTTTGGATAAATAGATGGTTTCTTTCCGTTCTGCTTCAGGCAGCCACAACGGTATTTCGTAATAGGGATCTATAATTACAGCCTGTACATGTGACATCGTCATCCCCCTTTTTGAACGCAGCTATGGGTGCAATTCTCGCCTAATTCCTATAAAATTCCCGCTATTCTCCACTTATAGAACCCCGGCCAAAGCGAGCATCACCTTGGCTTGGGGACCTTAGAAAACAAAGTATTAGACTGCCGTTGTTGAACTAACGTTCTTCGTTAGGGAGCTTACATTCCTATCCTTTGGCTTCAGAATGAGGTACAACTGAAACAAAATATTTTAAGTTCTTCCTTCTAAGTTGTTTTACGAAATAATCGTTGAGTCCATTACTGATGTTATATCAATGATAATTTTCTTTCCTAGATGAGTCTGGAAGAGTTTATCCCTCCACATTGAAGATACACTAGGACGTGTCTGAAAACTAAATGATTTTGTAGTATAATTTGAGAAAAACGATTGGAGCATCCACCATGATTCAAAGAAGGTATGAACTAAGTGATGAACAATGGGAACAAATTAAGGATATGTT
>NZ_SKCD01000041.1 GCF_006542765.1 Paenibacillus luteus
GTGGTAAACTTCACTTTATGGGTGCTCCTCTCTTTGGGTGATGTTGTCTTCGTAAACACCATTCTACCAAAGATTAGGGCACTTTTTTATGTTTTTATGAGGTCGCACTTTCGTAATTCAGGATTAACCTTATTTATTGATTTTAATAATATTACCAATACAATAAATAGAATATATCATTTGATTTAAACAGTGTATAGTTAATTAGCGTATACAAGAGGTTAAAACTTTGCAGACGCTTTCTTTACAATTTTGGTTTTATAAGAAGTATGCTTGTTGACACTAATCATAAAAAAATACATCACCCCATGTATTCAACCAAAAGGGTAATGTATTGAAATCTTATACTGTTATGCACCTCTTAGCTCTTACTCTTCACACGTAGCCACTAGATTCCCCTCATCCGAACTCCAATCACTCCAGCTAAGATTTCACTCCTTATGCTCAACGTAACTAATGGCAGGACCTACTGTGCTGCCTATAACTCAAAAATTATACAAAACTTTACTTTAATTTAGAGATTATTGTATATTAATCTGAAATAGTATTACCATAAGAGAGGGGTCTCCACATTGGATCGAATTACTAAAAACTTACTTGATGAATTTATAAATGAAAATGGGTTATCCAATCTACCCGAAGAAACCGCATTTGAGCACTTTACCGGGGCACTCGTAACAGCTACTCATTATTCAGAATCTTTTTCTACATATGATATTACGGTAGGAGCAGGTCACGATTGTGGAATTGATTGTTTTGCTATTATTGTTAATGGCTGTCTCATCACTGAACCAGAAGAAATTGAGGATCTTGCAGAAACCAATGGTTATTTAGATGTATCATTTGTTTTTGTTCAATCCGAGCGCTCAAGTAATTTTGATTCCCAAAAAATAGGTCAATTTGGATTTGGGTTACTAGATATTTTTTCTGATGCACCTGCACTACCTCAAAATGTTTCAATAAAAGCAAAAATGAAAATCTTAAACGAAATATTCGCTAATAGTCGTCTTTTTAGAAAGGGCAATCCTCAATGTTTTCTATACTATGCAACCACAGGTCGTTGGGTTGATGATGCAAACCTCTCTGTTCGTAGAGACTCGGTAACAGAAGACTTAAGGCAACTGGGACTTTTTAGACGCGTTGCATTTGAATGTATTGATGCTGAACGACTACAAACATTATACAGAAACCTTAGAAACTCTATAACACAAGAAATAACATTTATTAATCGGACTGTATTTCCGGAAATTCAAGGTGTAGAACAATCCTATCTTGGATTTGTGCCTGTTCTTGAGTTTTTAAAATTAATAGAAAATGATACAGGTGACATGAACACATCAATTTTCTATGATAATGTGCGTGATTGGCAGGAATGGAACCCTGTAAATACAGAGATAAAGCAAACATTGGAAGAGGATACTAAAAAGTTTTTATTCCCCTTATTAAATAATGGAATAACTATAGTCGCTAAGAGGTTGCATCCTACTGGTAATAGATTTGTGGTCGAAGATTACCAGATTGTAAATGGATGTCAAACAAGTTATGTTCTACATGAAACAAAAGAGTCACTAAGTGAGGGTGTACTTGTTCCAATTCGGTTAATTGCCACAACTGACCCAGAAGTGAAAAATCAAATTATTAAGGCTACCAATCGACAAACAGAAGTCACAGAAGACCAATTATTTGCTTTGTCTGACTTTCCTAAAAAACTTGAAGTCTATTTCCCTACATTTGATGGACATAAAAAGCTTTTCTACGAGCGCAGATCAAGACAATACAATGCAGTTCCTGATATCGAAAAAGTACGAGTGATCAATATGACAACCTTAGTAAAATCATTTGCCTCATTGTTTCTGGATTTGCCCCATCGGACCTCAAGGAACTATAAGCTACTCTTGAGGAATATTGGGATAGAAATCTTCAACCCAGAGCACAAACTTGAAATGTACTACGTTGCTGCATATTCTCAATATCGTCTCGAATACCTATTTAGAAGTCAATCAATTTCTTCTGAATTAAAACCAGCAAGATATCATTTGTTAATGGCTTTTAGAAAACTTGCTTTGGATACACAGATGCCCAGATTCTTTAATTCTAACGAAATGTCACGATATTGTTCCCAAATAATGAATATTCTTTGGGATGAGAATCAATATAGAGATGTCTTCCGACGTGCAGTTGATACTATCTCAACTGTTACAGGGGGCATCTATGATCGTGATAATATTAGAACAGAAACTTTTACCGAAGCATTGAACCAAGAAATTAATCGCAATCAAACCTAAAATATATTAATACATTAATTTTATATTGTACCTCTTTATGCCCCTTATATAAGGGGCTTTATTTTTCATATTAATACCATGAGAGACAATAAAACAGTTCTGGTCAAGTTTGTAAGCAAGGGTTTATCCTGAATCTCCAAACCAAGCATTCACTCATATGCTTCTTTGCATAACTCAGTATAATTGAGACGTCTGTACTCACTAATAACAAAGTATCCTTAGTTAATTTTTTGTTGATTTAACTCCTATAAAATTATTGTTGTTGAATTTAATTTATACTCTCTTAATTTAAAAGCGGACTGATAATTCCGGAAAAGCCGCCTTTCAGGATGTAGACTTGTCCGTCATGACCCAGCCATGAAGCAGCCAGCGCAGGCGGGAGGCCATAGCTCCGCCTTGATCGTCATAGGCGATGACGGTGGTATTGCGGCTTATTCCGATGCTGCCCAGAAAAGCAGCCAGCGTCTCCGGTTCAGGCAAAGGATGACGGCCGCCCGCTCCATTCGGTCGCTTGGGGCTGGAGAGGTCGTGGCTTAAATCCGCATAATACGCTCCCGGAAGATGCGATTCGGCATAAGCCCGCTTGCCTGCCTCAGTATCGTTTAGCACATACCGCGCATCCACGATAACGGTGCCTTCCTTGCCTAACTGCTCCAACACGTCATCTGCTTTTTTAAAATAAGTCATCCCATCCAGTTCCTTTTCTCATTCCTATTGTCTATACATTAATAGTTTCGTTTCAGCAGCGGCGCAAAAAAAGCACTCGTGAGCGCGATCGCCCGCTCCAAATCATCCGTCGTCCCTGAAAAAGGATGCTTCGTCCCGAACGTATGCGTCGCTTCCTCCAATAACGCGAAGCGATGGTGAGGCGCCGCCGCCTGCAACAAATGAAAGCCTGCAAGCAGCCGTTCCGAATCTCGCCCTCCCTGAATGAACAGGATCGGCGTCTGCAGCTCCGAAGCTTTAAACACAATATTAAAACGTTGCCGATTCAAGTCGATATCCTCAAAAAAGACCGCCTCAATCGGCATTTCCTGCTTCGTTCTCGCGTTCGTGACATAACCGATGCCATCCTGCAGCACCTGCTCGCGAAACGCTGCGCCGAACAAATTCACATTCGAGATCCCGTTCCATGAAGCAACGCCGCGAATTTCGGGATGCTCTGCTGCGAACAACACGCTGTTCCCCCCTCCGCGGCTGTGCCCCACCAGAACGATCTGACTGTTATCAAGCCGCTCCGCCAACGGCAAGCTTCCTTCAAGCACCGCTTGAAACACTGCGGTTAAGTCCTCTTGCTCCTGCGAATAGGTATTGCGTCCGAACTTATCCAGCTCGTCGAAATCCTGCTCCCTCACGCCGTTATACGAGAAGTTAAACGTAACCACCGCAAAATCCTGCCTAGCCAGCCGTTCAGCCGCATACGGGAAGAAACCCCAGTCCTTGAACCCTTTAAATCCATGCGCAAGAAGGAGGACAGGCCAGCGCCCTCCCTCCTCCTTCACGCGTACATCGCCTCTAACATAAATACCCGGGTTCAGCTCCAACGTAAACGTCTGATGCACAATGCTCGTTTGACTCATTAGCAGCACCTTCCCCATATCGAATTATTAAACAAAGCTCTTCATACCCACGCATCGTTCGAATATCCGCGAGCCTCCCAGTAGCCCACATGCTCGCCCTTGATCAGCTCGATACGGTTTAGCCATTTTACCGATTTGTAGGCATACATTTTCGGCACAATGAGACGAACAGGGCCGCCCAAATCGCTTGGAATCGGCTTGCCATCATGCATGACCGCTACAATGACGTCGTCCATGTCGGCTTGCTCCAGCGTCAGCGTATCAGTGTACACGCCATCTCCGGAATAAAACTTCACCGTTTCCGCGCCAGACTTCACGCCTGCCATTTGGAGAAGCTCCTTAAGCGGAATGCCTTCCCACGTATTTTTGTATACGGACCAGCCCGTCACGCAGTGAAAATCACTGACCTGTACCGATCGCTTTAGCGCCACAAACTTCTCCCAGTTCCATTGAAACGATTGATTGACGAGCCCATCAATGGTAAACGACCAATCCGCATTCGTAAAAGAAGGAATCGGCGTGACCGTGTACACCCGGAACTGTCCAATTGCACCGCCCCCAAGCGGCGGAGCCGAGGCAGGCAGCGGCTCAGGTGCAGGCAGCAGCATATTGGCATCATTTTCGATGAGCTTATCGATTGTTTGGCTTCCGCCCACACTGCCAAGCGAGGTGCCGAGCCATTTTAGAAAAGAGGGTCCGACCGTAACGGCCAGGCCGATGCCGATCGCGCCGCGAATAAATGCCTTCCGAGTATAGACGGCCTGAGGCGAGCCTGCGGGATGCAGGACATCGGCTTCTTTTTGCTCGTTTTTGATCGTACGGCGATTCGGCTCCTTTAGCCACTTCACCCGGGTGATGGAATGGTAGATGATATACGGAAGCCCAATCCACGTGAGGAGGTCATGCACGACTAACGCCGTATTGGAGACGCCTGGGCCGACAGCTTTGAACTGCCACAGCAGCACGCCCGAACCGAACCAGCCGAGCAGCAGCCCCAGCACCACCAGCACATTAAACCGCTGCCATGGCTTTTGCTTCAGTTGCTTCCAATGCTTGCCCGCAAGCAGCAAATAATAGATGACGGGCAATATCGACGCAATGCCGACCACAATATGAGCCCATTTAATCCATACCCGGCCCTCGCCGAGAATGCCGCGCCAGAAGCCCCCTACCAGAATAAGTCCGGTTAAGGCCAAAATCACAACAATCCAGCCATTCCACGCATGGAGCGAAACGAGCTTCTTCCCATAACCCTTGCGCAATCGATCGATTAAACCGCTCATTCGCACAGCCTCCTCGTTCTATTTTTGAACATGCACCATTCATAATCGTTTTTCTTCTATTATAACGCCGTTTGGACACGGATACGACTCCAGCCGCCAGCTGCTTATGTTCAACATGATGCTGCTCTTCTACTACCACGACAAGAACAAAAAAACAGATCACCCTCTAACGAGGAATGATCTGTTTTCTGGTGAGCTATTAAAGCTTCAACAATTTGTAGATCACGGCTGCGGCTTGCGCGCGCGTCGTTTGCTGCTTCGGCTGGTAACTGCCATCGGTAAAGCCATTGATGAAGCCTGCCTCCTGCATCGCTTTTACGGCGTCAACTGCATAAGCAGAAATTGCAGCTTGATCTTTAAAGGTTTGTTCTACGGTTGTGTCATTGCCTGCAATACCTGCAAGAACAGCTGCGCGAGACAGCATCACTGCCATATCTTCTCTTGTAATGGACTCGCTTCCTTTAAAGGAGCCGTCCGCTTTGCCTTTTACAATGCCCAGCTTCTCAGCAGAAGCAACAGCCGCATAGTACCAAGCGCCTTCTGTCACATCACTGAAGCTGCTGCTTGCTTGCTCATCAATTAGGCCAAGCGCACCTAACAGCTGCTGTACAAATTCTGATCTCGTTACGGCTCTAGCTGGTTCAAACGCGCCATTGCCTGTTCCGCGAACGATTTCTCTTGCAGCCAAAGCCTCGATCATCGTTTGTGCCCATGGCGCTTTCGATAGATCAGTAAAGGCTACAGCCGCATGCGCTGCCGCATAACGGCTGAAATGCTGCGGTTTAAAGCTGATCATGCCTGTCGCTTCGTTGTATTTCGCGTTGCGTACAACCTCAAGCTTGCCATCGGCGCCAAGGTAATAGATGACGATTTGATGAGCTTTCTCTCCTGCTTGGAGCGTGTACTTCATTTCTACGGTTACTGGCTCGCTTGAGTTAAACTCGCTAACCGCTTTGCCGTCTACGCTTAACGTAAAGTCATAGACCGGGTGTCCGTTAACTTGAGCTCTAACGTCTTCAGGAAGGTCAGCATGATTTACTTTTGTGATAACAACCTCAACCTGCTGAGCGCCTGCTGACAAAATACCAGCCGCTGCATCTGTGCCAAAGTAAACAGTCACGTCAGCCGAGCTCACCGCAATTTGTTTCACGGTTTGATTCGCGTTCAGCAATGATTGAACAGGAATCGTTACCCTCGTACCGCCAAAAGCACCGCTATTGCTTGCTTCTACTTTAATATTAAGCGTAGTCGCTGTGCTCGCTTCAAGTGCTTTCTTCAAATCAGCTTCCGTAATGCTGGCATTCAGTCTACCATTTGCATCTACGGATGTCTTCACCGCAATACTGCCGCCGGCTGCTTGCACGGAATCATTGTTTGTGCTGGTGCCGCCGTTATTGCCAGGATTCACTGGAGCAGTAGGATCCGTTGAATCTGCTGCTTTTGTCTTCACCTGTACGGCTGCGGACAGCTCGGATTCGGCAGATTCGTAAACAGCTGATACTTTGTAATAGTAATTCGTGCCTGCCTGAAGCCCTGAGTCTGTAAATGACGTGCTCACAACGCTCGCAAGGCTTACTTTACTGTACGTGCCATCCAATGCATCCGCACGATAAACGTTGTAGCTTAGCGCATGTGCAATCGACTGCCACGTAAGCTTAACTGCGGATATCGTTGCTTCTGCTGCTTTTAGATCTGATGGTACGCTGATCGGAAGCTCCGGATCTGTTGGATCTGTTGGATCTGTTGGATCAACAGGATCTACAACTTTCGTCTTCACCAATACGGCTGCGGACAGCTCGGATTCAGTAGATTCGTAAACAGCCGACACTTTGTAATTATAGTCTGTATTAGCATTTAGTCCTGTGTCAGTAAACGATGCGCTCAAAATGCTCGCTGTGTTCACTTTCACGTAGGTGCCGTCCACGGCATCTGCACGATAAACGTTGTAGCTTAGCGCATGTGCAATCGACTGCCATGTAAGCTTAACCGATGATACCGTTGCTTCTGCTGCTTGCAGATCTGATGGTACGCTGATCGGAAGCTCCGGATCTGTTGGATCAACTGGATCTACAGCTTTCGTCTTCACCAATACGGCTGCGGACAGCTCGGATTCGGTAGATTCGTAAACAGCGGATACTTTGTAATAGTAGTCTGTATTAGCACTCAGTCCTGTGTCAGTAAACGACGCGCTCAAAATACTCGCTGTGTTCACTTTCACGTATGTGCCGTCCACTGCATCTGCACGATAAACGTTGTAGCTTAGCGCATGTGCAATCGACTGCCATGTAAGCTTAACCGATGATACCGTTGCTTCTGCTGCTTGCAGATCTGATGGTACGCTGATTGGAAGCTCCGGATCAGTTGGATCAACTGGATCTTCAGCTTTCGTCTTCACTTCCAGTGCGGTAGAAAGATCCGATTCGCCTGAGCTGTTCACCGCTGACACTTTGTAGAAATACGCTGTGTCTGCATTTAGTCCTGCGTCTGTGTAGGAAGTGCCTACGATACCTTCCATGTTCACTTTTACGTATACGCCATCCGCTTCATTCGAGCGGTACACGTTATAGGTAACGGTGTTTTCCGATGGCTGCCAAGACAGCTTCACGGAGTTAATGGTTACTTCATCTGCTTGTGGCACTCCAGGAATACCTGCCGGAAGCTCCATCGTTTTGGCTTCAACAGCCGCAGACATAGCCGATTCTTTGTTATCATACTTCGCTGTCACCTTATAGAAATAAGTCGTATAAGCAGCCAAGTTTGTATCGGTATAACCATTGGTCAGAACATCTGCGCTATTCACTTTCACATAGCTGCCGTCCGCCGCATCGGAGCGGTAAACGTTGTAGCCTAACGCTTGTGGAATCGCCTTCCACGAAAGGGTTACTGCATTGTCTGTCGTTTCAGCTACTGCAAGTTGGACAGGTGCGCTAATCTCATGTCCGTACACCTTCACTTCGCTAAGCTGAGGAGTGTACCAATTGCTTGGGTTGTTAACAAGCACGGCATCTACGAGCTGTACTCTCACATATCTTGCTGTGCCAGTAAGACTATCCGAAGTAAAGCCGTATCTTGTATTGCTAAGCTGATCCTGCGTAAGCGTATAGTTCACGCCATCCAAGCTCGTTTCTACCTTGTACTTGTGGTAAGCCTCAGAGCCATTGTACAGGAACCAGGAAATCTGAATGCTGCTCAGGCTATAAGCCTGGCCTAGATCCACCTGCCACCATTTCGGCCAAGTGTTATTTTCGCCGACCCAGCTTGTTGTGTAGTCGCCGTCATTTGCGCTTTGCGGACGGTTCACGCCGCTCCAGTCGCTAGCCGTTGCCGGTTTGCCGGCAGACAATAGCTGGCCATCCGTGATCCCCGATACGATACCCGTAGTTGGATCAACGGTAATGAAGTCGGAATAATCATAGGTTGCCGTCAAGCCATTGAAGCTGATTGGCATCCATACCCGCTTCGATGTCTTCAGATCGGCAGGCTTCCATTGATTCGACATCATGATGTACGAAGTGGTATCCGTTCCTTGAATCGTAAGCACGCCACCCGATTGGCCTCCGAACGTGGAAGCATTTCCGATTTTTTGCGGCTCGCTCCAAGGTCCAGCAATCGAAGTTGCCGTAGAATATGTGCCTTGCGTCGGCTTCCAGCCTGCTGCTCCGGAGGAGAACAGGAAGTATACGCCGTCATGCTTCACCATCGCGGGTGCCTCGCGGTGCTTGCCCGTATAAATGGTAATGGCACTCGCCGTTTCATCGACCGTCAAATAGTCGCTGCTTAGCTTATACATTTTCAAATCCGAGTTTGTATTCGTTGAAGAGATTAGGTAAGCAGACCCACCTTCATCAACAAAAGTGGTAAGGTCACGCGAATCATTGCCAAGTGGACGGAAGCTGCCTTGGAACTCGAAAGGTCCAACTGGCGAATCCGATACCGCTGCCGCAACTCTTGCCAAGTTATAATCTACCGCATTTTCATAATGGAACCATGCCACATACTTGCCGGTTTCCTTGTTGTAAATAACGCTAAGCGCCTCAAGCTTGCTTGATGCCAGTTCTTCATGAGACTCGTCGTTCAAGAGAACCTCTTGTTGAAGCGTCCAGTTCTTGAAGTCATTCGACTTGTAGACGATCATATCCGTGAACCTGAAGCCGTCCCCTACAGTCGTGTAGTAATACCAGATGTCCCCTACTTTGAGGTAACTACCGATCGGCATAATATTGCCGTCCGTATCGTACCAAAGGTTATTGCGGTTATCGAAGGTAATCGATGCTGCAGGCACGACAAAGGTTTTGGCGCTTACTGCCGCCGAAAGTCCGGATTCACCGCCCGCATGGACCGCTTTCACTTTGTAGTAATACGTCTTGCCGGAAGCAAGCCCAATATCCTCATAGGAAGCCGCTCTTCCGTAATAAATCTGTGTGAAATCTCCGTTTAGGGTGTCCGAACGGTACAATGTGTAGTAGCCAGCATTCTCTACACTGCTCCAGTTCACATTGATGCTTGTCATGTCCTCTGCTGTTTTCACAGCTGTAGCTGTCAGGCCTTTCGGCGTATCGAGCTCCGTATTTGAGCTGTAGATCTTCACTTCATGCAGTCCGCGATACCAGGTTACGGTATTGCCTGCATTGTTCGTATGACCCTTTTGGCCCGTAATCGTCAATTTCACATAACGATAGTTGCCCGTCAGCTTGTGGCTGTTAAAGGAAGGTGTTGTATTGCCCGTTTGATCGATCAGCATCGTATAGTTCACATCGCTGCTCGTCTTCTTACCTTCGATTTTGTATTGATAATAAACCTCCGAGCCGTTCCACTCTCTCCAGCTCAGATCAATCCGGCTTAGATCATATTCCTTGCCAAGATCAACCTCCCAAGTATTGCCGAAGGTAGTTACGCCCGCGTCAAAATAGGATTCATAATTGCCGTCGTTCGCAGCCGACGCGCCATAACCCGATGCCGAAGAGCTCGCCACTGCTGGCTTGCCTTGGGATACAAGCAAATCCTTCGGTGTTTCGAAGTGGCCCGTAGCCGCATTCAAATCCCAATTGCCCGAATACGTCAGCTCTGCTAGACCATTATCGAGCTGAAGCGGAAGCCAGATGTACTGGGATTCCATAAGCGCAGTCGGTGTCCAGCGGTCGCCAACATAGACATAAGAGATTGTCTCTGAACCGTATACGCTTACGATAAAGGAAGATTGCGTGTAATACGTTGCAGGATCTCCAAATTTCTTAAGCGCAGACCATCCGTTTTTGTCAGCCAGATTCGTCGTTGTTGCATACATCCCCTGATTCGGGTACCAACCGGACAAGCCGGAAGTAAACATGTAGTAAATGCCGTCCTTCTTCACAATCGCTGGTGATTCACGCTTGCCGCCTGGGAATCCCGTGTACAAAAACTCATCGACATACAGATAATCATCCGTAAGGCGGAAAACATTCATATCCGCATTATTATTGGAAGAAGAGAACAAGTAAGCTTGCCCATCGTCATCCTGAAAGACGGTAAAGTCTCTGGACTGCATGCCGCCCGGTTGAAAACGATTCACATAGGTATAATCGCCATCGACCGTATCCGACACGGCTACTATAACATTCGCTTGATTGTAGTTGCCGGACTCTTCCCAGTGTCCCCAAAGGACGTATTTTCCTGTTTTTGCATTGTAAAGAATTTTCGGACGCTCAATCTTCGCGGAAGCCAGCTCCGGATGATCCAGCGGTGTCAGTACCGTATTGCGGTATTCCCATTTCTTCAAATCCTTAGAAGCATAGATGGATACACCCTTCAGCACCGCTGAATTATGTCCTTTATCTTCCCCGAACCAGTAGTACGTATCTTCTACTTTAATGATATGACCACCATGCGCTTGAATCATGCCGCCCTCGTCGTCATACCAGAACTCGCCATTGCGAATCGTGTCGCTGTATGCGCTGTCTCCAATGACCGTCACAGCCGCTTGCACGCGAGTGCTAGCGCCTTTCACGGTGCCCGCTGCAGTGAAGGTGCCTACTGCCGCATATTTAGAAGCATCGATGACATCCCAATCTACTTCTGCCGTTGCATACAGATTGTTCGTGTAGTCGATTTTCACTTGCTCAGGCAATCTTGGCGCGAAGCCTGCCTTTGTGGAGACCTTCAGCACATCAAGTGTCCTTGGCGTGGACAGTCGATTCACAGACTGAATCCATTCCGCCTCGGTAATCGGCTTGAAATTGCCGGAAATCGCTCCAGCTGGAAGAGTGAAGCTGCCCGTATCCTTGATCCAACCGCTCGTTCCGTTCGCACTGGAATAAAGCGACCAAGCACCATTGGCATATTCATATTTGAACCATTTGTCTTCGGAGAGCAGCTTGAACGTACTTTGCGCTGCGATATCCGAAATTCCTGCATTGCTAGTCAGCTCGGTCCATGTTCTGCCGTTGCGGCTTACCGCATAATACAGCGTATCCACACCAGATACCGTTTTCTTAAAAGCAAGCAAGTATCCGCTGTACGGGTCCTGCTCCACTATCGTAACCGCGAACGTTTTCGTTTCCGTCGCCGTTCCCCGTTTAATCGTTGCCGTCAACGTGACAGCTAGATTGCCTTTGCCCATAGCAGGACGGCTAACCATGCCATCTGGTCTTAGATTGACCGGATAATCCGATTTCCAAGTGATTACGGTTTGGTTCGCTCCTGCTTTCGGCAGCGTAAGCTTAGCCGTTACGGCACTTGTATCAACAAGTACAAGCGCTGCTTTATCCACCGAAACCGCATCGGTATCAGACAATTGAGCCAGTACCGTAACTGGGAACGTTTTAGTCGTAACCGCATTGCCTCGTTTAATCGTTGCTGTTAGTACAACTTCTGCATCTGCCTCGCCTAATACAGGGCGAGTTACTACGCCGCTTGGGCTAATGACAGCGGCTTGATCCGCTTCCCAAGTGATTTTCGTACCGCTTGCCCCTTGAGCAGGAAGCTTAAGATCCGCCATAACCTTGCTCGTATCGCCAAGTGTCAACACCTCTTTATCTGCCGCTACCTTAGCCACATCTTCAGGAGCTGTAAACAAAGCGATTTCCGCGGGACCCAGACTACGGTTAAATACGTAGAAATCATCGATCTTCATATCCATATACGGATCCGCACTGAACATCGAGCGCCCGATATAGTTTAACGTCGTATTGCCGAGATCCTTTGGCTTAATCGTTACATTATCGTTACGTGCAACCTCTACGCCGTTGACGTACATAATGGCCGAGCTGCCAGACAGGGTTACCGCATAATGCACCCATTCATTTGCCGTCTGCTGCGCCGGACTAACCGTCGCGTACTGCTCGCTGCCGCCATTTTTGAATACAAACCGGCTGGCATCGCCATCTGTACTTGCCGTTAGGAAAATATAATTGTTCGTGCCGAGGCCGATATCAAAAATCCGTCCCCATTTCTTGAGCGTGTCCTGCTTCACCCAAGTCGTAATCGTCATATCTGATAATCCGTTTAAAATGCCGTTTGGAAGAAGGACATGGTCGTTCACGCCGTCAAGATCAACCGCGCCGCCCGTTCTGCCAGCCGTCCACAAAGCTCCGTTCACTAGTGTTGCCTTGGTCTGATTGCTGCTCACCGCCAGAGGAGAAGCTGTCGTACCCGAGGTTTCATCGAAGGAATAAGCGGCTACGATACCCGGAAGCAAATCCGGTGATGCCGGAAGCACAAGGATCGTCGTTACTTTAAGTGTTGCTGCTACCGCTTCATACTTGTTTACTTCAGACGACACGCGGTAATAGTACGCCACGCCGGATGCGAGGCCTGTATCCGCGTATGTAGTTGCTGTACCGCTGTATACCTGAACAAAATTAGAATCTGCGAGCGTGGAGCGATAAACGCGATAATTCGCTCCGCTCTCCGTGCTGTCCCATGTCAATGTTGCAGCTGTTGACGTTACGTCTGCTGCCTGAACATGAGCTGGTGCTGCAGGTACCGGACTTGCGATGCTGCGAAGCTGAACATCATCCAGACCTGACTTATCCCAGCGGGAACGAAAACCTGCTTTCCCAGAAGCCAACGCTGTATCCGTCACTTGAGTAATCAATTTATTATCTACATAGGCTTTAATAACGCTGCCCTCAACGACAAGACGCATCGTATACCACTGGCCTGTTGTAATCGTCGTGATATATTCATTAAGCGTAGTAACCGTTCCGCCAACTTTTTTGGAAAGCGAGAACTTGCCATCACCTAGTTGAAACATGTAATAGTTGTTTACGTCAGTATAGCGTGCAAGAATACCGGGAAAGGACCCGCTTGCAACCTTCTTGACCTTTGCTTCATAGACATAGTTGCTGCCCTGGCTGTTATCGATGGTAGCAATCGCCTCATCGCCCGCGCTAATATTCAGCATCTTGTTGCTGGCATTCGCCGGGTCATTCGCCACAGTGATGATTGATGTATTGTTAAGTGTCCACCCTACCGTATTGCCATCCTGAAAATCATCCTCGAAGATTACAGCAGAAGGTGTAGCTGCAGGTACGGTCGGCGTATCATCCGCTGCTGCGACAGCAGGCAGCACACTAGAGAAAACAATGATTAGGGCAAGCAGAAATTTAGAAAATGCAGGTACTGATTTCATTGTACTATGTTCCTCCATTCGGTTGAATTGGAGCGCTTACGAAGGAGCTATCTCCTTGGTCATGTAATGAATTGAAATTACTGGATAATTTGTAAGCGCTATCTTAGTTGTTCATAATCAAGGCTGTCTCTCCAATAGAACTTCTATCGAGGAGACAGCCTCATCAAATGATTATTTAATTCCTTGATCTGCTACATAAGCCAACCATTGTTTCGTGTATTCTGCTTGAATTTTCTCAAGACCCGCTTGATTTGCTTTTTCCATGAAAGTAGCTAGGCCATCTTCCACGTTTTTCACAAGACCTGCGTTAAGTGGGAACAGGTATTGTTTCTCCACTTGCTCAAGAGCCGCTCTCTCCGCTTGGTAAGCTGTGTAGTCCTCAGCGAAACCTGTGAACTTATCCGGCGTTTGGATTTTATCAAGCTCATCGAAGATTGCTTTTACGCCATCATAGTTTTTGTCGAACAGCATGAACTCAGGGTTTCTCCAAGCCCAGCCGTTCATACCCTCACGAGCAAAACCATTGGAGTTGGAATCGCCAATCATAGAGTAGTAGCCGTCTTTAATTTCATAGTTTTTGCCTTCAACGCCGTACTGTGTAAGAAGGTTATAACGTTTATCAGTTACCATTTTCTCGTAGAACGCAAGTGCGCGCTCAGCGTTTTTGCTGCTAGCCGGAATAGCGAAACCGTTGTGGATCGGGTGAACCGGTGTTGCAATTCCGTTTGTTAATGGGAACGGGTGGTAGCCAAGCTTCCAGTCCGGGTGAGTCGCTTGAATTTTGATAACCATATCGTTAAAACGTGTAGGGTTGTCGCCAAGAAGAGCTGCTGCTCTGCCGCTTGTTACTTGATCTTGCAATGTATCTTTAACGGCTAGAACGTTTTTCACCATGTAGCCGTTATCCTGCCAACGCTTCATCGTTACCAAATCTTCTTTTTGTACATCTGAACCCCAGTAGCTGGTTACGTCGCTTGGCGTTTTGTAGTCTACCTCAATACCGTAAGGAAGAGCGCCGATTGGAGTGTGTGCAATGCTCTTGTAAACGTCCATTAGATTCGTTTTCACATCAGAGTTCATGGACAATGGTGTCATTGTCGGTTCGTTTTTCTTGATTCCATCCAAATATTGCTCGAATGTTGCAACGTCAACTGGTTTAGGCAGATTGTACTTCTCACGAAGATCCTCACGCCATACAAAACCGTTCGTTACATACTCTTTGTACGTAGCTGGAACTGTGAAGATTTTGCCGTCGATTTTAACAGCTTCCCACATATCTGCTGGTACATAAGAGTTAAGTGTCGGTGCAGCTACAGGAAGAATTTCATCAAGCGGCTGGAATGCACCTTTTTTCGCATAAGATTGGTATTGTGTCCACTCTGCTGTGAAGATCAAGTCAACTTGTTGGCCTGAACCTAGAAGCAGTTTGTATTTTTGATCCCAATCTGTCCAAGAAGTGTAGTTGAATTTAACTGTAGCATTCAAATCTTCCAATGCCATTTTGTTTACTTGCTCTTGAATAGAAGCGATGTCTTTTGGAGCATCACCTAGCATATAAAATTGCAATTCCACTTTTTTCGACGTATCGATGCCCGGTTTTTCGCCTGTTTCTTCAGTCGTTGTGCCCTCTGTCTCTTTTGGAGCATTAGTCGCGCCAGCGTTGCTGCCGCCATTGTTGTTGTTCGATCCGCAAGCTGCCAATACCGTGATAAACACGATGATCGATAGAAGCATGGAAACCGCTTTTGCTGCTTTCTTAGTCATGTGAATCCTCCCTTTTAATAAGAACTTATCTATGTTAGCTAAACGTGGAATGATTGCTTCCTTGTTCAGTTCTAACCTTTAACCGCGCCAATCGTCAATCCTTTTACAAAATAACGTTGAACGAAAGGATACAAGAATAGGATTGGTCCTGTAACGATAACGGACATTGCCATCTTCGTCGATTCGGTCGGCATATCTCCAAGCGAGACGCCTGTTCCTGAGCCCATTTGTGCCACGAAGCTCATCGCATTAATAACGTTGTACAAGTAGTATTGCAGCTGGTACTTCGTCGTGTCATTGATGAACAACGAGGAAGTGAACCAATCATTCCAATAGTGCAGCGCTAGGAACAGGCCTACCGTTGCAATACCCGGCATAGAGAGCTGCAGCACGATTCTGCTGTAGATCGTAAAGTCGTTGGCTCCGTCGATTTTCGCGGATTCAATGACTTCATCTGGAACGGCGGAGCGAATAAAGTTTTTCATCAATATAATGAGGAAAGGCGTCATAAGGCCTGGTAAAATCAATACTTCAAGCTTATCGGTTAGCTTCAGGTACTTCGTAATCAGGATGTACCATGGTACAAGTCCGCCACCGAACAGCGTTGTGAAATAGATCATAAAGGCGAAAAAATTCCGGTATTTGAAATCTTTGCGCTGCAGAACGTAGCCAGCCATTGTCATGAAGAACAAGCCGAGCGTCGTACCGATAATCGTTGTCATCGTCGTAACGCCGTATGCTGTCAATACCTGCTTAGGAAAACGGAACACCGTCGCGTAACCCTCGAAGGAGAATACGGTTGGAATCAGATGGTAGCCATCCTTGATGATTGCATCATTCTGTGTGAAGGAAGCGGATATGATAAGCAGGAACGGAAACAAGCATAGAACCGTCGCTCCTAGTATGACTACAAATGCAATGAGTCTAAACCACTTCATATAACTGTCGTCTTTAATTTTCATGGGGAACCTCCTACAGTAAACTTGGCTTGTAGCCTATACTTCAGATCTTTTAGAATAAAGCGTATTCGTCGTTAATTTTCTTGATGATGTAGTTGACGGTCATGATAAGCACGAAACCGAATAGCGATTGATAAAGACCCGCTGCAGTCGACATTCCGATATCGAATGTTACTTTCAATGAACGATACACATACGTATCGAGAATATCTGTCGTATTGTACAGAACGCCATTGTTACCAATGAGTTGATAGAATAGATCGAACTGTCCTTTCATAATGCTGCCGAGTGCGAACAGCAGGAGCATAACGAAGGTCGTCTTAAGCATTGGAACCGTGATATACCAGATCCGTTGGAAAATGTTCGCTCCGTCGATTTTGGCAGCTTCATAATATTCTTCGCTGATGCCTGTAATAGAAGCTAGGTAGATAACCATGCTGTATCCGATGTTTTTCCATAGGTAGAAGATAATGATCAGGAAGATCCACACCCATGGTGTATTGTAGACGTCAACACTTTCAAAACCTAATGATTTCAGTGTTGAGTTCAGGAATCCGCTCTCATAGTTGAAGATGTTATACACGATAACACTCAGAATAACGAAAGATACGAAGTATGGAAGGAACATGATCGATTGCGTCAGCTTCTTGAACCACTGCAAGCGCAGCTCGCTTAGAAGAATCGCCAGCGCAATGGCCAGTACGTTTCCGAGTAGAATAAACACAATGTTATAACCAATCGTATTTAAGGTTAGCCTTGCAAGAACCCCCGATTGCCATAGAAACTTGAAGTTGTCGAGTCCAACGAATTGACTGTTGAACAAGCTTGTGTTGAAGTCGAAACGGGTGAAGGCGTAATATACACCTATCATTGGTACATACGAGTTAATTAGGAAGAAGATTAGTGCCGGCAGTAACATAAGGAAGAGTATACGGTTCGTCACCAGTTCCTTAAGCAATCCATTTTTTTTCAACATACAGATGATGTCTCCTCTCACAGCGTTCTTTTTCTATTTTTCTAATATAATAACGCATACATGAAGCCCTCATGCGCTGCTTATACTACACTGCGAAACGTTCTGCCGCTCTTAGGGCAGCGGTGTCAGTTGTTTACGCCAGTGTGTCGTCTGCTCTGTTAACACCGTACATCGACCAGGCATAGGCAGGATAGAGTAAGAAAGCAAATTCAGTGAACGAAATAGCGAATGAACGAGTGAACGATTTAAACTTTTATGCATAAATCAGCGATTTCGCTGGTATTTCGCACCAAGGTGAAACGGCTGTCGCTGTCCCCCTAGCGACGCAGCGCGTTTCATTCCAAGAAATATAGAGAAGGGATAGCGAAATGCTTTCCTATATATAAAAAAAAACCATGAAGCCGTCAGCTCGAATAGGTATTCGAGACTAGCGGATCCATAGTTCTTCAGACAAAATTCTATGCTTTTTGCAAAATCATGACGCCATGCGGCTCCAATTCAACCTTTCCACTTACATTCTTGTTCGTTAACAGGTCGATATAGGCAGCATCTTCAAGCGCAATTGCGGCTGAATGGCTGTTGTGATTCAATACGAAGGTATATACCTGCTCCTCTTTCTTGCGCTGAGCCAGCTCGATCCCCGCTGCCGCTTGGAAAGGAGCCGAGATGTGGTGCTTTTCGCACAGGGTTGAAATGAAATCGTTCAGCAGCCTCTGCTCAGGCGCAGTTGCCACGTAATACGCTTCCCCCTCGCCAAAAGTGTTCACCGTCAGCGCCGGCATGCCCGCATAAAAATCGGTGCCATAGCTGCCAATGGCCTTGGCTCCTTCCAAATGAAGCAAATCACATAACAAACCACACTCATATTTTCCAGTTACACGGCCGAAGGCTTCACTGATCTCAATGCTATTGCGCATCTCCGGCAGCAAGCTGTCGATTTCCTCCACCCAAAGGCCTAAAAGGCTGCGAAGCTTGCCCGGATAACCGCCTAGCGTGACGATATCGTTCTCGTTGACGATCCCGCTGAAGAAGGTCGTAATGAACGTGCCGCCGCTCCGTACAAAAGCTTCAATGCGCTCGGCCACGCCTGGCTTCAGCATATACATCACGGGAGCAACTAGTATTTTATATTTGGAGAAATCGCTCAGCGGACTGAGGACATCTACCGCAATATTTTGATCATAAAAGGCTTTGTAATATTTTTGGGCTTGATCCAAATAGTTCAGATCCACGCTTGGTCCGCTCGTAATCTCAACGGCATTCCACGTATCAATATCGAACAACAGGGCAACCTCGGCTTGAACTTCCGAATCGAGCAAACGATCACCAAGCAGATCCAGCTCACGGCCAAGCGCAGCACACTCCCGGAATACCCGCGTATCCTCGTGTCCAACATGCTCAATAACGGCTCCATGATATTTCTCGCATGCCCCGAACGAACGTCGCAGTTGGAAGAACATGACGGTATCCGCACCATGTGCAACCGCTTGATAACTCCAAAGACGCATGACGCCCGGGCGTTTCAAGCTATTATAAGGCTGCCAGTTTTGCTGACTAGGCGTCTGCTCCATTAGCATGAACGGCTTGCCATCCTTTAGGCCACGCATGTAGTCATGGCGCATCGCCACATTGCCCATCGGCTCATTCATTTGCGGGTAGCTGTCCCACGAGACCACATCCATCGCGTCTCCCCATTTTTTGAGGTCAAGTCCGTTAAATAAGCCCCAAATGTTCGTTGTGATCGGAATATCAGGCGTAACTTCCTTCAGCTCTGCGTATTCCCCACGGTAGCAACCGAGAATCGAGTCGGACATAAATCGTTTGTAATCGAGTGCCATCGGCTGGAAATTGCGGTTATCGCCATTCAGATTAGATGGCGGCACAATTTCTTCCCATTCGTAAACGGTATGGCCCCAGAAGCTCATGTTCCATTCGGCGTTCAGCTTGTCGATCGTCTCATATTTCAATTTCAGCCATTCACGGAATTCCACAGCGCAGTTGCTGCAATAACAATGCGTGCCGTACTCGTTATTTATATGCCAAATCAGCAGTGCCGGGTGATCCTTATATCGCTCGGCAAGTACCCTAGCCAGCTTGCTCGATAGGCGCCGATAGGCTTTACTATTCGGACAAAAATTTGTACGAGCGCCATGTGTGCGCTTCCTGCCGTCCACATCTACAGGCAGCACATCCTCATATTTTCGGGACATCCATGCCGGCTGCGCTGCAGTTGATGTGGCAAGGCACGCATAGATCCCGTTTTCTGCAATCAGATCCAGCAATTTGTCCAGCCATTCGAGTTGGTATGTATCCTCTGAAGGCTGCAATTTCGCCCAACTGAAAACAGGAAGCGTGACAACGTTTATTCCCGCTTCCTTAAATAAGCGCATATCCTCATGCCATATTTCCTCCGGCCATTGATCCGGATTATAGTCTCCTCCATACCAAATCTGCTTAAGCTTTGTATTTATCATAGCTGCTTCCGTCCCTTCCGCTATTATCATGGAATTCCGTGACATTCTAACGGATGATCAGGCGATTTGTCATCTAATATCAGGCGATTCGCCAATAAATTCACTATGGTATGGATTGTTCACCCCATAATATCAGATTCATTCATCTGCATTTATTTGGTTCATTGCACCCAGCAAGGAGTGAAGATTATAATGATGAAAGTATTCGGTGCAGTGGCAGTGAAATATTCCAACTAAATTATCACATAGCCAGGGACAGCAATAACACCAAGTCGGAAGCGCTTACGGATTGAATTGTGAGCAAACACAAATCACATTCGCTTCATATACATAGAGGGGGAGCCAACATGTCAGCAGTGAAATTAAAAAACAAAGGAAATTTATACAGTAAGCTGCTGTTCACTATTACCTTATGCATCGTACTTACCTTGATCGTTTCCTCTTCATTTTACTTTTTCACTTACATGCAGATTGACCTTAAGAAAGCCTATCAATCCGATCTAAGCAACTTGACACAAACGAGCAAAGAAGTCATCAGCATGACCGAAAGCGCACAAGCCCTTTCCTTTCAAATTTACAGAACCTTTTCCGTTTCCAAGCTCATGTTCTACACCGACCCTAACATCTATGATGTAACGGCTGCGATGAATGAATTAAACAACTATTTAAATTCAATGCCCTTTATTGAATCGATCTATGTGTACAATTCGGCGAATGCCCAGTTCTACACCGCAAGCCGACAAGGTGAAGCTGGCATGTTCAGCAAAGAGCAGCTAGCGGATCAAGGTATTCTAACCATATTGGATAACTTCCAACAATACCGTCCATTCACTCCCATTCCAAGAACATACTCAACTGTCAGCTTGGCTGGTGAGCAGGTAACAAAGGCCTATACCTATTTGGGCTATGATGCTATCGGTAAAACACAAAAGATCAACTCTGCCGTTATTATCAATATTTCATCCGCTTGGATTAACAAGGATATTGGCATCAATAAAAGCGATACAGAGGGTAAATCCTATATTTTGGACAATCAGGACCGTTTGCTGTCCGGAGACTCCCTTTGGCCTAAAGATCTAACGGCAAAAGACAGCGGCTTACTCAGTTCAAAAATCAAAAATCAGGAATCGGGGTATCTTGTTGCTGATTTTGAGGGCAAAAAGTCCTTGATTTCCTATACCTCTCCAGATACGCTGGACTGGCAATATGTACGGATTACACCTTACAAACAAGTAACCAAAGCGATTTATTCGATTCGCAATATGACAATTCTGATTGCTGTCGTTATTTTGGCAATAGGCTTGCTAATCTCTTGGCTCCTATCCCGCATGCTGTACCGGCCTATCCATCAAATCATGAGCAAAATGAATGTTCTTGAGACCGAAAAAAGAAACAGCTCTTATACGATCAGGCAAAACTTGCTGCGCAGTCTGATACAGGGCTCGCAATCGCTGCAAACGAGCACCCAGATGCAGAAGCTTGTGCAAAACGGCATTACCTTTGATTTCAATACCCATTATCGCGTCATCATGCTTAAGATCGATCAGCTCGCTGCCCTAAAGGAGACACGCGGCGATGACTTGCATGTCTACAAATTTGCTGTGATGAATATCGGATGGGAAATTGGTCTCCAGCACTACCGCGTAGAAACTGTCGATATGGATGCTGATTACGTTATTATGCTGCTCAATCGGCTGGATCATTCCGAAGAGCCTGATGATGAGCTTCTGCGTGAAGTACTCGCTCAAATTCAGCAGTCATCGTTGGAGTATTTAAAGATTGGCCTTTCCGTTACGTACAGCCCGGAGTCCACACAGGCAGAGCAGATAACTAGCCTCTACAAGTTGGTGAAAGAAGCTTCGCAGCACCGGCTATTCTACGGGACCGGCTCTTTAATTGACGCTCAGGACATTATTTCCTTAAAATCCAAGGAGTATATCTTCCCGGTGGACAAGGAGCGGAAGCTGACGGATGCGTTAATGACCTCCAAGGCGGAAGAAGCGAAGAAGCTCTTCGCCGAGATTGTCCAAGAAACAGCTTCGTACCCGATTCATGTCGTGCAGCTGGCGATTTCGCATCTTACGATGACCGTGAACAACATTCTGTTCACTATTCACAAAAACAACAATCTGGATGTCGAGGCCAGCCTCAGCATTCAAATTCCGACGCCTGACCATTTTGAAACCATTCATGAGCTCAATGCCGTTTTCTTCGCCCTATTCGATGATATTCAGACGAAGCTGTCAACGAAGCGCTCTACGAAGCAAGGGGACTTGATCCGCAAAATCAATGAGCTGATTCACAAAGAATATGCCAATCCAAATCTCAGTCTGAACTGGATTGCTGATGAGCTCGATATGTCCTCCATTTATTTAAGCCGGGTCTATAAGCAGCAGACATTGTCTGCCATCGTTGATGTTATTAATCATGTTCGACTGGAGAAAGCAAAAGAATATTTACAAAATACCGATTGCTCCGTTGTCGATATCGCCGTGAAGAGCGGCTATACCAGCAGTTCTTACTTCCACCGCATGTTCAAAAAAAGCTTCGGCGTCACCCCATCCGATTACCGGAAAATGAAGCTCGACTAGATCAGGAAAGCTAGAATTTTCAAAAAACAAGCTCTATGCTGCCGGAATGCAGTCTAGAGCCTGTTCTATGTCTTCCCTATGGTAGATGGGATACCGCTCTTCTTCAGACTAAAATTCAGTCCCAACGAGTTAATATAATCGGACCATCCTTCGTAATAGCCACAGTATGCTCGAATTGAGCCGCCCAGGCTCCATCCCTTGTTCTTGCAGCCCAGCCGTCCTGCGTGAAATAGACGTCAGCCCTGCCTGCGGTAATAATCGGCTCTATCGTAATGACCATGCCTTCCTCAAGCAATATCCCTTGACCAGGGATGCCTTGATGCAAGACATCAGGAAATTCATGCATGTTTCTGCCAATGCCATGACCTACAAACGCCGTAACAACCTCAAACCCAGCTCTCTCCGCTCTGGCTTGCACCGCATAACCTATATCGCCCATCCGATTGCCGATCACCGCATGTTTAATGCCATCAAGGAGCGATTGCTCTGCAACCAGCAGCAGCTTTTCTGTAGCTGAAGTCGTTTTTCCAATCGCATAGGTCCAAGCAGAATCCGCTTTCCAGCCATCTACGTCTGCCACCATGTCAATCGTAACAATATCACCTGTTTCAAGTGGCTCGGAATCCGGAAATCCGTGGCAGACAACTTCATTCACGGAAGCACACGTAGCAAACGGATAACCCTTATATCCCTTTTGGGCAGGAGTGGCCCCGCGATCAAGCATGAATCGTTCAACAAAACGATCAATCTCCTGCGTAGTTACGCCTGGCGCTATTCGCTTTGAGAGCGCTTTGTGACAGGCAGCGACAATACGGCCAGCCTTGCGTATTCCCCGAATATGTTCCTTCGTTTTCAAATCCACTGCCATGTTTGTTCAAACCTCCTCAAGGTTTTGCGTTAGCAAAATCCACTTCGTAAGCATTGACCTAGGTTTTTGCGTTAGCAAAATTTATTCCGTAAATAAACAGTGGGTTTTGGGGCGGTAGGTTAATGGTCTGGATGACGTTCCACACCCTCGACAACGAGTAGATTTGTCTATGTATAACTTATTCGGGAAAAACGGGGCACATGCCCATCAGATATGGCTAATTTACAAACGAAAATTCAGATCAATCTTAAGCACGTCTCAAATGTCCATAACGATGTCCAGTGTGTTAGATTATGTGGAGTTAGGCTAGTGGAGTGGGAAGTGCTTGAACGGAGTCAGCAAATACGCAGGGGGCTAAAAACAAAAAGACTTTGCATCCTGTTTGTGACAGTTTACAAAGTCATATTTTACATGATGAGACTAACTGACCGAAGAGTTGATCCTGCCTAGTTCATTTTCCACCAATGTCGTTAATTCATCCTCGTAGCCACCGGTAATCCGATACTTGCGAATATACTCTTTAACAAACTTCCGTGGGTCCTTGGGTTGAAAAATTCTCGTGAGTTCCTTCAGGCTTTCCTTGACTTCATTCTGGCTATGCTTCGCCATGAAATCTCCTCCCCTTTACGTTGGATGGTCGTCCTAAACAGCATTATACGAGACCGCATGCGGCAATTACTCCGCAAGAACCCCCATTCGGTGCAGGTAACTCCATGGCCAATAAGTCGCAATGTTTGCATTTTTCTTACTATTATAACATCTTGATTTCGAATATGAAAGTGAACAATTCTTAATCTTGCGGAGCAGCTTGTTCGGTTTTCGCTTCATTATTATGCCCGCTATCCATTGTTTTAGCTGTAACGACGCCGTTTGGAGGCGAGACGTCGGCTGCTTGATGCGACGTCGAAGAGAGCCTGTCTTTACGAAACATTCTTAAATAAGCAATAACTCCAATGACGGCTACGCCAATGCCAAAGCCCAAAACGATTATCGTTGCCCATCCCTGCACCATGTTCTCGCCTCCTTTCTCCTACTATATTTATCGGCTTTACAAGCTCAAATATTAGCCAATGGACCATCCAAATAACTTCCATTTATTAGTTATAATTATACCCAATCCACTACGGCCAAGCAAATGGCCACAGCGTCACCTTAAATAATACGATAAGCACCGCTGCCCAATCCCAGCAGCTTGCCGCTATCATCCCTTATTTGGGCTTGCAGCGTAAGCGTACGAGCAGTACGATGCACCAACTCAGCTTCGCATATGATTACGCCACCCTTGCTGCTGGAGAGGAACTGCGTATTTAAATTTGCCGTTACGGATCTCTCCTCCGGCGCTGCAAGCATGACGACGAGCCCCATCGCATTATCGAGCAGCGACATGAGCACTCCCCCGTGAACAATGCCAAGCAGGTTCATATGACGATCCGAGGCGTCCAGGCAAATGGTCGCTTTACTGGCATTTGCCTGGACCACCTCACAGCCGAGCACTCCCCAAAAGGTTGCTTGGGCACGCTCAGCGAGTCTCGTCAAATGACCGGCCTGATCCGCCTCCTGAACAAACCAATCCTCATCCACGCCGCTCACACCCCCTTCCATCCCATGCCCAGCTAATTTTGTTCGGCTGCTTCCTCCTCTTGCAGCTTCCGGCGCAGCACCTTACCGACCATCGTTTTTGGAAGCGCTTCCCTAAAGGCGTAGTGGTGTGGTACCTTATAAGCTGCCAGCCGTTCCCTGCACCAACGATCTAGCTGACTCGACGATACTTGCCAACCCTCCTTGAATACGATAAATGCTTTTACCGTCTCGCCACGGTATTCATCCTTTACGCCAATAACAGAAGCCTCCCGCACCGCTGGATGCTCAAACAGCACCTCCTCTACCTCGCGCGGGTAAATATTAAAGCCGCCTGCAATGATGACATCCTTGATCCGATCCATAATCGTAAAAAAACCGTCTTCATCCATCGTAGCGAGATCGCCTGTATACAGCCATCCATCGCGCAGCACCTGCAAGGTTTCAGCTGGTTTATTCCAATAGCCCTGCATGACTTGAGGTCCACGAACGATAAGCTCACCAAGCTCTCCTGCTGCTAGTCTTTCACCGGTTTCTGGATTAATAACAATAGCATCTGTATCCTGCAGGGGGATGCCAATTGTACCTATTTTGCGTTTTCCCCATATCGGATTGGCATGTGTCACGGGGGAAGCCTCTGAAAGGCCATAGCCTTCAATAAGCCTGCCTCCCGTCAGCGCTTCGAATTTCTCCTGCACCTCAAGCGGCAAAGCGGCAGAACCGCTGATACATACGTTAATGGAGGATAGATCCGTTTTAGCAGCTTCCTTATGATGAAGAAGGGCAACATACATCGTCGGCGCTCCCGGGAAAATCGTGGGCTTCTGCTGATGAATGGTCTGCAGCACCGCCTCCGCGTCAAAACGGGGAAGAAGGATCAGCGTGCCTGCACGCAGCACCGACATATTCATTAATACCGTTAACCCAAATACATGAAACAGGGGCAATGCTGCAAGGAAACGTTCCTTGCCATCCTCCGCTTTGTAGCACCAGGCTGAAATTTGCATCGTATTGGCAACTAAGTTGCGATGTGTCAGCATCACGCCCTTAGGCGTACCTGTTGTGCCGCCCGTATACTGCAGCGCGGCAAGCTCAGCTCCCTTGGCAGGATCGGGAAGATCCGCCGACACCTGCCTCGCTGACAGCAGCTTCTTGTAAGCCACAACTCCAAAGCTCCCATAAGGGATATCATCCCGAAACCCATCCTTACGCTGCTTTAGCGGGTACAGCAAGCTTTTTGGAAAAGGCAGCCCGTCCTTCATCGACGTGATAACAGCATGGCGAAGCTTTGGCAGCGGTCCGGTCTCTGGCACCTTGCCGCGTACCCGCGACAAGCGGGCATACAGCAAATCAACCGTAATAATGGCAACAGCACCGCTATCCGCGAGTTGATGCTCCAGCTCCCGTTCCACGTAAAGCGGATTAGTCTGAACGACCACCCCTCCGGCAAGCAGCACCCCATAATAAGCAATAATGGCCTGTGGGCAGTTCGGAAGCATGATCGCTACCCGGTCTCCTTTGGCAATGCCAAGAGACTGCAAGCCAAACGCGAGCCGGACAGCATCGTCATATAGTACGCGATAAGATACCGTTTTGCCCATGAAATGAACGGCCGTATGATTAGGATGATTTTTAACGGAATTAATTAAAAATTGGACGATGCTCTGATCGGGATAGCTCTGCGAAGGAGAAACTTCCTCCGGGTAATCGCGAAGCCATGGGCGCGCGAGCTGTTCGGCTTCGGCTGACGACTCTTCAGGCATAAGCGGGTCTTGCGGTCCGAGCGATTCCATCCTTGCTCTCCCCCTTCACAAGACATAGTGCTCACTGCGAATCACACGAGCGGCAATGCTTCGCTTCAAAGCGACCGTATCCGAAAGCGGCGCGCGCATCAGTTTTTTTAGAATAGAAAGCTGCATCTGGAGACCGTCTCCCTGTTCGAGGGCGGTAAGCGCAAGCTTCGCGAGCGACTCGACTCTCTCCATCGCTTCCTGCACGTACACTGTCGTCATCGCCACCACATTACCTGTTTTCTCCGTTCCCTCGCCACCGCTCGCCTTCAAGATTTTTTGCGAGCGCAGCAGAGCGCTTTCCATAGCAAAGATTTCAATCATGAGATCGGCAAGCGAGCACAGCACTTCCTGCTCCTGCTCCAGGCGCAGCCCCAGCTTCTGTACAGCAAGCCCGCCGACGGCAAGAAACGTTTTCTTTGCTTGAGCGACCCGATAGACTTCCTTGCTAAGCGGCTTCTCGAACGAAGGAAGCGGCATGGGCTGGATCAGCTCGGCTTGCAGCGAGCGAATCTTGCGGAGCAGCGGCAGCTCTCCTTTTAAAGCTTTTTTCATCAGCGTGCCCGGTATAAGCATCCGATTAATTTCGTTCGTCCCTTCAAAAATCCGATTAATCCGCGAATCCCGGTAGATTCTCTCCACCTTATAATCACGGATATAGCCATATCCACCATGGATCTGCACCCCTTCGTCCGCAACAAAGTCGAGTGCTTCGGATGCAAATACTTTGACGATCGAGCATTCGATGGCATATTCTCCAATCGCTTTCGCTACCTTCATTCCATCGTCTGGCGTTCCATCAGAATCCTCCGCGGTTCGCAGCATGGCGTCGATCCAGCCAGCCGTCCGGTACACCATGCTTTCGAGCACAAAGGTGCGGATATTCATGTCTGCCAGCTTGGCGCCGATGAGCGGATAGGAAGAAATCGCCTTGCCGAACTGCTTGCGCGTATTGGCATAGGCAGACGCCAGCTCAATCGTCTCCTTGGATGAGCCAAGGCAAGCTGCCCCAAGCTTAAAGCGTCCAATATTCAAAATATTGAAGGCGATATGATGCCCTTTGCCAACCTCCCCCAGCACATGTTCGACGGGTACCGGCACATCTTCAAAAAACAAAGGGCGCGTCGAAGAACCCTTGATGCCCATCTTATGCTCCTCTGGCCCAATACTGAACCCCGCCATGCCTTTCTCCACGATAAATGCGGTAAAATACTCGCCATCCACCTTTGCATATACGATAAACAGATCAGCAAAACCCGCATTCGTAATATAGAGCTTAGACCCGTTTAACACGTAAAACTTGCCGTCTGGCGAAAGTCTTGCCGTCGTTTTCGCACCTAGGGCATCCGAGCCGGAGGCTGGCTCTGTCAGGCAATATGCGGCAATTCGTTCTCCGGTGGCGAGCGCCGGGAGGTAGGTTTTCTTTTGGGCTGGCGTGCCAAAAAATACGATCGGCAGTGTTCCAATGCCGGTATGGGCACCTACCGAAAGCGCAAACGAAGAGGCTCTCGCTAACGTTTCTGCAAGCAGCGTCGTGCTCACCTTATCAAGCCCTAAGCCGCCGTAGATCTCCGGCACGTCTGCGCCCAGCAGCCCAAGCTCGCCAGCCTTGCGCATCAGCTCGGTGGTCAGATCATAATCGAGCGCCTCAAGCTCCGCATCACGCGGCGTAATTTCCGTCTCCAGAAACTGCTGCGCCGCTTCCCCCATCATGCGCTGCTCCTCCGTAAAATCCTCGGGTGTCACGACTGATTCCGGCACGCTGTCCTCCACAACAAACCGACCGCCAAACCGTATCGTTTCCGTCATGCCGCAGCACTCCTTCCATCCTTCAATTATTAGGCCCGTTAATTTTTAGCGGCTTAAACCATTCATGCCCCTGACAACCAATAGCCCGCGAGGATCAACTGCCATACACTTCAATGACGCCTGCCGCACCCATCCCGCCGCCTACACACATCGTGACGACGCCAATACCGCCGCCTCTGCGGCCTAGCTCATGAATAAGCGAGACGGTCAACTTTGTTCCCGTACAGCCAAGCGGATGTCCCAGCGCAATAGCCCCTCCGTTCACGTTCACCCGCTCCGGATCAATGCCAAGCTCCCTGATGATCGGCACGCATTGGGCAGCGAACGCTTCATTCAGTTCAAAGAGATCCACCTGCTCCAGCGTAATGCCTGCTTTGCCCAGCGCCTTCGGGACAGCTTCAATCGGCCCAATGCCCATCACCTCCGGTGCAACGCCTGCAACGCTATAGCTGCGGAACACAGCGAGCGGCTGCAAACCCAGCTCCGCGGCTCGGGTCCGGCTCATCACGATGACCGCGGCAGCGCCATCACTCATTTGAGAGGTATTGCCGGCCGTAACCGTCCCTTCGCGCGCGAACGATGGCTTGAGAGCAGCCAACCTTTGCGTTGTCGTCTCCGGCCGCACGCCCTCATCGGCCTCAAACGTAAATACTTTGGACCATGGGCGGCCCGCATCGTTTACCCCCGAACGGCTTGTCGTAATCGGCACGATTTCCGTTTGGAAACGACCGACTTCAATAGCAGCGGCCGCCTTCCGGTGACTTGCTGCGGCGAAGGCATCCTGCGCCTCGCGCGTAACGCCGTAACGCCGCGCCACCTCCTCTGCCGTATGCCCCATGCCCATATAGACTTCCGGCTGCGCATCAACGATTGCCGGATGCGGCGACAGCTTAAAGCCGGTCATCGGCACGTGGCTCATGCTCTCCACCCCGCCTGCCGCAATCACATCCGCATCGCCCAGTCTGATCCGCTCGGCTGCATAAGCGATTGCCTGCAGCCCGGAGGCGCAAAAGCGGTTAATCGTAACCGCCGGCGTCGATGCCGGCAAGCCCGCATATAGCGAAATGGTGCGAGCCATGTTCAACCCCTGTTCGCCTTCGGGCATCGCGCAGCCAATAATGACATCTTCCACAAGCTCCGGCGACAGAGCCGGTATCCGGTCGAGCGCGCCTTGCAGCACCGCCCGCCCCAGATCCTCCGCCCGTGTCTCCGCTAAGCTTCCCTTAGATGCTTTGCCGACCGCCGTCCTCACCGCAGCAACGATAACGGCATCGCGATCGTGATCTTTAAACGGTGATGCAGCTGACATTTCGAATTCCTCCTTTTCGTTTCCCTCTGGCTTGTTCCGCAGCTGTTTGCAGCACAGATGGCCCCACAGTTTAGACTGCGGCTAATTGCGAAGCGGTTTGCCGGTTGCAAGCATATGGCTCATGCGATCCTGCGTTTTGCGCTCGCCGCATAGGCTAAGGAACGCATCGCATTCCAGATCGAGCAAATACTGCTCACTCACCTCCGCGCCCGGCTGAATATCGCCGCCCGCAAGCACCGACGCGAGCTTGCCCGCGATGAGCGCGTCATGCCCGCTAATATGGCCGCTCAGCCGCATCGCCTGCACCGCGACCTTCAGCACCGCGTTGCCCTCCCGGCCAGCAACGCGAATGCGCCCCTCCGCCGGCGGCAAGTAGCCGGCCCGGTCCAGCTCCAGCACCGCCCGCTTTGCCTCACCAAAGCGCGCCTCCTGCCGCATGATGACGCGGTCCTGAGGCCGCATCAGGCCCAGCCGGCTTACCTCGTAGCCGCTGGAGGATGTTTTGGCGAGCGCAATCGTCTCAAACAACGCATTCAAATGCGGCTGCAGGTCTCCGCCCGCTTTGCCGCCACTTGCGATAAGAGCCCGTTCAGCCGCCATCGCAGCCGCTTCCTTGCAGCCCCCGCCCGCAGGAATAAGGCCCACTCCCGTTTCCACAAGCCCAAAATAGGTCTCTGGCGAATAGATGATTTGATCCGCTGGCAGACACGCCTCTACCCCGCCGCCCAGCGTCATCCGGTGCGGAGCTGCCACAACCGGCCGATCCAGCCGCTTCAGGGCCAGCATGCTGCTCTGGAAGAAACGGATGATTTCCTCTACTTCATCCCATTCTCCACTTTGCGCTTCCATTAGCAGCAGCATCAAATTGGCGCCGACGCAAAAATTCCTGCCTTCGTTCGCAAGAACAAGTCCCCGCCAGTTCTGCGACACCTCTCTCACACTTTGCTGGATGGCGGATAAGATGTCGCCTCCAATGGCATTGTTAGCGGAGTGGAACTCCAGCAGCACGACATCATCGCCGATATCAATCAAACTGGCGCCCGAGGTGGACAGCACCGTTTTCCCCGAAGCTTTTAACGCCGCTAAAGACAGGGAATCCGCTTCTCGCTCCTCCGACTTATAAGCGCCGCTAGATGCGTAGACGCGTTCGCTGCCTTCCGCCTTATAAAAGCTCTCATGCCCTTCTCCAAGCCACGCCAGCACCCAAGCCGGGATCGTCTCCCCCTCCTTCTGCATCTGCTGAACCGACTTCCGGAGCCCGATCGCATCCCATAGCTCGAAGGGCCCCAGCTCCCAGTTGAAGCCCCAGCGCATCGCACGATCAATATCAGAGAGCGAATCCGCTATAATACCGACCTGCGCGGCCGCGTAAAGCAGCGTTTTCTTGATCGTTGACCATGCGAACCTCGCATAGCGATCCTGCGGATCGGTTCGCAGCAGCGCTTTCACCTTGGCCGCCGCTCCCTTCGCCGCTTTGGAAGCATCGATAACCGGCGAGCTGACCAACCGCTTCGGTCCATATTCGAGCGTATCCAGCCTTAAGGCTTCAATTTCACTGCTACCCTTCCCCTTCACCTTTCGGTAAAAGCCTGCTCCGGACTTTTCTCCGATGCGGCCGGATGCAACCAGCTGCTCCAGCAGCTGCGGCCTCGCAAAAACCGCCTGCTCCAGCGGATCCTCGCTTCTCTCCCGCACGTTGTCCACGACATGCAGCAGCGTATCCAGCCCCACCAGATCCAGCATCCGCAGCGTTGCCGTTTTCGGCCTGCCCATGGCTGGCCCAGTTAAGGCATCCGTCTCCTCTACTGTCAGCCCGAAAGCCAGCGCATCCTGAAGGGTCACTAGCATGTCGTAAGTACCAATTCGGTTGGCGATAAAGTTTGGCGTATCCTTCGCAATGACCACGCCTTTGCCAAGCCTCTTCTCGCACACCTCCTTAAGCAGGCTAACAACCGCTGGAGCCGTATCCACAGTCGGTACGATTTCAACAAGCTTCATATACCTAGGCGGGTTAAAAAAATGCGTGACGCCAAAATGCTGCCGAAATTCCTCGCTCCTCTCCCCCACCATGGACGCTGCCGATAAACCCGAGGTGTTGGTGGATACAATCGCTCCTGGCTTGCGGGCAGCTTCAATCATACTCAGCACCTCCCGCTTGACATCAAGCCGCTCGACAACCGCCTCAATAATCCAGTCCGCCTCGCCAAGCAAGGCCAAATGATCCGTCAAATTTCCCGGCGTAATGCGCGATGACCACGACGGATCATACAGCTGCGCCGGCTGGGACTTGCCCATCCTCGCGATGGCCGCGCTCGCCAACCGGCTCCGAACCTTGGCATCCGCGAGCGCAAGGCCCTGCCGCTCCTCTTCTTCCGTCAACGTCTGCGGGACGACGTCCAGCAGACTTACGCGCATGCCCGCATTCGCCAGATGGGCGGCGATGCCCGCTCCCATCACGCCTGAGCCGATAACGGCAGCTTGGCGAATGGAGCTTGCATGTTTAGGTGATGCTTGCAGCGCCATAGGCAGCCTCCTTCTTTTTTTCAGTGAAAGCTCCAGACTTCATGCCGTGAATGCCGCTAAGAACCATGATCGCTTTGTTAACAAACCCTTGCGGCTCTTCCCTATTCCCCAAACACACTCTCCGCAAGCAGCTCCGCCACGTCACGCGCAATGACTTTCTCACCTTCGGACAGCGCCTTCAATCCATCCTCCATCATCGTCAGGCAATACGGGCACGCCGAGCTGATGACCGACGGCTTCACCTCCAGCGCTTGGGCCACCCTCGCCAGGTTCACGCGCGTGCCGGAATGCTCTTCCATCCACATCAGGCCTCCGCCAGCTCCACAGCACATCCCATTGGAGCGCGAGCGTTCCATCTCCTCAATCGACACGCCGGGAATGGCGCGCAGTAAATTGCGCGGAGCTTCATAGGTGTCGTTATAGCGGCCAAGGTAGCAGGAATCATGTACCGTGACGCGTTCATCAACCGTATGCACCGGAAGCAAAGAGCCATTCTCCAGCAGCCGCGCCAGCAGCTCGGTATGATGCTCCACCACGATATCCGGGCTCAGGCCAAAATCAGGATATTCGTTTTTGAACGTGTTGTAGGTATGCGGGCAAGGGGTGACCATATGCGTAACGCCATATTTGGAGAGCGTCCCGATATTCTCGCGGCAAAGCTCCTGGAACAGCAGCTCATTACCGATTCTCCTTGCCGTATCGCCGGAGCTCTTCTCCTCTAGGCCAAGCGTCGCGAAGCTGACACCCGCTTGATCCAGCAGCCTTACGACATCATAAAGCACACGGCGGCTGCGCATGTCGTAAGCTCCCATCGAGCCGGCCCATAGCAAAATATCCGCTTTCTCTCCCGACTTCTTCAGTTCCTGCATCGTCTTAACCCTAATTCCCGTACGGGTCTCGCAATCGGAAATCCAGGCCGCCCGTTCCGCCCGCGGCAACCCCCACGGATTGCTCTGCCGCTCGATGTTCTGAAGGGCGCGCTGTCCATCGGACGGCATTTTTCCCTCCATCAAAACAAGGTAACGCCGCATATCAATAATTTTGTCGACATGCTCATTGCCAACCGGACACTGCTCCTCACAGTTGCGGCAGCTCGTGCATGCCCAAAGCTCCTCCTCGGTAATCACCTCGCCGATCAGCTGCACCTCCTCCGGCTTGACGCCTTCCCGCACGCTCCAAGCACCTGCTTGCGCGGTCATCGTCGGTTCGATGCTCGTTCGGCCCTCCGCCTCCGATTCCCAAGCGGGGAGCACCGCTCCCATCACATGCGCATAACCCCCGTTTGCCTTCGATTGCCACAGACCGGCCGGGAGCCAAGGCGACTTGGACGTAATGGCAGCGCCTTTCTCCGTCAAATGATCGCGCAGCTTCACGATGAGATGCATCGGTGACAGCAGCTTGCCAGTGCTTGATGCCGGACAAACATTCGTGCAGCGCCCGCATTCGACGCATGCGTACAAATCGAGCAGCTGCTTTTGCGTAAAATCCTCCACCTTGCCTGCGCCGAATGACTCTGCTTCCTCATCCTCCAGATCCAGCGGCACAAGCCGGCCAGGCGGCGTGCTCCGACGAAACCATAGATTCACTGGAGCGGTCAGCAGATGAAAATGCTTCGACTGCGGCACATAAACAAGGAAGCTAAGCAGTACAAGCAAATGCAGCCACCAAAACACTTCTTGCCCAGCATCCGCTGCGGCGCTTCCCGGCCGAATGCCTGCCCCTTCCAGCAGCGCTGCCAGAGAGGCACTCACTGGAGCATAAACGGCTTCGACGATATGGACGCTAGGCGCCCCCTTAGCTAGCCCGTTCCCTTGCAGCTCCGTTCCCGCCAATCTTTCAAACGATAGAGTGAATAGGATCGTCAACATCAGCGAGCCGATGAACCACATGACCAGAGACGGCTTCCACCCTCTCTTCAGCCGCGGCAGCCGCTCCCCGTAGCGGCGAAACGCTCCGTAAAGCACAGCCGTGAACACAAGCGTGACGGTGATCTCCTGCGACAATGAAAACCAAGGATAATAAGGCAACGGAAGCGGTATGCCGTCATTCAGCCCTTTCCATATCAAGTCCGCCGCGCCAAACTGAAGCACAATAAAGCCGTAAAAATAAACCAAATGCATAATTCCGCTTCTCACGTCATTCAGCAGCCGGCGATGGCCAAGCACCTGGCCGCTGAAGCTTGACTTGCTCCCCGTCTTTCGCCTGAATCTGGTGAATAGGGCAGGCGAACCGAGCTGCATATACAAGACCCGTCTGTGCACGACAAGGACAAATAGGCCAATCGCAAGGAACACGGCCGCTGCAAAAAAAATCCACCTTCCCCAATGCCACCAGTTATCGATCGGTTGGATTGCCAACAACGAATGCATATGCCTCGCCCCCTTATAGGCCGAATCATGGAATCAAGCATGAAAACGCGGAGCAGCCGGACAAGCTTTAAAGCGCTTACAAAAATAGCCGCGGTGCTCCAAGTATATGAGCTTTTTGCCATGAACATGCCGCCCGGAAGTCGATTGCCTTCGGTCTATTCACCAGAAAATGCTCATATCTTAGCACTGATGGACAGTGCCCGCAAATACTGAAATAAGGGAGGGATCTCCTATGCTGAAAATAGTCGTTCTGCTCAAACAAACGTTTGACACGGAGGAAAAAATAACGGTAACGCCTGCCGGCATCGATGAAAGGGACACTAAATTTGTCATTAATCCCTATGACGAATATGCGCTGGAGGAGGCGCTCCGCCAGCGCGAGCTTCATGGCGGAGAGGTGATCTCCGTGAGCTGTGGTCCTGAGCGGACCCAAGATGCGCTCCGCACGGCGCTCGCGATCGGAGCCGATGAAGCAATTCGGCTGGATAGCGCCAACGTGCCGGATGACGGTTCATCCGTTGCGGCGGCGCTTGCCGCTGTCATCCAACCTCTAGCGCCAGATTTGCTGCTGGCCGGATTGTTTGCCGTCGACAGCGGCTCCGGCAGCGTTGCGCTTCAGGTCGCTGAGCGGCTCCAGCTTCCCCACGCCTCCTCCGCGGTGAAAGTCACGATTCTGCGCGCGGAGGAGCTGGAAGGTTTGGATGGTGAAGGGGCGGCTGGAGGAGGAACAAGCCGTACTTCTGGGGCAGCAGCATTGGGGGATGGAACAAGCAAATCTTCATCAGTTGCTGACGGAGATGCAAGCATTACATCTGCGGTACCTGCTTCGTCAGGAGATGGAACCAGCAAATCTCCATCTGCGGCTGACGGAGAAGCAGGCATTACATCTGCGTCTCCTAACGCGCAGAATAACGGAGGAACAAACAACGCCGCTGCAACGCTTAGCGCGGAACGGTATGCGCTCGTTGAGCGCGATGTTGAAGGCGACACGGAAACCGTCTCCATTCCGCTGCCTGCGCTTATTACTGCACAGCAGGGATTAAACGAGCCGCGATATCCGTCGCTGCCCGGCATTATGAAAGCCAAGCGCAAGCCGCTGCGCACCGTCACGCTGGAGGAACTGATCAGCAGCGGTGCGCTCTCGCCTGAAAGCGTTTCTCCACGCACCTCGCGCTCGGAGCTTCTTTCCCCTCCGCCCCGCGCAGCAGGCAAGCGGCTTCCGGGCGCTCCAGCGGAACAAGCCACGGCTCTCGTCTCCTTGCTGAGAGAGGAAGCGAAGCTGCTATAAATCTACGAGTTCATAATTCGTCAGATGCCGGGAAGCAAAGCTTCTATAAAGTCAAGTATTCATGATTCTTCCTGAAGTCGGAAAGAACATCAACTTAATATTTAATAAACGATCACATAGTCGGTTCAGCTTGTCGAGCGCTATGCCGTGTAGATATAAAACAAAAGAGTAACAGACTAGTTTTCCCCAAATCTAGGTATACGTATCAATGCTGGGTTTACGCATCAAAGCTGGGTTTACGCACCAAAGATAGGTGAGAGGAGCTGCATCCCATGTCCAAAACGATTCTCGTATTCGCCGAAAGCCGGGACGGCTCCCTGCGCCGCGTAGCGCTGGAATCGCTCGGCGCCGCACGTCTGCTTGCAGGCAAGGATGGCGCTGTGCATGCCGTCCTTGCCTGCCACGGAGGCGCGGCGGAAGAAGCCGCCGCGCTAATCGCGCGGGGCGCGGACGTCGTGCATATCGCCGACGATCCGGCCCTTCGCGCCTTCGCGCCCGAGGCGTACATCGCCGCCCTGGGCGCAGCCATGGCTGCGGTGCAGCCGGACGCGCTGTTGCTCGGCCACACCGCTATGGGGCGCGAGCTCGCGCCCCGAGTGGCCGCAGCCTATGGCGCCGGCCACATCGCCGACGTCACCGCCATCGAAGCCTCTAGCGATGGCGGCGACGTCGGCTTCATTCGCCCGCTCTACGCCGGCAAGGCGTTCGAGCGGCGCAGCTTTGTACCGGGCCACCCGTGGGTCATCACGGTGCGCCCGAATAATCTGCCGGCGGCCGAGCCAAGGGACGCCGCCGAGCTGACCGGCACCGTTACGGCTCTGCCGTTCACGGTGCCGCAGCTGTACACCGCCGTGCGCAGCCTTGTGCGCCGCGCCGGCGGCCAGCTTGATCTCGCCGAAGCCGACGTCGTCGTATCCGGCGGGCGAGGCGTGCGCAGCGCGGCTGGCTTCGCGCCGCTGCAAGCGATGGCTGCCGCGCTTGGCGGCGCAGTCGGCGCCTCGCGCGGCGCGTGCGATGCGGGCTACTGCGATTACGCCCTGCAAATCGGGCAGACCGGCAAGGTTGTGACGCCGCAGCTGTACATCGCCTGCGGCATCAGCGGCGCCATCCAGCATCTGGCCGGCATGAGCCAATCGCGCGTCATTGTTGCCATTAACAAAGATCCTGACGCCCCGATATTTGGCGTAGCCGACTATGGCATCGTTGGCGATCTGTTCGAGGTCGTGCCCCTCTTAACCACCGAGCTGCAGCGCGAGCGAGCTTAGTTGCTTTCTATAGTCATTCTTACAAAACATGCTTATAATTATCACCCAAACAATACCCAGCTCATATTGCACTGTGTCACTACACAATTGCCTTAACATCTTATAAATTAGATGGAATTTATACCGCTAAAAATGTTCATTTCGATGCAAACTTGAATTAAGTGGAAATAACACCATTAATCCATCCCTTATTCATCGATTCCGCGCGAATTATACAAATTAAAGGGAAAAATTCCATCTATATATGTTCAACTAATAATTTTAGACTTAATGAGTTTCTGAAAGCAGGATTCCATAAGGACGCACAGTAGGTCAATGATAGTCCATTTATAATTGAAAATTTCCTCCATAAATAATCGTGGATCATACTCCCATCTTCAAACAAATCTACCTCAGCGGCTTCAAACGGGCAACTTGTAGCTGGGTTTTGGAGATATAGATCTAATTTTTAGATCTAATCTGGTGCAAATAGTCGAATTGGATGAAATAGGTCTAAAAAATAGATCTAATCTAGCCCAGCGGCTTCAACTGGGCAGCTTATGGCTGAATTTTGGAGAAATAGATCTAATTTTTAGATCTAATCTGGCTCAAATAGCCGAAATGGATGAAATAGGTCTAAAAAATAGATCTAATCTACCTCAGCGGCTTCAAATGGGCAGCTTATGGCTGGGTTTTGGAGATTTAGATAAGTTGAACGAAAAAATAAAGTATATTCGAAGCGAGAAGATCGTTCTGGAGAAACGAAGTGTTCGCCCTTGTAGCCGGATTCTTACCTTAAAATGTATTAGCCAATCAAAGAATCTCGTTACAACCGCGACCCTAAAGAATGATCTACTCGCGCAGCGACCAACATGAAAAACTTTAGTTGAACTTATATAAATCATACGATGCCATTTTATAAACGAATTTACATCAGACAACATCAACAGATTATAATTTGGGATATTTCAGATGTTTTCTTTGAATGGTTAAGCTATCATTTTTAGGAATAAAACTAAGAGCCATACAGATTTGTTTTGTGTTTTTCGTGTTTTTCGTGTTTTTCGTGTTTTTCGTGTTTTTGGTGTACTTGGTGTTTTTGCTGTTTTTAATGTTCTTGCTGTTCTTGCTGTTCTTTTTGTTATACATGTTCTTCATAACGTCCTTCTAATCTCGAAGGGGTAGTGGGGCTTGTGGGGCTTGTGGGGCTTGTGGGGCTTGTGGGGCTTGTGGGGCTTGTGGGGCTTGTGGGGCTTGTGGGGCTTGTGGGGCTTGTGGGGCTTGTGGGGCTTGTGGG
>NZ_SKCD01000042.1 GCF_006542765.1 Paenibacillus luteus
GGCAACCATAAGCAGCTTGTTTTTGTAAGAGATCACATTATACGGGTTTTCCAGCTTCTCTGCCGGAACGGCGTTTTCTTTGAGTTCGCCATACCCGTCAACCGCCGATATTTCCACATGGATTGGTTTGATTAAGCGCTTAAAAATGGAAAATTGCCATTGTCGATGCGATGGTCTCATAACGAGCCCCCTTGCGCTTATTTTAATTTTTGATTATATATTACTCTTAGATAAGGTAACAATGATAAAGTTCCGACTTCACTAGCATGATTCCGACTTTGTCCAAATGATGAGACTATTAGCAGCGCACATTGATCGTTTATAATTCACATATTAAATTATCTATCAAGGTTGATTATATAGTTTGATAAAAAAAAGTGCCCACAGTTGCCTTTTATAGGCTATGTAAGCACTTTTTTTATATTCTTGCTTTAAAACTACTCATAATAATTTGTTTAAGACGATTTTGAATGAAAGTTCTCAGATTTTAGGCAAGGCCTGATAACTCAAAGTTGAAAATTGTCATATCCATTAACGTGAATCCGATTTAAGGGAACAGCGTGATACCATCTCTAGGCGGGTTTTTAATCTCGACACAGAATTTCACAAAATCGTCGGAGGAGCACACAACATACCTTTCTTTATTATGATCGCCTCTTCTGCTACTTTGAGAAAAATTGCTTAACCTTTGACCGCTCCGTCCATCAGGCCGCCGATTAGTTGCTTCTGGAACAGAAGAACAATAAGGAGTAGCGGAATAATACTGATGACCGAACCTGCCATAATAAGTTCGTAAGGCGTTCTAGCGCCAGATTCAAGCGTCCTAATCGCAAGCGATATTGTTTGCTCGCTCGGCGAGCGCAAGACGATTAACGGCCATAAAAAATTGTTCCATTGATTGACGAACGTAATAATCCCGAGACTGGCAAGCGCGGGCCTTAGGTTAGGCAGCACGATCGACGTAAATATTCTGAACTCGGAACAGCCGTCGATCCGTGAAGCCTCAAGCATTTCCGTATGAATGCCCGCGCTGTACTGACGCATGAAGAAAATGCCGAAAGCACTGGCCACATTGGCCACAATTACACCCCATGGATTGTCGATCAAGCCGAAGGAACGATAGATTTCGAACATCGGAATAATCGTAGTTTCCGAAGGTACCATCATGGAAGCCAGGACAATGCCAAACAGAATACCTTGAAATTTGAATGTATATTTTGCGAAAGCATAACCGGCAAGCGTACAGAAAAACAGAGCCAGCACGGTATGCAGAATCGCGATAAAGAAGCTATTGTACAGCACGGTACCAAACGCCCGCTCTGTGAAAAGCTGCGTGAAGTTATTCCATTGCGGATTGGCCGGAATCCACATAGGCGGATTAAGGAAAATGTCTCTTCGCTCCTTCAGCGAGGAGCTGATCATCCATAACAATGGAAATAATGAAGCAAAGGTTATGACGATCAGCAATAAATAAGCAAGCCCTTTATTGATCAAATCGCGCGGTTTAAGCGATTTCTTGGGCGAAGTTGTCGCGGTTATTGGTGCGGAAGACAAGGGAATCCCCTCCAGAAGTCTTAATCGTTATCTCTCGTTACGCGCATTTGAATGAACGTGAATATCATCATCAAGAAGAAGAACATAATGGCAATTGCGGATGCGTAACCAAAATTCAAGTTCGTAAAGCTTTCTTGATAGATGAGCAATACTGGCGTCGTCGTCGAATTAAGTGGCCCGCCCTTGGTCAAGACGAACGGTTCCGTGAACAAGCCAAACGAACCGAGCGTGGATAAAATGACACAAAACACGAGAATTTTTTTAAGAAGCGGCAGCGTGATTCGAATGAGCACCTGGAAAGGCGTAGCGCCATCTACGTAAGCCGATTCGTAGATATCCTTCGGAATACTCTGTAGACCTGCTAAAATTAGAATCATGTTATAGCCCATCCAGCGGTAAAATACCATTGCTGCTACCGATACTCGTGCCCATACAGGCGAGTCAAGCCACAATATCGACACATCAATAAGTCCGAGTTGCTTCAGAATCACGTTAATTAGACCGTTGTCTCCATTTAGCATGATCGAGAAGACGAACGCGACGGCTACGACAGCCATAATGTTCGGGGTGAAAAGCGACATTCGGAAGAAGCCCTTTCCCTTTACCCAATTTGAATTAAGCAATACCGCTACGAGCGTTGCTAGAAGCAACATAAGCGGCACGTAAATGATCATAATAATCAAGCCATTCTCGATCGTCAGCCAAAACACGTCGTCTTGGATTACGCGCTTGAAATTGTCCATGCCTACAAACGTCTTCGTCTTGCCCCCGTTCCACTGGACCATACTTAAGTAAAAAGAGTACAGAAAAGGATAGAACAAAAATATGCCGAATAGGACAAAAAACGGCGATATAAACAAGTAAGGCGCGGATTTTTGCTGCCATCTCCACCATTTGGAAGCCATTGTGCCTCATCCTCCATAAGTCAAGGGCCCAGCGAGGGCCCTTATCATTGATTTACTATTTACGGCTTGTACGGCTCCGGAGCTCGTCCGCTGTTTTCTTCAGCGTATCGGCTACCGATGAGTTGTTCAGAAAAACTTCAGCGAAAGCGTTTTTCATCAACTGATTGGCAACAGGGAAGTCAACCGTATATGATTGCGGCGCGATTTGCTCAAGTGCTTGCGTATATATTTTCCGTACCGGCTGGCCGCCGAAGTATTCAACCGGTTCAGAGAATACGGCGTCCTCATATGTCGTCATAAGCGAGGGCAATGAACCAGCGTCCTTCAACATAGTCAATTGCGATTCTTCTTTGCCCAGCATGAACTCGATGAATTTCCAAGCTTGTTCCGGATGCTTCGAGTTCGCGTTGATCGTAAGGTTCGAGCCGCCGTCATTCGCGCTTGCATATTGGTCGTCCACCGACCACTTCGGCATTTGAACGACACCCCATTTGCCAGCGCTGTCCGGATCGATCATATTTTCAAGCAAGCCATCGTACCAGGCAGCGCCGACGATCGTCGCGACTTTGCCGTCCGCGAAAGCGTTCAACCAGCTTTCCGAGAAGCCTTCGGCATCGTTCACGATTCCGTCTTTCACCATGCTTGCGTAGAATTCAGCCGTTTCGATTACTTTAGGATCATCAAGTGATACGTTGCCTTCTTTGTCAAAGTACCAAAGGCCACGCTGCCACATCATCGTTTCAAAGAAACGGTTGTTCGAACGCGTCTTCGAATCTTGGAACATGAAATTTCCCGTTTTCTTTTTGATAATGTTACCGACTTCCTTGTAATCCTCGAACGTCTTAATACGATCAGCAACCGCTTCGGGATCTGAAGGCAAGCCAGCTGATTCGAAGATATCCTTGCGGTAGTACATGACGACAGGACCGCTGTCCCAAGGCATTGCGTACACTTTTCCGTCTTTCGTCGCGTCTTCCCATTTGAACGGAACAATCTTGTCTTTGTAAGGAGCGACTTTGTCAGTTAGATCGTACAAGGAATCGATGTTAACCATTTGGGCCAGGTTGCTTGATTCAACCGCGATAATATCAGGAATTTTGTCGCCTGTGTTCGCCGCGATCAAATATTTTTGATACAGGTCGGTCTGGCTCATCAATTGATATTCGATTTCAATATTCGGATTTTCTGCTTTGAATGCTTCCATGTTCGCATCAAGTCCCATCTTGGCCGCATCCCAGATCCAGACAACCAGCTTGATTTTTTCATCTTTGCTTTCTCCACTTGTATCGTTGTTACCGCCGGAGGAACAAGCACTCAGTAGCATAATAACAGCCATCAGCAGAAATAAGGACGATTTCCATTTCTGTTTCATTTTTCTTTATACCCTCCTTTTTATGTGTGCTAGATCAGCATATAGTTTAAAGGACTGTTGCAAAACGGAAATCGGTTAGGCCTTTGGCGTTAATTTGTTCGCAGGTTGTTTTAGAGTTGCTATTTGTTCGATCTTGTCGTCGATTTGTTTTCTCGGAACTCGGAAGGCGTCATGCCCGTGTATCCTTTGAACCATTTGCTAAAATGTTTGTTATCTTCCATGCCAACCTTCTCGCCGATTAAGTTGATGCGCCAATCCGTCTGCCGGAGCAGCTCGGATGCCTTGCGCAAACGTCTGCGATGCAGAAATTCCAAGAAGCTGACGCCAAGCTCCTTCTTGAACAACGTACTGAAATGGCTGCGGCTTAGTCCGATGCTCTCCGCAAGCTGAGAGGAGACGATGGGCTCGTCCAGATGCTCGTCAATATATATGACCGCCTTCATAATAGGCGCTGATATGGCGTCCGTTCGGTATTCATATTGCCTCTCCAGCTCGGCTGTCTTCATCATCCGGCTGATCTCTTCCATAAAATCGGTGTAGAGCGACAACGTATTTGTCTTCTTCCAAACAAGAGGGCTGTCTCTATTTGCGTAATCGAGTAGCAGAAGCGTTATCTGTTCCGCATCGTAAGAAGAAACGACAACGACGAAAGGAGCACCTTCAGCATAGAAATGAAGTATCGGAGAAAAGTCTCCTCCCTCGTTAATCGCGACTTCATTATCAAACTTCCGAAGTACTTCCAGCCTCACACCCTCATTTAGTCCAAATAACGCAAACATGATGATCCCCTCGAGAGATTCCAACTCCACATGCAGTTTTATGAACCGGTTGAGCTGCTCGCTGTTGCGACCTTCGGTATACCAAGTGCGGTACATCATGTTCGTATCGTCCGCCGTCGGAGTGTTGGTCCGATTCCATTCTTCTGTAATTTTCATCAAATAACGGTCTACCGTCTCTGTATCCATTGCGGTCTTAAGCAGATACCCTGATGCACCAAGCTCCATACCCTGCTGGGCATATACGAAATCAGAATGACAGCTGAGAAACAATATTTTCACTTCTGGATTGGCTGCTTTAATCTTCGTTGCGAGCTGTATGCCGTCCATCTGCGGCATGACGATATCGGTAATGACGAGATCTGGATGATGTTTCTCGTACAGTTCCCAAGCCATAGCGCCATTCGGTGCGTTGCCGACAACTTCCATGTTCCAGCGTTTCCAATCAACGGTATGCATAAGGCCAACGCGCACAAGCCGCTCGTCATCTGCAATTATCACTTTCCTAATTTTCGTCACTAGGCTTCTCCCCTTCCTGGTAAGGCCATCTGATCTCAATAATCGTTCCCCGCTCGTCGTTTGGCTTGATGCGGATACCATATTGCTCTCCGAAATGTAACTTAATTTTCTGGTCGACATTATACATGCCAAGGCCTCCTCTTCCTTTGCGTGGAGGCGACGGCCTAGTGACGTCGCTTGGAGATTGTATCCCTTTGCCGTCGTCATAAATGCTGAGCACGATTTGGTGTCGATCTCGATACACTTCTAGTGCGATTGAACCCACGCCGTCGTCGAAAGCGTGGTAGAAAATATTTTCGTACAGTGGCTGCAGCGTCATTCGTGGAATCCAAGCGCGCTCTATGCCGGGCTCGATATCCTTTGTATACGTGAAGGAATCGCCATATCGGTAATACTGAATCTTTATATAATGGCCTATCGTCTCCAGCTCCTCCTCGAGCGGTACGAGTTCATGGCTAATATCTAAATTTTCAGACAGCAGTGCGGCCAAATGATAGATCATGCGATCGATATCGCTCCGGCCTGCCATCCTAGCCCGCCATTGAATAGCATTTAATGTATTGATGATCAGATGCGGATTGATCTGGTAATGAAGCGCCCTAAGCTCTGCATCGTTCTTCAACTTCTCCGTACGCGTAATATTCACGATCAAGCTTCGAATTTGCTCGGTCATGAAGTTGAAGCGAGCTCCTAGACGAGACAGCTCGTCCTTCCCTTTCACAACGACTGTTGCATCAAGCTTGCCACGGCTGAACTCCAGCATCGATTTGTGGAGCGAAACAATTCGCCCTGTAAAATTACCAGATAGCACTCTCGCCATAATCAATGCAACAATCAAGGAAAACAGCCCAATCAAAAAGCCGTAGTTCCGGATAACGCCCGACGACTTGTTTATCTCACTTTGCGGCAGTCTTGCTGTGATGGTCCAGCTATTTAATTCCAACGTTTCCGAGAACACATAATCATTGTCTGAAAATGTCGGCTTGTCTCTCGATTCATACACCAGAAGGCCATGCATATCGCGAATTTCCAAATACGACTTCGTATCCAGCTCGAACGACCGGAATAAACTCGTCATCGTCTTTGCATTCACATCGACCAGAATGCGACTTCCTACAGGTACGGCAGCTTGTAGATGAAGCGGAACGACGAGACTAATAAGCGGTCCGTTAGGCTGCGGCGAGCTATAATAACCTCCGGAGTGAAATCCTGACCATTGCCAAACCTGCTGTTGGTTCTTGGGGCTCGTCCACCAATCGTTCTCCAGGAGCGAGGCAGAGTTTACTTTGCGGCTACCTAATATATCGCCCTTAGGCGTAATCACGAATAATCCTTCCACTATCGGAGAGACGTGAAAGGATAGAAAATCAATGAAGCTGTTAAGCTCCAAGTATTCATGATAGGATTTCGGATTCGTACTGATTTTCTTACCTAGGGCAAGCAAATAACCTTGAATGTCTCTTGACAAAGCATCCATTTCCTTTAAGTGCATATTTGTAACGGCAACAAGTTGCTTCATCGCGTAGTGATTGTAATCCTGAAGCTGTTCGTTGACGATGTTGGCTGACTTCGAGTAGGAAAGAATGCTATGAGCGAGAAGCGGTATTAGCGTGCACATAAATATAAGAATAGTCATTTTACGCTGAATGCTGGAACTCATCAACAAGGAATTCACCGATGCCTTTCATCTATTCATGTTTTAGTAAACGTTATTTTAATTATATCGGACATTTCGACAATAATTGGGTTCATTTGTCTGATCTGAATCGTGAATATGTTTGATTTATTGTACCAACCAAATAGAAGCATAGCATAATAATATGCTTTCCTATATTTCAAGAGAGGGTAGCCATTTGAGGAGGCTACTAAAGAAATTACGTTTATCTATTTATAGATTATTTACATAAAAAAGACGACCTATGGATATCCTCTGGTACCAATACGCCTATTTCATTAATTTCAATTGCTTCACTTCCATTGTGAAGAGAGCCATGGCTCCTTGTAAATAGATAAATGCCAACACATATCTCCCCACCGCTAGCTATGAGTTGCGTAGTGCAAATTTGGTTGAAACCCTAATGAGCTCCATTATCAAGTAAATGATAAACACAATATAAAACGATAAAGATGTGTAATTTACATTGGCTTCACTTTCTCCGTATGCATGCTATTTTAAATCCTCTGAGCGCATTCTTTTAATATGATGTATAACTGTTATATTAATTCTCTCTAAAATCAATAGATGGGGTTATACCTGCATTCAAAGTTATGTTTAAAATAAAAACTTAAAACCACATAATAATGATGATAGTATTACTTACCGAACGTTCAGTATAATTTAAAAGGAGCTAATTATGAAAGAACAAGTTGTTTTGAATACTCCATTAGAGTCACTACCGGTTGGAAAAGCTTTTCTTAAGTATTTGGTTCCATCAATCTTAGGCATGCTACTTATTGCAATTAATATCGTAGTGGATGGAGTTATGGTTGGCAACAAACTCGGTTCTGTAGCTCTTGCTGGAATCGGGATTGCAGGACCTGTCTATACATTATTTATTGCGATTTCGATTTGGGTTAGTATTGGTGGAGCCACCATCTATTCACAAGCCATGGGAGCAAAACAAATAACAAAAGCAAAGCAGATTTTTTCCCAATCCATCACACTCATTGTATTGATAACTTTAGCTATTGGGATCATAGCCTTTATTTTCCGTGAACCGCTGATTTATGCACTTGGCGCAAATGATGAAACGTACCCTTATGTTGCAGCATATTTGAATATTAAATTGTTGTTCGGATTCGTATATACGTTGGAAAACACCTTGAGCGTTTTTGTTCGCAATGATGGAAGCCCTAACCGTTCCATGGCTGCACAGATAACCTTTGCATTGTCAAATATTATAATTAACTATCTTGTTTTATATGTGTTTGAGTTGGGTGTTGCTGCCGTAGCATTTGGCACCATAGTCTCTGCTTTCCTTGGCTTCTTAGTCTTACTACCTCACTTTTTCAAGAAAACGGGCAACTTGAAATTAAGAAAATTCAAATGGAACAAAAAAACTCTCTTAGCTACTTGTGTTATTGGCCTCTCAAGCTTTATTGCAGAAGTTGGTATTTCCGTTTTTACAATTTCCCACAACGTCATCTTGAAAGGGATTGGGGGGACAACTAGCGTTTCTGCATTCACAATAGTGAACTACCTTCATAGCGTTGTTTTATTAGCTTTTCTTGGCCTAGGATCCGCAATTCAACCCTTAATTAGTTATTATCACGGAGGAAAGTTTGAAGAGCGGAAACGACAAACACTGAAACTTGCAGTTTGGACTGCATTTGGCTTAGGCATATTCCTGTTAATCGTTGCCCAAATCTTCACCTCACCTATTGTTAGGATATTCGGCAACTTCTCAAATGAAGTCACAAATGTAGCCGTAAATGGGATTAAAATCTTTGTATTTGCATATGTGTTTATGGGGATCAACTTTATAATGATGACTTACTTCCAATCGATAACGCATATAAAAATGGCGATTTGGATTACTACGGCTAGGGAAATCATTTTAATGTTACTATTTATTTCGATACTCCCTCATTACATTGGGATTAACGGGGTTTGGACTGCAGTGCCATTGGCTGAAGGTATTGTCTTAATCACCATCTATGCTTATTATAAAAAGTATATTGTTGATCAATCTTCAATACTGAAAAACTCTATTAACAAAAGAAGGTGACATGTTATCAAATGAATAAACATCAACGGCAAAGCCTGCAGACAAAACAAAAACTCATTGAAGTATCCAAGGCTCTTTTTTCACAAAAAGGTTACAAAGCTACATCCATTGAAGATATAGCCGAAGCAACAGGCAATAGTAAGGGAAACATCTATTACCACTTTAGTAGTAAGGTAAAACTCTTTGAATGTATCCTTAAAAATTGGGAAATTGAATGGGACAAACGATGGGAAGAAAAAGTAGAGCAGTATCCATCACTAGAAGCGAAACTGATGGGTTTGGTCGAGCATCTGGTCGTTAATGATTTAAACCATCCTTTAACTAAAGCGACAGATGAATTTATTAATACGGAATTAGTCAAAAGCGATATGGGCATTGATATTACCAATTACTATCTCGTTCATATTGCTGAGAACCAAGAGTTATTGGAAGAGGCTATGAGGAACGGAGAAATCATAGAAGCCGATGCACAACAACTAGCCATTATTTTGGAAGCCATACTCATGGGCATACGAGAGACCCACCGTGTATATCCACAAAATGATCAACTTCAAACAGCATCTGCCGCGATTCAAATTTTCCTAAAAGGAATATCGGTACCATGAAATAAGGCAAACCTATATTGGTCAATTTTAAATAAGTATATCGAAAAGTTCCTTAGTAAGGTAAATTGATAAGAAAAAGAAAGAAGATTTTTTACCACTTTTTTGGTTTGGGTGATGATATAAAAGTTTTCAGTTTAGCAAGCGCGATCTTAATTCATAAAAATAAACGTAAGCAAGGATGCCTATGATAAGCAGTGCAAACGTGACGATTACGCCCACACTTGTCATAATTTTAGTTTTGATTGTTCTTCTCATTTCTCGCTACCACACTTCCTCCTTGTATTCCTGCGGGGTAAGTCCCGTCCACTATTTAAACACATTACTGAAATATTAGCTCGAACGGTTCCTACCTTTTCCGCAACCTCGTATACCTTGTAATCTTCTTGTCGGAGGAGTATTTCACTTTCTCCATCCGGTACCAGATTATATAATCAGTCACCGTTCGGCCAACCTCCTCCTTAAATAAATGACGGATACGATCCCCGCTCAGCGATAATTCCCTTCCTATGGTTTCCGCCGTCAGTTCCTCGTTATAGCGGTTGTGGATGTAAAGAATAACTTTACGGACTTTTCCAGAAAAGAAATTCATTAAGACGGAATCAGAAAAAATGGCATCCAGCTGCTGAATCAACCATTGCTTGATGCCCTTCAAGGTGTACCATAGCTCATTATCGGTGTTTCTTTTTGCTGACATTTCCAAATAAGAAGTCATTCCCCGGAAACCCGAAGCTGTTCGAGCAGCAAAACCAAAGCATAACAAGTCCTCTTGGGCAAATGCGGATGAAACCTTTCGTCCAGCTGGCGAAATACCTTTTCGACCCGGTTGCGGAGCGAATCGTGATCAACGTTTCCACCTATGAATTTTAGGCATTCGAAATTTCTGCTGTGCTATAATCTGTTCTCTGCCTGTTCCAATCAGGAAAGGGGATAATCCCTCCAATAGCCTGAATTACCCGGTGATATCGCTTGGTTTCCGGCATCCGTGGGGTGTCACGATAGATACGGTAGATTGACCCTGGCGTGCATTTTTCTGCAGCGCAGATGCGGCATGGTGTACCTGTCTCCAACGGACATCCTTACTGGCCATGCGGGATACGACAAAAAAAATCGTCTATTTATCCGAAGAATGTTCAATTGTCTCGATATATATGAGTCCGAAATATTCCTTGTACTGTACCAAATTCCCCTATATTGGAAATGTCGTAAACGCCTAATGGGATTCTTTGTGCTCTTATAGACCGTCTTCATAATGCGCAAAACCCAAACCCCGAGTTTAAGAGCATACTTCGGGATGTACTGGCCACGTTATGCCTCAATTGATGGAGAAATAAAGAGGAAGCTAATAAAAAAATAGTCAAAAGGGGTGTTTCAGATAGATTACCAGAATGGCAACATGATAATGAGCTGATATTTTCTTGGTCGACATCTTTTGCAGTAGTAATTAACATTATAATCAAAAAAACCGTTGGTCTTTTATCGGAGACCAACGGTTAATTATCTAATCTTTTTCATGAAGCAACTCAACAACCAACACAATGTTAATGTACAAATAAAAGCTGTAGTTTTTGGTTTAATAGTGGATTAATATCACTTTGTGAACAACAAACAAATATTACTGTTTCATTATCTGAATCTCCATACCCCACGATGTTGTAATATAGAAAAAACCGAGTGGACTTATTTCCCTAACTTTTATACCAGCTTGTTCTTTAAAATACATCAATGCCTCTTCTAAATTCGTTACTGTAATTGCCAGATGAGCTGCCCCGATATCATTGGGTGCTAGTTGAATATTCTGTTGGTCCGGCGTCGACCACTGTACCAGTTCAATTTTTCTACCTCCGTATTGCAAAAATGCTGCCCCTTCTACTACTGAATTCTCATGAACACCAAAGTACCTCTTAAAACTATCATCTTCCGCCTGCATCCGACCCGGCTGGAACAAGACTTCAAAACCCAAAATATTAGTGAAGAAATCAATGGCTACTTGGATATTGGGTACTACAAAACCCGAGTGTTCTATTGTGCCTTGAAAAATTACGTTTTTCATATCCCTAAACCCCCTTAATACTTTATGGAAATAAACGTTTTTTTAAGTGATAATTACTTCTCACATAGTTACAATTTAAACTAAATATTAAAACAATTACTAATTCAGATTATATGAATGTCTTTCAAATGATACCCTCTTCTGGATTTTTTATTCTCCGTATATAAGGTAAATTTCATATTCGATTCAAATCGTATTTATTATCTATAATAAATTGTTAACCGTAACAATTAAGATAAAACAAGTGGATCAACTGGCTTTAATGGGGAAAACTCTCCTGCATATGCCCGATGGTGAATTTCTGCTGCAGTAGCACCTAACTGTCTTGCTTCAACTAAATTTCCAGGTATAATAATATTCCCATTTGGATTAGCAGCAAACTGAGGAGATGATTTCATAAATTCTGTAGACATCTCCCAGTCTACAAAAGTGTCCGTATTTAATTCAACTATATTTTGATCCGGATCTCTGTAGTAAAAGGCAATACTGGCTCCGTGATCATTTGAAATGACAGGTTCAATTCCAATTTCCGACAAGCGAACATAAGAATCTAACAAATCATCTAATGTTTCATATTCATATGCAACATGATGGATTTTAGTATGAACATATTTTTGATCATCATCCTTCAAACCTGGAATATAGATTATCCCAATGCGGTGATTTGCATTGTCATTAGTAAGCCAAGAAGCTTTTATACCGGTGCCACTTCCGGTTGGATCTAATGATTGGAATGTTGGAGACATACCAAGTACCTTTTCGTACCAATTTTTCATTTCCTCAAATCGAGTAGTCGTAAGACCATAATGATGCAATTTAGGACGAATGATTTCTTTATTGTCCATTGATTAATTCACCTCTTCCCTTAAAAATAAATATACACCGTGTTGATTAATAATCATAGTATTCATTATAATGAAATTACCTAAGATTACAATAATCAAAGAATCGTTAAAATGTTGATTAATCATCAGTAATACCTCAATGAGTTCATAAAAATAAAAGAAAGAAGGATAGAATCATGGAATCTAAAGTTGATCGTAGAAAAATTCGCACAAAAAATCTTCTTCGGAGAGCTCTTATTGAGTTAATCGAAGAAAATGGTGTGGAAGCTATTACAGTTAGTGACATAACAAAAAAAGCAGATATTAACAGAGGAACATTTTATTTGCATTATCGAGATGTAAGTGATCTTTTAGAACAAAATAAACATGAAATCTTGGAGGGACTCAAAGATATTATTGTTAATCTTAATCTACCAGACCTATTGGTCTACGCTTCAAAAGATGAGCCTTACCCAACAATTATAAAGGTATTCGAATATTTCACCGTGCATACTGAGTTTTTTAAGGTAATTTTAGGGCCGAAGGGAGACCCTTCCTATTCTGATCAAATCAAAACTTTCATGAAAAATCAATTAATGAATAAAATCCCAGAATGGCAACCAGAGGAAAGTAAAATTATTGTGCCCCCTGGTTACTTAATAGCATTTATAACTTCAGCCAATTTGGGTATATTGCAACATTGGTTCGAAACAGGATTGAAGGAGTCTCCGGAGGAACTTGCATTAATAATTACTCGTATGATAAGTAAAGGCGTTCTCAATACAACTGGATTACTGTAATAGTGCTACACAGAAAATAGCGAAAAATGTTCATTCATGCTTCGCTTTCAATATACATTAGAAGCGAAGCAAGACACGGGCGTGGAAGAATTTTACTGTGTATCAAATCACTCTAATTCAATTCCAAAACTCCATTCAGTACAAAGACCCCTTTATTCGGGGGGTCTTAAACTGTTATTGCGAGAAGTTCGCCGCGGCACCTGCTCCAGCTATAATCATATCGAGGGAGTTTCATCCCTACGATTTGCCCCGTCAATCTCTCACAAATTAGTGAGGTAAGTAGCACTGGATGAACTTTGAGCCAATATGAAACGGACAAGCTGAGATAAGAGGCGTACAAGAGCACAACAAGCGGTATAAGTGTATTAATGAGCTGTCTTACACTCGACTTCAAATCCGTTTTTCCAAATGGGAGCTACTTCCTTTTTTAATAACTGAGCTTGCTTCGGCTTATTTCCCCCTAAATCGTGACGCTTAAGCTGACTGTGTGCCCTCATGCCTACTGTTCTGAACTAATTGTAAAGAAAAAAATCATGAGAAATCATAAACATCATAATGGGCAGCATGACATATTTCATATACGTTGGAGAAGAGCCTCTCCTCTGTTTTGATTATCCAAATGATTCATTGACGATTTTTCAACTAAAGGTTTAAAATAAAGCCCAAACTATCCGCTGAATATTAGCAAGCTCACAAGGAGGTATCATTAATGAATTGGTTCAAGCAAAAAAGGCTTCAGCCAACTCTTGTCATCCTGCTCAGCTCCCTTATTCTTATGCTCATGCTTGTAGAGGGCATCGTTCTCTATTCTTCAACTTCTGATCTGCTGTCCGAGAAAGTAAGCGAAGCCTCACTCAGGGAGCTCGAGCAGCTTAACAACGGTCTGGAGCAGCATATGCGAACCATTAGATCCGCCGCGCTTTCCATAGCCATTAACCCGGATATCATCCAGATGCTTTCCCATAGTGCAGAGCTTGATGCCTACACCCAGCTTCGCAATAACGAATATGCTACCCGGATTTTGTCCAACCTTACGAATTCACGCAATGATATTACCGAATCTTATATTATTACAGATCGCATGAATATATATAACTATTCGAATCCTAACGGCTTGTACAATAAAGAACGAGCCATTACACAAGCTTTCTGGGACAACATGAAGAGAGAGAATGATGGCTTTATTCCGCCCAGAGACAACGATATACGGACAGACGGCTCGGGAGGAAAGATCATCACTTATTTCCGTAAGCTATCGATGTCAAATGGGACAGAGCTTGGCTACATGTGTATTAATGTAAATGCCGACCGATTCTTATCCTCATTGTCTGTCCATTTTCCTGAAGCGAGCAATCGGCTCTACATTGTCGATAGCCAGGCAGTCATGTTCGCGCTCGACGGGACAGACCGTGCGGATGCGTTCTCCTCTACTCTGCGAGAATCAGCCGCTCTGAAAGACAACGGCTATGAACGGCTGAACAGAGATGGAAAAGATTATTTGGGTGTCTATACGAGTCTGAATGCATTTGGCTGGAGGATTGTAGAAATTAGCCCTTATGAGGAAGTGACGGATGGCATCAGCACAGTATTTAACAGCCTGCTCTTTGTACTAATCAGCTGTTTGATTGTAGCGGTCATAGCCGCTCTCTACTTTGCACGAAGCTTCACCTTACCGATCAAACGTCTCATCAACCAAATGAAAAAAGTTGGGCAGGGTGACTTCAACATTGAGCTGGACACGTCCTATTTCAATGAAATCGGCGAATTGAACCACCGCTTTATGCTGATGTCCCATCGAATAGAACAGCTAATGAGCAATATTGAACAGGAGCAGCAGCAAATGCGGCGGGCAGAGCTAAAGACGCTGCAGTCCCAAATCAATCCCCATTTTCTCTACAATACTCTTGATGCCATAAACTGGATGGCCATTAAACTTAAAGCGCATGATATTAGCAGAATGGCTTCGAATTTAGGCAGCTACTTCAGGCTTAGCCTTAACAAAGGCCGCGAGCTCACAACAATTCAGGCAGAGGTTGAGCATCTGCATGCCTATATCGAAATTATGTATTATCGCTATAGCGGACGCTTCGACTTTCAAGAGCAAATTGAACCAGAAATTCTCGATTGTATGATTCCCAAAATAGTATTGCAGCCGCTCGTCGAAAATTGCTTCGTACACGGTCTGGCAGATCGCAAGGGGGCTGGCTTAATTCGCTTAACTGGCCGAATAGACAATGATGATCTACTATTCACGGTAACAGACGACGGTGCTGGCGCAAATGCGAAGGCGTTAAATATAGCGCTCCAGCAGCATATCGATACAAAGGCAGGCTACGGCATACACAATGTTAACCAGCGCATTCAACTGCGCTATGGGACAAGATATGGACTATTCTATGAACCTGTATTGCAGGGAACAAACGTGATTCTAAGGCTGCCTTACAACAGGGCGATGACTGAGGAGGATTAATCATGCTAAACGTATTAATTGTCGATGATGAGGATTTTGTATTGGAGGGGTTAAAGCAAGCGATTGAGTGGGAGCGCTTCGGAATGTTTGTATACGGCGAAGCGAATAACGGTCAAGAGGCACTAACCTTTGTCGATCAATTCCCAGGACATATTGATGTTGTCATTACAGATATAAAAATGCCAATTATGGACGGCTTCGGCTTGATCAAAGGACTTACCGAACGGAAAGTGTCATGCAAAATGATTGTGCTTACCGGTCATGAGGAATTTGAATTTGCCAAACAGGCCATCCATTATCGAGTATTCGATTATTTGATGAAACCTGTTGTATTGGAGCGTATCGAGGAATCGTTATACCGGCTCTCCCAAGAATGCCAGCTCGAAGCAGAGCAGAAAAAGCGCTCGGAGGAGCTGGAAACTCAAATCAAGCTTAGCCAGCCTATGCTTGAGGAGCAATATTACCGGAATCTCATACAGGGAATTTACGACCAGGAGCTGCAATTCAAACTTGGGCATTCGCTTGAGGCGGCAAGCTATCAGGCGATTATCGCCCATCGAGATAAGACCTTGCCTAATCAGCATGCCGCGACGGATGCAACAAATGAGCAAATGGTGTTCATAAGAATTAGAGCTTGCATGAATAAGCAAATGTCAGACAACTACCGAATAATCTCGCTCATGAACGGAAGCTCAGAAATGGTGCTGCTTATGCTTTATGACAGCAAGGTCAAGGAAAACAGCTTAAGACAAATGCTGGCTGATGTGCAAACAACAATGGCAAGTATGGGAGATACAACTGTTACTTTCGCGCTCGGTGGCGAATATAGAGATTTAACCAAACTCGCTCAATCTTACCGGGAAGCGCAAGAAGCGCTCCGGCATAAGCTTGTCACTGGTCATAGCAGTATTATTGGTTTCAATCAGTGGCGAACACGCCCCTCTGGGTTAAACGAGCATTTTCGTGAAGCCAAACAAGCTTTGACAGATGCAGTCCATTTAGGGTCCACGCAGCGTGTGTCAACACAGTTAACGGACATTTATTCACAGCTCATTCAAGAAGCTACCTACCCTATCGAGGAAATTCGGGTATTTGCAATGGAATTAGCGCTCATGATTACCAGCATTGTGATTGAGAAGGGCGATAAGCCGGAAGAGATATGGCCGGATAAACCGAGCCTGCCAGGCTATATCAGTCAACTTGAGACGTTGCAGGATATTTTTACCATCCTTAGCAAAAACTATAAACAGGCAATTAAATACTTTGAGTTGAAGGGCGATGCCCGAAATCGTCAAACGATTACTTTTCTAATCGATTATATTAACAAGAATCTGAACATGGAAATCAAACTTGACGATCTGGCCCAGAAAGTTTACCTTACGCCCAATTATCTTGGTTATCTGTTCAAGGAAACGATGGGCGTCAGTTTTACCGAGTATATAACGGGCAGACGTATGGAGCACGCCAAGAAGCTGCTTGCTGAACCGGGCAGCAGGGTAAATGAGGTCGCTTTGAAGATAGGCTACAAAAATCCTCACTATTTCAGCAAAGTTTTTAAGGAGCAAACCGGACTCCGACCCTCGGATTATAAATAGACAGATTTATTAGGCTTTTACTTTCGTTGAATTGTGTATATTATCGTTGATTGGGTATCTACTTCGTGAAACCGCTATCTTCTATACTTACGAATGTAAGCCATTACAAAAAGACGGAGGGTGTCATTCAATGAAATTGAAAGCCTTTTCACTGTCACTGATGATTATGATGATGTTATTTGCCGCTGCGTGCTCCAATGGAGGCGCCAACAATCCTGGCTCGGTAAATAGTGAAAGCGCTTCAAATAAGCCTGCGGATAGTACGGAAAAGCCTGTTGAGCTTCGCTTTGCATGGTGGGGCTCTGAAGAACGCCATACCGCCACACTGGAAGCGATTAAATTATTTGAAGCAAAAAATCCAAACATTAAAATTCTTCCTGAATACTCCGGCTTTGACGGCTATGAAACCAAACTGCTGGCCCAACTCGCGGGCAATGCCGCGCCTGATCTGTTCCAGTCTACAGTAGCCATTAATGTTCACCTTGGAGCAGATAACTTGCTTGATCTTGAGGGCAAGTTAGACGTTTCAGGTCTTGACGCCATGCTTCTCAAGTCGCAATCCGTTGGCGACAAGCTGAACGGCATCGTAATCGGACTTGCCACAAGCGCTTACACCTATAACAAAACGTTGCTTGATGAACTGGGAGTCAAAGCGCCAACCCCGCCATATTCATGGGATGACCTGGCGACAACGTTTAAGGAAGTAGCGCAGAAATCAGGCGGCAAAGTATACGGGGCAGTTGATTCATCCGTTGCTTTCGATACATTCGTTGAATTTGGAGCCGGCGCGCTTGGCGCAGAATCCCCATTCCCGAATTCGAAAGAAACCTATACGTTCACTGAGGATCAAATTAAAAGCTATTATCAATATTGGGCGGATCTCCGTAAGGCCGGTGCTGCAGCGCCGCCTGATATCTCCGCGACGTCCGACGATTCTGCGAACTCACTGGTCGTTACACGCCGGGCTGCGTTTGTGCCTATTGCATCCAGCTCGTTCTCACGCTTTCAAAGTCAGACCAAGGATGAACTGGGCATGATTATTATGCCGCAGAACAAAGATACCGGACGCTCCATCAAGCCAGGCGCAAGCCAAGTAATTTCCATTAACGCCAGCACGAAGCATGCTGATGCTGCCGCTAAATTTATTGACTTCTTCATTAACGATACAGAGGCGGCCAAAGTGCTGAAAACATCACGCGGCGTATTGCCGACACAAGTGCAGCGCGATGAACTGCTGAAGGATTCTGCTCTCTCTGATGGAGACAAAAAGAATATAGCCCTTATCGGCGAAGCATCCCAGCTTGAAGGACTTGTAACCTTCCCTTCACCTCCAGGGCCTCAAATTCTAGGCTGGAAAGGGATGATCGAAAAAGTTGGTCAAGAAATTGCATTCGATAAAATCACTGTTGAAGAGGGAGCCGTCAAGCTTAAGAATGACGCTTACGCATCCGTCGGATCCAAGTAATTAACTGGCGTACAGGGAGAGCGGCAAGATTACCCGCCGCTTTCCTGTTTGTTGTTCGCCTAAGGAAAGGAGCGCATTATGGAGTCCATACAAACAAAAAAACCAACAACAACCGCTGCTAAACGACGGTTTGTTAATGCAAGTATTGCCTATATCTTTCTGCTTCCGTGGTTGATCGGCCTGCTTGGCTTTACGATGTGGCCGTTTATTCAATCCTTTTACCTATCACTAACTCAAAGCACGCTCCACTCGACTACATTTGTTGGCTTAGATAACTATTTAAGAATGTTTAGCGATGAACGATTCTGGAAATCGCTGCAGGTCACTACCAAATACGTGATGCTGTCCGTTCCCTTAAAGCTTGCTATGGCGTTGTTCGTAGCCATGCTCCTGTATAAGGCATCAATCAGTATGACGTTCTACCGGACATTGTTCTATTTGCCATCGCTCATTGGCGGCAGTATTGCCGTTGCGGTGATGTGGCGCAAAATTTTCGGGTTGGACGGTTTGTGGAACTCGTTGCTTGGCAAATTCGGCATTCAAGGCAAGGAATGGCTGGGTCAGCCGGATTATGCCTTATATTTGCTCGTATTGCTCGTAGTCTGGCAATTTGGTTCCTCGATGGTTATTTTCCTGGCAGGCCTCAAAAATGTGCCTGGCGATATGTATGAGGCGGCCATGATAGACGGTGCTGGACCCGTCAAACGCTTCATAAAAATTACGCTTCCGCTCATTTCGCCGATTATTCTGTTTAATTTAATATTGCAAACGATCGGATCATTTCAGGTATTCACACAGGGCTACGTCATCACTAAGGGCGGACCAATGGACGAGACGCTGTTCTCCGTTCTATATATTTATGAGCTGGCTTTCAAACAGCAACAAATGGGCTACGCCTCTGCCATTTCGTGGATGCTGCTCGTCGTTATTGCAATCGTTACTGCAGTCGTATTTCTTACGTCGAAACGTTGGGTGTTCTACGAGAACGACATGAAGGGAGGCCATTAATATGACGATGCGATTGCCGCTTGCTGTCTTGAAACATGTCATGCTGATCGCACTCAGCCTATGTATGATTTACCCGATTTTGTGGCTGCTGCTGGGCAGCTTCAAAGCTAATAATGAAATATTCACGGTATCCAGCTTCTGGCCAAGCGAATTTATTTGGAGTAATTATGCTAAGGGATGGTCAGCCGTACCCGGCTTTACTTTTGCAAATTTCTTTCTTAACTCTATGATGATCTCTTTGCTCGTTGTTGCGGGCAGCATTATTTCATGCTGTCTTGTCGCCTTTCCGTTCGCACGTATGACATTTCCCTTGAAGCGGCTATGGTTCTCTGTTCTGCTTGGCACGCTGATGCTGCCTGGACAGGTGCTGCTCATTCCGCGTTATGTCATCTTCTCTGATATCGGTTGGATTAATACCTACCTGCCATTGGTCGTTCCAGCTTTTCTGGCGACTAACGTATTTTTTGTCTATTTGATGATTCAGTTCATGCGCGGCATTCCCCGCGAATTGGACGAGGCTGCGATTGTTGACGGCTGCGGGCCGTTCCGTACGTTTCTTCTCATTCTACTTCCCAACTGTAAGCCCGTTATTTATACGGTAGCCATCTTCTCGTTTCTCTGGAGCTGGGATGACTATTTTGAGCAGTTGCTTTATTTAAATGAGGTACGCAAGTTCACCGTTCAACTAGCTCTTCAGATGTTTGTTGACAATGCTGCCCAAATTCAATGGGGATCATTGTTTGCGATGTCCATTCTATCTATCCTGCCGCCGATGCTCGTGTTTTTCTTTGCACAGAAGCATTTTGTCGAAGGCGTTGCCACATCAGGCATTAAATAATCAGATACTCATAACCAAACAAACGCTTCTCCATCCCATTTCTGGTGGAGAAGCGTTTGTCATTTGTTATATGGCCCAGCCGCCCTTGCGAAATACCGGTACGACCGTTCCATCGAAATTGATGCCATCAATATCCATATTGGTGGCACCGATCATAAAGTCATTATATTGGTCGATATGGATGAAGGCTCACATTTTCTTGGCGAGGTTGCGCTTGTACCGCATGAATCCCCGATCTCCCAATCGGGCATTTTGTTCTTCAACACGTTGTTCGATGAGAATGTATCCAATCATTTCCCAATCGGCAGCGGCTAAGCGTTCAACATCGAAGGCGGTAAACGATGTCGCCGGAGGAGCTTGAGGCAAGCGGCGTGAACAGCAGCATTACGCTTCAAAATGAAAAAAAAGGTGGAGTGTGTAAATTCAGAGAAAGATCCTCATTATTACGCGTGGTAATATATGGGTTAATGAATTTGCCATGACGTTTATCCTCTTCTATTAAGGACATGCTGCTAAGAAGCAAATCTAACTCCTACCATTACAGGTAAGACATAGAACCATCAAGACATCCATAACTATCTTGCCCGATAAAAAAAGTTAACCTGTGATTCTGTTTGTTCCAAATTGAACGGCAGATCACAGGCTAAATACTTACATCCTCAACCTAGTAGTAATTGGCTAAAGTATATTACAATTCATTTAAAGCTTAAATGGGCAGAAGAAGCGTTTTCTTCACATATTGATTAAATTTTCTGAATTGCTCTACTTCACGTTGATGAGTTACTTTAAAATCCGCCACTCTTTTCGAACGATTTTTTAATCCGATTGTAAGTCCATCAAGTTGCATATAATAGCGACTGCCAATATGATAATTTCTGCTTTCATATAAACAAGAAGCACCTAGATAGTTTTGCAGCAATTCTGCTTTTTCAGGCTGCTTATCCCAGTTATCAGTCAGCCATGAATATAAATCTGGTTGGAAATTTGCCAGCATTCCGCTATATCCGCCACCACCTAATTGCATGAATTCAAGCACATGTGGATTGTTAGCAATATATATTTTGATTGGAGTGCCTTCGACGGCTTTAAGCTTTGCTTTAATCTGTTCAAGGTTATTGCTGCACTCCTTAACGAACGTGAAGCGGCCTGTTTCACCACACCATTTTAATAACTCCGGTGTTAGCAATCTATGGTAAGGCATTGGGCACTCATAAAGTCCAAAGGTTACCTCAGGGAATTCTTTTAATATTCTCTCTGCATTGCTCTTCCAAACCTGATCATCCTCATCTTGTCCAGCAAGTCGGTTCGTCACCAATACAAAAGCATCAATCCCAGTTGCCGAAACCTGCTTGATTTCCTCAAGCTGATCATCAAACGATTCAGATATATGTCCTGAAGCAACAACAGGAACTCTTCCCGCAGCCTTTTCCTTTACAAACCGTGCGACTGCCACTCTTTCTTTCAAGGACATTAGTGTCATTTCACTCGATTGACAAACAGCGAACAAACCATGAACACCATTGTTGATATACCAATTAATTACTTGTTCAAGTCCCTCATAATCAACCTCATTATTATCGGTGTACGGTGTAATCATCACAGGCCATACTCCACTGGGTGTCTCTTTCACTTCTGATTTTAGTTTTGCATTCATATAAATACCACCTCTCATTATTATTAGTCTAGAACCCCATTGCTTTAACCAACAAGGATGTCGTCTATCTGTTTTAGTTCTTCATCACTAAAGGTTAGATTGTTAAGTGCACTAACCGCATCCTCAATCTGGCTTACTTTACTTGCCCCGATTAGTGCAGAGGTTACTCGACCGCCACGCAACACCCAGGCTAACGCCATTTGCGACAGTTTTTGCCCACGCTTCCGAGCCATTTCATTCAATTGATTGACCCGTGCCATAACCTGATCGGTTAATTCCTCCGGACGCAGAAAGTTGCTCTTCCCTGCTGCACGTGAATCCTCAGGTATCCCTTTCAAGTAACGATCTGTTAAAATTCCTTTGTGAAGCGGTGAAAAAGCAATGCAACCTATCCCCTCCTGCATCAGCACATCCAACAGTCCATCTTCAACCTTACGGCCGAGCATCGAATATTGCGGCTGATGAATCAAGCAAGCTGTACCTAATGATCGTAAAATATCAACTGCTTGCTTAGTCTGATCAGGACTATAATTGGAAACCCCGACATATAACGCTTTTCCTTGTCGAACAATTAAATCCAAGGCAGACATCGTTTCTTCAAGCGGGGTCTCGGGGTCTGGTCTATGATGATAATAAATATCAACATATTCAAGCTTCATTCGTTTCAGACTTTGATCCAGACTCACTACCATATTCTTTTTGGATCCCCATTCGCCATAAGGACCTTCCCACATTTTATAGCCTGATTTAGTGGAAATGATCAGCTCATCACGATAAGCAAGAAAATCTCGTTGTATGATTGTGCCAATGGTTTCTTCCGCTGAACCAGGAGGCGGGCCATAATTGTTAGCTAAATCAAAGTGAGTAATTCCCAGATCGAAAGAACGCTTTACTATCAAGCTGGCTGTTTCATAATTATCACCGCTTCCGAAATTGTGCCACATCCCCAGTGAAATTGCAGGCAGCTTAAGCCCGCTTGCTCCGCAGCGATTGTAGGTCATACTGCTGTATCTGTTGTTCAAAGCTGAGTGATTCAATATGTGTATCTCCTTTAGCTGTTAAGCAAGCTGATGTGAATTTTAATGACCACCTTGCGAATCAACTGATCTGTTTTTAGTGTGCAGCAAGGTCTGTGAATATCGGATGGAAAAAAGATAGCATAATCGCCCGGATGTAGAATTAATTCCACTTCATTCTCCAGCTGTCCATAGAATGCTACATCTCGGTCTACCAAAAGGTCTTCAATTAAAATTGATTGATTCGAGAGCTTCACTACACCTATTCTTTCCTCACCGCATACTAAATATTGAATATCAATATATTGTTTATGCGATTCCGGCTTCTGAAATTGAAAGTCCTTAGTGATCGTTTCCTGAACAAGTGCAAATAACAAATCGCCTTCAATCATATGTTTACCAAGCTTAAGTTCGTTCAAATCATTCTCGCGGATAAAATTCATTCCTCGAAGAATTGCCTCTGGGTAGCTCATCTTTTCAGCTTCCCAAGCTGAAATCCCACTCCAAATCATAGCTATCCCCCTTCATACTGAAGTCCTTAGACTTACCAAGGCAATTGCTGTCCGTGAATATCCAGAAATGCCGGCTGATCTCCGTTGTAATCGATATGTGCATGCATAAGCTCGATAATTTTCTTGGCGGAGAATTCAGGGGTGTAGCTTGCTTTTGTATCCAGTTCCCCATTGATGTAGGTTTGCATCCATCCGGGATGGAATATAAGCACCCTGCCACCCTGCTCTCGCAGATCGTTATGGACCAGAATCGATTGCATGTTGAGTGCAGCCTTGGACATGGAATAACCATACCAATTCTTACTTTTCATCCGCGCTAGGCTACCTGCTTCCGAAGATATCGTCACCACGGTTCGTAGGCTTCCGCACAGGAGTAACGGCATTATCATGCTAGTAACTCTAAGCGCTCCAAGCGCGTTTATATTAAATAATCGAATTAGCTCTTCCATATCAAAAGATTGATTAATTGTTGGCTTGTGCTTAGTGCTTACACCAACATTGTTGAAAACTAAATCGAGGTGCCCTTTCTCACCTGAGATGGTGACTGTCGCTGCTCTAACGCTCTCATCATTAGCGATATCCAGTGGCACGATATGCAGCCGTTCTTTATCTTCCTGCGGAAGTGAATCAAGAAAATCTCCTTGTTCGCTGCGTCTTCCCGCAAAAACTGTGTAGTCACTTGCCAGCAATTCTTTTACTAGCGCAAATCCGAGTCCTCTGCCAGCCCCCGTGACCAATGCCGTTCTAGCTATTCTCATTCAGTCCCTTCACACAGAATCTCAACCCCAAAAGGTGGTAAATTGAGTGGCCCCATCGGAATCGGACCGTCAAATAAACTATAACAGGCATGCTCCAACACAATCGTCTTCCTCTCATCTGTAAAATTAATCAGAAAAAGATAAAACTTAGTTGCTTTTCTGCGAATTGAGGCATGAACCCCATTAGGTAAATTGGGAATGCGTGTAATCTTTAAGTCATCTACAATTTGCCCGAATAGCTCTATTAAATAATCAAGCTCAAAATTAGCACCGATGTAATAAACCTTACCCTTACCTAAGTTATTTACTGTCACTGCGGCTCTACCAGCAAAATAGTCGTTGTTATACCATGCAATAGGAGATGCGCTAGTCGGTGCGATAATGTCCGCCCAATCTGTAATTTTGTAGATTCGTCCGTTTCGACTCATTACTTGGTGTTGGCCATCTTGCCCAATAGCATCCCACTCCTCAACGGTTAAACCCGCGATATTAGCAAGGAGCCCTGGAGCTAGTGTTGGCGAGACATTATTATTCATATCCTTGATTCCGCTGCGGTTAGTTAGTACAAGTGTGCCGCCCGCACTCACAAATCCTTCCAAGCGATATACCATTTCATGGTTCATCAAAAATAAATAAGGTGCGACAATCAATTTATAGGAATTTAGTTTATTTGAATTCCAGTGAATAACGTCCGTACCGACACCAAGGTTATTAAATGCGGTATGATAAAATTTTTGAATTTTATCGTAATTCAATCCATCTTTAATCTGAGGTTGAATTTGCAAGGCACGATGAATTTCATGTGAATAGAAAATCTCAATATCATTGTTAAGTGTCGTCCCATCAAGTGAATCTGATAATCGATTTATTTCACCGCAAATCTGTGTATATTCTACTAATCGGCGAGTTGATGGCTGGTTGGCATGTCCCATAATACCTGAGGACAGCTGTTCTGAACCTGACATGGACCCACGCCATAAATAGTTCATGACTACGTCTGCACCACGTGATATGCACTGCCACATAACCGCTCTCAAAAAACCAGGCGGCATCGTTCGTCGAGCCGGCCCCCAGCAGCTATTGCCGAAACCACTGTTAGTTTCCATAATCCAGAAATTCTGCTGTTTCAAGCCTCGCGCCTGATCTAAATAATAGGCACCGTTATATGCTGAAGTCGGGAGCTGCTCGGGATTACTGGCAATATAATAATCAGTCCCGGCAAAATCAAGCGGCTCAAACAGCTTATAATAATCAATTGCTAACGGATCCTCCCACATATTATGAGTAACAAATTTTCCAGGACAATGTCGGCGCAGGATCTCAATTTGCAGTTGCTGATACGCAGCAAGCGATTGATTCTGAAAACGATGATAATCAAGCTGAAAAGCTGGATTTAATTGCCTCTTCCCACCTCGCGGCGTATGTAACTGACTCCAATTGCTATACTCGCCACTCCAGACAACAGTTCCCCAAGCATTATTCAACACCTCAAGTGAATCGAATTTCTTAAACGCCCATTCTCGAAATTCGCGCTCACAGTTCGGACAGTTGCAAAGGGACAGCTCGAATTCATTATCAATCTGCCAGCCAATTATAGCTGGATGAACTGCATAACGCTGTGCCATCTGTTCAACAATAACAACCGACCGTTTCGCCAACGAAGGACTATTGACACAGCGATGCCCACGAATGCCCTCATAACGTGGCTGTAAACGGTCATCAAGTATATAAGCATCCGGGTATTTCTCCATAAACCAATTAGGCGGTGCTGATGTTGGTGTACCAAGAACAATTTCGATACCATGTCGAAACATTATATCAATAGCGCGATCAAGCCAGTCAAAAGTAAATACGTCCTCTTCGGGCTCCATTCGGCTCCAGGAAAATTCAGCAAGCCTGACAATAGAGACGCCTATTTCTTGCATCTTCTTAGCATCGAGTTCCCAATAAGCTTCATCCCAATGTTCTGGATAATAGGCTACGCCTACTCGCATTTATATGACCTCCTATCTTCTAACCTTTTACAGATCCCAAAAGCATGCCTTTATTGAAATGCTTTTGTACAAAGGGGTAAATCAGCATCATCGGCAAGGTTGATATCACGATTGCAGCCATTTTGGCACCCGGTGTATATCTCACTACCGCATCCATGAATACCGAGGACTCCTCCATCGTTTCGTTCACAATTAACATCTGTCTTAAAAAGACCTGTAACGGCCATTTTGAGGGATCATTTAAATAAAGAACTGCACTAAAATACGTACTCCAATAGCCAACCATATAAAATAAAAGAAATGTTGCAATTGCCGCTTTGGCCAAGGGCAGAATAATACTGATAAACATTCTCCATTCACCGCAGCCATCACATCTGGCTGCCTCTTCCAATTCATAAGGAATTGAAGCGAAAAAGCTGCGCATGACAATTAAATAGAAGGGTGCAATTGCGCTAGTCATCCATATCGCCCAGAATGTATCGATCATACCTAGGGAGTTGACAACCAAGTACGTTGGAATCATTCCACCAGAGAACAACATCGTGAAAACAACCATAAAATTCATTAAGCTTCTGCCTTTCAGCCATTTCTTTGATAAACCATATGCCATTAAAGTAGTCATCGAAATACTAATAAAGGTGCCAATAGCCGTAATCAAAATGGCATTTTTAAAGCTTTGCAGAAAGTTATTATTACCGAGTAAATATTCATAAGCTTGCATTGTCCAGTCACGTGGGATAATAAAAAATCCTCGTGTTAGATATTCTTTCTCCGAAGCAAAAGATGTCATAAACACATAAAGCACAGGAATGATAATGATCAAACTCCAAATGATTAAAATAAAGTAGATGGTAAGGTCAAAATGTTTCTCATTCCCGCGGATGTCTAATTTTTTCATCTTAGAACACCCCTTCTCTGTCCGAACGTTTCACAATAAAGTTCGCACTCAATATCAGAACCAAGCCAACAATGGATTTAAATAGTCCGACTGCGGTGGTATAGCTGAACTGTCCTTGCAAAATTCCAACCCGATAAATATACGTATCAAACACCTCGGAAACAGACAGATTAAGTGGATTTTGCAGCAGAAAGATATGCTCGAATCCCAAATCTATAAAGCTGCCTAAGCGTAGAATAAATAGAATTAGAATCACTTGAACAAGCGATGGAAGCGTAATATGCCATATTTGTCGCCATCTCTTAGCTCCATCCACTACTGCTGCTTCATATAACGCAGGATCAATCGATCCTAAAGCCGCTAAGAAAATAATCGCACTCCAGCCGACTTCTTTCCATATATTTTGAAATAGCCAGATCCAGCGAAAAGCTTCCGGATCGCCAAGTATTGCTATTCGTGACAGCCCTAAACCCTCCAACAATGCATTAACGCCACCAAATTCAGTTGAAAATAAGATACTCGTAATGCCTACAATAACCACCATGGATAGGAAATGTGGTAAATAAACAAGCGTTTGGACCGATGTTTTAAACCATTTCAACCTAATTTCATTGAGCAATAACGCAAACAAGATAGGTGCAGGAAAGAAAAAGAGGATATCAATCAAATTGAGCATGATCGTGTTTTTCAACAATACCAGAAAGTTCTGTTCAGAGAATAGACGTGTGAAGTGTTCCAGTCCAACCCAATCACTTCCCATGACCCCACGAAATGGACTGTAATTTTGGAAGGATATTAGCACACCAAACATCGGGATGTATTTAAAAATAATAAAATACAGTAATCCCGGAAGAATCATACAATAGATCGGAATCGTTCTTCTTAGATAATGATTCCGTATAATATGCTTCAGCCCCTTGGAAACGGGCTGAAGCTTAGGTTGAACATTCATCTGCATTTAGGATGACTCCTTACTTCCAGAAGGTATTATTTATAGGTCTGATAAGCCTCATTAATTTCTTTGGTTATTTGATCTCCACCCGTTGTTTTCCATTCCGAAATAGCTGCTTCAAGACTATCCATCGGTTCTTTACCGATAATAATTTTAAGCTGTGTTTCTCTAAACTTAATGTCTAGATTCTTCCACTTTTCTTGGTAAGCTGGCGACAAAGCTTGAATTCCTGCTGCTGCATTCGGATATGGATATTTCTCATTATTAGCTAAATATGCTTTATCAAAATCAATAAGCGTGGGATCTGTATAAATAAATGCACTATGGTTCAATCCTCCTCTAGCGAAGAAAAAGTTAGTCATTAGTCGCGGCAAATCCGTTTCTGTCAATGGCAATACTTCATAGTTACCGTCCGCATTCTTCTTATAATGTGAATCCTCAAAGCCATTTAGCATAATACTCGTTCCTTCATCACTGGCCCACCAATCGTAGATCTCCAATATTCGTGCTTGCTTGTCTTTATCAATCGTTCCATTAATAACAATTTTATTATCGCCTATAATCTTAGTTGGGTTTCCTCTTAACCCTGAAGGTCCAATTGGAGGGGGCAGTTGCACTAACTTGGCAGAGGGTTGAATGGATCTTAATTTCTCACTGTCAGACCTAAGCGCAGCAGAATAGCTTGTATAAATCCCTAATCGTCCAGCTTGGAAATCACCGTATACATTTAAACCAACTTTATTGATAAAATCCTTATCCAGCAAATCCTCTGCATATAATTTGTGCAGGAATCCGAGGTAATCCTTCATTTCCTTAGGCTGTTCATAGGCCGAAATTAACTTTCCATCCACTAACTGCCAACCATTTGCTAATCCAAAAGCTGCCTTTAGCTGAGTTGAGTTGCCTAAATCATTGCTGATTGAAAAGCCTAATGTATCTTTTTTACCTGACTTGTTTGGATCAGCAGTTCCGAAAGCTTTAATTATTTTATAAAAATCATCCACTGTGAAAGAATCTTCCTTGGGCATTGGAATTCCCACGTTTTCCAACCAATCCTCACGAATTTGGTAGCTATCACGGATTGGAGTAGTACCCATCGGCATGCCATAACGATTCCCTTTTGGATTAAGCAAATCCCAAGTCTCATCAGGATAAGTAGCAGATAAAGTCGGATAGTTAGGAAGTAACGGCTCAAGGTCAAGAAAAGCTCCTTCCTTCTGCCAAGCAACAAAGTTCTCAGGCTCAACACGATAAGAATCCGGCAAATTACCTGATGCGGCTAAAACATTGAGTTTATCCTTATAAGTAGCACCATCTGTCCACATTATTTTTAATTTAACATCAAATTTCTTATTGATATATTCAATGATTGGATGATCATCCCGCCATTTTAATCCATCCCATGATGGGGGCATTAAGGTTATTGCCACTACTTCCCGCTTTCCTGCAGTATCTCCTGTTTTTGAAGGCTCCACGCCCCCGCTATTTTTTGAACAAGCAACAACTAGAAACAGTAAGCTTAAACCAATTGATAATTTCACCCACTTAATCATTCTAAACCCTCCATATGAATCGTTATTAGCTTACTGCTTTATTGTATAATGTTTTTGTAAGCGTTTTCTTGCAATATTCTACGAATCGTTATCCGATTTCACTTTTTTAATTGGAATCCGAATCGAAACTATAGTTCCCCTTCCCAAGAAGGAAGTAAGGGTCAATCCATACCTAAATCCATACTGCAGCACTAGACGAGCATGTACATTTGCCAGGCCCAATGAATCTGTTGGTTGGATAAGTTCTCCTTTGGCAGCCATGCGCATCATATTCTGTTGAATCTCCAAAAGCCTATCTTCCTCCATACCTGGACCATTGTCGACTACTTCAATAATCAGATCGTCCTGATCATTGTAAGCACTTATGATAATCGTAGCATTTCCATTATTTCGTTCTACAGCATACTTAACCGCATTCTCCACAATCGGTTGAAGCGTCAGTTTAACAAGGCTTACATTCAAAAACTTTTCATTCACAAAATTTTGACTTTGAAAATTATGAGTAAAGCGTATATGAATTATTTCCAGGTATGTTTTCAGATGATTCAACTCATCACCCAGATTCACCTCAATCTTGTCCAACTTGGCTGTATAACGGAAGAACGCTGCCAGATTGCTTACCATCTTTTCAATTTTGGGGACCTCCTCTAAAAAAGCAATGCTTTTAATGATGTCTAGGGAGTTGTACAAAAAGTGCGGATTAATTTGATTTTGAAGCGCTTGGATCATCGCATCTTTCTGCTTTAATTCCAGACTCATTTCTCTAAGCTGAAATCTGTATACTTTATCGATTAGTGCATTAAGTTGAATAATCATTTTATTGAAGCTGCTGCCTAATATTTGCAGCTCATCCTGACCAGGATAGAAATCAGCTTTGACAGCTAAATTACCTCTCTGCACCTCTTGCATCATTTTTTTGAGCTTAATAATCGGATCGACCAATAGCTTAGTGAACAATGGCACAATCAGAATTACGAAGGACAATAATAACAACACAACCATAATAATCGAGTCGCGGGCGACGTTAAGACCTGTAGCCATTTCATTCAAAGGGACGACTGCAGCAACTTTCCAACTCGTAAAATCAGATTGGGTATATGTGGTTAAGTAATCTTGATTTTCCACTCGCTGCTGCTTATTTGGCTCAAGTATCTGTAAATGACTAATTGGAGAGTCTGTCAGCTTAATTCCTTGCAATAAACTGTCAGGGTGGAACACAATCGTATTATCGGATGATAAAATGAAAAAATAACCCGTCTCGCCTATCATCGTTTTACCCATAATCTCACTGAACACGTTAAGCGATAAATTAATGACGAGACGTCCGACAATCTTGACATTATTTGTGCTGTAGATGGGGATAAGTAATGAAACAACAGGTACGCGATTCGGTTGAGAGAGATGCGTGGGTATGACTTGCGTGGTTCGATCAAACGGTAAAATAAACCACGGCTCTTGACTATGGGCAGTTACACCGGATTGTCCATCCGATGAGATAACTCCACCCTCTACTGACATTAATACAAGGCTTTCAATTTCCGAATAATTCAAGGTAATGTATCTTCTAAATAAATCTTCAATGAGCAGCTTGTTATAGGAAGTAAGCTTAACCTTTCCTGAAAGCCATTGCTGAATAATCCCCGTTCCCGGGCTTGTCATTAAAGGGTCACTCGAATCTCGTAAAGGACCGGCTATCATAGCATATGTGGATTGCGCCATTTGCTTAAAATAGCGGTCCAGTTGATTATTCAGACTAGCTGAGGAGCCTTGGGCAATATTATAAAAATCCTTCGTAGTTGCTTTGGTGTAATAATAATGGGCGGATAGCGCAATCGTAAAAACGGCAATAAAGCTCACTGCCAGAAAACCGACTATCATCTTCCTGCGGATAGAAAATTTATAGAGAAATCGCTGCAGAATCATCATAAGCCAAGCGACCTTCTGTATTCATTAGGTGATAAGCCCATTGTATTTTTAAACACGCGAATAAAATAAGGCTGAGTTGTAAACCCTACCTGCTCAGCAATTTCGTAAACCTTCAATCGAGTCTCACGTAACAAATCCTTCGCCTTATTGATTCTTGTCTCATGGATGTAATTAACCAATGTTTTTCCAGTATAACGTTTAAACCACAAGCTGAAATGAGAAATGCTCATGCAAGTAAACTCGGCCATTTCTGTTAACGATATATCTTTCATATAGTGAATATGAATATATTCGCAGGCTTTTTTCATAATATAGTTCTGATTGGTTTTTTCTTCATGATGTCTCCTTATCATCCACTTTTCTGTTAATGTTTGAAAATGTTGACGAATCGTTAAATCACTCATAGATTTATTTAATCCAACGAGCGCAGCATCGCTGGATTCTTCATTTATTAAAGAGCACAGCTTCTGTTCAAAGATGCGCAGAAGGTTGAATTTGGCGGATTCGTTAATGAAGGTAAGTCGCAGAACCGATTCAATTAAACCAGACATTTTTTTAAAGAGGGTTGGCGTATCCATTGGATCCATTCCATCTAACAGTTTTTGAAACCGCAGCAACAATTCATTCATACTGCTAATATGACCTATTTGCTGGACCGATCGCTTTAGTGCATTATGAAGTTGGTTCATGTCTACAGGCTTTAATAAATATTCGCTAACATCATAATGCATCGCCTTTTGAGCGTATTGAAAGTTATCAAAACCGCTAACTACAATAAAGGTCATCGGTATGTTATGTTCAACAATTTTCTCTATGAGCGTCAATCCATCCATCGTGGGCATCATAATATCCGTTATTAGAATAATCGGCCATAACTCCTGAATCAATGTCCAAGCTTCTTCACCGTTTCGCGCTTCGCTAGCAATCACGAAATCACCGTCAATCAGATTAACCATCTGTACAATCGAACTGCGAATCCATGGTTCATCCTCTACAACCAATATGTGATACATCCTATCTCCCCCTTATATTATTTAATTTTAACAGATTAAATATAGACGATTTTCTTATTTGTTATCTGATCTTATTTTCCTTAACGACATTTGTTAATCAGTTTTTTCATATCAGAAATCACTTAATGTTCCCATTTTCAATTCGCTATCAATTAAATAATATTTGGAGTTATGTTGGTTAAAGTTTAAGAATAAAGAAGAGGTTGAATATTTGGGGGAATTACCACCATGATGGTGATATTCATTCGCGTGAGAGCCGCGACCACCTCACGAAACAAATCCGGTTCAAAAGCGGGCCGACCATTGATTCGGATATACCTACCTTTAGCTCAAGGCTTTCCATTTTGTCAGTTTGTGAGGCAGAGGCACAAACGACCTTCACGGGATTGAAGGTCGTTGTTAGATGTATCGTCACCTTATCCACGGTGGAACAAGCTTTCATCGTCTGGCCTTTACTTAATAGGTATGATTACGCTCCGTACATATCTGTTGCAGATAGCCGTAGCTAATTTGACTTTGAGTTTTAAGTAATAAAGAACAAGAGGCCCATCTGCATATCATGCCAGAAGAACCTCTTGTTTAGATTTTTGATATTCTCAATAACGGAACTGTGTAACTCAAGTAGCATGAATCATCTCGAGGAGGTAGTTCTAGTTAACTTAATACCACGGTCTAACACCCGGTTTTCGACACCTTCGGGTTGGAGTATGTGTTCAGGGTAATAGAAGCCAGGCTGAATAGCGTCTCCTCCATCAAGTCCGAGTACACGCTCCATGACCAAAGCCGCACCTAGTCCCGTCTGATCAAGTTGGCCATATGGGTCGACTAAATCTTGGCGGATAATCACTGATGATCCATGCCGGTCTTCCCCCGAAACAAGAATCGCGATGTCGTGAGTAACTGCACTTCCAGAACGAGTTCCTGAGGAATCACCGAACTCGACAGCAAACAGACTCGTCGCATTTGGGAAGGCTGTCCCAAGGCTTAGAGAATCAACCATTGCAGTGATATTTGCAGTGATCTCTGCCCCATCAACCGCTTGAGCCGTGACAATTTTTTGAGAATCATCATTGGCTAGGTTGAAGTAACCATTCCGGAAGTAGAGCGGCGCACCGCCATCCATCGTTACTTCAGTTTGTGACATAGGGCCAGCTGCGTCTTTGAAATCGTATACGGCAAGGATTCTGATATCATCTACGCGTGCAAGCTCCGACGCGGATTGGAGCGCCAAAATCGTTGGAATTCCCCCTGACCAGTGACTTGCATGTACGACTGCAGATTCGCGGGGGCCGGCAGCAAATACGGAAAAGTCTTGTGCGACGGTTGCTGAACTACCGTAGATAGTTACAAAAGGAATGCGGCGTTGCTGCGCGAACCGCTGACCTGCAAATTTCAAGTCTTGCAGTGCTCCAATGACACCTGAATATTCCTCATTTTTAAGACCAAGATCCTGCACGTCTAAGTTCACTACGACAGCAGATGCGAAACCGAGCTCTTCTGCAAGTTTTTGAGCCTTATCGAGGTTTCGGCCACCAATGGTCAGCGGCAAGCTGGGGTGTGCAGCCCGCAGATGACGTGCGGCTGCAGACCCTACAACTCCTGCCCCTCCTATGATGAGTATTGGCAAAGGTGTTTTATTATTTGTCATATCAATTCCTCCTTTTTTCTGATTAATTATTTGGATTATTCTCAATTACAATATCTGTTAAAAACTGAATAACACTTTTTCTCTCATGTGGAGTTAGTGGATCTAATTTAAATAAATCAGAGAAACATAATCCGTCACAAACCAGTCTTATTACCATTGCTAATTCAGGAGTTATATTTTCCGAATCTGATTTTTCTCTAAAAGTTTTATAAACGGTTTCCCATTCGGAAAGAATATCTCTACTTCCCGTTGTTGATCCAGCTAATACACTGGTCTCCAAGCTCCATGTGCATGGAGGATCTGTTGGCATTGCTGCAACGTTGAGGTAAGCAAGAGTGTAACTTTTACCGGATTTAATCTCTTCATCTATTAAAGATTTAGTCTCATCCATGGCCTGTTTATTGAGCGCCAAAATTAAATCTTCCTTACTATGAAAATGATACAAAAAACCACTCTTACTGATATCTGCTTCTGCAATTATTGTATCTATGGTCAGACTGTTAATCCCTTTTTCTCTGATAATTTGATTAGCAACTTCTAAAATTTTTTTGCGCTTTGACATAAGTCCTCCTTTCATATGTAATAATCAGTTTACTGTACTAGTTAGTTTACTGTACTAGTTAGTTTAGTATACCTTAAGGTACACTGTTAATCAATACTATATCAAAATTTCCTGTGAATTGATCGAGCCGAAATTTGCAAAAGCATAGATCTTTCACATGGTCAGAAATATTTACAGTGATAACGTTGGTTTTAAAACGGTTCTTCTCCATTTGTACTTCAATCTTTCTATCGTTCTATAGGTTTATTCTATTGGCATATCTATTGACGCCTAAAAGCGATAGTAGTAGATTTATAGCCATAATTTCATTTAACTGATAGGAATTGGTGGTATAGTTTCCTCACACTTAATTCATACCAGATTGGCTTTGAGATCTCTTGATTTATCGTAATCCCAAGGAAGGTGGCGGAATGTAAATGACGGCTAAGCGTAGTTTGAAATTAGGAGCGATTGTCCACGGTATAGGAGGAAGCATGACTACTTGGAGACACCCGGAAATGCAGTCGGATGCCAGTGTGAATTTTGTAAATTCCAGACGTTAAAAGCGGAAGAAGGCAAATTTGATCTTATTTTTATCGCTGACGGTCTGTATATTACAGAGAAATCCATTCCTCATGCTTTGAATCGATTCGAGCCCATCAGCTTGTTGTCCGCCCTGGCAGCAATCACGTCACGAATTGGTCTAGTTGGAACGATCTCTACGACATACAGTCATCCATTCACCATTGCCAGACAGCTCGGTTCCCTTGATCTTATCAGTAATGGACGTGCTGGCTGGAACGTGGTAACTTCGCCACTTGAAGGTTCGGCGAAAAACTACAGTAGAAGCAACCATCCTACTCACAGGGAACGTTACCGGATTGCAGGGGAACATTTACAGGTAACCAAGGGCTTGTGGGATTCGTGGGAAGATGATGCATTTCTAAGAGACAAAGAGAGAGGCGTTTTCTTCGACCCCTCCAAACTACGTACACTTAATCATGAAGGAGAATTCTTCTCCGTACAGGGACCGCTGAACATTGCACGTTCGCGGCAGGGTCAGCCTGTCATTTTTCAAGCAGGTTCTTCAGATGATGGAAGGAGCCTTGCTGCCTTGGAAGCGGACGCTGTATTGACTGAACAAGATTCGATTGAGGATGCCAAGCTTTTTACAAGGATGTCAAAACCCGTGCAGCTTCCTATGGACGTTCTCCACAGGATATTGTCATTTTGCCAGGGATCAACACGATCATTGGCCGCACGGAAGAGGAAGCCGAACAGAAACATCAGGAAATTGCCAGCTTGGTGACGATTGATCGAGCGCTGGAATACCTGGGACGTTTCTTTGAGCATCATGATTTCTCCCAATATCCACTGGATGAACAATTTCCCGAGCTGAATGGTATTGGAAGCAACAGCTTCCGTAGCGCTACGGACAAAATCAAACAGGATGCAAAGGAGGGAAAATTGACACTGCGTGAAGTGGCCTTACGGGCAGCAACACCCAAGAGTAAATTCTTAGGAACACCCGAGCGGGTGGCTGACAAGATTCAGGAGTGGTTCGAAGCAGAAGCTGCGGATGGTTTCGTTATTATTTCCGAACTGCCGAGTGGGTTGTCCGATTTCGTGGAACTGGTCGTACCGATTCTGCAGGAGCGCGGCGTCTACCGTACTGAATACGAGCATGACACATTGCGTGGCAATCTGGGGTTACAAATTCCGGTGAATCGTTACACTGCGTCCAAGGAAAAAATAGAAATATAATTATAGTCAGTTAATGTAAGATCTTTGAAGTTTAAGTAGTTATGAGATGACTTCTGAATTTAACAGGAGTCATCTTTTTTAATGTCCATTGATAACGATCGGAATTGTAATAAGTGATGTATTCATTTACACGTTAAAGTAATTCTTGAATTGACATGCAATCTTTATCTTCTAATTCAGCCTTCATATGAAAAAAGAACGACTCCATGGAAGCATTATCCCAGCAGTTTCCCTTTCACGACATAGGCTACTTAAAAACCAGCCTTCGCTACATGAAAACGTGTTTGGGGGTGCGTGTAGTAATGCCATGATCACAGTGAAAGATAGCTTATGAATGAATGTTTCCTTTGAGCCAATGAAGTAATTGTTTCAGCGTTCGCTGTACGATTGGAAATTCCAATGTTATGAATATATAGTACGCCCAGTGTAAATGTCAACATAAACATGTACACTTTTGCTTGTTTAAGGATGTACAAAATCACTTGTCCTCTTGAACGAAATGATCCTTCAATCGGTACGATTCGCCTACAATAGTTACGACAGTTGCATG
>NZ_SKCD01000043.1 GCF_006542765.1 Paenibacillus luteus
TGTCTCCCCATGAGTATCGTCGAGCTGCGTAATGAAATAATCCCCCAGTTCTCTGTACTTGAACTGAGGGATAGGCCTAACCGTTTTTTTGTTTTTTTCACTGTCTACTTGACAGGGAGCACTTCAACAAGATGTGGGCTTCTATCGTGTTCGAAAATATTACCCTTCCAACACATCTGCTTCTAATGCACTGGCAACTTCCTTCATCATGGGAATCACGGCCTCATTAGTGCCCGATACATAAAGATCACCTTGATATAGCCTGAAAGGAATCTGCTTGTCGCCATAGCTCCACATGAAAAAATCTCCGTCGATGGACATTGTAGTAGCCCCTGTCACCGTAAACACGGATGAATAGGCAAAATCAGTCTTGGATGCAAAATACATTTTACATTCTTCCAAGGAAATGGTTTGCGGTGAATTTTCATTTTCCTGTAATGCTCTTGTAATACGATAGCGTTGACTCAATATGATACCTCCAATATTTTCCTCAATATGCACGTTCTCTGTTTGTATAACCACATCTCATCCATAAGATTGTACGACTCTTATTTTAACTTAATCATGCAACAAATCAATTCTTTTTAAATAAAAACACTTGCCTGCGATTAAACCGCTCTTTACAAGGAATAGGTCCAATTGGACTTCTTTTTGACTCCAGATTCCTCCTCTTGAACTTCGACAAACAACGTGTTTTCGTTGATCCAAGAAAATTCCACAATGTTCGCTGAAGGATTAATATCGTCAGGCAACGAGTCTATATCCACTATGGTGCCTTTGTTCAGATTCACCACTTTAATGTACCTCTTCTTTGGCTCCTCGTCCGGAACATATAGGAAGGCTGCATAGGTATGATCGGGGCTGAAGCCTTCAATGCCGGCGCGAATTCTTACTTTTCCTCCCATTGGTGTGGAAGTGATTGTTTGAAGCGTACCCGTTTCATCCACTCTTGCAATATGAAATTCATCACTACCATTACTCTGATGCGTGATATACGCAATCCGTCCATCCTGCACAGAATAAATGACAGAATTCCCTTCAAGTTTGAGATCAATCTCCTCACCATCCAGGTTAACTAAAACTGTAGAGAGGATGGTATCCTTATATTTTGTACAGATGACACTTTCGGAATTCAACCATCCATTGACGAGATAATTGACACCAACCGTATCTGCTATCATAAACTCAGCGCCTGTTGCGAGATCAAACGTAAAAAGAGCAGACCCGCCCGATTCCATGTCATTTTTATTAGAGTTGTAAACCAACTTTGTGCTATCCGGACTTGGTAGGATGCCACTGTTCCAGCTTACGTAGTTTTTCCCATGTAATTCTATTGACTCTTTAGCGAAGGCTTCATAAGTTTTACCATTATAGAGGTTTGAAGATATTTTTTCAGGCTGGCTGTTGGAACTATTCACTATCCAAAGTCCATTCTCCGCAGCAATGAGTAGTGTCTCCCCCTCCCGTGTAAACGTAAATTCCAAAGGAAAATCATCGAATTCTTGAGGAATCACGATTGTTTTATCTTTGTATTGCACCTTCTGCAACTTAAGAACAATATCTCCATGTCCCGTTCTAACCGTTGTTGTAAATTCCTCTTTCCTCTCCTGTGCTTTAGAACTGATCCTCTTTAATGTTCTAACCATTTGAGCTTCTTCCTGCCACTCATCTTGCAGCTCCGTCCAATTCTCTTTATGGTATTGAAGGTCAGTCACAATTTCTTTGGTCTCTGCGGTGTTAAGATCTTCCTCAAGATTAGAAACCTCAATTTTGGATTGTGCGGTACTTTGTCCCGATTCAAGTTCAGTAGCCGTACATCCTGTTAGTGCCATGGTTATAACCAAAATGACAAGAGCTCTTATCTTCAACTTTTTTCCTCCCCCAATTCCTTCTCATTATCCCAATATTTAGACGAATGATGTTTGGATTTAGTTTCAGTTTCATTAAAGACCCATAAGACAGTCGCTTCACTCATAAAGCAACCGTTCTTATGGGTCTTTATTTTTTAAATATAGAAGTTCGATAATCCTTAATCCACCTTTGCTCCATGAGAGAGCGAGAACAAGACTGTTTGTTCTCTATCCATTCTCATCCCCATAATGGAAAATGTTTTAAAATCCACGCTCTCCATTTTCGCCCCTCGTACATCAGTTCCCTGTAGCTTTGCTTTTGCCAGTAACGCCATGGTCAGATCAGCATTTCTTAAATCAGCTTTTTCTAGGTTCGCTCCGGATAAATCTGCTTCAAAAAACTTAATCGCACGTAAATCCTGTCTAACTAATCTAGCATGCCTCAAATTCGTATAAGACCAATCCCCTTGATAAATGGTGATCCCATCCATGTTGGAGCCAGAAAAATCCGAACCGGTCATTTTGCATTCTTCAAATTTGGCAACAAAAAGACTAGCTCCGTTAAAGCTGCAATTCTCAAACGCAGATTCTTTATGTATGGAACCATTTAACGATGCTCCGCGAAAATCACACTCTATAAAACGACAGTTGCTTGACGTAATTTCCTCAAGAGATCCGTTAGAAAACGAGCAACGATGAAAGGTACAACTAATTAACTCGCCGTATCTTAAATCTTGTGTGCCAAAGTTTACTCCCGTATATTTTTGATTGCTATATTGAAACATCAGATGCCTCCTATGTGTGGTTAACTTTTAATACTATAGCATACGGCAGTCAAGACCCTGCGCAAATCAACGAAAAAGTCAAGATATTTATTTTTTAACAGTTTTCTATCCAACATAGCAAGCAGGAATTCTCTTCCAGCGATCCCCTTCGTAAATAGATGAAATTACTATTACAATTGTGTTTCCAGCTGTTCGTCACACATTGAAAAAGCGCATGCCAATGTCGGCATGCGCTTCTAAGGCTGCGAAGAAAATTTATTCTTCGTTAGCTGCTTCTGCATATTTTTTGAAATTATCTAAAATCGCTTGCCATCCGGCTTTCTGCATCTCGATTTCGTTGCTATCTTCTGCTTCGAAGTATTCGATGATATGCGTGTTATTGTCTTGGCGATGAAAAGCAATCTTCACTTTTCTACCGTCGCCAATGGTGTAGGAAATGCTCTCGTTAAGGTTAACCTCGTCGTATACACCGCCAAAATCAAATCCAAAGCTGCCGTCTTTAGCTTCCATTCTGGTGACGAATGTACCGCCAACCCTTAGATCATTCTCAGCGAATGGCGTGTGCCAGTCATCAGAGGCAAAACTCCATTGTGTGATATGCTTCGGTTCCGTCCAATAATCCCACACGCTTTCAACAGGGGCATGAACAACCGTTTCAATCGTTATTGTTATCGTATTACCTTGTCCCATTGCAAAACCTCCTGATATGAATATATTCTTCTCAAATCATATCATGATCATTCACTAACAGTCGATATGTCTGAAGTACATAAATCAATAACATAACATCATGAATAATGCTTGATATATTATTGTACATCTGTCTATAATTATATAGTGGTACATAAATTAATTCATTGTTAAATGAACGCTATTAGTTAACCAGTAAACAAATGCTTGATCATGTATATTATGTTTAGAAAGTCTGGTGACTTCCCGATGCCTAAAGTGGATCGAAGAATATTAAAAACCCAAGAAGCATTAAAAAAAGCAGTCCTTGAACTGATGGCAGAAAAAAATTTCGATCATATTACGATCCAAGATCTTTCCGACAGAGCAAATGTCAGCCGGGGAACGATCTATCTACATTACCTTGATAAATATGATTTACTAGATAAGCTCATAGAAACCCATATCATCGAGCTCCGAGAAAGATGCGAAGCGGCCGCTGATATTGATTTTATTAACGGTTCATTAATCTGGACAGAATACTTTGACAGTAATTATTCATTCTTTTCAATGATGCTAGCCAGTAAAGGAGCCCCTTACTTTCGAAACCGGTTCCATAACTTTTTAATCGAAGAGTTTAGGGATGAGGTGGATGTGACCGCTGGAAAAAACCTTGGATTAAACAAAGTGGTTATCGTTAACTTTGTTGCTTCAGCTTATGTAGGAGTAGTGGAATGGTGGTTCACAAATGAAAAGCCTATCCCACATCAAGAATTAGCAGAGCAATTGGGGACTTTGTTAGACAGAATGTGCAATTAATCTAACTGTATGATTCCGCAACGCGGAGAATGGCTGAAAAGGAAAAAAACCGCCCTATGGACGGTTTTTTGTTCGCTTATTTCACTTCTTCCATAAACGCCCTAAAGTTTTCAGCGATTTCTTTTGATTTGGTATGGTGCAAATAATGATCTCCATCAAAAGTCATCACTTTGCCATGAACAGAATCTTTGATTTGCTCTTCATGCAGCGGGATCCATCCTTCAACGCCCGTATTATTTGCTTGGATAAAGAAAATAAGCGGAAGATTTTGTGGGAAGGTTAAGCCTCGAGCTGCTTTAAAGTTAGGGTAAATATGTTCCATTTCATTTAAAGTGGTAGACTCATACATGTTTTTAAGAGTAAACATTCTCATTTGTTCTTTCGTTTCATCATCAAACGGCAGTCCTTCATAGGGGTCAGCACCGAATTTCAGCATCAATCTGCCGAAACCTGATTGTTTGAGCAGCTTAAACGTTCCGGTTGGAAGCTCAGCATCCATACCGCCTTGCATTGGAACACTGCTATCAACTCCAGCAAACGCGCTTACTTCGTCTGGATATTTGTTGACATAGTCTATTCCGTAAATCCCTGCAATGGAGTGACCCATGAGAATATAACGGTCGATATTTAGATTTTGCAGCGCTTCATGAATTTCACTCACGATATTTTCAGTGGTTCGTTCTTTTTTGGTTCCATCACTTAATCCATATCCAAATGGCTCAACCACGACGACTTTGTAAAATGGTGCCAGCTCTTCAATAAGCGGCTTAAAATCAAGCGCTGGTGATGCTGTTCCATAACCTGGAAGGAGCACGATCGTTTCTTCGCCTTGTCCTTGAATCAGAACATTCATATTTTTCCCATCCACGGGTACTAATTGACCATAGGTTTGTATTTTCCCTTGCTCCGATTTCGTGCTGATCTTATTAACGATAAAAACAATGGCTACAAAAACCACAATGAGGATAACTAATACGGCTAATATCTTTAGTATCATCTTAAATATTTTTTTCATCCTACCTGTTCCTGTATCAGACTCTGTTTTCTTTGCCGCTCGAATTCCCACTCGCATCTTCTCCTGTCATCATCTCTAGATTGTGCTGTCTTATCGACCGCTAAGGAAAGCTTACACGACGAAAATGTACTCTCCATGACGACAATATGAACGGAGTATGAACGAGCAAAATAATACTGCGGCATCACATACCTTCGATAAGCCCCAATCCCTCATCAAGTCCCAACATGATATTCATACATTGTATTGCTGCCCCCGACGAACCCTTCCCAAGATTGTCTAGTCTGCATGCGATAAGAACTTGATCATCATTTCCTAAAACAAAAATCTCAGAACAATTCGTTCCGTTACATAGCGTTGGATCAAGAGCATATTGAGAAATTTCTTTTGTATCACCAAGCGGGATGACTCTTACGAACGCTTCTCCTTGATAATAATCTGTGAGGGCAGCATGAATTTCCTGAAGGCTAGGTTGGTTAATAAGCAGACGAGTAACCAAAGGAATCGTCATCACCATACCATTATAATAATTGCAAACCGTCGGAAGGAATACAGGCTGGAACGCAAGATCTGTGAATTTCTTCATTTCAGGCAAATGCTTATGATCCAGGTTTAAACTATAGTGCTGTGGGTGGTTTAGGCTGTCGTTTACATTACCAAAACGACCTGCCTCATGTTGTTCAATTAATGCCTTGCCCCCACCACTATAACCCGTTAATGATTGACAACTAACCGGATAACCAGACGGAAGGATTCCCTTTTGGACAAGTGGATTAATCGCAAGTACAAATGCCGTAGCATGACAACCCGGCACTGACACACGAGCAGCGCTGGCGATCTCGCCCCGTTGTAAAGCAGATAATTCTGGTAATCCATAGGTCCACTCATCATGAGTACGAAAAGCCGTACTGCTATCAATCACCCGGGTATTGGGATTTTTAATGAGTGTCAAGGCTTTTCGAGCAGCATGGTCTGGCAGACACAAAAATACAATATCCGCTTCATTCAATACCTTAATTCGAATCTCGGGATCCTTTTTATCCTCCTCCGAAATCGTTAGAAGTTCTACATCCTTTCGCTTCGAAAGTCTGTTATGTATTTTTAGTCCCGTCGTCCCGTACTGGCCATCTACAAATACTTTCATAGTACATCCCTCCGTACACATAATGAATAATTATACATTAAAGAGTATTTATATACAATTCGTTATTTTCCAATAATCGAGGAGTTCTGTCCAATAATCGTGGCATGCAAAAGAGCACCTAGTCTAATTAGGTGCTCTTTGCAACGGTAAAATTCAAGGGAGGCTCATTATTTAAATTGCTGCAGAAATTGCTTAATCACTCCTTCTGAAAGGGCGTCAGCTAGCATGATGATATGCTCTTGCCCTTTATCGAAAGCGATGATATCGGCGTCCCAATCCTTGGTTAATCTTGCTTTGACAGCATCTGTAACCAATTGCAAGTGCATATATAACAGATCCTTCAATTGTTTATTCGACCAATTTGGATTAGCACTGCTTAGAAATTGAGCAATGTCATCCGCATTTTTATACCATTCTTTATTATATGTTTCCACAGCTGCCTGATTTCCTTGTTTCGCGGCATCAACAATTTTTCCCGCAATAAGAATATGTTCTCGCAGGAGTGCAGCCAGTTTATTGCCTGCCTCCTCTCCATAATACGGCTTTATGGCATCGCCAATGTCCTGCTGGTTTTTCAAAAGTCTATCCAGCACTTTTTGTTGATCTTGCAACTCCGCAGCAGCACTCACAATATAGTTTCTTGTCCAAACGACATGATCAATCCAAAGCTTCCTAAAGTCAAACTTAAACTGCACCATTGATTGGCTTAAACACTGCTTTTCTATTCGTACCTGTTGAATCCCGCTAGCTTCAGCTTGAAAAGGGGTAGAAATCAAGGTAAGGGACATGCATAAAATAGCCAACTTGAGAACTCGAAATTTCATTTACTATTTCCTCCTGATCACGAATTAGACATCCTGCATTATTTTGGACTATCTTTCTAATTTCATGCATCGGAGGATTAGACTGAATTTATGGAGTGGCTTTGCAATGAACTGTGTAACAGCGTCTAGTCATTCATGTTTACCTCCTAGAATGTCGCAGTCCATAATTCTCTTAATTAGTTTGCATCATAATTTTCTCCCTATTGTTTGGATTCGATCCTAACTTTCAAGACGTTTTGCGATTCTTAAATCCAGTAAATAATTGGAACTTTTTCGTAACATTTCAAAGAATATTGCGTCTATAGTTTTATTAGAAGGAGGTTAACATCATTAAGAAACTGACTTTAGCGATGCTGGCTTTCACGATTGTGGCCCTTCCCCCCCTACCAACCGTAGGCTTCGCCTATAACCCAACGCTAATTGAAAACGGTCAATTGAAGAACAACCGCATGTTGATCCCTTTACGAGCCGTATCTCAAAATTTGGGCGCTATCGTGAAGTAGAATTCGCAGCTAAAAACAATTGAAATAAAGCAAGACGATATCAATATCCTGCTTACCGTCAATTCCAAAAAGGTGATTGTCGACCATACCGAGATTGAACTGGATGTACCGGTCGAGTTAATCAATAGTATCACCTATGTTCCGCTGCGATTTATCAGCCATAAAAGATATTCGACTCCATTTCAAGTCTTTCTTTACCAATCGTTTTATTGACAATCTCATTGAAAAAGGCATGGAATCCAATCTTCAACTTGGCAATCCTGAGCATGGATATGATTATGTATCATCTGTATATTACAAAAATAGTACAACAGCAAGATTATTAGAAACCATTACTCAAGGAGTTGACTTGTCCGGAGCAACTTATTACGTCAGCGATCGGATAGCTAATCTTGTTTATACCGCTGGGGCGTGGAAGGTTGATAGTGTAAGTTTCCCACAGTTAAGAAGACCGCCTGTTCCCGGTTGGGAACCCGATGAGTTTGAACTTCCTTACCTACAGAATAGTGACCAGAACCGTTAGATTCATCCGCAGGTTGAAGGTTCTACCGGTTGACACTCAAATTTCAAATTAGCGCTTTACAGGTATACTGAAATCCTACGATTATTCTCTATCCTAAGTCAAAAGTTGACCAGCCATTTGCTTCTAATTCTGCACATATAGCTCGGAAATGCTTATAGCCTTTACTAGAATGCAATTTTCTACACTCAATGAATTGAATTTGAGCCTGATTACCTTGGGAGTCGGTATAGATTAAGCCTATTTTATCAATAGAAACAATCACAGCGTGATGAATTTCAATTATGCACATCTTATACCCTCCTATTTCCAATATAGGCCAAATCATATCACATGCGTTTAGTCTTGGTGAATGATCGTATTAACCATCAGCTCAGCTAATGGCTTTACGAATGTCATAGTCGTTTAAATCAATATCTAATTCCATTCCAATCGCTAACTTCGCCAACTGGACTCCAATATAAGGGCCCATCGTTAATCCCGAGGCCCCGAGACCGTTAGCTGCAAGAAGTCCTTCCCAATCAGGAATGGCGCCTATGACCGGAAGGAAATCGGCTGTAAAGGGGCGAAAGCCCACCCTTACTTCCTGGAATGTGCTATCTGCCAGATCAGGGGCGAATGCAAGGCATTTGCTTAAAATTTCATGCATTCCGCCAGGCGTGATCCTCGTATCATAGCCTTCTATATTATTTTCATGAGTCGCCCCTATCACGATTTTTTGCTGTTCAAAGGCGAGCAGATATTGATCGGAAGGCGGCATAACGACCGGCCATTTACCCGTATTTTGATTGGCGTCAGGCACCTGCAAGTGCATGATTTGCGCTTTCTGATAACTCACTTTAAAATCAATGCCTAAAGGTTGCAGCAACGTCCCTGCCCAAGCTCCTGCACAAACGATAACTAGGTGAGCCGGGTAGTGATCTGCCCCAACCGTAACACCTGTTACACGCTTGGATTGAAATTCAAGCTTAGCATTCCCATATATAAGCTCAGCCCCGTTTCTTTGCGCAGATCGAAGCAAAGCATCACGCAGTGCCCGGCCATCAACGCGGGCAGCACCGCTAATATGAAGGGATGAATATCCTTCAGCGAGCAGCGGGAAGAGCTCACGAGTCCTATGTGCATCAAGCCGAGTTATCTCTCCGATATCGGTCGCGTCTTCTATACGCTTGTAAGCTCGCTCTTCCATTTTACCGATCTTCTCCGGATCCATATGTATATTGAGGGCCCCAACCTTGGCATAGCCGGTTTCGGTTTCTCCTTCTCTTTCAAGCTCTTCAATCAGCAAAGGATAATAAGACGCTCCGGCTTTCGCAAGGCGATACCAAGCCTTATTGCGCCGCTGTGACAACCAAGGACAAATAATGCCGGCAGCTGCATCCGTAGCCTGTCCTTCATCTTTCCGATCGACGATAAGGACATCTGCTCCCTGCTTAGCCAATTGGTAAGCGGTTGATGCACCAGCTATTCCCGCTCCAATGACAATGACCTTCATGCTAATTTCACTCCTTTATGTAATCGTTCTTCCTATTATAACGACATCTTTATCAAATAGAAAAAGCTGTTGAACTCACGCAGTAGTTGCCTTCCACTTGGTTTCCATCCCCTAAATGTAAGTAGTGCCGCGCAACCTCATTGTACCTGATAGCTAGTATGCCGTCATAACTCATCATATAACTTTTCTCATAATGGATGTGACATATGTAAAAAACGCCAGCTTATACGGCTGGCGTTTTGATTCTAAATACGGTAACGGAGTGTGCCGGAAACTCATGAGAAAAGCTGTTTCCTTCGAACGAAAAGCCGCACTGAACCGGCACAATCTTCTGAGGCTGCTCGAAGCTGTTCTCATCCTCAAGTGAATGACCTGATAGTTCATAGCTTTCAACGATGTGTTCGCCTGACTCTATCCAATCTTCCAAAGCGATGTCTGCTGATACGACGACGTCCTGTATATTGACAACCTTTACAATCGTGTCGCCTGTTATATCATCTGCGCTCGAGGAACTGTAGAGTGGTTGGATAATGGGCTGCTTATCAACCGTATCATTAATGAGCTCTCCATTAATGTAAGCACGTATCCGTCTTCCCGATACTTCTAGCACAAGCTCATAGTTGACGTCAGTTTCGACGGCGAACAAGCTTTGGGTTAAGCAGGAATTGCGATTATTTACGCGGGAGCTGATCATGGAATCTTGATTTTGCCAGCCGCCGATTTCCCAGAACAATTGGTTTTGTTCGTCTGATTGGCCAAAGTACACGACAAAGCCTTTAGATCCGTCAATCCTCTTAGCCGTCATGTACAGCGTATAGTTAGTCCAATCCGTATCGCCAAGTCGAACAGTTCGTTTCGTCTTTCCTTCAAGGCGAGCCTCCTCGGTATCCGACAGCTCGGCTGTCCAACCTGCGAATGACCGCTCTTCGCTTGTATCGTTGTTCACAATGCGCACGTCCGAGAAGTTAACGCTGCTGGCGTTCGCGGCCAGCTCGATTGTGCCATTTATTGGCTTCGCCTCTCCGACTTGAGGCTTCGAGAAGCCGCTCGCTTCAATGTGAAGCAATTGGTCTCCTTGATGATTCATGAACAACTTCTGCACATAATAGTTTGGCGTTCCGAACACCTCATGGTTGTTGAACCAGATGAGATCGGGCTTCCAGTTCACATAATCGACGTTACAGAGCATAGGCGCATAACATGCTAACCCAACCGCATGGGCATTACGCTCCAAGCCGATCATAAAGGCCGCTTCAGTGATTGCATTATAATAGGTGTTTCCCCATGAGGCGTATTCTCCCAAAAACACCTTTGGTTCATCAGCCTTGAACCCATCATAACGATTGAAGTTAGCCAGAAACCATTCCGGAGATTGATAGTAATGCTCATCCACTAGATCTGAGCCGTTCTCCCGTGCTGACTGCCAGCCCCTCTCATATTCGCCACCGGCCGCAAACGGGCCGCTGGAATTAATGATTTTCATAGCCGGATACTTCGCTTTAATCGCTTGATGGAAATAGCTGTACCGCTCGAAGAAAGGTTCACCGACCTCTTCGTTGCCAATGCCGATATATTCGAGCCCGAATGGTTCTGGGTGACCAAGTTCAGCTCGGATAGCTCCCCATTCCGTCGAGTGATCACCATTTGCGAATTCGATCAGATCAAGTGCATCATCGATCCACGGGCCTAGCTCGTCAATTGGAACGATCCGTTTATGATGAGGGTCATACCCGCCTGGCAGGATGGGAATCGGCTTTGCGCCAATGTCCTCGCAAAACAGGAAATATTCGTAATAGCCTAAACCAAGCGTCTGATTATATTGCCAATTGTTCCTTCTTGAAGGACGCTGCTCAGCAGGACCGATCGTATTTTTCCAACGGTACATCGAATTTCGGTCATCCGGATTCAGGGAGCCGTCATGTACGAGGCAGCCACCGGGAAAACGCATGAACTTCGGCTTCAGATCAGCCAGCAAAGACGCGATATCTTCCCGCAGCCCGTTCGTACGTCCGAGGAATGTCTTCACTGGGAACAACGAGACCATATCCACATACAGCTTACCTGATCCGCCTGTCGTAATCGCCAGCCTGCTGCTGTAATTCGTTTCATTAACAGTAATGATAGCCTCGTATCTTCTCCATTCGGAAGAGTCTACTACAACTGTCGTATCTCCATGAATGATACCTGCCTTGCTTTCAATCGTAATACGGACAGGTTCGGCCAAGCTCTGTTCGCGCCTCGCGTAAAAGGAGAATCGATATTCTTCCCCCTCCCGAACAGAGATTCCCGAATTGAAGCCGACATTCGCGATTCCAACTCCATCACCCGGCTTATCAATGGCAATAACAGCGTAATGTCTATTACGTTCATTCATCGGTTGCAAGTCCTCAATCAAGAGCTCGGCCTGTCCGCCGCCTCTCTCGATTTTCTCCCAAGCGGTCAGTGAATGAAAATCCGGATGATCGATCGGATCAAACTCGAACGAACGGTTGCGGATTAGCTCTGCATAAAGTCCACCATCGGCCGCATGGTTCAAGTCCTCGAAGAAAATACCGAATAAATCGCCAAGTTCGGCACCGCGTTGCTTCGTGTGTATCGTTAGCTTTCCTTGATTCTCACTCATTTAACATCTCCTCCATTAACCGATATCCAGTGATCGACATCAATATGCTTATCCTCCATATCGTTCTAGCAATCTATCGTATTCAAGCTGGGTAACAGGAATCACCGAACCATGCCGCGGCGATGCTGGCAAAGAGAAGTGCTCGGGCAAGGCCCAATTACCGGAGCTCAAATCCGTTGTTTCAAGTGGAATATAGCCACGATCCACGTATTCGTCAATGAATGCGTACCACTTGTCTTCTGTGTTTGATTTGAAAATAATCGGCCCTTCACCTTGTTTTAAATACGGCTGCTCGACGCTTTCATTAATAAGCTTATAGTTTAGATCATCGAAGGAATCGCCTGATTCCTGTATAATGTTGCGTCCTTTGCTAATCCGATACACTTTGCCCCTAGCTTCTATCATCGTTGTATCAATGACCGAATACCCATAATCCATATATATTTGCGGTTTGCTGAACGAAACGAAATCTTTCGTAGTGGCATACAACATTCGATGATAACCTTCCGCTTCATCACCCAAATGGTCGCTGTCCAACATGGAAGCCCAAAAGACATGGTATACGTCGGAGCTGCTATCCCGGAATACTTCCGGTGCCCACGTGCAGCCTGCCCCCTCCGGCGCTAGCTCTACCATCAACTGCTGTGACCAATCAACAAGATCCGATGAATTCCAAATCATGATCGAACGGCTTCCAGCCGTAACTGCTCGTTTCCAATCGCCATTGCCGTGTATCCGCAGATCGGTCGCCACCAAATAAAACGAATCGCCAAGTGGAGATCGGACGATATACGGGTCGCGAACCCCCTTCTCCCCCATCGTAGAAACAAGAACGGGCCGTCCTCCGTTCAGCTCTCTCCAAGCCAATGCGTTATTGCCTTCACTAAGCGCAAAATACACTTGTTCCCCGTCCTCATACCGCTCGCCCTTAAAATAAGCGAACAAATAACCCGCGTACTGTTCCATATTAGCTGCCATTGATATCACTCATCCTTATAGCTGAAATATTATCCATAAAAAGAATAGTACACTACCTTATTTTCCAACTTTATTGCACAATCGTAAATGATGTATGATAGGTATTAACTGATTTATTGTCCAAATATCAATGGAGGGATCACATTGATTCAAATCAAGAGATGTGGCTATAATGTCACGCATGAAGAAGGGTTCATCGTCGACCGCCCCGAAGGCTCCGGAGACTATTTATTTTTACTGTTCCGCAGCAAAATGGAAATCGAATCACAAGGAAAATTAATGATTACAGAGCAAAATAGCTACATCCTGTTTGGCAAAGGCAGCAGACAATACTATAAAGTCATCGAGAAACCGATGGTTCATGATTGGTTCCACTTCGATTCCGACGAAATGAACGAGCTTTTCCAGCAGCTCCAACTGCCGCTTAATACGGTCATGACGGCTCATGATCCCTTTTATATTTCCAGAAAAATAAGCGAGCTGCAAAGCGAGCATGTCCATAACGGCCCTTACATGCGCGAGATTATGGATGCTACCGTGCGATGTCTGTTTATGAAATTAAGCGAAATGCACAGCCGAATCGACACCAACCATCATATCAGCAAGCATTATGATCAATTTATTAATCTTCGCAATGTGATCTATAATACACCTTCGATTTCGTATTCGATCGATGAGCTTGCGGCAAACATGAATATGAGCCGATCGCATTTTCAACAGCTGTACAAAGAGATATTTGGCGTGTCCGTTATTAATGACGTCATTCACAATCGACTCGAATATGCGCTGCATCAATTAGAAAATTCCACTCATGATATTAAGACGATCGCAGAGCTTTGCGGATATGACAACGAGGTTCACTTCATGAGACAATTCAAGAAGAGCGTGCACTTGACGCCTACCGAATATCGCCGTAAATATCGATCATCCGCAACGTAATCCTTATCTTAACGGATAAGCTAGCCTTTGACCGATCCTACAAGAACGCCTTTAACAAAAAACTTCTGTGCGAATGGGTACATAATAATCATTGGAATTGAAGCAATAACCATCGCTGCGAGCTCAATCGTCTGTGCTGTCACCGGCCCTTGTCCTTGCGTACCGTTCAACAGCGAGGATACGGCCAGATTCGTACCCTGCATACTCATCATATTTTCAACCGCACGATTAGATTGAATTAATCTTAGAATCATATATTGCAGCGTCTGCAAGTCGTTCGATTGCGTGAAGTATAACGTCGTGCCATAATCGTTCCAGACGCCAACAGCCGTGAACACGCCTAATGCGGCAAGCACCGGCTTGGACAGGGGGACAACGATTTGTAGAAATATTCGAAACTCACTTGCCCCGTCTAACTTAGCCGATTCGAAGAGCGCTTCAGGCAGCGCCTTGTAATTAGCGTTAAATATAATAACGTTCCAGAATCCCGCAAATAGCGAGGGCAGAATATAGACAAGATAATGATCATACAGCCCTAGCCAATTCATCAGCATAAAGGAAGGAATAATCCCGCCACTGAAATACATGCTCATAAAGCCGATAATGACATAAAATCTCTTCCCTCTCAAATACGTTCTGGAAAAAGCATAAGCGAACATCGCCGTATATAAGATAGATACTGTTGTTACAATAATGGTACGAGAAGCTGTAATCCACAGCGCCTTCATGATCCCGGGATCGGATAGGACTGCCGACCAGCTTCCCCATGTAAACTCACGCGGCAGCAAAAAGACGGGGCCTCGCGCAAGGTCGGCGCCACTGTTCAATGAGCTTATTAACGAAAACCAAAACGGATATAACGTGACAACCATCAGGATAATCATGATTACGACGGTTGTTAGAGTAAATATGCGCTCACCTGCCGTTTTTCCTCCAACCATGCAGCTCTCTCCTCAAAACAACCCTGTTTTTGTTAGTTTTCTCGACAATGTATTCGCGCCAACGAGCAGCAACAATGCAAACACGGTCTTCAATAAGCCGATGGCCGTAGCCGATGCGAATTGGAACTGCAGCAAACCAGTCTGGTAGACGTACGTATCGATAACTTGGCTCATCGGCAAATTAAGCGGGTTTTGCAGTACAAAAATTTGCGTAAAGTTGTTATTCAACATACCGCTCACAGCAAATATGATCAACACCATCATGGTAGGTAATATTCCTGGAATGGTGATATGGAACATCCGTTTGATGCGTCCGGCCCCGTCGATCGCGGCAGCTTCGTATAAGCTTTGATCAACTCCCGCCATTGCGGCCAAATAAAGAATAGCTCCCCAGCCAATATCCTTCAGCAGCCCCGTTCCGATCGCAACACCCCAAAAGTATTTGGGATCAGCCAAAAATTGAATCGGCTTGTCGATCAAATTCAGCTCCATAAGCAGAACGTTGACAATACCTGTAGAGTTAAGCAGCGTAATGAATAAGCCACCGAAAATAACCCAAGAAAGAAAATGTGGAAGATACGTCACGGTCTGAACGAACGATTTGAACTTGTGATGCTTGATTTCATTAAGCAATAAGGCAAATATTACGGTTACAGGAATGCCAATCAAAGCACTCAAAAGATTGATACCTAACGTATTTCTGACCATTGGCCAAAATTGAAAGTTAGTAAAAAGCCGGGTGAAATGTTGAAAATCATTCCATTCGCTTGTGAAAATCCCTTTGATTCCCATGATCGGCTCAAAGTTTTTGAAAGCCATCAACAAACCGAATAAAGGCGTAAAATCAAATATGAAAATAAACAATACAGCAGGCAACAACATGATTAAAAGTTCGAATTGCGTCCGAAAGTCATAACCTAATCGAAAGCCCTTCCTTTTTTGCGACGACATTGCTGTCCCTCCATCCTACACAGTCGATGCCAAAGAACGCCTTGCTCAAAGGCGCACTTTGACACCTCAATCCTGTTAATCAGCGATTATGAATTAATTCCCTTTACGTTAACGCCGTACTCAGTGTTTTTCTCTTGTACATATTTATTGCGTTCCTTGTCAAGCTCCTCGATGCCGAGCTTCTTCAATTGAACGATCATTTCGTCGTAAAGCTTAGTAAAATCTGCGTCGTTCTTCGCCATGATGGTTTTAGCGATTTGCGCCTCCTTATAAGCCTTCATTTGCAGCTCATCATTTGCGAATTTGCTGTTAGGATCGAACAAATCACTAGGCAAGTTAAAGGCTGCGTTATTGTATATTTCAGTTTCTTCTGACTTGCCGAAAGCCGCTTGAACGCGGTTTGCTGTAACTGCCTGCTTATCCGTCTCCTCGGTTGGCGCTTGTTGAGCACCGTAGGAGAATGACGTATGGTGGAATGGCCAGAATGCGCTAACTCCCGTTGTCATATATTGCTCGGCATCCTTCAAGCCTTGCTCCGTCTTCACGAGTTGACCGTTGCCGTCGAGCGTGTAATGAATGCCTTCGAAGCCGTAAATATGCAACAGCATGCCTTCCTTGCTGCTCATGAAACTAAGCCACTTCGCAAGTTTTTCCGGTTCCTTGGTTGATTTTGAAATAAATGTCTTCATCCAGCCGCCACCTGCACGTTTGTTTTTACCGAGTGTGGGCTTGGCACCCGCATCCGATAAGACCGCACCCGAGGAGGTCCAGTAATCATTCACCTGGAATGAAGTATTGGCGGTATTGCCAATGAAGGTAAATACACGACCTGAGGCAATGTCAGCCTTAACTGCCGCGTTGTCGACTGTCATCTGTCCCGGTTCAAAGAAGCCTCCCTTTTGCGCTTTATAAAGGAAGTTAAGCGCCTCCTTCGTCTCAGGTGCAAGCAGTTTATCGCGGTAATTTCCGTCCTTATCCACAGGCATTGCGCCAAATGAATCCTGCAGGAAGCTTAGCGTCGAATCTTGGAAGCCTTTCCCATCTACAAGCAGAGGGATGACTGGTGCCCCGTCAACCTTCAAATCAAGTTCCTTGACCTTCTGATAAGCCGCAAGCAAGCCTTCTTCCGTTTTAATATCATCGAGCGTTAGACCCGCTTCTGTCAGAAGCTTTTCATTTACCAGCAATCCGTTATTGGATCCATAATCGACCAAGTCTACGTAGAATTGACCAGTAGGCGGATAAACCGCTCGTGCATCCTCGGAATCGATATGGCTTGGAAAAGCATAGAAGCCGCCGTCGCGCTGAATAATCGTCTCTTTCACGTCTGCCGGGAAGTCACTAAGCAGATGGGATTCTGGATCGTACTTTTTTAGAAATTCATCGAGTTCCCAGACTTTATCTGCTTCAATCAGTTTCTTCACGATTACGTCGTTAGTTACCGTAACCACATCCGGAAAGTCACTGCCGGATACAAGCATCAGATTCAGCTTCGTGTCGCCATCCTGAGCCGGAATGTTGAACTCGAACGTCAGTCCTGTTTTCTCCGTTATAGCCCCTTGAACCGTCTTCGGATCCGTACTCCACGTTGTCGGCGGATTCCAGAAGTCGATAGTCGAGAACCAAACCGCTTTACTTGCCGCCGCTGTTCCACCATCGTTTGTTGTGCTTCCTTTGTTTTCGCCTTTAGAATTGTTAGCGGTTTCATTGTTCCCATTGGAACTGCAGCCCGCAAACAACATCGAAACCACTACTAATGCAATCAACACTAACTTCCCCTTCATGATTGAAACGACCTCCCCTATTTCAAAATCTGTTTGTTCGAACACCTTTATCATAACGCCAGCTCTCGAAGCGTTACATGTTCCCCGTTCGTAATTTTGGTGTTCCGTTCGCAGATTCCTGTTAGAGCTTGCGATACTTGCTGGGTGTAATACCGAATTGTTTCTTGAATAGCTTGTTGAAATGAAAATAATCTTTGTACCCTACCTGCTGTACGATATCATGAATCGATAAAGAAGGATCACCGAGCAGTTCCTTAGCCATCGTCATTCTTTTGTTCATCATATAGTCTGAATAAGTCATCCCTGTCTCTTTTTTAATGAGTGTGCTTAAGTAACCGATGCTTATCTTGAAATGCTTGGCAATGGCGCTAAGCAATAGATCTTCGGTATACTGGCTGTCGATATATTCGAGCATTTTTTCAACCTGTACATTATGAATATGAATTTCGTCCTCAGTCAACAGATCAAAGAAAGCTTTGATTCGATTGAAGAGATTCTCGGCAGAGCTGTAATTACGGGAAATATGCTCATAATGAAGATGTTCGATCTCCGCTATTCGTAAACCGCCATGATATTTATAAATGATCGATACGATCTGGTTGTAAATCATAGCGATCTGGTCGATATACAGACTCTGCTCCCTGCATTCCGCACATAGACGATCCAGCAAGCTGACGGTCTGTTCACGCGATTGCTCTTTGATGCTTACTTCGAGATTAAGCATTCCCTTCCTTATCAGCGTCGACAATTCGGATGGTTTATACGTAAGCATCTGAGCGCCTTGGTGAAAAGCAGCCGTGCATACCGCAATATCAGACTCCTGATAGAGCCTAGCGATAGGCGAGGTTGATTGGCCACGACTGCTAATACCGATATACTGAGCATCAAGCAAATATTCGGTCATATAATTCAAAAACTGCAGCGGGTATTTACTTTCGTCGTAATTAAGCAGAATAGACTGCTTATGCAGACCAGTTCGGACTTTGACGGCAATGACCCCTTCAAGCTCGAAAGATCCATCTTTCGGAAAGCTCGCCTCCGGCGGCTGCCAAGAATAGAGACAGTTCAGAAAACGATAATCAGGATACGGCGTCTCTACCCCTTTATTCGCCAAAATAGTTCCGATCATCATCGTATTGTCCGGCTCCAGCCATTCGAACAATTCATCAAGAAACTGATCTATTCCGCTGCCTGTTTTCTGCTCTTCTTGCAGCTGTACGGTTAATCTTTCTACCGATTCTGTCAGCTTAATTTTGTCGACTTGCTTCAATAAATAATCAAATGCACCTAGGCGCAGTGCCTTCTGTGCATATTCAAAGTCCGCGTAGCCGCTAATGAGAATAACCTTTGTCTCAAGCTGCAGCAGATTGATCTTCTCCAGTAGTTCAATACCATCGAGTCCATGCATGCGGATATCAGAAATGATGAGCTCTGGCTTCTTCTCCTTGATCATCTGCAGAGCGGTCAGTCCGTCATGTGCTTCCCCGATGACATTGTATCCCAGGTTTGCCCAATCGATCACATGGGTTATCCCGTAAGCCACCCATGGCTCGTCGTCAACGATTAATACGTTATACATGTCTGTCCTCCGTTTCTTTCAACTGCTTGTCCGCCGAAAATGTGATGTTAACGGTTGTTCCAACATTTTTGGTGCTTTCTATTTCCATATCCGCCTGGTCGCCATAGAAAAGCTTAATTCTTCGATATACATTAGCAAGACCAATTCCGTTATTTCCGATATTCGTCAAGAAGCCGGGCACTTCGAATGAATGCAAGCAATCCTTAAGCTCAAGCAATCTGTCCTCATTCATCCCTAGACCGTTATCGCTAATTGAGAAGCGGACACGCTTGTCAACTGTACGGCCTATGTGTACGGTTACCGTTCCCGGATCAATCTTTCTCTCCAGACCGTGGAAAACGGCGTTCTCGACGATGGGTTGAAGCAGCATCTTCAGTGTCTGTTCGGCAAGCAACTCTCCTTCTGCATGAATGACTATCTGTATTTTCCCTCTAAACCGAAAGTCGATAATGGCCGCATATTCCTTGAGATGAGTAATCTCATCCTGTATGGTGACGATATTATCTCCCTTAACGGAATAGCGGAACATATTCGACAAAGCTGCGGAGATATCCGCAATATCATCCGCCTTATAATAAAATGCCATCGCACGGATGCATTCCAACGTGTTGTACAAAAAGTGTGGATTAATCTGATTGCGATAAGCTGCAATTTCCATCTGCTTCTTCACAATTTCCGATTCATACATCTGCTTTTGGGCAATTTGGACATCACTGCTGAGCGCATCGATATCATCCAACATCTTGTTCAAGTTGTCGGCAAGCACGCCGATCTCGTTATGATAAACAATCGTGAACCGATTTTGTCCACCGCTCTTCGTATACGACTTAACGAAATCGAGCAGCGACTTGACCGGCTTCAAGATACGTCCATAGAAAATAAGCAGAAATAAACAGAAGATCGAGAAAATAATGAAGTAAGTCGCAATATTAAGCCGCTTCACGGTATCGAGCTCCTGCAGCAGCTCGTTTCTAGGAATGACACTAACGATCTTCCAGCCGGTATAGGAGAGTTCAATTTCTTGAACGATGTAACGGCTGTCCTTACGCCAATTATCGATGTCGAAAACGGATAAGACATTCTCTACGTTCGTACTCGAGATCACCTTTTTGGTATCATCAAGCAGCAACAGCTTGGCATTTGGTGTTATCTTAGACTTGCTCAATATCGTATTAAAATTAGTGACGTCCATAATAAACAGCGACATGCCGCGATAATCCTTTAGCACATAGTTGTTCTGCAAATTATAGATCGGAACGGCAATCGTATAGTAAAGGCCTCCTGATGAATTTTTCATAATGCCTGAATATTCGATATCCTCTACTTGACGAACAGCAAGCGGTTCGATTGCTCTTCCCTCACTCGCGATCATTTCGCCTTCATTATCGTAAATTTGGATGCCGCGCATATTCTCCTTCAAGGCAAGCGTGCTAGAAAATTGCGCTGAAATATCCTTGTTCATCAGGATACGCGATAATATTTCATTCGTCCCCAAATACGACTGAATCGTCGGGCTGTACAGCAGCGAATACGATATGCCATCCATATCCTTGTAGAAGCTCGTTATCGTTTCCTCGACCTGCAGCATAATTTTTGTAGCCGATTCCGTGACCTTCTGCTCGATGGTGCTTTTCGCGATCGAGTTGGAGATGATGAATGAAATAAGTAAAATAATAAGCATGATGAGGATCAAATAAACGATTTGCTTAATAAGACTTATTTTGCGAAAATGACCGACCAAATGCGATCCTCCTCCTTCCAGATGATTAATCCTATAAAACGAATGAATTCACCATTAATATTAGGAGTGAACTCGTGAAAGCGCAATCTAAATTACTCGTGGTTGCTCCGTCACCTAAGCTCCTCCTTTGCATGGGAACAAAAAAAAGACTGCCCTCGTGAGCAGCCCGCCTTGCTTCTTAGATTTTAACCTTTCACCAAATCCCGTAATTTGTTTGCTTCTGTTATAGGAATTTCATAGCCCTCATGGGTATTTGCAAGGTCCACCAATAACCCCTTCATTTCTCTATCTGTACCTAAAGAAAGATGATATTTTTTTGTTATTTGATTCTGAAATGTAATGCTCAACGTATATTCTGCTCCATAATTGAGAATCCCCTGCATTTTCCCTGCACTTTCTACTGCCGTTTTGAAAACTTCAAATGATTCGAGATCACTAAATTTCTGATCTGAGCATTCATTAGTGCCGGTATGTGCTATACAGACTAGATCAATTAGAACCTCGTTGTAGGTTAGACTAGCTTCCTGGCTCTTCTCATTGCATCCAAGAATAAATAATAAAAGAGATGCCAAAACGAAGACAAGTAAATATTTTTTTACAATAATCACCTCCTACAAAGCCTCTAACCAATAGACGTAAATGGTATAAAAAGGTTACCTCTAATATAATATCTCCTACTTAAGAATCATTCGTAGCTCGGCCTGCTTTCACATGTTTAAGCTGGGCAACGATGATGACGCTGATGATGACCAGCAGGAACCACGAGCTGATCTTACTAAAACCAACCAAATGCCAGGTCTGGTGCTGGTCAGGATATTTCCAAGCATCAAAGAAAGTAGCTATATTCTCAGCTAACCAGATGAAGAATCCAACAATGATAAAAGCAAGTGTTAAGGGCATTCGATAAGTTATGGTCCTTACCCTATAGATGATTTTTGTTTTCCCGAAGACAATAAATACAAGCGCCGTCAACCACCAGCGAAAATCGGGAATAAAATGATGAGTGAAAAAGTTTAAATAAATGGCTCCACCTAGCAGTGCTGAAGAGGTAAGCCCAGGCCAGCCGGTCATATCCATTCGTAGTCTCCGCCACACTTGACACATAAAGCTTGCTACACTTGCATACATAAATCCACTATAGAGCGGGACACCCAGCACTTTCGAATACCCGAGCTCAGGATATGACCAAGATCCCATCCATACCTTATAAATTTCCAGCACCAAACCAATAAGATGAAAGATACAGATGACTTTGATTTCATCCCTTGTTTCTAACCCGTTCTTGTACATGAGGTATTGTACTCCAAGCAAAATAATAAGAATGGCATCATAACGAGGAATGAAAGGCAATTCGATTTGGCTAGAAAGAGCTAAAGTTCCAAAAATAGCAACAGGAAAAATGCAGCTCATTGCCTGATGATAACCAAAATGCAGTAGCTGTATGATAGGTTTCAATGGTGTTTATCTCCCCCGTGCCCTAATTCATTCTTCAAATCGAATATCTTTCACTAATAATAAAGGTGTATGGGTTGAGGAAAAAGAGAAATTAGCTTTTGTTGATTTTCATGTTTTCAGATTCTTTCAATAAAAATAGCAGGCTGCCGCAGCGCCTGCTATCTTCATTCAGAAAATCATACTTTATCAACAAAAAATAAAACAGTGCCATAATATTTCATAAATCTTTTGTAATCGGCATTGCCTTTCAAAACAATGATGGTTGGATGAGCATTTACTTTTCGTTGTTTTAACGCGGCCAATAGCTCGTTCTGTACGATGCAATAAAATTTGCCTTCTTCATATTGAATGAGAAGCGGTGGAAGCACCGCTATTGGATCATCAGCTTCATCTAAATGGCTTACTCCACTCTCGATTCCCGCACACTGAATAAGACGTAATGGGAACATTACGATGCCAAAGTATAGATGATCTTCTTTCATGAACTCATGTAAAATAGGAGATGCCTTTCGAGTAAGCAGCAGATAGCATTGAATCCATTCCTCGAACATTCCGGCATTCGCATATTGTACAGCTGATTCTAATACCGGGGCATACGTTAAATGCTTTTCATTTTTCTTTGAATAGATGATTTTTTTAATGGAATCAAGGGATAAGAAGTATTCATCCGCAAGCTCCGAAACCGTCCTCCCGTGAGCGTACATATTGCGAATCATTACGTTGCGCCTCTGCAATTGATCCCGGTAACCGGTGGTTTCTCCCCAAGCCTTTTTTTCATCACCAGAAGGAATATAAAGAAGTTTCCCTGCCGCGTATTTCTGAAGTTGTTTCAATAGTTCCTCGGGCAACACATCGCTGGCATTTTCATATTTCATACCATCACCATCTATATCGCATATAGTCGATCTTTTAGTTCACGGATTGATTTCATGATAGACAAACAGGATTCCTTATCGTCAATTGACGCATGCCAGCGTAGGCCATCGATCCCTTTATAATAAGCCATACATAAGTACCTTTCTTTAAAATCTGGAATAATGATGTCCCTTTTCTTGCAGTACTCCACCAACAATTCCGGTACGTTTAAATAAGGCTTATTTAAATCCATGATGGCAAAATCCAATAGAAAATCGCTAATGCCGGATCTGCTCCAGTCAGGGAAACCAACACTAGTCTTGCCATCTGTAATCATATTGATAAAAAACGTATTATTGTAAACCAAATAACGATGTCCTTCACAATAACGAATTCTATCCTCCATTTCCTTAAAATATGTTTCAAAAAACTCTCGCTCGAGAACCGTCGTTTCGAACATTTCTTTCCAATTGTACCAATAGCCTTCTTTATCTTCTGCAAAGGTATCGATTAGATACTCTCTGCAGCTTCCATATTCCGTTTTACAATTCTCATCAAACTCACCATATCCCGCTACTCCCGCAATATCTGACGAGCTAATATCTAAAATATGGTCAAAAAACAACTCATGAACATCCTCAAACTGTTTTGGGCTTAATTGATCTGCAACAAATCCACTCGGAGTCATCCGTACCTTCTCAGAAAGCAACGATTTAATGATATTGTCCTTGTTCATCTTTTTATCTCCTTTTCCATTTTCAAGTCATCGTGACATCAGCTGCGCATCTGATAAATAAAGCATATCACTTGAAATGTAGAGGTTATAGGCCATGAATATCTTAAATCAACTTTACATACCGGTTAAATCTCAATAGGAAGATATCCAGAGAATCTCGTGAAATATAGCTTACCATTACTAAATTCAACTTATATCTGTTCCGCAATACTTGAACCTCATCCCCTTGCGCTCTGTAACACTCTATTCGGTATAATCTTTAAAGTAATCGATGAAATATCCATCCGATTCCCAATAATCACCACCATCTAGAAAAATATCTTCAATTTCGCGTTTGGGTTTGCCGCAATTTGTTAGCAGCCACTCCTTCATATAATCAATGCTTTTATTTTCATCATCCCAAAAAAAATCCATAATAGCTGATTCCCTCACTCCACTATCAGGAACATAGATAGCAAAAGTCGAATTGAAATATCGAGTTAACTCATACGCTACATTTCTCAAATGACCCCTGAAGTCAATTTCCGAATCATTTAATATAAAAGTAAGCCAGCGAGTAAAATGATCGATCTTACATACATGTTCTGAGAAAGTGAATTTGAGGCAGCAAGGTCCGTAAAGGCATATTTCATCTCCTAGAACCTCTGTATTCACTTCCCACTTCTTATTCACATCATTAGGGTTATATTTTAACAGTTCTTCTATGAAAACTGTTATGTACTTAAAGCTACCTGTATTTAACTGCTGAGACATCTGGATTAAATCATTTTTGTTCAATTGATGTCCTATGTAACAAACGAAATCCATCCCCATGATCTAGATCACCACTTCCATACGGCTTTATATACGAAAAAGAGACAGGTCAGCAACATGCTAACTGTCTCCGCAACATTCGAATTGAACAAGTCCCCGAGCCCACCCTCACCTAAACCATATATCAGCACGTGGTAGTTACATTAAACAACATACAGCCTTGTTACATGCTAAAGCGCACTCTTGTTACATTATTGGGCTAATTCGTTATGTTTTGTAAATATGGCCCGGCATTTACATCAAGGTCCAACTACCCGTTGGGGGGTTGTGCTCGCTTATATGATTTCGGCTACCAACTTGTTTAACTATCCAGTAAATCCGTGCTCCAATTCTTCTCTTGTATCTTAAAGTCCAGCTCACGGTATTTCCTTGACAGCTCGTCAACCTCTTTTTGAAGAACGGGGATCTCAATGGTGGTGTAAAATTTCACTTCTTGTCGACTGTATCGTTCCTGTTTAATGGAGGCTTCACTTAGCATCTCATTTATGATATTCCGATGCTGCATGATACGGTCACGTTCCGACAGCGCTTCTGCTAAGCTTATGCTGGTATCAAACGCACTTAAAGCATTCGTCTTATTAATCTTCTTCACCCAGACGGCCAAATCATCGAGCGTCCGCTTTAATTCATCCAACAGCTCGGTTGGCGATTCCGAAGGCTTCTCTCCTTCTTGAACCTTTATGACTCTTCCAAGACGCTGCTTGATCTGCGCCACCTTCCGTTGGCAGTCCGCTCGCAATACAAGCGCTTCCGCTAGTCTCATTGCTAATCCCCTCCGCTAAAGCATAATATACGCTAATAGGACACGCATACGAAAATAGAAATCAGTTACTCTGATACTAGCCTTCTTATTTAAATCTCAGTTAACCCTTGAAAAAACGATGGGTCGTCATGAACATTTTCGTATGAAATCCAATTATAATGAATGATTCCCAGCAGGTCTGCGATTAAAAAGGCAGGAGGCGTCTCAAGTGCAAACAATTCCTCTATGTCCTTGATTTCAAAAATGGATTCAAAGTTTTCTACAGCATTTCCTTGTTCCAAAATCAGTTTTGCGATCACGTTTACATCTAACTTTTCAGCTTTAATGACAAGATCGTCTTCCCATGCACAATTGAAATCAAATACGATTTGATTGCTATGATAGACGAGAAGTTCCCATCCATGATCTTCAGCGTACACATAATGAACAAGTGTGCCCCTATTTTGTTTCGTTACCTCTTCGTCAGCCGAGAAATCACCATCTGCGACTACAAAAGTCACCCAGCCGTTGGTAGGCTCAAATACATAGCCATGTTTGCCAGAGCGTTTTAGTAGTGTTATCACCTCTTCTTTGTCACTGGTGCGTAAATGATAGCTTTGACTAAACTCACTCATTCCATTTCCTCCTAGAGCCAATAGCTCATGATCTGAAATTTGTACAAATAGAGGACGATTAACTATTCCTTTAGCCCTAGCATTTGCAGTTCCCCGACTATAGTTCAAGAATACATAATTTGATAATTTATGTAAACTACTTTTGTTTGTCGCTTTAAATACCATCTGCCCCTATATTAATTGATTCACCTTGCGGTCTTGCTTGACCGTCAATGTCCAAGGTGTTGATGGTCCAACTATATGGACTACCCGCATCGATTGCTGGCGATGCAGCTTTAAGATGAAAATCATTTTTGGCTTGATCCACAAATTTGGGATCGGCAAAGATAGAGTGGCTATCATTTCCTGTACCGGCCAGGTACGCGGAGAAACCTACATACTCCTTGTTTTTCCAAATCCAAGTTGCTTTCGAAATGCCTCCTGCAGCGTAATAAAGATTGTAATCTATCTTATTTCCCGAATTTTTCTCCTGTTCGTTGTAGATAAAAACATTCGAAGAATCTGCAAAAATGATATTATTGGCGATTATATTATTTTTGGTATCGTACTGCAGCAGAATTTGACCACTACCGTCACTCAACGAGTTATTTTGATAAAGGGTATTGTTGATAATTTTGCAATTTACAGTTGCTCCCCGCTCACTATCGTAGCCGCCCATCGCTATTCCCGTATACCGATTGCTGTAGACGATATTGCTGCGCACGGTAATATCACTTGTCGCTTTCCCTGCATGCTCACTGGCAATTTCAATACCAATATCATTGTTGTAACTGTAATTACGCTCAATAATGCTGTCTTTCCCTCCATCAATATAAATGCCGCCAGCTGCGTTGCTATGGTTTGGAAGTGACTTACCGTAAGAAGGGTTAAAGTTAGAGGTGATGTTATACACTCTATTGCCGCTGACTAATCCGTTTCTCACTTGATCGTAAGTCGGATAGGGCGCTATGCCTTCGAAACCAATGAGATCGATACCAATATTGTCATTATCATGAATGAGATTGTTTGTAACAGAAAAAGTATCAACATTCCCATTTAAAACAAGGGACTCACTTGAACCAAGTACTAGGTTGTAAAGCTCATTACCATCTATCGTTACATGGTGCAAGGAGGCGGGTGCATCCGAACCATAAACAGCGATACCGTGGGCGTCTCGTCCAAGTAATTCTCTGCCGATTGGTTCAGCCGTATTTTTAATATCATGCACTTTGTTATTCAGTAACTTAATATAGCCTCCTGAGCCGTGAACATAAATGCCAATAGGCATTTGTTCATTTTGCGTTGCTATAAAATTACGAATTTCAAACCCTTTTATCGTGATATGGCTGGCAGATTCAATCTCAACAAGTCCTTGTTGTTCTGAGACAGTAAGCCCGCTTCCATCTATGATTGCCGTTTCTTCCGGAAAGCTTGCGAAAGTGATCGAACCACTACGGGCTGAGCCAGATCGGATTATTTTAAGCTTCTGCTTGTAAATCCCCCCTCTTACATACACCGTACTGCCCGGTTTTGCGACGTCTGCTGCATGCTGGAGAGTTTTCCAAGGATATTTTTTGGTGCCCGCGTTGTCATCGTTACCTCTAGAGTCTACATAGTAGATGGAAGTGACGGGAGTAGTAGAATGGGTACGCAATTGCCCCATCAAAATAAATACAGCTGCAACTGTTAGACCCAGAATGAATAATTTACTCATGGATTGCATGGAGATTGATCTGCCTTCCCAAAATGTTTTCCTTTCATTATACTACAGCCTTTCAGATAACAGCTCTTATCAGCCTTATTGTTTCAATATAAACACTACTTCAAAGAAACATCCGTTTTTGCAAAAGCTTCCTTTTCCAAACAGTCACTGGAGAATGAAAGAATCAAGCCAAGTATAATCAGGAGTGAATCTAGACTAGAAAGTACCTATTGTCTTTAGTATCATGGAATAAACAAGAATGAGTGAAGAAACTAGAAGAGAAATTAAGTTTATAGCTGGAGGAATCACGATGGTTTATGTAGCATTATTGAGAGGAATTAACGTTGGCGGCAATAATAAAATAGACATGAAGCAGCTCAAGGTTACTTTTGAAGAAGCTGGTTTGAATAAGGTTATGACCTACATCAATACTGGAAATATTATTTTTACGGATGATACCCGGTCAACAGAGCAGCTCTCTGAATTGCTGGAGGAGGCGATTCTCCGTGACTTTCGCTTATCCATCAAAGTGATGATCCGTTCACTAGAAGCCATTCAGACGATTATGGATGCCCTTCCCGCTACCTGGATGAATGATCCTAACATGAAAAGTGACGTGCTTTATTTATGGGATGATGTCAATGAGGAGTCTGTGCTGAAGAAGCTAATTATCAAACCCGATGTCGACCGCGTGATTTACGTCAACGGCGCTATCCTATGGTCATTTGACAGAGAACACGCAGGAAAAAGCGGCATGAACAAAATTATTGGTACTAAGCTCTACCAACGAGTAACGGTTCGGAACGTCAATACGGCGCGTAAAATATACGAGCTGATGAACGCAGTGGAGCATTAAGTTAATGAATATCATAATGGTTAACATTCTATCCATTAATGTCATTCGATAAATTTAGACAATCTCCAGTCACTTCCACATGCGCCACGCGCCGAAATATGTTTTAATATACCAAAGGAGTGTGATTCAATGGATATCAAATCATTTCTATATCCCAAGAATGAGGTCTCTTACCTCACGACATCTTCCAATATGAAAGAAGTCATGGATAAATTGGAGGCCAGCCACTATACAGCCATTCCAATCTTGGACGACAATGGCTTATATTTCGGAACGTTATCCGAAGGAGATTTGTTATGGAAGCTGAAGTCCACACCTGGCCTGACCTTCGATAACATGCATGAAATTCCTGTGATTTCCATCAAAAAACGGATGAAAGTCGAATGCGTCGAGATTAACGCCGATTTGGATGATATGCTGGCGCTGGCAGCCGATCAGAACTTCGTTCCGGTCGTAGACGCGAATCGCGTCTTCCTCGGCATTATTCGCCGCAAAGATATTATTGAATACTATACCCGTAATATTGCGGATTAGTTGGTAATACTTAATGTTGAGAATGAATAAGGCTGCCTTTCATTGGCAGCCTTATTCTTGTTATTCGTAAGCAGACAATTTTATTTTTTTACAGCTACCGGGATAGTTATGGTCTTGTCGTAGGTTTTAATATAGTGAAACCCTGCCGCCAATAGGCTCTCCGGCTCCTCGACTGTGTTAAACGAATACGTCTGCTCCCACATGATATTACCGTTTTTCAAATCCCATGGACGCGATGGGGAAATCGATGCTACGGGTACGACACGCTCACCAGCTTGAACGGATAAATGATCTGTTTCCAAAATTGTAAATTGTTTTCTCGCGATAACGATATCATACCCTGTATCGGTTTTTGTTACGCTGCGAATCCATAGCTTCTCATCTCCAATCTTGAAAGATAAGTCTGATGGTGAAGCAAGGGAAATAGGCTCTTCTATTTTCTGGTACCCTGTGAAATTTTCGAGTACGAGCTCAATGGTTTTCACCTCGTCTGTCGGAAGCACATCAAATTCAAGCTCGAAACCCGGCATGCCTTTATGCGCCGAACGGTCCGACTGCATACCCCATGATTTCACTTCTGTACCATTCACATATAGCTTTGTGCTGCCTGAAAATCTCGGATATCCCTGATCATCCATTTCATAATGCCCCTTCACGATGGTAGAGGTTGGCGAAGCCGTAATTGAGTCATAGTGGACTCTTCCCTCATCGACTGAAACGGATTTCGAAATATCCTCTTTCAGTATGCTTTTCATCGCTTTATTGGCTTCATATTTGAAGGAAATCGGATAGGATGCCTTTTCTCCACTTGCTAGCCACTCGCTGAATGTAACCGTTAGGGTTCGCGAGAATGGGCTGACCGTCTCAAATTTATATACGCCATCGAACCGCCTCTCGTCTTCGCTGTGATTGCCGCTTCCTTCTTTCGGGTCTGAATCCGTCAAAAATCCTTCCATTTGACCCACGCCGAAACGAAGCGAACCATTATCCGTAAATACGGAGCCGGACTGTCTATCAATGCTATAGTACATGAGCAAAGCGTTATCGTCCGCGATAACCCCGTTAATCGTAATGACAGTGCCATCATCAAGCGTCTCGCTTTTGTTGACGGTTTGTCCGTAGCCTTTCTCCGCGACTTCAGAGAAGCTCAGTGAGCTCAGCTCGATTTTATTAAACAGCTTCCCTCCGTAATACGCAAATGCAGGATATTGATAAGTTCCAACGACCAGCAGGAGAGCAGCAGCAGCTGAAGCCGTCCATATCCTCGCTCGATTTCTGTTTCTTTTCTTGGTCGGAACATATCCTAGTGCCTTTCGAAGTCGGCCCTCAAGTTCTGATGGAGCCTGCACGATAGTTAAGGTCTGTTTGTGCTCCTGTAATTTCTGCTCGATCGTTATCATAACGATCACCTCCGATCATTGTTTTCAATTTTTGAATGCCTTGCGAAATTCTTGATTTAATTGTGCCAACCGGTGCTTTGGTTATGTCCGCAATCGTCTGATACGAAAGATCATGCATGTAACGAAGCTCAATTGCTTCCCTCTGCCTTACATTCAGATGAGAGAGCAGCAGTTCCATGTCCATCTCAGACTCCGTGTGGCGATAAGGATTATCGTCAGTTAATGCAGCAAGTAATGGCTCCTCCTCGTCTCCCATCGGAAGATATCGTTCCTGTTTGCGAAGCAATGTTTTGCAGCGATTAACAAGAATCGTTTTGCTCCAGCTGTAGAAGGCTTCTGTCTTTTGCAATTGATCCAGCTTCTCATAAAGCGTAACAATCATATCTTCCATGGCATCCATTGCGTCATGTTCATTTCTCATATAGCTGTAGGCAAGACGATAATAAGCGTCCTGATCGGCTAGAATTAGTTGTAATAAAGCTTCCTTGTTGCCTTTTTGGGCTTGTTTGACAAGACGGCTTATATTCATGTTCTCACCCCTTTCATAGATAAGAGCTCGCAGAGGCAAATAAAGTTCATTTTGCGCAAAAAAAATCTCCACAACCAAGTCACAGGGAAGTTTCCCTATCCCTAGGAGGTTGCGGAGGTAGATAAATTATTGGGCAACGATAACAAAATTTCACAATCAATCAATCGTATAAATAACCCAATCTCCCTGATTGTTCTGTCCAAGAGCGTACATCATTTTGATATCCTCAATTGTCTGGAGACTTGTATCTAAACGTTGTCCGAGCACGGTAATGTGCAAATGATCGTTTTTCGGATTTGGCTCTATGCTCTCGATTTCTGTAAACCGATACTGGAATTGATCACCGTAATAATACTTCATAGCGTCTGCCAGTTTTTCAGACACAAAACCGGATTTATAATCGGTGTTGCTATGATCAACCAGTGATACGAGATTGTTTTCGAGTGCGGTAAGTACTGACGCCTTCTCATCCATCAACTGATCTTCGTAAGCTTTCAAATCGATGAACATTCCCGATTGAAAATTAGATATGTCCTCCTGTTTAGCCTTCGGATTTGCTTGTTCTTCTGGCTCTTTCTGTTCTGATTTTTTGTAATCTGATTCCATCTGTTTCAAATCATTTCCAGATGAGTTTACACCAATGTTCGATTCATTTGATTGTATCCCCTCTACTGCGCATGCAGACAAGAGGATGAAGCTTGCCAATAGGATGGAAGCCGCGGTCGTTTTAAACATGATATCACCCTTTTTTTAACAGATGATAGTAAGACGACAGTGCTTGTAGAAAAGTTGCGGCCGGTTAATGGTATCAAATGTAATCATTGTGGTTATTTATCCCAATAGGTAAAAAATAATTTCTTCATTCGTACTATTTAGAGACCTTGAGAGATCTTCGCGTTTTAAACGCAGTTGAAAATAATAAGCAGTACGATTATCCTGATATAAACGATTTTGCACTAGGCTCTTCTCGCACCTTAATCTACTTAAAATTCGTTCATAAAATGGACTCTCTGTCATGCTATCCACTGAGCCTATGTGAAATATCACCTTTAACTCCTTTTCAATCATGATAGAGATCAAAGTCATTTTTGAATTCATCGATTAAAGCTTTTCCTACGAGGCCGCTTGCACCTGATATAAGCATCTTTTGCATCATCATTTCTCCTCTAAAAATAGCGTCCACGACTTTGGTCTTGTTCCGCCACCTGCTGCAGTCCGTTCTAAATCGCTAAATTCTCCGGTACAGTATAGCCAAACCTTTTCGAGGAGCGATTGGCAATGAATTACGATCATAAAGTGTACAATGTTGAACGTCATTAAGCATTGGGATACGGAAAAGTAGCAGTGGGCTTCGAATACCGAGTATTTCAAGAACATGGACTGGGAGACGTTCCAGAAGGAATACCGCGACGCAATCGACTTTCGAAAAATGTTGCAGATGGTACCGGGGATTGGGGCAGTGGCAGGCGCTTGGGCAAATTACACTATTCTCTAGGAGCTTCGCGAATCGGCAATGAACGCTTATCGGTTGCGAAGATTGAACTTTGGTTAATCATTATCATGCTGTCCGTTCATTTAATAGATTCTAGGAGCAGCTATAGCAGCAAACTGCTCCTTCTTATGTTGAGTGATCGGAGCCAACTGCTCATAAAAATCCTCCGCGTCATTATATTTAGATTAAATTAGTTCAACAAATTTTGCTATGCTTGTATTGGGCTGCCAATCATAAAAGGTTCTATGTGAATGTGTACGTAGGAGATGTTGTGTACTTCATAAATACGTTTTTCGATATGTTCTGTAATTTCATGGCTTTCCCCTACATTTAATTGGTGGTCAACGGCAATTGTTACATCAACCAGTTTGTTATTCCCATGGATGCGCGCCTTTATATCAATGATTTTCTCTACACCTGGTGTCTCGAAAATTGTTTTTTTAATCGTTTGAAGTTCTTCGGGATCAAAACCGTCAGTAAGTGCATGGGAAGAATCTCGGAAAATATCCCATGCCGTTTTACAAATAATAATACCTACGATTAGAGCTGTAAGCGGATCAAGCCATGGCAAACCAAATTGCGCCCCCATGATGCCGACAAAAGCACCTATACTTACAAATGCATCCGAACGATTATCTTGTGCTGCCGCCATCATAGCATGACTGTTTATTTTTCTTGCTAGACGAATGTTATAGCGGTAAACAAAATAGATTGCAATGGCACAAAAAAGGGCTGTCCACGCTGCTATAATATCTGGTGATTCAATGGTCGGCACTCTAAATTTCATAACTGCCTGATACAAAACCTGTAAACCTACAGCAAACATTATAAAAGAGGCCATCAAGGCTGCTACCGTCTCAGCACGGAAATGTCCATAACGATGATTTTTGTCAGGTGGTTTACGAGATATTTTCAACCCTATTAATACAGCAATAGAAGCGACAATATCTGTAGAGTTATTCTGACCATCAGCAGATAATGCTTCAGAACCTGTAAGGTAACCAACCATTAGCTTTACCGTAGACAGAATAACATAAGCAATAATACTCAGCCATGCACCTTTTTCACCTAGCTTCATATCTTCATACGTATTTACCACCCAATTCACTCCAATCGGTTTTACATAACAAAATCCATGTTACTCGATAGAGAGTGTGTGGGTCTAGAGAAACAGTTTTGTCTTTGGTATCAAAAATAAGCTGAGTCAAACAGTATTGCAGAGACTCAACTTTTCAAGCGGAATGATTTAGCTTATCTGACAGTCTAATAAAAAGAACAGGCATCTCAGCACCTGCTCATCCTGCTATTATTTCCCTACCGTCTTTCATACTTTCTCCCGCTAGCCCAATAGCAAATGGTTAACGTCTTCATATAAAGATTACTTTAATTCATCGCGATAATCGTACCAAAAAACTCGACAGATTTTATTTCTTTATCATTAATAATGGGGGTAAATGGTTTCACGATCGTTATCGTGTTAGAGACTAAATCTCCTGAGGTCATCCCCTTAAACACAGCCGTTGTTTCCGAAGTTCCATCTTTGTAATGGATGGTGATCGGATAACTGTCCTCATACTCGTTTAACCCTATTTCTCGCCTGGCGAGGTTCGCCGCTTCAAAAATTTTTTTGGTATGCGCACTGTCTACTTTTATTGTAACGGAAATAGGCGAGATGGAAATGGATGATAATGTTGCTTCGTAGTTATATAATTCTATGCCCTGATTTATCTGATACGTTGTTGAAATATCCTTATAATCCAAATTGAAATTCATTTCCCATGAGCCAGAATTAATTTTTTTATATACATCGGGATAAACATCTGCCTCCTCTAAATTACTAACCAGTAATGTAACAGGACTTCCTGCGACGTCTTTAGTCAACGTTAGATAACTCATCATTAGACTAATTTTATTATCATTAGGATTCTCGTCGTCCAATAAGTCGAAATCGGTTGAACCGCTATATGAACTAAGTTTATCAAAACTTAAGAATGTCTCAAAACGATAGCGTTTTGCATCTAGAACTATACCTTCCGGCGCGGTGAAATCCATTAAGATATAAATCAAATGACTATCACCGATAATTTGCTTGACTTCAAGCGTTCCATTCTCGTTAGTCGCTTGCTTGTTCACCGCATGAGCGCCGTTTTCCAAATAAATCTGTTGCTCGCTATTCGCTGGGTTTAGAAAGTTCAAAAATTTCATATCCAGACCCATATAGCTGGCTGCAAAAGCGGTTGTCGTTAACAAACAGATCATGACCGTTGCTGCCAGCATCGCGGATCTTACATGTCTCCAGGATACAGGTATTCTTTTATTTATGGTTTCGGATTCTACTTTTATCATCATCTCATGCCATAATTTGTCCTTATGTTCCTTATTTGGTTTTATGGTTTCAAATGCTCCCTTGAATCGGTTTTCCATCCCTATATTCCCCTCCCAGTTCAGTCTTTAGGCGTGTGCGTCCTTTTGATAATTGCGTTTGCAATGTACTTTCTTTTCGATCCAATAGTTTTGCTATTTCTTTTACAGAATAATCCTCAACATAGTAAAGGTATAAAACCGTTCTATATTTCTCGGGAAGCCTAAGCAATTTCTCAAGGATATCTCTCTGCTGCTCATCGTTATCCCAGTGTGTTTTTTCCGGCAAAACGTCAATATCAACCCGGCGCGATCTCCACCAGCTTTTTAATACGTCTTTACACGTATTTTTGGTCGTCACAATAAGCCATGCTTTTTCATGCTCACGTTCATAAAAAGTTTTGTTGTGATTGAATAGCTTCAAAAATACCGATTGAACTGCATCATCCGCATCAGCCGTATTTTTCAAAAGGACGAAACATAATCTGTAAACCATATCAATATTCCGTTCATAAACTTCTGCAAACTCACTAACTGTGCGCGTTAAATCTTGATTGTCCACGTATTCACCTCCTACATATAACACGAACGATGTTTTAAAAATATCTTATACGAATGAAAATTTTGAAGTTATTGAAATTAATTCAATCCACAACCGCGCCCGCGTGCACGGTATGCACCTTTTCTCACCTCTAAGCAAAAACCCTCCGATTACTAGGAGGGTTAGAAGATTTCTTATTTAATTTTGCATGTTGACAATACTTTACTTGATTGTGTACTTGTTCTCAATGCTCTTCTATGTGAAGTCCTATATTCTAATTAATTAACAATCATCAGAGAAGACTCAATCCTTCAGTATCCAATTAACTTTAAAGGAAATTAATTACTCAATTTTAATACTACTGAAGCACAATCGACGCATCACCTTGCACCGCATCCCAGCCCACGGTAGCTCCGAGCGACTGCGACAGGAATCGCAGCGGAACGTAAGTCTTGCCATTCACATAGGTTGGTGCCGTGCTCATCAGCGTCGGTTTCCCATTCATGACTGCTGTCTTGCTATACACAGTAAGCTGAATGACCCGCTCCCCCCGGGTTGCCGTAATACGGCCATTGCTGTAATCCACCTTGGCACCGAATACCTCGAAAAGCTCCCTCATCGGGACAAGCAGTGATCCTTCACGCATGATTGGGGCCGATTCGAGCGGAAGGTTAGTACCGTTCCAAGTGACGGTCAGTTCATGCTGCACGGGCAGCACCTTGGGGGACGCATTTAGCGGGGTGTCTTTGCCGAAATTAATATTCATTCCGCCCCAAGACCAAACCCTACCGCTTGTATCCAGCGCCAAACCACTGTTGATCGGCCGCGCTACAGCTTTCACGATATTGCTCAGTCCATTCAGTTTAATTAAAGAGCTCGTATTGGTCGAATTCCATGCGGCTGTCCAGACCTCTCCTTTCGAATCGACCACGAGGCTGTGAAGCTGCTTCTCATACCCTGCATCGATGGAACGAAACGCAGTGTTTTTTGCAACCTGCTGCTTTTCACCACCAAAATAACCAAACCAAAGGCTGCCGTCCTCCGCGAGCACGAACATGGCGCCGCGATTCGTAAACATCGCGTTCTCCGATATAAAAGCCACTTTGCGGGTTTCTGGAAGTCGGTAGCTGTACGCGCCGGAGTGAACATTATCCCCGTAATAAAACTGCTCAATGAGACCATTCTTGCGGGCAAAAGCGAGATTCGTATTGATATCCGCGTCCACGATATCTTGTGCAATAAGAACGGGCTGGTCCAGAAGCGGATCCTGGGCCTCGTAATCAGAGTGTAAATGTCAACATAAACATGTACACTTTTGCTTGTTTAAGGATGTACAAAATCACTTGTCCTCTTGAACGAAATGATCCTTCAATCGGTACGATTCGCCTACAATAGTTACGACAGTTGCATG
>NZ_SKCD01000055.1 GCF_006542765.1 Paenibacillus luteus
CCCCTCAAGATGAGATTTCCCAGTATGTAAGACCCCTTGAAGACGACGAGGTTGATAGGTTCGGGGTGGAAGCACAGCAATGTGTGGAGCTGACGAATACTAATCGGTCGAGGGCTTATCCTAAACACGTTTACTGTGACCCATACATCCGGTAGACAGCAGCGACAAGGCTTCAGCAAGCCTAATCTTTCGTATCCAGTTTTCAGGGCGTAACGTTCTGACTTTGCTAGCGTCCCCGAACGCTGCAATCGACAACTATTCGGGGGACAAGCGTGGCGGTGTAGCTCAGCTGGCTAGAGCGTACGGTTCATACCCGTGAGGTCGGGGGTTCGATCCCCTTCGCCGCTACCATTACCTTTTATATCGTAACATCTGGAGGATTAGCTCAGCTGGGAGAGCATCTGCCTTACAAGCAGAGGGTCGGCGGTTCGATCCCGTCATCCTCCACCATAAGTACTTATTCGGTTTTATGACCGGATCCACTTGGAGCTGTGGTGTAGTGGCCCAACATGCCTGCCTGTCACGCAGGAGACCGCGGGTTCGAATCCCGTCAGCTCCGCCATTTTTCTTTAAAGTAAGGCTCGGTAGCTCAGTCGGTAGAGCAGAGGACTGAAAATCCTCGTGTCGGCGGTTCGATTCCGTCCCGAGCCACCACTTTATTTTTCGTTTAATCGACGGAAAATAGGTAATAGTATGGAGGATTAGTGAAGTGGCTAAACACGGCAGACTGTAAATCTGCTCTCTCTGAGTTCGGTGGTTCGAATCCATCATCCTCCACCATTTCCTTTACATCAAGAGCCATTAGCTCAGTTGGTAGAGCACCTGACTTTTAATCAGGGTGTCGTAGGTTCGAATCCTACATGGCTCACCATTTTTTTCTAAAACAACCATCGCAACCGAAGATCCTAGGATCTTCGGTTTTTTTGATTGATATTGAGCGTGAACGTTTAATTCTTTTTTAAATAAAAAGTGTGCAGATTCCAAAAGCAGCGAATTGCTTTTTGGGTCTGCACCTTTTTTTGATTTAGCTCTATTTTGAACGAACCGACAGCTCACGTACAAGCTCATTGACCGTTTCTGATAGTCGAAGCGTCAATTCTTCATTAATTTCAAATGTCGGAGCCTCGTTCGGCTCTTGTGTGCGATTGATTTGTGAATCTACAGCATATACGCCGCCGGCATAAATTTTTGCACCCATAGATGCCAGCACTGGTTTAAGTGAGTAATCGATGGATAGCAAGTGAGCAATCGTACCGCCAATAAATAGAGGCGTAATGATTTTTCCGTCTAAACCTTTTTGCGGGAGCAGGTCTAGAAAGGTTTTCAGTACTCCTGTGTAAGAAGCTTTGTAAACCGGACTTGCGATAATGACGGCATCGGCTCCTTCGACTACTTGGTTAGCTTCAACGATGGCTGGGCTGCCAAAACGGGCGTGAATGAGATCCTCTGCAGGTAGATCAACGACAGTAATGACTTTGACTGTATGCTCTTTGGCACTCAAATTGTTCTCCACATATTGTGTGATTGCATTTAAACGGGATGATGCATTAGGACTACCTGAGATAATAACGATATTGGCCATGGGTACACTCCTCATTCGCATTCAAATAGTAGTTGATTAATATACATTAATCCGATAAATAAACTTTGATTAAATCCTACCACGCCTAAGCATTTTGGTCAAACTCATATCCTGTGTTTCTTGTATTTTATCGATTTAAGGGAACAATGTATAGATACAGACAAAAATGTGAAAAAGGGGTAGCTGCAATGGTATACGGACTAGCAGCATTAATCAGCTTTGCAATTGTATTTGCAATCGTACCACCGGTTCGGATGCTAGCACTGCGGCTGGGCTTTGTGGACCGTCCTAATCATAGGAAAATTCATAATATGCCGATACCTCTAATGGGAGGAGCGGCTATTTTTGTTGGCTGCGTCGTGGCGATGTTTATTTTTATTGGTGTTACTCCACTGACCTGGACCATTGTTACGGGAGGCACCGTACTTGTTATCGTTGGACTTATGGATGATGGCGCCAAGGCCAAGGGCAAAGATTTTCCCGTATGGCCACGAGTTATTCTTTATATAGGAGCAGCATCGATCCCGACTTTGTTTCATATCAAAATAGCAGGAATCGCCAATCCGTTTACCGATCAGTTTATCTCCTTTCCGGATTGGTTTTCATGGCTGACCACGATGCTATGGGTATTTGGATTAATCAATATGATTAACTTCATTGATGGGGTGGACGGGCTGGCCTCAGGTGTATGTACGCTTTCGGCGCTTACACTCCTTGTTGTAGCCCTTATTAAAGGGCAGCCAAGCACAGCAATTCTAGCCGTTATTTTAGCAGGCGTTTGCTTTGGTTTTTTAGTGCATAATTTTTATCCTGCTCGAATTTTTATGGGAGATGCCGGAGCCACCTTTTTGGGCTATACGCTCGCGGTCATTGCTGTTGACGGAACGTTTAAGAGAGCAACATTTATTACACTGCTCGTTCCGCTGTTGGCGCTAGGACTTCCTATTTTTGACACCGCCTATGTTATGCTGCGAAGGCTAATCAGCGGTAAGGGTCTGCACAAGGCAGATAAGCTCCATACTCATCATATTTTAATGAAGTGGGGACTGAGCCAAGTACAGACGGTATCGTTCCTGTATTTAATTGCAGCACTGTTTGCGCTGCTGTCAATTATCCTTTTACTAGCCATAAGCTGAATTCGCTTGGCGCTTATGGTACAATGACGGAAAAAAGCGTTATTCTACATAGAAGTGGAAATAAGCTATTCGTCTTATTCTGCTGCTAACGCTTGAGGAGATTGGAGATAGAGAAATGAGCACGACAGACTGGTTGAAACCGCTGCAGCACATTTTGAACTGTCCGGTACATGCGGTTACGAAATCGATAGCAGAGTGGAGTGAGCTCGTTAGCTCGGCTGCTGGGGCATGGATGGATGACAGTATACCAACACCACCTGCAGTAGGACAAAGCATTGAGCAAGAAGACAAAACATGGATGGTTATGGCCATTAATGAAAATGTGGTAGAAATATTAGAAATTGGGAGCGCCTCTCTGCAAGCCACAGAAAAAGAATTGATCAGCTGGACACTACAGTTAAATGTAGGATCAAACGATAAGAAAGGGCCGGCTATATCGGAGACGGAAAGACATGCGCTTAAGCTGGGGGAATGGATTCAGAAGCAGCTGGAGTCCAATGAGCCTGCGTATTCCCTGCCCGATCATTTAACGGTCGGCAACCGTTTGTTTAACGAAATGATTCCGTTTTTGCTGGTTACCGAGCAGCCTGGCACGAAGCAAGCAACGTACACCGAGCTGGAAAAGCTTCTTCGTTCGTTCATGTCGGATGATGTTTTATTGATCCCACTCAAGAGCCAAGAATGGCTTATTTGGGGCTCGATATCCTTGTTACGGGACGAAGATTCAGATGCCTTCGATGATCAAGAGGAAGAGACGCTTGAGGATAGCCTGGCTTCGATCGGATTCGGTTTGCATGAGATGCTGGCTAGTGAATGGATCGGAGAATGCCATCTTGCCGTTGCGGCCCCGACTTCTCCAGCTAAAGGCATGATCGAGACGACCATGCTGCTGAGGGAAACGATTAATCTGGGCCGAAAGTTTCATATCGGTACCAACATCCACTTGCCATGGATGCTGCAGCTGGAGCGCTTATTGAATGCTATTCCGGAAGTACAGCGTTCCAAATATCTCGAGCAGTCGCTCAAAAGGGCGGATCTGTTCGTAGAATCGGAAATGCTCAGCACTTTGGAAACGTTTTTCTCGCTTGATTGCAATGTTAGTGAGACGGCTAAGAAATTATACATTCATCGTAATACGTTATTATATCGGTTAGACAAGCTAAAACAGGAGACAGGCCTTGATGTACGCCAGTTTAGGGATGCCGTTTTAGTTAAAATTATATTACTATTGTACAAAGTTACGAAAAGAAATTAGTTTTTTTGTAAAGTATGTGCATAGTCACAAGCTCCTGAGTGGGATAAGATATAGGCATATCGAAATTTCTTTCTAGGGGGAAAATTATCATGGCAGGCGTACGTTTAGAAGGCATTTACAAAAAATACCCGGGTACTGACAAAGCATCGGTTACTGACGTTAACTTAGATATTAAAGACAAAGAGTTTCTCGTATTGGTCGGACCATCCGGTTGCGGTAAATCGACAACTCTTCGTATGATTGCAGGCCTTGAAGAAATTTCGGAAGGCAAATTGTTCATCGGCGACCGCCTTGTGAATGACGTTGCTCCTAAAGACCGCGACATCGCGATGGTATTCCAATCCTACGCGTTGTATCCGCATATGAACGTTTACCAAAACATGGCCTTCGGCCTTAAACTTCGTAAATTCAAAAAAGCAGACATCGACAAACGTGTTCGTGAAGCTGCTAAAATTCTAGATATCGAGCATTTGCTTGACCGTAAGCCAAAAGCGCTTTCCGGTGGTCAACGTCAACGTGTCGCTCTAGGGCGCGCAATCGTACGTGAGCCGCAAGTATTCTTGATGGATGAGCCGCTTTCTAACTTGGACGCGAAACTTCGTGGACAAATGCGTGCGGAAATCAGCAAGCTTACAAAACGTCTTGAAACAACAACAATCTATGTAACGCATGACCAAATTGAGGCCATGACAATGGGTGACCGTATCGTTGTTATGAAAGACGGTTTCATTCAACAAACCGCTTCTCCAGAAGAGCTTTACAACCACCCTGTAAACATTTTCGTAGCTGGTTTCATCGGCGCTCCTTCGATGAACTTCATCAGCGGTTCACTTACAGAGCAAGGCGGCGCGCTTCGCTTCAAAGCAAGCGGCGTTGATGTAGTGGTTCCTGAAGGCAAAGCGGCAGCGCTTCGTACAAAAGGTTACATCGGTAAAGAAGTGGTTCTGGGTATTCGTCCAGAAGATCTTCATGAAGAGCCAGTATTCCTAGAAGCATCCCCACAAACAATCGTTAACGCGAATGTAGAGGTTGCTGAGAACCTTGGTCACGAAATGTACCTTTACCTGAACGGTATTGGCACTGACACAGTAATCGCTCGTGTTGATGGCCGCTCTGGTCTACGTGATGGCACAAGCGTTAAGCTTGCGCTTGACATGAACAAAGTACATTTGTTCGACAAAACAACTGAACTTAACATTTTCGAAGCTTAATTCATAGTATGGAAGAAGAACGGTCGGATTATCCGACCGTTCTTTTTTTTCGATACTAGTGGAACCAAGGCGCTGGGCAGCGGAGGAAACGTTGCTTTCGGCGCCTTTTTCCTTTACGATGAAGACATTGGAAAAAAACATACATACACAAGCCGTTGTCATATGAGGGAGGCCCTACGATGCCGAAGAAAGTGAAAGTGTCTGAGCTCGTCAAACAATTTCAGCTAGAAATTATAGCTGGCGAGGACGGAATGAAGCGTGCCATAACGGTAGATGATTTGTATAGGCCGGGTCTGGAAATGGCTGGTTACTTCCATTATCATCCAAGTGAGCGGGTACAGCTGCTTGGCCGTACGGAAATATCTTTCCTAAACATGCTCGATAGCGAGGAACGCAAGGATCGCATGGTTCGTCTGTGCAACGAGGATACGCCGTGCATTATTTTGACAAGGGGATTAGAAGCGCCCCAAGAGCTCATTGATCAAACCAATGAGACTAATATTCCTTTGCTCCGCAGCAACGTGGCCACGACAATATTGTCCAGCCGAATTACCGACTTCCTTGAAAGAAAGCTGGCTCCAACAGCTACCATTCATGGCGTACTTGTCGATGTGTACGGCGTGGGAATGCTGATCACAGGGGGCAGTGGCATCGGTAAGAGCGAGACGGCTCTAGAGCTAGTGAAGCGCGGTCACCGACTCGTTGCCGATGATGCTGTTGAGCTTATGCAAACTTCTGATGCGCAGCTGCATGGCAGCGCACCGGAGCTCATTCGCCATCTGCTTGAAATCAGGGGCCTAGGCATTATCAATGTGATGACGCTTTTTGGCGCTGGAGCAGTGCGTACACAAAAGCGCATTGGTCTTGTTATTAAGCTGGAGAATTGGCAGCAGGACAAGCAGTATGACCGCCTCGGGCTTGACGAGGAGACGACTCGCATTATTGATACCGACGTTCCGCTAGTGACGGTTCCTGTTCGTCCGGGTCGGAACTTAGCGGTTATTATCGAGGTAGCTGCCATGAATTTCCGCTTGAAACGGATGGGCTACAATGCGGCACTACAATTCACCAACAAGCTGACGGAAACGATTGCCGATGATATGGATGAATATGATTGAATCTAAAGGGGATATAAAAGAATGAAGACATTGCTACTCAATCCAATTGCCTTCAGCTTGGGATCAATTGATGTGCATTGGTATGGAATAATTTTGGGGACAGCAGCACTCGTCGGATTGCTGCTGGCTGTGCAGGAAGGCAAGCGCTTTGGCATCAAGCCGGATTTGTTTATGGACCTGCTGCTGCTCGGCGTTCCTTCTGCCATTATTGGCGCGCGGATTTATTACGTAGCGTTCAAGTGGGACGACTACAAGGGCAACCTGATTGATGTGTTCAAAATATGGAATGGCGGCATTGCAATCTATGGCGCCATTATCGGGGCATTCATATGCGGGTTCTTCTATTTCCGTTATAAGGGCTACAGCTTCTGGCGTTTAGTTGATATTTGTATACCGGGCATGCTGGTGGGTCAAATGATCGGACGTTGGGGTAATTTCATGAACCAGGAAGCTTATGGTGGAGAAGTTAGTGAATCCTTCCTACGCAATACGCTTCATTTGCCTTCTTTTATCGTTGATCAAATGCTCGTGGAAGGCGTTTACCGTCATCCAGCATTTTTGTATGAGTCATTATGGAGCCTCGTTGGCCTTGTTGTGTTGTTCGTATTGCGCCGTCAACGCTTTTTGCGCGCGGGCGAGCTGACAGCCAGCTATTTTATCTGGTATTCGATCGGACGCTTCTTTATTGAAGCGCTGAGGACGGACAGCTTGGCATTTATGGGACCTTCGTGGTTTGCGTCATTTATTAATGCATTATGGTCGCCAATGGAAGTTCTCTTTAAACAAGGATATTTGGACCCGGCATATGGCAATATCCGAATTTCACAAGTACTGGCTTTGCTTCTCATAGTCGCAGCCATCGCATTTATTATTGTACGCCGCAAGACAGGTCTTCCTAAGGCGTATTATCATGATCCAGTCGTAACGAGCCGGCCTGATAGAAACGGCGGCTCTGACGCGGCAACAGCTGCGCTGGAGGATTCCTCTTCTTCGAAAGAGGATGCGGGCAGCAAAGGGAAAGAGTAAACTAGGGAGGTTTGGCGATGACGGGCAATATCAAAACAATGCTGTTCGATTTGGACGGCACGATTCTCGACACCAATGAGCTTATTATTCGCTCGTTTATCGATTCTTTGCAAGGCGTGACGCCGGAAGGGTTTGGAAGAGAGCATATTATTCCGAGCATGGGTGAACCCCTTACCGATCAGATGAAACGATTTTCTGGTTTAGAGGATGTTACTCATCTTGTAGCTGCGTACCGTGAAATTAATTTGCGGTTGCATGATGAGTATGTCAAAGCGTTCGATCACGTCAATGATGTGATTGCGAAGATGCATGGAGAAGGCATCCAAATCGGAATCGTAACAACCAAAATGCGGTTAACGACAGAACGCGGTTTAAAATATGTTGGTCTGTATGACTATGTAGACGCCATTGTGACGATTGACGATGTTGTCAATCCAAAGCCTCATGCGGAGCCGGTAAGCAAGGCTATTAGCCTTCTTGGTGCAGATCCGGCATCGACCATAATGGTTGGAGACAGTGTCGTTGATATTGAGTCTGCCCTTGCGGCAGGCGCGATTGCGGTTGGCGTTGCTTGGTCACTTAAGGGCGAGCAGAAGCTTAAGGATGCGGGAGCGCATCATGTCATTCATGATATGCGGGATCTTTATTCATTTGTTGGATTGGAGCGAGAGACGCTTGCGTAATGTTGAACGGTATCCGGTGGAAGGACCAAACGCGCTTTGGCAGGTATATTCGACGGTAAGCCGAGTGAAGTCGGTTCGCAACTTTATATGCATTCAGCTAGCGCGTTATTGTCCGATTCTTCCAATGAAAAATTGGATCTATCGCCGCCTGCTGGGCATGAAGGTTGGAGAGCATACGGCTTTTGCGCTTATGGTCATGGTTGATGTCTTCTTCCCTGAACGTATTTCGGTCGGCAATAATACGATTATCGGATACAATACGACGATTCTGACGCATGAGTATTTGATCAAGGAGTACCGGCTAGGGAATGTCGTGATCGGATCGAATGTGATGATTGGGGCGAACACGACGATTCTGCCGGGCGTAACGATCGGTGATCATGCGATTGTCGCTGCGGGGTCTCTCGTTCACAAGGATGTGCCGGCTTATGCTTTTGTAGGCGGCAATCCTATGCGGGTGATTAGAAGCAGCGAGCTGGTTGTACCAACGGAGCATGATGAGAGCGTACGCAATATTTTAAATTAAAGGCTGTGCCAAGCTCCTTCCGCGCGAGTTCGTTTCGCAGCTGGACGGGGCTTTCTTTTTGAGGTAAAATGGGACGTTATTGTCTTGACGAAGCGAAGCTATTCATGCTAATATTACGACTAAACTCTTTAATTTGTTAGTATGGTAACATGGTAGCACTTTAAACTACTAAAGTAAACGAAGGTGATCAAACATGTCTAAACCAAAAGTATTCGAGAAGCCGATAGGCGTTAAAGATTATTTACCAGGTGCAGTCGCTAAGCTGCGCCATATTGAGCGTCAAGTTCTGGCTTGTATGCAGGGCTGGGGCTATGAGCAAATTATAACACCAACGATGGAATATTATGATACGGTCGGCGTCGCAAGCTCCACGTCTGATCAGAAGCTGTTCAAGCTGCTTAACAATCGGGGGACAACGCTTGTACTGCGCTCGGATATGACCGCGCCGATTGCACGGGTGGTATCTTCCCTATTGAAGCAAGCGGAATTTCCGCAGCGCTTGTCCTATCACGCCAACGTATACCGCGCGATTGAAGAAGAAGCGGGACGCGAGGCGGAGTTTTTCCAAACGGGCGTAGAGCTTGTTGGCGATTCCTCCGCGGAAGCGGATGCGGAGGTTGTTGCTCTTGCAATCGCGTCATTGAAAGCTGCGGGTGTTGAGCGCTTTAAGATCGCCATCGGGCATGTCGGTTTCCTTAACGGTTTGATGGAGGAGTCGCTGCCAGGACGTCCGGAAGCACAGGAGCAGCTCAAGAGCTGTCTGCTGGGCCGCGATTTTGTAGGTTACCGCAAGCAATTGCGCGAGCTTGACATCGAGGAGTCGGTGCAAGCCGAGCTCGAGGGCATTTTGCGCTTGCGCGGTGGCCAGGAAATTTGTGATCAAGCGCTGCAGCTAAACGTAGACGCTAATGCACGGGCATCGATTTCTCATCTTTGCGAAATCTGGGATGTGCTTAAGGCGTACGGCGTATGCGAGCATGTGCTGATCGACCTGACGATGATTGGAGATTTTTCTTATTATACAGGTATGACATTCGAAGGTTATGCAGCGGATCTAGGCTTCCCGGTTGTGAGCGGCGGACGCTATGATAATTTGCTGGCTCAATTCGGCAGACCGGCACCGGCAACGGGCTTTGCGCTTAAGACAACGCGTATACTGGAGCTGCTAGGCGATCATGCGGAGCTTGAGCCTGAGCGTACGCTTGTCGTTTACGATACAGCAGGACGCGGTGAGGCGCTTGTTAAAGCCCAGGAGCTGCGCTCGGAAGGCATTAATGTGGTAACGGAGCGGTCGGAAGGAAGAAATGAGGCACTTGAGCAAGTGATTGCTAACGGATCAGAGAAGTCTTTCACCTATAAAGGAGTCGCGTATACGAGCATGCTCACGTTTATGAATAAAGGAGGCAGCGCCACATGAGCGGACAAACAAAGGATATTTTGAAAGTGGCGATGCCGAAGGGACGTATCTATAAGGTGGCATCGAAGCTGTTCCGGGAAGCGGGACTGCCGATTCCAAGTGACTTTGATGATACGCGCAAGCTGATCATTGAGCTGCCGGAGGTTGGCATGGAGTTTATTATGGCCAAACCGGTTGACGTTCCAACCTATGTAGAATACGGCGTAGCGGATATCGGCATTGTCGGCAAAGATGTGCTGATGGAAGAAAACAAGGACGTATACGAGCTGCTGGATCTTGGCATTGCCAAATGCCGCATGTCAGTTATCGGAATGCCAGACTGGAAGCCTACGATGAATCCGCGCGTGGCGACGAAGTATCCGAACGTAGCATCTGCGTATTTCCGTGAACTTGGCCAGCAGGTCGAAGTGATCAAGCTTAATGGTTCCATCGAGCTTGCTCCTATGATCGGCCTGGCAGATCGAATTGTCGATATGGTGGAGACCGGCCAAACATTGCGCGAGAATGGTCTGGTGGAGATGGAGTCGATCTTCGGCATCACGAGCCGTCTGATTGCGAACCGGGTAAGCTACCGGATGAAAAATGACGTTATTCAGAGCCTGTGCGATCGGTTGTCGGCTACGCTTGCTACTCGAGTTTAGCTTGAAGCCTTGGTGTGGATGAGATTTATCATATGAAAAAATAAATATTTTGGGTTTGGAAGGAGCGGATAGCATGCGCATCATGCGGGCGGAGCAGTTTGGATTGAAGCGCGAGGTGGAGTATGGAACACCGGAGCAAAATGAGGCGGCCTTAAGGATCGTCGCAGACGTAAAGGCCGAGGGGGATGCGGCATTGCTGCGGTATACGGAGCAGCATGACCGAGTGAAGCTGGATGCGGAATCGCTGCGCGTGACGCAGGAAGAGATTCAGGCGGCGTATGAGAAGGTCGACGCCGCGTTTCTCACGGCGATTCGCGAAGCGGCCGTGAATGTTCGGGTATTCCACGAGAAGCAAATGCGGACCTCGTGGATGGACCTGCAGCAGGACGGAACGCTGCTCGGGCAGATCATGCGACCGCTGAAGCGGGTCGGCGTGTACGTGCCCGGAGGCAAGGCGGCTTATCCGTCGTCCGTGCTGATGAATGTGATTCCGGCACAAGTAGCCGGCGTGCCGGAGATCGTCATGGTGACGCCGCCAGCAACCGGCGGCACCGCAGGCATCGACCCGTATATTCTCGTTGCCGCCGCGGAAGCGGGCGTCAAGGAGATGTACCGGGTCGGAGGCGCACAAGCCATTGCCGCGCTTGCGTACGGCACGGCGAGCATTGCTCCGGTCGATAAGATCTGCGGACCGGGCAATATTTACGTGGCGCTGGCGAAGCGCGCCGTATTCGGCGCCGTCGATATCGACAGCATCGCCGGGCCAAGTGAGATCGTCGTGCTTGCTGACGATTCAGCTGATCCCGCGTACGTAGCTGCGGATCTGCTGTCACAGGCGGAGCACGATGAGATGGCTTCGGCGATTCTCGTTACGCCATCGCAACAGCTTGCGGAAGCGGTCGCTGCCGAAGTGGAGCGCCAGCTGTCCACGCTGCCGCGCCAAGAGATCGCGCGCAGCTCCATCGACAGCTACGGCGCCGTATTGCTCGTCGATTCGCTGGAAGCGGGCATCGACGTCGTTAACCAACTCGCACCTGAGCACCTAGAGGTGCTGACGGTTGATCCGATGCGCCTGCTCGGCTACATTCAGAACGCAGGAGCGATCTTCCTCGGGCCGTACAGCTCGGAGCCGGTAGGCGATTATTTTGCCGGACCTAATCACATTATCCCGACCAACGGTACGGCAAGATTCTCCTCGCCGGTCAACGTCGACGATTTCCTGAAAAAATCGAGCTTGATTTACTATAGCAAAGAAGCACTGCTTGCCAACGGAGAAAAAATCATGACGTTGGCTCGCCACGAAGGGCTTGAAGGACACGCGCGTGCGATCGAGATTCGTTTGGAGAAGGAACGCGGGTAGTCTTTTAAAATATAGGAAAGTACATGATTTCACTATACTTTCTCTATATTTCTGCGAATGAAACGCGCTGCGCCGCCAACGGACATAGACAGCCGTTTCACCTTGACGATATAAGCAGCAACTGAACTTAACTAAACTTATCGCAGGAAGAAGGAATAAAGATGTCAGAGAACCAAGTACGCGAAGCATCGGTAGCGCGCAAGACGAATGAGACGGACATTAAGCTTACATTTACAGTAGACGGATCGGGCCAGACCAAACTTGATACGGATGTGCCTTTCCTTAACCATATGCTTGACCTGTTCACGAAGCATGGCCAATTTAATTTGGAGCTGGAAGCACGCGGCGATATCGATATTGATGACCACCATACGGTAGAGGACATCGGGATTTGCATCGGTCAGACGCTTCGCGAGGCTCTTGGCGACAAGCGCGGAATCAAGCGTTATGCCAGCGTATTCGTACCGATGGACGAAGCGCTTGCGCAGGTCATTATCGACGTCAGCAACCGTCCGCATTTTGAGTACCGCGCGGAATATCCTTCATCACAGGTAGGCAGCTTCTCGACGGAGCTTGTACACGAGTTCCTGTGGAAGCTGGCATTGGAAGCACGCATTACGCTTCACGTTATCGTTCACTATGGCCAAAACACGCATCACATGATTGAAGCGGTGTTCAAGGCGCTTGGACGTGCGCTGGATGAAGCAACGACCATCGATCCACGCGTGACAGGAGTACCTTCGACGAAGGGAGTGCTATAGGATGATTGCCATCATCGATTACGGCATGGGCAACCTGCACAGCGTAAGCAAAGCAGTGGAGCGACTCGGCTATGAAGCCGTTATTACGGCAGATCCCGCGGTGATCGCGGCAGCGGACAGAGCGATCCTTCCAGGCGTAGGCGCTTTTGGCGACGCGATGCAGAACCTTCGCGAGACGAAGCTGGATGAGGTGGCGAAAGCTTATGCAGCCTCCGGTAAGCCAATGCTCGGCATTTGCCTTGGCATGCAGCTGTTGTTTAGCGAGAGCGAGGAATACGGTACGAACGAGGGCTTGAATTTGCTTCCCGGCAAAGTTGTACGCTTCGCAGGCGATTACAAAATTCCGCATATGGGCTGGAACAAGCTATCGTTCCTGCAAGGCCAGTCGCCGCTATTCAGCGGTTTGACAGAGGGGCATGTTTATTTCGTCCACTCCTTCCACGTGAAGCCGGAGCTTTCCTCCGATCTGCTGGCAACAACGGATTATTATCAACAGGTCACGGCTATCGTTGGGCGCGGAAATGTGTACGGCATGCAGTTCCATCCGGAGAAGAGCGGAGAGCTAGGCATGCAGCTGCTCGGCAATTTTCTGAAAATGTAGGGAAGTATAGGAGTTTGCTCATACTTTCTCTACACGTTTCGCAGAAACGATGGCGTCTACAGAAAGGACGCCGTCAGGCGTTTCTTCTTAAAATATAAGAATTTATAAGTTTGTTAGCTTATAAAGGGCATATATTTCACCGTCAAAGCTACTTCAGTGTCAAAAGGACGCCGAAGGCGTTTTTGCTTGAGCTTGAAGGTAGTGCGGGTCTATAGGAGCTGCGGCATTTGAGATAGAGATTAAGCCTGGTTAACAGGCATAAAGGAGAGGGCAACATGCTGGCAAAACGTATTATTCCTTGTCTGGACGTGAAGGACGGCCGCGTGGTGAAGGGCGTCAACTTCGTAAATCTGCGCGATGCGGGAGATCCCGTCGAGCTGGCGGCTACTTACGACCAAGAGGGCGCTGACGAACTTGTGTTTTTGGACATCTCGGCTTCTGTTGAAGGGCGCGCCACGATGATTGAGGTCGTCAAGCGGACGGCAGGCGAAATCACGATCCCGTTCACGGTAGGCGGCGGCATTTCTCATGTCGATGACATGAAGCGTCTGCTTCGTGCAGGCGCGGACAAAATCGGCATTAATACGGCGGCTGTTTTGAATCCGACCTTAGTGAAAGAGGGATCGCGCAAGTTCGGCTCGCAGTGCATTGTCGTGGCGATTGACGCCAAGTTCAATGCCGAGTGGGGCGAGTGGGAGGTCTACACCCACGGCGGACGCAAGACGACAGGAATTAAGGCGCTGGAATGGGCGCGTGAAGTTGAACGGTTAGGTGCGGGCGAGATTTTGCTCACGAGCATGGATGCGGACGGAACGAAGGATGGCTTCGATATTAAGCTTACACAAGCGGTATCCGATTCGCTTGGCATCCCGGTTATCGCTTCAGGCGGAGCGGGACGGATTGAGCATTTTAACGATGTGTTCCAGCAAGCACACGCGGACGCAGCGCTAGCCGCGACCATTTTTCACTATAAAGAGATGACCATCCGCGAAGTGAAGGACGATTTGCGGCTGAAGGGAGTAGAAGTACGATGACCAAAAACAACCAAAGCGAGCTAATCTCCAGCATTAAGTGGGATGACGCGGGACTCGTGCCTGCCATCGTTCAGGATGCACAAAGCAAAGAAGTGCTTATGATGGCGTATATGAATCAGGAATCACTGAAGCTTTCGGTAGAGTCCGGCGTAACTTGGTTTTGGAGCCGTTCGCGAAATGAGCTATGGAACAAGGGTGCAACAAGCGGCCACACGCAGCGCATCACCTCCTTGGCTTATGATTGCGATGGCGATACGCTGCTTGTTAAAGTAGAGCAGAAGGGGCCAGCTTGCCACACGGGACGCTACAGTTGCTTCTTCAATTCCGTTCAGGTAGCTGGGAACGAAGCAGCTTCCTCAGACACTGCAGCAGCGTCAGCAGACCGCTTCGCTACGCTCGGACAGCTAGAGAGCGTGATTGCAGAACGTTACGCAGAGCGCCCTGAGGGCTCTTACACGTCGTACCTGTTCGATAAAGGCGTAGATAAAATTTTGAAAAAAGTTGGCGAGGAAGCATCGGAAGTTATCATCGCGGCCAAAAATAAAGACAACGACGAGCTGCGCAGCGAAACCGGCGATCTTATTTTCCACTTGATGGTGCTGCTTCGCGAGCGCGGCCTGCCGCTGGATGATGTCATCAGCGAGATTCATAGCCGCCATGGCAAACCGACAACGAACAAAATGAGATAGCGGAAGCATTCAAAATATGAAAGAGAAAGGCCGGTATCTCTATGTTTATCGATTACCATACTCATCATGCCCGCTGCGGCCATGCAGTTGGCGAGCTGGAGGAGTACGTACGCAAAGGAATAGAGATTGGACTTGTGCAGCTTGGTCTCTCCGACCACATGCCGCTGCTCCACGTCGATCCTGCCACGTATTACCCGGAGATGGCGATGCCGATGGATGAGCTTCCCCGTTATGTGGAAGAATGCCTAGAGCTGAAAGAGAAGTATAAGGGGCAAATCGATATCCGCGTGGGCTTGGAAGGCGACTATATCGAAAGCAGCGAGGAGAAAATTGAGGCGATTGTTAAAGCGTACCCTTGGGATTACGTCATTGGATCGGTTCATTTTCTCGGTGAATGGGATATTACCGATTTCAGGCAGACTGCTGGCTGGGAAGGCCGTGACCGCATGGCGGTTTATGAGCAATACTACAGCAATATCGCTAAAGCGGCGGCAACCGGATTTTATGATTATATCGGTCACATTGATGTCATAAAGCGATTCGGCTACGCGCCTGAGGGGGATGTGACCCATTTGGAAAATGCCGCGCTGGAGGCCGTCAAGCGCCATGGCATGGCTATCGAGCTTAATGCTTCGGGTCTGCGCACGCCTGCCGCTGAGATGTTTCCTAGCCGCCGGATGCTGGAATATGCAAGGGATTTGGGCATTCCTCTCACTGTGGGCTCGGATGCTCACCAGCCTGAAAGGCTCGGCCAATACCTTGATCAAGCCTACGCATTGCTAAAGGATATCGGATATTCGCAGCTAGCGACATTTAATTGTCGAAAATTAGTGATGATTGATTTTTGATATATCGTAAATTCCATGTATAATATAGATGATCAATCAAGCCTTGTCGAATGATCCGGCAAGGACGAGTACTTGTTCCGTAAAATAATTAATTGGTTTTAACGCTCAGGAGGGTATCATGTTAAGCGACAAGGTGCGTATTTTTTCGGGTTCGTCTAATCCGGTATTGGCTCAGAAAATTAGTGCAGAGCTTGGTCTGACGCTAGGTGCGATCAAGATGTCCCGTTTCAAAAGCGGAGAGATTTACGTGCATTACGAGGAAACGATTCGGAATTGCGACGTATTTCTAGTGCAATCATTCTCGCATCCCATCAACGAGCATTTTGTCGAATTGCTTGTGATGATCGATGCGGCGAAGCGTGCTTCCGCCAGAACGGTCAACATCATCATGCCGTATTACGGTTATGCGCGTCAGGAGCGCAAAGCGGCACCACGGGAGCCGATTTCAGCTAAAATGCTGGCGGATGTGCTCACGACTGTTGGAGCGAACCGCGTAATCACAATCGATCTTCATGCTCCGGCTATTCAAGGCTTCTTCAACATTCCGGTCGATCATATGACTGCGCTTGATCTTATCAGCGATTACTTGAAGTCGAAAAACATCAAGAACCCGGTTGTTGTATCGCCGGATGCAGGACGTGCTTCAACCGCGGAGAAGCTGGCGAACTACTTGGATACATCGTTTGCGATTATGATTAAGAAACGCCCTGCGCACAACGAATCGGTTATTACACACGTCATTGGGGACGTTGAAGGCCAGACTCCGATTATTATCGAGGATCTGATCGACACCGGCACTACGATTGTGAACGTTGTGGAAAGCCTGAAGGAGCGCGGTGCAGAGGATGTTTATGTATGCGCAACGCACCCTTTATTCTCCGGCTCGGCCATTGAGCGTTTGGATCATCCCCATATTAAGGAAGTCATCGTTACGGACTCCATCAGCTTGCCGGAATCGACGCCGGAACGTTTCAAAGTGCTCTCTGTAGCGCCGCTTCTTGCGGAAGCTACGCGCATTATTTTAGAGGGCGGCTCGATCAGTACTTTGTTCAAAAGCAGTGGCGTATAAGCGTCTTAACGGGATGCGTAGTATGCAAAATGAATAGCAAGGCTGCGGGAAATCGCGGGTGGTGCATTTGCCGTCCGCGATTTTCCCACATATTCTTTCGTGTTCGGATGGGTATGGCTATGGTATAATCGTAGAAAATCGGAAGTAACGGGAGGTGCCTTGCGGGTGAAAGAAAAGAAGCGTGTTGTCGTAGGTCAACAGACGAAAGTCATACCGGTCCAGTGGGACGCCACGTTTTTCTTCGAACGTGCGGTTCAGTCGCTCGATCGTTTCCATTATGACAAGGCACTTAAATATTTTCGTCGCGCCGTCGAATACGAGCCGGAAAACCCGGTAAACCATTGCAATATGGCTGGCATCCTATCGGAAATGGGCAATTACGAGGAATCGAACCGGATCTTGGGATGGATTGTAGATGAGCTTGATCCGACGATGACGGAGTGCCATTTCTATATGGCGAATAATTTTGCCAACATGGAGCAATATGAAGCGGCTGAGGGCTCGCTGATTCGCTATTTGGAAGAGGATTCGGAAGGGCAGTTTCTCGATGAGGCAGAGGATATGATGGACCTGCTGCACTATGAGCTGGAGCGTCCTACACGCCTGACCAACATCAAATCGCGCGAAGGCATGGTTGAGCATGATTTGGCGAGAACGCTGCTTGAAGAAGGAAAATTTACAGAAGCTGTACGCATATTAGAAAAAATTATTGAGAGTCAGCCTGATTTCTTGGCTGCCCGCAACAATTTGGCGCTGGCTTATTACTATATGGGCATGTTTGATAAAGCGATGGATACCATTCACGAGGTGCTTGACCTAGAAGCGGGCAATTTGCATGCCCTTTGCAATTTAGCTATTTTCTATCAGCACAAAAATGATGAAGAAAGCCTGCGTCCGCTTGTGGATCTGCTGGCAAAGACCGTGCCGTTTCATCAAGAGCATGTGTTTAAACTGGCAACCACAATGGGCATCTTAGGAGAGCATGGAGCTGCTTACCGTCACTTCACCAGACTGCTGAAGGATTCGGAGCTAACCCAGGACCCAAGCCTTTTTCATTATGCGGCCGTGGCTGCATGCAACATCGGGCGTTTGCAGGAAGCGGAGCGGCTATGGAAGCAGACGATCAAGCTGGATCCCACATCAGGTATTCCGCATTATTATATGGAGCAGCTTGAGCTTGTCCGCAGCGGCCAGTACACAGCTTCCATTAGCTATCACTATCATTTGCCGTTTGAGGAGCAATTCAAGCTGTGGGAAAAGTCGTCTGACGGTATCCCTGACCACCTCAAGCGTGATCCACTCGTACGCTCGTCGTTTTTCTGGGCACTTCGTCATGGCGATCAGCATACGAAGCTGCAGGTCATTCAAGCGCTCGGCATGATTGCTGACAGCGAAGTGAAGGACGTCCTGCAGACGTTCCTGCTGGAGCGGGATGAGGATGATTATTTGAAGCGTATTGCGATCTTCGTTCTTCGTACGATGGGAGTACAAGAGCCATTACGGATTGTGCTGGAAGGGAAAGAAACGGTTATTGAGCCGAATCGAGTTCCTTCGAGGCTGCCGGTGTGGGAAGAGAAATGGCAGGAAGTCGTGGAGACAGCTCTTGGCCGGATGAGCAAGCAATATGATTTGGTTCAGCAGCATGATTTGATGACCTTGTGGGTGGAGTTTTTGTCACGAGTGTATCCGGACGTTCCAAAGCTGACGAAGCCGGAAGGCTGGGCAGCAGCGTTAGAATATTTGACAGCCAAAATGCACAGGCGGGCGATTTCATACCATGAGGTGTCGCTGCGTTACGGGACTTCGATTGCAACCGTAAGCAAAAACGTCAAAGTAATTGACGAGGTTTGCGGTATTAAAGAGAAGATGAAGTCACTTAGCTCTGTATTTGCGGCACAGGAATTGCAGGACGAATAAACTTTTACGAGGTGAATGTGATGTACAAATCCATTATTATCGGAACCGGCCCTGCCGGACTAACAGCAGCAATTTATCTGGCCCGTGCGAACATGAGCCCGCTGATTATTGAAGGACCAGAACCGGGCGGACAATTGACAACGACTACTGAAGTTGAGAATTTTCCTGGTTTTCCGGAAGGCATTATGGGACCTGAGCTGATGACCAACATGCGCAAGCAAGCCGAGCGCTTTGGCGCTAAGTTCATTACCGGCTGGGTCAACAGCGTGGATATGTCCGAACGTCCATTCAAGCTCCAAGTGGAGGGTCATGGAGAGTTAGTTGGAGAGAGCATCATTATCTCTACTGGAGCTTCGGCTCGTTACCTAGGCATTCCCGGAGAGAAAGAAAATGTCGGTCGCGGCGTAAGCACATGCGCGACGTGTGACGGCTTCTTCTTCCGCGGCAAGAAGATTATCGTAGTGGGCGGCGGAGATTCGGCGATGGAGGAAGCAAATTTCCTTACGCGTTTCGCAAGCAACGTGGAGCTAGTTAACAGACGTGATGAGCTTCGCGCTTCCAAAATCATGCAAGACCGTGCTCGCGAGAATGAGAAAATCAGCTGGAGCCTAAACCGTACACCGGTTGAAGTCGTGGCTGGCGGCATGGGTGTTACAGGCTTGAAGGTTCGCGACAACGTAACGGGCGAAGAGGATGTTATTGAGACGGATGGCGTATTTATCGCGATCGGCCACACACCAAATACGAAGTTCCTGGCTGGTCAAATCGATACGGATGAGCATGGCTACATTGTAGTGAAACCAGGCACTTCCGAAACGAATATCCCTGGCGTATTCGCTTGCGGTGACGTACAAGACAGCAAATACCGCCAAGCGATTACAGCGGCGGGAAGCGGCTGTATGGCGGCGTTGGATTGCGAGAGATACCTAGAAGGCGCCATTGTTCATGACTGGAGCCAATCGCTTTAATCGTTTGCTTAGGCAGCATAAGATACAGAAGGGGGCTATACCTGCAGAGCGATATGCTTGACGGTATAGCCTTTTCAATAGCCAAGAGCCGCACATTTGCCCGAATTGCGCTATCTTGACCAGAGGGTTAAGGTCGCTTATAGTGTTACAGAGAAGATTAACATATTGATGAGGTGGACTAGTGATGTCTGAAAAGATTTACGTTGGAGTCGATGTCGGCGGGACTGCTATTAAGGTAGGCATTTGCAATGCGGAGGGACAATTGCTCCATACGTATGAAGGGCCGACGGAAGCGAGTAAAGGAACGGACACTATCCTTCAAAATATTGCAAAATATGCACAGCAGATCGTAATCGAATCTGATTTTGATTGGGAAAACGTTGATGGAGTTGGCGTTGGTATAGCCGGTTTCCTTGACATTCCGAACGGCATTGTCAAATTTGCGCCAAACCTGAAGATTGAAAACGTCCATTTGAAGGATTATTTGGAGCAAGAGCTGAATAAAACAGTAAAAGTAAATAATGATGCGAATGTTGCTGCACTCGGTGAAGCATGGGGCGGAGCAGGCAAAGGCATTGACCATTGCGTATGCTACACACTCGGCACAGGCGTAGGCGGCGGCATTATTATAGAAGGTAAGATTGTAGAGGGTTACATGGGTATGGCAGGCGAGCTTGGCCATATGGCTATTGTGCCTGATCTGGAAGCTATTCAGTGCGGATGTGGCAAAATAGGCTGCTTGGAGACCGTGTCCTCGGCTACGGGTATTATTCGCATGGCGAATGATGCAGTTGAGCGCGGCGATCGTACATCACTTGCGCAAGTGGAGAATATTATGGCTAAAGATGTTCTGGATGCGGCAAAAGCAGGCGATGAAGTCGCGACACGCATCGTGAATCGCGCAGCTTATTATTTGGGCAGATCGATGGCGATGATCGCAATTGTATTGAATCCACAATATTTCATCATTGGTGGCGGCGTGTCCAAAGCAGGCGATTTCCTATTTGACCAAATTCGCGAAGTATTCGAGAAGTACACCCAGGACCAAGCGAAGGAAAACGTGAAAATCGTTGCAGCAACGCTTGGCAACAATGCTGGCGTTGTTGGCGCAGCTGGTCTCATTCTAAGAGGATAGTTTAAGAGGCTATTAATACGAAGCAGGTTTGCTTACGCAAACCTAAGCGTATCCTTACGAAGTAGGTTTGCGAATGCAAACCTTGTAGGAGGTTTATTCATGGAAACGGCGGCAACAGTAGCGAAGCTTGTCATTATTACCGGGATGTCTGGCGCAGGCAAGACGATTGCTGTCCAAAGCCTGGAGGATCTCGGTTTTTTCTGCGTAGACAATTTACCACCCGTTCTTATTCCTAAATTTGCGGAGCTGATCGAGCAATCGAACGGTAAAATTGGAAATGTGGCGCTCGTGATAGATTTGCGCGGTCGTGAGTTTTTTACAGCATTGTCCGAGTCGCTTGCCTATATCAAGGAGCATTATACGCTCAGCTGTGAGATTCTATTTTTGGATGCCACGGATGCCGTGCTTGTTCAGCGTTACAAAGAGAGTCGGCGCCGACATCCGCTAGCACCTGAGGGCATGCCCCTCGAGGGAATAAAAAATGAGCGCCGACTGCTTGAGGATCTGAAAGGCTGGGCCTCGCAGGTTATTGATACGAGCATTTTGAAGCCGGCACATTTGAAGGAACGGATTATTTCCCATTTTACGAATCTTGAGCAAAACAGTCTATCGATCAACGTAACTTCCTTCGGCTTTAAATACGGCATTCCGATTGATGCTGACCTCATCTATGACGTCCGCTTTTTGCCCAATCCGCACTATGTCGAGCATTTGCGCCCGAATACCGGTCAAACCCCCGAAGTGTACGAATACGTCATGAAATGGCCTGAAACACAGCAGTTTTTAACCAAGCTGCTAGACATGCTCCAATTCCTTATTCCGCTTTACCGCAAGGAAGGGAAAAGTCAGGTTGTAATCGGCATCGGTTGTACGGGCGGAAAGCATCGATCCGTTGCTATATCCGAATATCTGGGACGCATGCTCGGCAGCAGTGATACGGAGCGAGTGCGTGTCACCCATCGCGATGCCGAACGTGACAAGCATTGACGGGGTGAGAGAATGCAGAGTAGACATAAGATACTGAGACGTCCGAAGATCGTCGTCATTGGCGGCGGTACCGGACTCTCGGTCATGCTTCGGGGGCTTAAGGAAAAGCCGCTTGATATTACGGCGATCGTTACGGTTGCTGATGACGGCGGCAGCTCCGGTATTTTGCGAAATGAGCTGCAGATACCGCCACCAGGCGATATTCGCAACGTGCTCATGGCCTTAGCCGATGCGGAGCCCTTGCTTACCGAGGTGCTGCAATACCGATTTAAGACAGTGCCAGGCCTTGCCGGACATAGTCTTGGCAATCTCATGCTCGCCGCGATGACGGATATTTCCGGTGATTTTGTTACCGGCATACGCGAGCTTAGCCGTGTTCTAGCCGTACGAGGGCGAGTGCTTCCAGCAGCAGGGCAGGCCATTGTTCTAAAAGCGGAAATGGAAGACGGTTCGTTTGTTACAGGCGAATCGATGATTCCGAAAGCAGGAAAGATTATTAAGCGAGTGTTTCTCGAACCTGCTGACGTGGAGCCGCTTCAAGAGGCGGTTGAGGCGATCGAGCAAGCAGATGCAATTCTGATCGGACCTGGCAGCTTGTATACGAGCATTATTCCTAATTTGCTTGTTCCCAAGCTAGCCAATGCCATCGTGGAATCGGAAGCGGTAAAGCTATTCGTTTGTAACGTCATGACACAACCAGGCGAAACCGATAATTATTCGGTTGGCGACCATCTGGATGCGATTCACGCTCATATCGGGCATCATCTGTTTGACTATGTTATCGTTAATGATGGGGAGATTCCGCCCCAAATCGAGAGTAAATACGCAGAACTTGGCGCAAAAGCGGTCCATTTGGACCTAGATGCCGTCACCCAGAAGGGTTATGAAGTCATTGCGGACCGACTTGTATTATTTCGTACGTTTCTTCGGCATGACGCCGAACGGTTAAGCCATCATATTTATAAATTAGTTGAGAACTGGATGTTACGAAAGAGGTGATACATCATGTCGTTTGCGGCACAAACAAAAAAAGAGCTGACTTTAATTGAAGCGGACAGTTGCTGTGAGGTCGCGGAATTATCTGCGCTCATACGAATGAATGGTTCGGTCAGCGTATCCAGCCGCAAAGTCGTTTTGGACATCTCAACGGAAAATGCTGCCATAGCCAGAAGGATTTATTCCCTGCTCAAAAAGCATTATGAGGTGCATGTCGAGCTGCTCGTCCGCAAAAAGATGAGGCTCAAAAAAAATAATGTGTATATCGTGCGTATTCCTGCCGGCGTTCAGGAAATACTGAGTGAACTTAAGATTGTTTCCGAGGGCTTTATGTTCAATCTTGGCATCGATAAAGAAATCATCCGCAAGCCATGCTGCAAACGGTCTTATTTGCGTGGAGCATTCCTTGCAGGCGGATCTGTTAATAATCCAGAAGGCTCCTCTTATCATCTTGAGATCTCGTCGATGTACCAGGAGCATTGCGAATCGTTAGTTGATCTTGCCAATAAATTCGATCTTAATGCCAGATGTATTGAACGAAAAAAAGGTTTTATCTTCTATATCAAAGAGGGCGAGAAAATTATCGAGCTCCTTAACATTATTGGCGCGCATCAAGCCTTGTTCAAATTTGAGGATGTCCGAATCATGCGTGATATGCGCAATTCGGTTAATCGCATAGTCAATTGCGAGACGGCGAACCTGAATAAGACGATCGGGGCGGCATTTCGGCAAATTGAGAACATTAAGCTGCTGCAGCGTGAGGTTGGACTGGATAGCTTGCCTGATAAGCTTAAGGAAGTTGCAGAAATTCGATTGCAGCATCCCGATATGAATTTGACAGAAGTCGGCGAAATGCTCAAGGGAAAGGTCAGCAAATCGGGTGTAAACCACCGTTTGCGCAAAATCGACGAACTTGCGGAAAAAATCCGCGGCGTCTGAGCTTTTTTCCTAGTGCATCAGCTGGTATAATGATATAATAATTCAAAATGACTTTATTTAAAAAGATAAGAATGCAAAGCATCAACGCAGACGCTCACTTATCTTTGACCGGGAAACGAGCTTTTGCAGCCAGAAGACGGTTAACAGAACCGTTAACGTTTGTGCCGCATGCTAATGATTGAGTAAAATATAGGGGGTATGGTTTCCATGACAAGGCTTCCGGTTGTTGTTCGTCTTAAGACGGGACTTCATGCAAGACCTGCAGCATTATTCGTACAAGAAGCGAACAAATTTTCCTCCGAAGTATTTGTAGAGAAAGACGACAAAAAAGTGAACGCAAAATCCATCATGGGTATTATGAGCTTGGCGATCAGCTCAGGCACTGAAGTATCCATTAGTGCAGAGGGTTCGGACGCAGAACAGGCTGTAAACGCTTTAGTCGCTTTAGTAAGCAAAGAAGAGCTGGAGAACCAATAATTCATTCGCAATTAAACAAAAGCCGTCCAAGGTCCTAGAGACCTAGGGTGGCTTTTTTTAATTTTATTGGCTGCTGTTGTAGGACTTTGGGTGAAAGGCAAGTTGTAAGTAGTACAGTCGGTGGTACTCTAATTTGGGGGTATATTGGGTCCCTGCTTGCTTAGGCTGACAGTTGGTATGACCAATAAACTTTCAGATGACTAATAATCATTCAGAGGTAAAACATCACGAACATTGACCCATACTATTGTAAATGAAATACTACATCTATAATTACCATTGTGAATCAATGATTGTGTACAACATAATTAGCATCGCACACACAACCTGAAATGTTTTTTCTATATAACACATCAAGCAACGTAAATAGCAAAGTTTTGATATCATCACATCCATTGCTACATACAACGCTCACTTAGCATCAGAGATGATTATTCAAATGTACCGCAAAAAGCAAAAACAGGGCATTCCCTTGGTCTATAAAGACCTTGGAAATGCCCCGTTTCGTGTGTGGCTGGTTAAGCAAGCTTCTCGATTACTTTATCGACCAAGCCGTATTCTTTGGCTTCGGCCGCGCTCATGAAGTAATCGCGGTCCGTGTCCTTCTCGATGCGCTCAAGCGATTGTCCGCTGCGCTCCGCAAGGATGCCGTTTAGTTTGTCGCGCATGCCGATGATGCGTTTCGCGCGGATAGCAATATCGCTCGCCTGTCCTTCTGCTCCGCCAAGCGGCTGGTGGATCATGACTTCGCTGTTCGGAAGCGCGTAGCGTTTGCCGATCGCGCCTGCCGTAAGCAGGAAAGCACCCATGGAAGCTGCCATGCCGACACAGATGGTGGAAACATCCGGTTTAATGTATTGCATCGTATCATAAATAGCCATGCCTGCCGTAATCGAACCGCCTGGGCTGTTAATATAAAGAGAAATGTCTTTCTCTGGGTCGTCTGCGGCCAGGAATAGCAATTGAGCGATGATGGAGTTGGCCACCACGTCGTTTACACCGGAACCTAGAAAAATAATGCGGTCTTTCAACAGGCGAGAGTAAATGTCATACGCACGCTCACCCCGATTGTTTTGCTCAATAACCATAGGAACGAAATTCATATCCAACGTAAGCCCCCTCCTCAATAAAACAATGAATGGTTAAATCGTATTCTCATAATAACGGATGAAAAAGCAAAAGTCAAAGATAGTCAAACAAGTCTTTTTTGGAACAAAAAAACCGTTCCAATGAATAGGAACGGTTCTTAAGTATCAATATAGGAGTTGCAAGCCGAGTCGGCTGAAAGTTTGTTGTGGCGCGCCCGCAAGGAATCGAACCTAGATCTCAGCCTTCGGAGGGCTGCGTCATATCCATTGGACCACGGGCGCAAAGTGTATAAGGTGTAGGTCAACAAGCTGAGAAGGCTAATGTTTCTGCGGACATTTATAGGAATGGTTTAATGATAAGTCAGTACCTTCCGCCATTTGAAAATAGTCGCAAAAATTATTATATGATAATTAAGTTTCTAAAGCAAGGGGAGTTGTAAAATTAAATTTGTGAAAAATGTGACCGTAATCGTTTTCACGGGCAAAACGGCTCTTGCTTCCTGCGCTTATTTCCGATAAAATAAAGGTGGGACTTGAAATGATACCGCGGGACATTATCAGTCCAGTGTAGGTTGAACCGAATACGCTATAGGCCGATGGAGTGAAGGATGAGAGATGCGTCAGATCGTTGAACTGCAGCAGCAGCTTGTACCGGATCTGCTCGACGTCATGAAGAAACGGTATTCGATATTGCATCGGGTGATGCTGTCGGATTTAATCGGGCGCCGTACGCTGGCGTCGGCATTATCGATGACGGAGCGAATGCTTCGGGCGGAGACCGATTTTCTGAAAACGCAGGGTCTGCTCGAGATTCATTCGGGGGGCATGCGAATTAGCGATTCAGGCAAGCAATTATTAGAACAGCTCGAACCCTTCTACAAAACGATGTTCGGTTTATTCGAACTGGAGGAAACGATCCGCAGCCATTACGGCTTGACGCAGGTCGTCATTGTAGCAGGTGATTCGGAGATCTCCGCACAGACGAAGCGAGAGCTGGGTCGTGCCGGAAGCCAAGTGCTCAGCAAGCTAATGCAGCCAAGCGATGTTGTGGCTGTTACAGGCGGAACGACCATCGCGCAGTTGTCGAGCCAGCTGAATAGCTCCTCGCAGCTCAACACGAACCTATTCGTACCGGCCAGAGGCGGCCTAGGAGAGAGCTTGGACTATCAGGCCAATACCATTGCTTCTATGATGGCAAAGCGCACAGGAGCGCAATACAGGCTTCTGCACGTACCTGATCATCTAGGGCAGGAAGCATTTTCCTCCATTATGCAGGAACCAAACATCAAGGAGATTGTGGATGTTATCCGCAGTGCTCGCATCGTTGTACATGGAATCGGGGATGCTATGGTGATGGCAAGGCGCAGGCGGCTGGATCAACAAATTATAGACGCCATGGAAGCGGAAGGTGCGCTCGCAGAATCATTCGGGTTTTATTTTGACCGGAAGGGCGCTGTTGTGCACAAAATGCAGACGGTGGGGTTACGGCTAGAGGATATTGTTAACACTGAAGTTGTTATCGGGGTTGCCGGCGGGAAGAGCAAAGGCGAAGCCATAGCGGCGATTATGCGCTTTGGGCATAACGATGTTCTTATCACAGACGAAGCAGCAGCTTTAGAGATGATAGCCTTAATCGAGCAAGAGAAAAGCAATACGGAATCATGATGATTTGCTATCAGCAGCTTATACGTAACTGGCAAAACATCTTGAAATATATAAAATAATCTTTTAAATCGCTTAGGAGGAAACAAAAATGGTAAAAGTTGGTATTAATGGTTTTGGTCGCATCGGCCGTAACGTATTCCGCGCAGCACTGAACAACCCTGATGTTCAAATCGTGGCAGTAAACGATCTTACGGATACTGCAACACTGGCACATCTTCTTAAATACGATACAACTCACGGTCAACTTGACGGTACTGTTGAAGCAAAAGAAGGCGCGCTTATCGTAAACGGACGCGAAATCAAAGTATTTGCAGAGCGCAACCCAGCTGACCTTCCTTGGGGCTCCGTAGGCGTTGAAATCGTAGTTGAATCCACTGGTATTTTCACAGCTAAAGAAAAAGCTGAGCTTCACTTGCAAGGCGGCGCTAAAAAAGTTATCATCTCCGCTCCAGCAACGAACGAAGATATTACAGTTGTTATCGGCGTTAACGAAGATAAATACGACGCTGCGGCACATACCATTATTTCCAACGCTTCTTGTACAACGAACTGCCTAGCGCCTTTCGCAAAAGTATTGAACGACAAATTCGGAATCGTTAAAGGTATGATGACTACTATTCACTCGTACACAAACGACCAATCCGTACTTGACGTTCCACACAAAGACTTGCGTCGTGCTCGTGCAGCTGCTGAGAACATCATTCCTTCTTCCACTGGCGCAGCGAAAGCTGTTGCACTTGTTCTTCCTGAGCTTAAAGGCAAATTGAACGGTATGGCTATGCGTGTTCCTACGCCTAACGTATCCGTAACTGACCTTGTTGCTGAGCTTAAAGTTAACGTAACGGTTGAAGAAGTTAACGCAGCATTGAAAGAAGCTGCTGACGGTCCTCTTAAAGGCATCTTGAACTACAACGAATTGCCGCTTGTTTCAAGCGACTACAATAGCGACCCTGCTTCTTCCACAATCGATGGTCTTTCGACTATGGTTGTTGAAGGCAACATGGTTAAAGTTATTTCTTGGTACGACAACGAGTGGGGCTACTCGAACCGCGTAGTTGATCTTGCTGCTTACATTGCTAGCAAAGGTCTGTAAGCAAAGAAGGCGGACGGACCGCGGCTTTCGCGCATGCGGAGCAGAGGTCTATGGTTTGCGGCTTCTAGAGTCGTGAATCATGAGGGCGTTTCTTCTTTGAAGGAACGCCCTTCTTTTTTTTGTCCTATATCTATACCGTTTCATACCAATTATCCGGGAGGTTTCATTGATGAATAAGAAAAGTGTACGTGATGTTGCAGAGCTGGCTGGTAAACGGGTATTTGTTCGCGTTGATTTCAACGTGCCGCTCGAAGATGGTAAAATTACAGATGACAAACGTATCCGCGAAACGCTTCCAACGATTAATTTCCTGATCGAAAAAGGAGCTAAAGTTATTCTTGCGAGTCACTTGGGCCGTCCGAACGGTCAAGTAGTAGAAGAGCTTCGCCATACGGCTTCCGCAGCTCGTCTATCCGAGCTTCTTGGCAAGCAAGTAACCAAAGCAGACGAGGCGATTGGCGAAGCAGTAGAAGCGCAAGTAGCGGCTTTGAACAACGGCGACGTATTGCTGCTTGAAAACGTACGTTTCTACGAAGGCGAAGAGAAGAACGATCCGGAATTGGCAAAAGCATTCGCTAAACTTGCTGACTTGTTCGTAAACGACGCTTTCGGCGCTGCTCACCGTGCGCATGCATCGACAGAAGGCATTGCTCATATTCTTCCAGCTGTATCTGGCCTTCTTATGGAGAGAGAGCTTGAAGTACTAGGCAAAGCATTGAACAACCCTGAGCGCCCTTTCACAGCAATCGTAGGGGGCTCCAAAGTAAAAGACAAAATCGCGGTTATCGACAAAATGCTTGAAATTGCCGACAACGTCATCATCGGCGGCGGCTTGTCTTATACCTTCTTCAAAGCACAAGGCCATGAAATCGGCAAATCGCTCGTAGACAACAGCAAGCTTGATCTTGCTCTAGAGTTCATCGAGAAAGCTAAAAAACTAGGCAAAAACTTCTTGATCCCTGTCGATATCGTAGTAACTGACGATTTCAGCGCTACGGCTAACACGCAAATCGTTGACGTAGACAGCATCCCTGCTGATTGGGAAGGCATTGACATCGGACCTAAAACACGCGAGCTTTATGCTGATGTGATCAAAAACTCCAAACTGGTTGTTTGGAACGGTCCGATGGGCGTATTTGAAATCGAGCCATTCTCGCATGGTACGCTAGCCGTTGCTAACGCATGTGCAGAAACAACAGGCTACACAGTGATCGGCGGCGGCGATTCCGCAGCAGCAGCTGAGAAATTCCATTTGGCTGATAAAATGGACTTCATCTCGACTGGCGGCGGCGCTTCCCTTGAGTTCATGGAAGGCAAAGTGCTTCCAGGCGTTGTAGCTCTTAACGATAAATAATAGCTTTACCCAAATAAAATAGTTTTGAGGAGGATTACGCATGAGCAACAGAAAACCGATTATCGCTGGTAACTGGAAAATGTTCAAAACAGTATCCGAGGCTGTCACTTTTTTCTCCGAAGTGAAAGGCAAAGCTGAGGTTGACGGTGTAGAGAGCGTGATTTGCGCACCTTACACAACGCTTCCGGCACTTGTTGAAGCAGCAAAAGGCACTTCGATTGCAATTGGAGCGCAAAACGTACACTTTGAAGACAACGGTGCATTCACAGGTGAAATTAGCGGCGTGATGCTGAAGGATCTTGGCGTGAAATACGTGATTATCGGCCACTCCGAGCGTCGCGCTTATTTTGCAGAATCCGATGAGATCGTGAACAAAAAGGTTCATGCTTCCTTCAAAAACGGCTTGCTGCCAATCGTCTGCGTAGGCGAGAAGCTGGAAGAGCGTGAAGCAGGACAAACGAAGGATGTTTGCAAAGTGCAAACGGAAGCGGCTTTCCAAGGCATTTCCGCAGCTCAAGCAGCTGAAGTTGTTGTTGCATATGAACCAATCTGGGCAATCGGAACGGGCAAATCTTCGACTTCCGAAGATGCACAGGACGTTATCGGATACATCCGCGGCGTAATTGCAGGCCTTTATGACCAAGCAACAGCAGACGCGGTTCGCATTCAATACGGCGGCAGTGTTAAGCCTAACAACGTTGCTGAATATATGGGTCAAGCGGACATCGACGGCGCACTTGTTGGCGGCGCGAGTCTAGAGCCTGCATCCTATATTGCACTGGTCGAGGGGGCCAAGTAATATGGCTTCTCCAAAACCTGTAGCGCTTATTATCCTTGACGGTTTCGGTTTGCGTGATGATGTTGTCGGCAATGCCGTAGCACAAGCAAACAAACCGAATTACGACCGTTACTGGTCTACTTACCCGCACACGACACTAACGGCTTCCGGCGAAGCCGTTGGCTTGCCGGAAGGTCAAATGGGCAACTCCGAAGTTGGCCATTTGAACATCGGCGCAGGCCGCATTGTGTATCAGGACTTGACGCGTATCAGCAAATCGATCCGTGATGGCGAGTTCTACGAGAATGAAACGATTCTTGGCGCAGTTCGTCATGTGAAAACAAACAGCAAGAAGCTTCACCTTTACGGCTTGCTCTCTGACGGCGGCGTACACAGCCATATTGAGCACTTGTTCGCTTTGCTGGATTTGGCAAAGAAAGAGGAGCTTGAGGAAGTGTATATCCATGCTTTCCTCGATGGCCGCGACGTGTCTCCAGACAGCGCCAAAGGTTACCTTGAGCGTCTGCAAGCGAAGATCGAAGAGGTTGGCGTAGGCCGCATCGCTACGGTTCAAGGCCGCTATTATGCGATGGACCGCGACAAGCGCTGGGAGCGTACTGAGAAATCCTATCGCGCCATGGTTTACGGCGAAGGCCCGCAATATTATGATCCGATTCAAGCGGTGGTTGAATCCTACGAGAAATCGGTTTATGATGAATTCGTTATGCCAACGGTCATTATAGACGGAGAAAACAAGCCAGTCGGCCTTGTAGAATCCGAGGATGCGGTTATTTTCTTCAATTTCCGCCCTGACCGCGCGATTCAATTGTCCCAAGTGTTTACGAATGAGGATTTCCGCGGCTTCGAGCGTGGCGAGAATCACCCGGTTAACTTGTATTTCGTCTGCTTGACGTTATTCAGTGAAACCGTAGGCGGATTCGTTGCGTATTCACCAAAGAACCTGGATAACACGCTTGGTGAAATTCTCGTGCAAAACAACAAGACACAACTGCGTACGGCTGAAACGGAAAAATATCCGCATGTTACGTTTTTCTTTAGCGGCGGACGCGATCATGAGCTTCCAGGCGAAACTCGCGTACTCATTAATTCCCCTAAGGTTGCAACGTACGACCTACAGCCGGAGATGAGCGCGTATGAGCTTGCCGCGTCTACGGTTCGCGAGATCGAATCAGACAAGCATGACGCGATTATTCTTAACTTCGCCAACCCTGATATGGTGGGGCACTCCGGCATGCTGGAGCCTACGATCAAGGCGGTAGAAGCGACAGACGAATGCCTGGGCAAAGTAGTGGAAGCGGTGCTTGCCAAAGGCGGCGTCTGCATCATTACGGCTGACCATGGTAACGCTGATATGGTATTTGACGAGAATGGCCGTCCGTTTACGGCGCATACGACAAATCCTGTTCCGCTTATCGTAACAAAAGCAGGCGAGACGCTTCGCGAAGGCGGCATTCTTGCCGACATCGCGCCTACGCTTCTTGAACTTCTTGAGCTGGCCAAACCGAAAGAAATGACAGGCGTTTCCTTAATTAACCCAAAATAAAACCTTAAAAGGAGTGTTTTCTCTCATGTCAATTATCGTTGATGTATACGCACGCGAAGTGCTGGATTCCCGCGGAAATCCAACAGTAGAAGTAGAGGTATCCCTTGAGTCTGGCGGCAAAGGCCGCGCAATCGTTCCATCCGGCGCTTCCACAGGCGCTTACGAGGCAGTTGAGCTTCGTGATGGCGACAAATCCCGTTACCTTGGCAAAGGCGTTTTGAAAGCCGTTGAAAATGTAAACACAGAAATCGCTCCTGAAATCATCGGTCTTGACGCTCTTGATCAAGTGGCTATCGACCGTAAAATGATCGAGCTAGATGGTACTCCTAACAAAGCAAAGCTTGGCGCTAACGCGATTCTTGCTGTATCGATGGCAGTCGCTCGCGCAGCTGCTGACGCTCTTGATGTGCCTCTTTACACTTACCTTGGCGGATTCAATGCTAAAGTGCTTCCAGTACCAATGATGAACATCATCAACGGCGGCGAGCACGCGGACAACAACATCGACGTTCAAGAATTCATGGTTCTTCCTGTCGGTGCTGAAAGCTTCAAAGAAGCGCTACGTATCGGCGCTGAAATCTTCCACAACCTGAAAGCTGTATTGCATGACAAAGGTCTTAACACAGCTGTTGGCGACGAAGGCGGCTTCGCTCCTAACCTTGGTTCGAACGAAGAAGCAATCACAACAATCATCTCTGCTATCGAGCGCGCAGGCTACAAGCCAGGCGTAGACGTATTCCTCGGTATGGATGTTGCTTCGACTGAATTTTTCAAAGACGGCAAATACGTGCTTGCAGGCGAAGGCAAATCGTTCACACCTGCTGAGTTCGTTGACCTTCTTGCTTCATGGGCTGACAAATACCCAATTATCACAATCGAAGATGGTTGCTCCGAAGACGATTGGGATGGTTGGAAATTGCTTACTGAGAAGCTTGGTGGCAAAGTACAGCTTGTTGGTGACGATCTATTCGTTACGAACACAGAGCGTCTTTCTGATGGTATCGATAAAGGCGTGGGCAACTCGATCTTGGTTAAAGTTAACCAAATCGGTTCGCTTACTGAAACTTTCGATGCAATCGAAATGGCAAAACGCGCTGGTTACACAGCAGTTATCTCTCACCGTTCAGGCGAGAGCGAAGACAGCACAATTGCTGATATCGCTGTTGCAACAAACGCTGGTCAAATCAAAACAGGCGCTCCGTCCCGTACGGACCGCGTTGCAAAATACAACCAATTACTTCGCATTGAGGACCAACTTGGTTCGACAGCTCAGTACGCGGGCAAATCGGCTTTCTACAACTTGAAAAACTTTAAATAATATGCGATATGCGTATAGGAAAGAAGGGTGTGCCCCAGGGCACACCCTTCTTTTTCTTAACAGGCATAGATCACTTGCAAACGTAGGACATTAAGAGCAGGAAAAGCATGAAACGATTAGGCGGTGTTCGGATGGCAAAACCAGTGATAGGCCTTCAATTGTATTCGGTTAGAGATCAGACAGAGATTGATTTTTTAGGCACACTGGAAAAGGTGGCGAAAATCGGCTATAAAGCAGTCGAATTTGCGGGTTATTTTAAAACGCCAGCCATTGAATTGAAAAGTAAACTTGAGGAGCTCGGTCTAACGGTCCCCTCTGTGCATGTACCCATTAACTTTAGTAATACTCAGCAGATGGAATCGGATTTTGCAGGACAGATCGAATATGCTAAAGAGTTGGGTGTTTCCTACATCATTACGCCGTGGGGGCCGCTGCCGGAGCAGCCAACCATGGATAATGTAAACTATTTAGTGGATGTGCTGACGAGATGCGGCAAGCAAGTGAAGGACGCGGGGATGAAATACGGTTATCATAATCATGATTTTGAATTTAAGTTAGTCGAAAAGCAGCCTGTCATTGATATTATTCTGAAGCAAGTGCCTGCGGAACTTATGGTGATGCAGTTTGATTTGGGCTGGTTGCACCTGGCTGGATATAAAGCAGCTGATTATTTACAAAAACATAAAGGAAGAGTGCCGCTCGTGCATCTCAAGGACTTTTCCAAAGGAAGAAAGGATGCAGAGATCGGAAAGGGCGAGGTTGGTTATGAACAGCTGTTAAGCACCGCCGATTTAAGCGGCATATCCTGCATGATTGTGGAACAGGAGCAGTTCGATTGCGGATCGCTTGAGAGCGCGGAAAACAATTATGCGTTTTTACAATCCCTTGGCTTTGCATAATGCTGGTATTATGGGTTGTCCTATTGTAATTTGTGCCCAGCTATGGTACACTCGATTTACGTGTTTTTACGGAGCTCCTATGCTGGAGGTGGAATAAATGGAAATCTTATTGAAGATCGTGCTCGTTATATTTTCTGTCGGCCTAATTGCTGTCGTATTGTTGCAAAAAGGTAAGAGTGCAGGTTTGTCCGGAGCAATCACGGGCGGCGCTGAGCACCTGTTCGGCAAACAGAAAGCGCGCGGTTTGGATTTGTTCTTGCAGCGTTTGACAGTTGTTCTTGCAGTTGGCTTCTTTATATTGGCGCTTGTTGTTTCTTACTTCGTAAAACAATAACTGACACACACGCAGAAAGCGAGGATATCCCTCGCTTTTTTTGTATTTTCAACAGATTCGCGGATGCGGGGCTTCCATTTCGTGTATACTACATGGTATATGGAAATCTATCAAACTGTCGCAAATGACGCCAGAGCGCATGGGCAGGTTTATGAGGAGAAAAAATTATAATGATCAACTACGAGCAGGAACTGCTTGATTTTATGAGAGAAACGGCTTATAAGCCGATGACGTACCAAGAGCTGGAGAAGCATTTTGGTATCGTAGATGCAGCGGAGTTTAAGGAGTTCCTTAAACTGCTGAATCAACTGGAGGACTCGGGAAAAATCATTCGTACGCCTAATGACCATTACGGCGTGCCGGAACGGATGAATTTGCTGCGCGGCAAGCTGCAATCGCATGCCAAAGGCTTTGGCTTTCTCATCCCGGATGAGAAGGACCACGGGGATGTGTATTTGCACGCCAATGATTTGCAGAGCGCGATGAATGGGGACACCATCCTCGTTCGTGTTACGACCAGAAGCGAGCATGGCGGTCGTATGGAGGGTGAGGTTGTGCGCATCGTTGAGCGCGCAGTCACACAAATTGTCGGAACGTTCGAGGATCACGATGTATATGCTTTCGTTGTGCCGGATGACAAGCGGATTAACCGGGATATTTTTATTCCGAAGGGTGGTTACCAAGGAGCTGTATCCGGCCAGAAGGTTGTCGTGAAAATCGTTTCCTATCCGGAAGGCCGTTCGGCGGCCGAAGGGGAAATTGTCGAAATTTTGGGACATAAGAATGATCCGGGCGTAGACATCCTGTCCATCATTCGCAAGCACCAGCTGCCTGAAGGCTTCCCTGAAGAAGTCATGGCCGAAGCGGAAGCCGCGCCTGACTCCATTACCGACGATGAGATTATCCAGCAGGGTAGACGCGACTTGCGCGGAGAGGTTATTGTGACGATTGATGGCGAGGACGCCAAGGACTTGGATGATGCGGTTCATGTGAAGCGCCTGGAGAACGGCAATTATTTGCTAGGGGTTCATATCGCTGACGTAGGCTATTATGTAAGAGAAAATTCGCAGCTCGATCAAGAAGCCTACCAGAGGGGCTGCAGCGTTTATTTGGTTGACCGCGTTATTCCGATGCTGCCTCACCGCTTATCGAACGGGATCTGCTCGCTCAATCCACAGGTTGATCGCCTGACGCTGTCATGCGAGATGGAATTTGATGCGGATACCCTAAAACGCGTGCGTCACGACGTTTTCACGAGCGTAATCCGTACGAAAGAGCGGATGACCTATACTAATGTGAAAAAAATACTGACGGCGAGCGTTGAGGAGCCGCAAACCGAGCTCAAAGAGCGTTATGCGGATTTGCTGGATACTTTTAGCCTGATGGAAGACCTTGCTATGCGACTTCGCTTGAAGCGGATGAAGCGCGGTGCGATCGATTTTGATTTTCAAGAGTCGAAGGTCATCGTAGATGACAATGGCAAAGCGGTAGATATTATTAAGCGCGAGCGGTCGGTAGCCGAGCAGATCATCGAGGAGTTCATGCTTGTTGCTAATGAAACGGTTGCTGAGCATTTCCACTGGCTTCGTGTTCCGTTCCTTTACCGAATTCACGAGGATCCTACCCAGGAAAAACTGCTGAACTTTGTGCAATTTGCAGCTAACTTTGGTTATACCGTTAAAGGCAAGGGCAACACGATTCATCCGAAGGCATTGCAGACGCTGCTTGAGGATATTCGTGGCACAAAGGAAGCGACTGTCATCTCAACGGTCATGCTTCGTTCCATGAAGCAGGCGAAATATGATGCGGAGAGCCTTGGTCATTTTGGCCTTGCGGCTGAGTTCTACTCCCATTTCACATCGCCAATTCGCCGCTATCCGGATCTGGTTATACACCGGGTCATTCGCGAGGTACTGGAAGGCAAAGGCCAACTGACCCAAGCTCGTCATGAGGCATTGACGGCAAGGATGCCGGAAATTGCGCAGCATTCCTCTGAACGGGAGCGCGTAGCGGTTGATGCTGAACGCGATACTGAGCAACTGAAGAAATGCGAATTCATGCTGGATAAGGTCGGCGAAGAGTTTGAAGGCATTATTAGCAGCGTAACGAGCTTCGGCATGTTCATTGAGCTAGACAATTCCGTTGAAGGCTTGATTCGACTGAGCGATATGTCGGACGACTATTACAACTTTCATGAGCAGCATATGATCTTGGTCGGCGAGCGCACTTCGAAAATATACCGAATTGGCGATGAGGTAAAGATACGTGTGACTCGTGTCAGCATGACGGAGCATACGATTGATTTTGAGCTTGTGGATATGAAGCCGCGCAGCGGCAAGGGCATTCCAAGCAGCTTCGGCGGCAAGAAGCGCGGTGGCTTCGGTGAACGCGCCGGAAGCAGTGATCGTGGCAATCGCGGTGGCAAAGGCCGCGGCGGAAGTTCGGATGGCCGAGGGCGTGGAGGCAATGGCCAAGGCGGTGCAGGTCGCGGAGGCAGCGGATCTGGTGCAAGCGCAGATGGCCGGAGTCGTGGAGGAAATGATCAGAGCAGCGCGGTTCGCGGAGGAAGCGGAGCTGGTGCAGGGCCGGATGGCCGGAGCCGTGGCGGGAATGAACAAAACGGCAAGGGCAGTACAGAGGGCCGGGGCGGCGCGAGCGCGGGCGGCCGCGGTGGCAAGGGTCGCGGCGGGAAAGGGCGGCGCGACAGCTTTAGCAGCGGAGTCGACCGCAGCGTAGTCGGCATTGTCGAGCAAGCCAACCCGTGGCGGATCGATGCCCCTGATAGCGGGCGCGGCGGCAAACGGCGCGGCCGGGGTGGCGCAGGCGAAGCCGGCGCTGACGTAAGCGGCGGCGGAAATGCGCCGGCGGAGCGTGGGCCAGGGCAAGAGGCGAATACGTCGCCGGGCCAAGGCAGTGAGCAGTCGCGCGCAGGCGGACGCGGCGGGCGCACGGATATGTGGGGCCTGCCCATCCGCAGCAGCGGCGGGCCAGGCGGCAATGGCCGCGGTGGAGCGGGGAAGTGGCGGAACGAGGGTAGCGGCGGCGCTCCGAAGCGGAAGCGTACTTCGGAGAGCGGTGTGTTTAACGGGGAGCAAAATGCTGCTGCTCCTATAGCAGAAGGCAGCGCTGCAAGCCCCGAGAAAAGCAAGCGGAAGAGGAAAAACAAGAGCGGTGGCAACGCTACAGCGGCCTTCGTTCGCAAAAACGGCAAATAGAAAATAATGGCGGCGATTTCCGTTCTGATACAGAATTGGAAGTCGCCGCGAACTGGGCAAAATGGGAAAATATATTTAAGCTCGTCACTTGCATTTTAATTCTGGGTATAGTACACTCTAATCAATCGATAATATGAACCTGAATTCACATATTGAAAAGGGTGTCATTATAGTCATGAAACCCTTTCCAATGTGTGAATTTTTTGTTTAAAGACAAACCAGGCGCATATTAATATTATTTTTTTGGAGGTTTTTACACATGCAACAAGGTACAGTTAAATGGTTTAACGCAGAAAAAGGTTTCGGCTTTATCGAAGTTGAAGGCGGCAACGATGTATTCGTACATTTCTCCGCAATCACTGGCGAAGGCTTCAAAACTCTTGAAGAAGGACAACGCGTAGAATTTAACGTTGTTCAAGGCAACCGTGGACCACAAGCAGAAAACGTTGTAAAGCTGTAGTAGCTTACGAACGTTAATAAAACCGCCTTTAGCCTTCGGGTTGAAGGCGGTTTTTTTGTACGTGATACTATCTTAGTTCTAAAGGAATGGCTTTAAGACTTGGCATGCTTGCATCACAAGAGAACCATCAATAGGCGAGTGGACACCTCCGGTTCTAACTCCTGTTCCAAGATGCACGGCCCTTGCTCCTGTTGCCGATATGAAGTCTGGCAGGGATGCAATTGAAATCCCGCTGCCAGGCATAATGGTTATGCCATGATCGCTGCTTAGCTCAATTAATCGTTTGATTTCGTCAACCGCATTCAGCACACTAGGCTGTCCTCCAGAGGTTAATATCCACTTGATTTGGGGATACTTCATGAGCGTAAATAGAGCTTCTTCTTGATCGGCTGCTTCATCAAAGGCCCGGTGAAAAGTAACAGGACGGTCACCAGCAGCCTCCAGCAGTCTCTCCATGCTAACGGTGTCAATCATGCCATTCGCGTCCAGCGTGCCGAGAACAAAAGCGTGGACGCCTAGAGAGCGCATTTTTGCTATTTGCTGGACCATTTCGTTGAGATCGGCCTGGCCATATACAAAGGACTTACTATGCGGTCTGATCATCGCATGTACGGGAATCGTTTTATGGTTAGGAATGGTTTGTTCAAGCTTATTCAAAGCATTAAGCACGGAGGTGATTTGTGCCTCGCTTGGGCTAAGTCCGCCCTGATCAAAGGCAGAGATTAGCTCTACGCGATCTGCGCCGTGCGTGACAGCTGTAACCGCTTCATCTGCTGTCGTAGCAATGATTTCAAGAAGCATGGCTATTCTCCTTTTGGATATCAGGCTTTCGGATAGGAGCGCTTGAGCGCCGCCTTGATTTCCGTTCTTAAAGTTGTTACAATGAACTCCAATAGTGCAACCACTATTTTAGCTTATTTGAGTCGAGGTGACTAGCATGGGTAAGAAAAGTGACGGCAAGCAGCTCGCCCAGAACAAGAAGGCTTCCCATGACTATTTCATTGAGGAAACGTTCGAGACAGGCATGGTGCTGTTAGGTACAGAGATTAAATCGCTTCGAAACGGCCGGGCGAACATCGGCGATGCTTTTGCGACAATCCGCAACGGGGAACTGTTTATTCACAATATGCACATCAGTCCATTCGAGCAAGGGAATATGCATAACCCAAGCGATCCAACGCGGGCTCGCAAACTGCTTATGCATAAGGCACAAATCCACAAGCTTCTTGGCTTATCTAAACAAGAAGGGTATGCGATTGTACCATTAAAGATTTATATACGCAATGGGTTTGCCAAGCTGTTAATTGGGCTGGGTAAAGGTAAGAAGCAATACGATAAGCGGGATACCGCAGCCAAGCGTGATGCTCAGCGTGATATCCAGCGTGTCCTGCGTGAAAAACAGAAGGTCGCACGCTAAGCTCATTCTTCCATGGAAGACAACGGCCAGCGCTGCCAATAACAAATGTGCACGAAAGCACTCCTTCGTGGTATACTAAGTAAGCAGCAACGGCAACACAACAAAGCAAGTGCATTTCGTGCTAGACAATCGGAACAGCCTGACAGAGTTTTTCTGACAGCAGCTGATCTTTAATCCTAAAGCTTCAATTGAGCTAAACGTTAGTGCTTCCCACTATGACTTTCTGTCGCATTGGCCAGCAGCTAGCCGTTTATGCAAAATTGGGGGCGTTTATGGATTCGACGGGGATTGGACGAGCGCGGGTTGCGGGTAGCAGGGAGTCGTCTGCTTCATCAACGCTAAAGCCTATTAAACGGCAAACAACAAACAAACTACGCTTTCGCAGCCTAAGAAACTGTGTGCGTGCTTCTACCCAGCATCGTCCATGTGACTGGATTAGGGGCTAACAAGTAGTGGAATACGCTGTCTCATCTCCGCCTGCGGTGAGCTGAAGAAGACAATCAGGCTGACCCAACGTATAGCCGGTTACGGGGCGATACTCGGGTGACATCAAAACTGTGACTACACCCGTAGAAGCCTGTGTGGCGTGATCTTCGGACAGGGGTTCAAATCCCCTCGCCTCCACCAATACCATGAAAAACCCGACCTCGTGAGGTCGGGTTTTTGCATTTGTTATTTTCGTTAAGACAAATTTTGTTGAGCAAACTGGCAGGTTACACTAATGCCTTCTCCAGAAAAGATAAGGTAATTAAATGGGGTATTTCATTGTATCTCTAACCGTTATGTAATACCTTTTCCTTATCGGAGATGTGTTTAATCAATTAATATTAATAATGGATTAGGTGAACAACGTGGTTACAAAGCCGAAAGTGATTAATGATTCTCCTTATTACAAAATACTAAACTACAACATTTACAATGTGTTGGAAAAATTAATGAATGCACCAAGTATATTGATTTTTGTAGATTTGTACCACGAAGAAGAAATTGAAAACTTTTTAAGGAACAATAAGATCACAATTATGAACAGTGTCATTCAAATTGGAAAAAATTATAATATGATGTCATATTATCCTCATATTAAGATAAAAGCTCAGCTTATCAAAGAGTATCAACTTGTAAATTGGGATTTTTCTTGTGTAGTAATTACTCGTACTGCAGATCACTTATTTATCATTAGGGGAATTGAAGAAGAAGGCCAAGTGGGAATCAGAATAAAAGAAATGCAATTGGGGCTATACGCTGAACTGATCAATATAAAATAATATCCTCAGTTAAACTTCATAAGTGTTTCGTAAAATCATTTAAGTAAAAAAGAACAATTGTTCAAAACAAGGACTAATGTGAAAAGGTGAGTGTTTATCATGATTGCAAACCTGGTGATAAGATTTATGTAATACAGGGTTTCGTTGCGAAATCCTATATTGATGAAAGTGGGCTTTTTTCATCTGAGAAATCTATTGAACTTGACATTGGTGATACTGTTCAATATATAGATTGGAACGATAAATATACTGGAGACAATATGATAAGAATGGTTAGCTATATACTTTACGAGACCGGAGAATTGCTTGAAGCAGCTGAAACCTTTTTTGTAACAGAGGAAGTATGGGAAGAATTAAGTGAATATTTTAAAACAAAGTCAGGATATTGAACTAACAAGGAACTATAACTTCATAATCACCAGGACGAGGTTGCCAGCATCAAACGGCAGCCTCGTTGAGCTAACTGGCAGGTTACTTCCAATATGTGTTAGTATAGAGGTGGCTATTACATTGCCGTTAGGGAACCAGGACAGGATACCCCATTGTTCTGAAAAGATTGGGGATGGCTGCAGATGGAGTAAGATCATTAAAGAGGTGATGCAGGTTGAAGAAATGGGCTTTCCTTATCTCGCTTCTTATTCTTGGCTTCATAATCATGGGATACAACTATGTTGAAGAGAGTACCAAGGCACAGAACTTACAAAACTCAATTGATACAAAATTTAAGCATGAACTAAGCAACGTTCTCGGCAGTTTTAGCATGATGATGAATGACTATACGTATCGATCCGTCTTATCAAGTGTTTCCAATGTGGCCTCTATTTCTGAATTAACTTCTTATGAGGATCAGAATGATAACTTGGATATTAGTTTGTATAACCTATATATTTCTTTGAGAGAGGATAAATCTAAAGAAAAAGTTCTATCTAGAGCAGATGAATTAAGAGATGTATTTATGATGCTGGTAACTGATCCTGCAAGTAAAGAAGCGACGGATAAACTAATCCAAATTACTGATGAAACATTTTTTAGAGAATGACTGAATGGTTTTCGAAGTCATATTAACAGTTATCCTTGATTAAGCTAACGTGAAACTTTAGTTCAATAAAAACACGGAAGCAGCCGATCACAATGATTGGCTGCTTTATTACGCTAACTGGCAGTTATCTATAAGACGATTGATTCATTCGGGGGATTGCGGGAATTTCAAAAGTGGAATATTATTTACTTATGATTAACGTATTGGCTTACTAATTAATGCTTATATTAATTTTATCGGAGTGGATGTATTATGTATCCCCATCATCAAGCTGCCATTGATGCCATCACCAACAAGCTTAAAGCCAGACCCGACGTACAAGGGATCATCATCGGAGGTTCCGTGGCGCATGGCTTTGCCAATGAAACCTCTGATATCGACATTATGATCGTCCTTTCTGAAGAGGATCACAAGAAAGCTTGTTCCATCCATAATCTTGGGTATTTCGAAACGGAATCCTGTTCTTATGAAGGCGGTTACGTGGACGGGAAAGTTGTATCCGCTTCCTACATCAAGCAAGTGGCCGAATCCGGCAGCGATCCTGCTAAGTTCGCATTCCAGGATGCGTTCGTCACCTATTCCAATATCGAGGGGTTGGAACAGTTGGTCCAAGACGCTCCCCGATATCCGGTGGAGAAAAAGGCAGAGAACATGCAGAAGTTCTATGCACAATTCGAAACCTGGAAATGGTATTATTACGAAGGACTGAAACGCAACAATCGTTTATTAATCGACTACTGTTTGACCCACTATGCCTTTTTCGCAGGTAGGTTGATTTTGGTACACAACGAAACGCTGTTCCCTTCTTATAAGTGGTTCTTAAAGGTTCTGGAAGGGGTTGAAAAGAAGCCGGAGAATTTGTTGGCGGACATCCATCGGGTACTGGAAGAACGAACGCCGGAAGCCGTCGAGAATCTGTACGAGAGTATTGTGGAATTTAATAACTGGTATCAGGCAGAGCATCATTGGTCGATTCAGTTCATGATGGATAGCCAGCTGAACTGGATGGACGGACCGGTTCCGGTTCTCGATTTATAAACTGTTCCGCTAACGGGACACTATAGCTTCATAATCACCAGAACGAGGCTGCCGACATAAATCGGCAGCCTCGTTGAGCTAACGGGCAGGATAGTTCAATAAATTAGCGAATAAATCAAATACGACGAATTTGAGTAGTTCGGAGATTAGTTCTTATATGACACAGCAATTTCCACTATCCTCAATCAGGAGTGAACTAATTGAAAGATATTAAAGATTTAATTCCACAACATAAGCACGATATGGATACAATCGACAAATTAAAAAATATTAATCATGATGAAACTGATCTTGGACCAATTATGGATGATTTATTTGAATGGATTCAAGACATTAATTGGCCAATTGCTCAAGAGCTGTGTAAGATAATTCCCCAATTAAAACTTATTGACGTAGTGCCGCAAATACAGAAGGTATTGAATAGCAATGATGACTGTTGGCAATTCGCATGCATTCATTTCCTAATACCTAAACTGTCTTTAGATATGCGAGAGCTAATAAAAGCAGATCTACTTAGAATTATACAGAATCCGACCCGTAATGAGAAACTTTGTGAGATAGATCAGGGAGCAAGAGAAGTTTATGAAAGCCTATTCTAATAAGTATGCAATGTCTTATAACACCATATTTATGCATCGGGGCATTAAGCTCCCTCGGTAAAATGCAGTTTTCTCACGAATGCTCGCTTATTCGCAGGATTTCACCAGAAGATAAATCGTAACCCGGTTTGAATGGGATGAGAGCCGTCAAAATGGGCGAGTTTTCGCTCCTTTTTTTTGCTCTGCTGCACGCTGCTCCACGTAACCCCCGGAGGCTTTCACTCCCATTTCTCGACGGGTCAATGCCCTTTCATTCCTTCGTTACGCCTATCCAGAGGGTGGAGGCCGGTAATCCTAACTGTACGGGTCTATGCCCTTTTGCTTAATGCAATCCGGTACTCCGTGCAATCTTGAAATCCTGCGAATAAGCCAGTTTTTGTGCGGAGCGTGAAGCGATTAAGCAATCTGTTTCATAGGAAGAACTCGATTCGGTTCGTAAGCTTCACCGCTTCGGGCTATGGAAACTAGAATGCGAGCCAGCTTGCCACAAAGCTTCATCACGGAGCGCATGGGCTTCATGCTTTTCGTCTTTACATTCACTTCGTGCTGTCGTTTAAACGTTTCATCGTTCATAATGAGGGCCATGGTTGCCATGAACAGGGCATGCCGAAGTCTAGGTCGGCCACGTTTGCTGATGGACATTTGGCCCTTCCACTTCCCTGAACTTGCTTCAGCTAGGTTGAGACCGGCATGCCGTAACAACGCGTTGCCATGTGCATATCCGCTGAGATCGCCAGCTTCACCCAGAATGCCGGCAACAGACAAGATGTTCATCCCTTTTATTGCGAGCAGCGGTTTGGCGAGCGGAATACGGGTCAGGGCAGTCGCCACCTCATCCTCGATTACCTGTAGCTGATTCATGGACAGATCATATTCGGCCAGCAGCTGTTGTATATGAAGTTTGAAGGCTTTCTCAGCATGCTTTGCGCCGACCGACTGAGCTGCCAGTGCCAGTAGTTCACCAGCCCTTCGTTCACCGCTATGCCGTTTCATGACTGTTTTCCAGCCGTCGATTACCTGGCGTACAGTTAACTTTCGAAGATCGGCAGGTGTTGGAAAGAGACGCAGTGTAGCGAGCGAGCCGGAGCCAATGAGGTGCTTATATACCTGCGGCAGCTCGGGGAACACCATGTCGACCCAACGGTGGATCTGGTTTTTGACGCTGACGAGACGATGGACGATGGTCTCTCGATTCGCCATGAGCACTCGCAGTTCTATGAACACTTCACTGGTATCTTTAATGACAGTGTAGTAGCCGTTTTTCACCATGTCTGCGATAACCAAGGCATCCTTGATGTCGCTTTTGGACGGAGTATTATCTCGGTTTTCCTTGTTCTTTTTGACGAGATGAGGGTTTACCAACACGACTTCGAGGCTTCGGTCTTTGAGCCAGGCGGCGAGGCTGAGCCAATAGTGACCAGTTGGTTCCATACCGATGATGGTGTCGTTTAGTTGGTGTGTTTCCTGCAAATCCTTCATCCACTGCAGCAGTTGGCTAAAGCCGACATCGTTGTTGGAGAAGTGAAGCGGAGTGCCAAGCGTGATTCCACGAAAGTTGACAGCGCGAGCAACATGGGACTGCTGGGCGATGTCGATGCCGACGACAAGGTGCTGGGTTGAAATGCGTTCGAGCAGTTGATTTTGTTTGGCTTGAGCTTTAAAATTCAAGATAGAGCGACCTCCTTAAGATGGCTAAAGGGCTATGACCCGTGACTACTCCATCGTACCGGAGTCGCTCGTTTTAATGCAAAGGGCAAAATTAACGCTCTACAGGAATCCTAACTGGGAACGTTAGCTCAATAAAACAGCGGCAGTATAGGAATTAGAAACGGAAATATTGAAAAAAGTATATAATACACCTCAACTTTTGCCGATACAAAATATATGTGAATTAAATGATTCAAAGGAGTACTTAATGTCTGACCTATTAATAAGGGTGCTTCGATTCCCTTCAAAAATCGAGTATTTAATCTTTAACAAACACTTATTACTTTCATTTAACCTTATTCTTTTAACAGTGTTTGCCTACTCTATTATTAAAGATAAACAACCTATGTATTTCTTTCTCTACCTGATAATTTTACCTTTCACACTTATTGTGAAGCCAAAATTACTTCTTAAAAGTAATCAAATTTTGTTTATGGCTTTTTTCACTTATTTCACAGTACCCTTTAGCTTAAACTTCTTAATCGGATTACAACTACGTATTTCAATACCCCTATTTTTAATTTTCACTTTTTTGACTACGATTATATTCTTCTTCATGTTGTATTTTATTAACAGGAAGCATTCTCGTAAAGAATTCCTTGATCACTCTAAGATCGCATTGGATATAATCAGATTCATTTTTGTGGTCATTGTAACAATAAGCGCTGTAACTGGAAAACTTATTAATGACTTTAGCTTATTTACTCAAATGATTCCTAATTTCAAAATTGGTACTGATTTAGAGGAAGTAAGAAGTTATTTCCAACTCACTTTCCAGATCCTAGCTATTCCCTTTGTATTCTCTAGTACTTTACTTAGAATTGCAGTCGACTGGCTGTTGTTAAAAAAATAACAGTCTGTAGAGTATGCGCATTTGGTCCTTCAATTTCGGTTGGAGTTCGATACACGAAGGGCCGACGTGAACAATTAGAGGCGGTGACGAGTTTGTTCTTTTCTAGACTTGGATTAAATTTTTCAGATTGAAACACACTGCGCTACCAAAGGAAATAGAAGGAAATGAATCCTCGTATCTAGAAGACATACAGATTGTGCGCATGACGCGGCAGACTGTATGGAGGGGGAAAAGCTTGATGCAAAAGCAAGGCAGAATTGCGTTTCTGTGGATGAATTACTTTTTGTTAGGGATAAGTGTTTTGTTTTATATTGTTCTCCTGCGGGCACCGAGCGTCTTTTTGGAGGGAGCTGCTGCCGGAATGATTGTGTATGGTGGATGTTACGGGTTGTTCCGTATCAGATGGCAGAGGGTTGTCAGAGGGGCGCTGCTTGCAGTATTCTTTTCCATATTTGCTTTTGCATTGTACACAGTATGGTATGTTCTACAGAAGCTCTAGTATCTGCATAACGGTAAAGCTTCATCACTCCTTGTAAAAGCCCTCTTCAGTATACGTAAGAGGGCTTTGGTGGCTCTTTCTAATTTATAAAAATGAATTGATTAGCAGGTTCATTACTTAACGGGGAACGTTAGTTCAGCGAACTATGTAGCAATCCATTATTTCCAGCACGTAAGGGTATTTTAGTCTTTAAGAAAAAGGTTTTTGTATTGATAATGTACTGAGAAAAAATTCTGTATATAAAGGGGGGAGATCCCCCTCGCCTCCACCAATACCATGAAAAACCCGACCTCGTGAGGTGGTATTATCCCCTTTAAGTAGACACTCAAAAAAAACCTCATGTTATCATGAAGGAAAGAGTGAACTTGGAGGGGATTTTTCTATGGCTAAAAAGGGACAAACATTTAAGCAATATACAGAAGAATTTAAGCTGGCTGCGGTACAAGAGTACATGAAGGGATCATCCAGCTATAAGAAAGTGGCTGAAAAGTTTGAAATTAGAAACTGTAGCCAATTGAAGGTATGGGTGAAGAAATGGCAAAACGGAGAGGCCTTTGACGTGCGCGCAGATAAGATACCTCACCCTCTTACAGGACGTCCTCGCACGATCTTCAGTACCGTTGAGGAAGAACGAGATTATCTGAAAGCGCAGGTAGATTACTTAAAAAAGCGTTATCCAAATCTAGTAAAGGAGAAGCACCAGGTCAGCGAGACAACTATAATATAGTCGAAGAACTACGCTGTCTGCATGGCATTACACGCCTGTTAGCCCTTGCAGGAATACCAAGAGCCAGCTATTACAAATGGCGATCCACGCAGCCTCAGCGTGATGACAGACAAGACCGGGATCATGAGATTAAAGAGCACATGATGGCCATCCATTTCACACACCCTTACTTCGGGTACCCACGTATGAAGATAGCCTTACGTGAGGCAGGATACATCGTTAATCACAAGAAGGTATGGCGACTCATGAAGGCACTGTCCATTCAATCTGTTATTCGAAGGAAGCGAAGACAGTCTAATTACACGCCCTCGGTCGTGTACCCAAACCGTCTTAAACGCGAATTCCATGCCACAGCACCTTCACAAAAAATGGTCACGGATATTACCTACATATCCGACGGCACGAACTTCCACTACCTCTCTGTCATTCAAGATTTATTCAAAAATGAGGTTGTCGCTTGGCAGTTGTCTTCGCGCAACGATGTGCAACTCGTGCTCGATACAGTCGAAGAGTGGACAAGAAAAAGAGACGTTTCAGAAGCCGTTCTCCATTCGGATCAAGGCTTCCAATATACGTCTCAGGCATACAACACGCGCTTAGAAGCATTCGGCGTTAAAGGCAGCCACTCTCGCAAAGCAACCTGCCTAGATAACGCATGCATCGAATCCTTTTTTTCGCATCTCAAGACAGAGAAGTTGTATCTCCAACAGTGTAAATCAGGAACAGAAATTCGGCAAGCTGTGGAAGAGTACATTTACTTTTATAACTACCAGCGGTATCAATCTAAACTGAAGCAGCGCGCACCAATTGAATATCGGTGCGCGCTGACAGCATAGCTTTTTTTAACTGTCTACTTGACAGGGGTATGACCAGAGGTCGGGTTTTTGTATTTGTTATTTTCGTTAAGACAAATTTTGTTGAGCTAACTGGCAGTTTAGCGCAACTTAAGGCTATATTAATCGTATGAATTAGGTAGGAAAGTAAATTAGTTCCATATAAGGGATGAAGCTAGTTGCAGACGAAAAGATGGATTGTATCAATCAGCTTGATTATTATCGTCATTGGCGCAATCTGGGTCATGTATGTGAAGCACCCCAGCACAATTGATGTAAAGCTGATTGGCGTTAAGTATCAGTTAGGTTACGAAGATGTAAAATCGGGGATAGAGCCTGCAACTGTTATAATTCAGGGCAAGGTGCATACGAGCTTGAAAAGAGAGCGAATATTTAAGGGTGTAGTACGAATTGTGGGTGAACAAATTCCAGTGCCTCAGGATCAGCGCAATATAGAAATTCATTTTTCTAGAGACGGCTGGGGCTCAACAGCCTATCCTTATTTTCTTTATGACGAACGGGGAACAACTGTAGGAGCTGAAATTTACCAGTCACATTCTATATTCGCGAACAAAGACTTTAGTCAAGTAACATTCCTTATAACAACGCCCAATCAACAGTCAGAATCCGAAGATGGAAATCTTCAGACCGTTTGGAACACTGAGAATGGAAAGATGCTATCTGCCCCCGCAACAACACGAGAAGAGGCCCTAGCCTTATCCAATAAGCTGATGCGTGAATATTTGAAACCTTATGGGAAGTCTTTACGATAACCTGTACATCACATGTTTAAGCTAACGGGACACTATAGCTTAACAATCACCAGAACGAGGCTGCCAACATAAATCGGCAGCCTCGTTGAGCTAAGGGGCAGGTTAGTTTTAATATCTTCACGAATACCTTAATACGAGGCTACTAAAAAAGTGGTTATATGATAGGATTTAAGACAGACTTAATGACAGGGGATAATCGAGTGGAAAAGCATTACTAGACGCTTCAAACTAATAAAGACTGGGATCTATTTAGGAAACAGGGCTTCTGTATACGGATGATTACCACCTGATATTATCCTGCACGGAAAGTCAGGCGACATAAACTACCGGATGATATGCTTCTTACGAAAGGAGGGATTGCCGTGGAGTGGCTAGAGCGAATGAATCGAGCTGTCAGCTATATTGAAGACAACTTAGAACAAGATATTGATTATGACCAAATTGCTAAAATCGCCTTATGTTCGGTTAACCAATTTCAACGCATGTTTTCATTTGTACTTGATGTCCCATTGTCCGAATATATCAGGCGCAGAAGGCTGACGCTTGCTGCATTTGATTTAAAGAACAGAAAGAACACTGTGACGGATATTGCCTTGAAGTACAGATATGAAACACCTGAATCGTTCTCACGAGCATTTCAAAATCTGCATGGAATGACACCTACATTAGCGCGAAATGCCGGAAGTGAGTTAAGAGCCTTTCCTCGCATCTCCTTTCAAATCATATTAAAGGGAGTTGTCGGAATGAATTATCGGATTGAAAAACGGGATGCTTTTCAAGTTTATGGGCTGGAGGATATCTACCATTACGAAACTATTGCCAACGAGGAGGGTATATCGATCCCCGAGGTTTGGCAGATCATCAGCAAAAATGGTGAGTTGGACCGTTTATCCCAGTCGGTGAGCGGGGATTGGAGAGACGAAGGCAGTTTCAGCAAGGAACTTGGAGCTGTCTTTTCATTTGATTCCTATAAATTCACAAACAATACGACGTTCCCTTATCTGATCGGGTGTTACAAAGCGGTCGATAGCAAGGTGAATGGATATACAGTTGTTGATGTTCCAGCATCTACGTGGGCAGTATTTTCAACATTACATGATGGGAATGGCAGCGGCAAGTATGATTTGCGGTCTTTGAAGAATCGGATATTTTCGGAATGGCTGCAAACATCAACATTTACGATTTTAGATGGCGGCAACTTCGAGATGTATGGTACAAGCGTAGATGGCTATGAATATTGTGAACTATGGTATCGAGTCGAGGGATAGAATGGAAAAATGCGGCTACCAACTAACCGGTCACCGCGTTTTCTTAACTCGAAGATGTCACAAGGACCATTTCATCATGGTTCATTAAACTCCCTCGGTACGATGCAGTTTCCTCACGAATGCTCGCTTATTCGCAGGATTTCACCAGAAGATAAATCGTAAGCCGGATAGAATGGGGCGAGCGCCGTCTAAATGGGCTTCCGGCGAGCATACGGGAACAGAAGGGGCGAGTTTTCGCTCCTTTTTTATTGATCTGCTGCACGCTGCTCCACGCACCTTGGAGGCTTTCACTCCCATTTCTCGACGGGTCTATGCCCTTTTATTCCTTCGTTACGCCTATCCAGAGAGTGGAGGCCGGTAATCCTAACGGTACGGGTCTATGCCTTTTTGTTTAATGCAATCCGGTACTCCGTGCAATCCCCACATCAGCCCCTGATAACCAACCGGCTAATTTCATTCCCATATATATTGATTCTAATCCAATATCTACCGATATAATAGAGAGATGAAATTTTGAAAAATATATTTGTCTACTAAAACAGTAGGGTGGAATCGAAATGCAGTGGTACATGAAAGCAATGAAAAATTATGTGAATTTGGATGGCAGAGCGAGGCGCATGGAATTTTGGATGTTTTTTCTTATGAATGCACTTATAACGGCGGCGCTTCTCATCATTGAATCGCTAGCAGGCATACCTGGCATTTTATCGGGTATTTACTACATTGCCGTATTTCTACCGTCCATAGCGGTCAGTGTCCGCAGGCTGCATGACATCGGAAAAAGCGGCTTATGGATTTTTATTGGGTTGGTTCCGTTTATTGGCACAATCGTTCTGCTGGTCTTTTCATTCTTGGAAGGCGAGAATATTAATAAATATGGGGCAAACCCCAAACTGCATGGCTAATATAGGCCGTAAAACAAGAAGGGATTCACTCCCCGATACAAAAGAAGAATGCTGCGGGGACTAGCACCAGTAATCTGCTGGTAGATGCTCACCGTGCACTAGTTAAAATAATCGAGGGATCTGAACTGGCGGAAATATGGAAAGACTCAGATCAGCAAGAAATTTGGTTAAAAACAGTGAAGGATTTGGAGAACAGGTTGTCGCAAACTTCAAGAGAAATAATGGGATAGATATACGATCTAGGTAGACTGAACTAGCAATAGCAGACGACGAGAGCATTAAGCTATCGGAGAACTATAGCTTAACAATCACCAGAACGAGGCTGCCAACATAAATCGGCAGCCTCGTTGAGCTAACGGGCAGGATACTCCCAATACATGCTAATATATAACTGCTTGTTTAGAAGGCCGAAATGGGGGAACGAAATGAAAGTGTACATAGCGTCCAGTCTCAAAAACATAGAAAACGTTCGGCAAGTCGCTGAGAATTTAAAAGCGCGTGGTTTTCAACAAACGTACGACTGGACAACACATTCGAACATAGACTCCATCACCAAACTCCGTAATATTGGCCATGAAGAAGTTTCAGGGGTCTTGGCTGCAGATATAGTAATTGTCATGATCCCAGCGGGGAAAGGGAGTCATGTTGAGTTAGGAATTGCTCTGGGAGCAGGAAAGAAAATTTATTTGTACTCCTCAACAAATGAACTAAATGACATCGGAAACACATGTACGTTTTATCATGTAGATTCAGTTGAACAGAGGATAGGCTCCTTAGATGACTTGATAAATTCAGTCTGTCTTGAATACCCGCATCATTAAGTTATCGGAGAACTATAGCTGAATATTCATAAAGACGAGGCTGCCGGCTTAAATCGGCAGCCTCGTTGAGCTAACGGGCATTAAAGTTCAATAGCCTGTGTCAAAATGTATCACGACGAGAAGGCCTACCGATATAGAGGCAGGCCTTCGTTGAAGAATGGAATGGGCATTAACCTTTTAAAGCTATGGAAATTCTAAGTATCAAGTAATTCTTCTAGTTCTTCGACAAGCCCAGGTACCCACGCTTCTGATCCAGGGATTGTGTCAATACCACCCTTAATTAGCCAACTCAAAGTGTGGATGAGCCAACATATTCCACCCAGCCGTAACTGCCATTGGATCATTTCAATCGTCGGATTAGGATGAAACTGCGCTGCATAGGCTAGTAAGACAGCCTCTTTGAACACTGAAGTTTTTTCTTCTGTTTCTTTAACTAAACAATAAAGGTCACCGCTGTGCCTGCCCAAATAAGTGTTGGACCAGTCTATGGGCATGACTCGATCATTTTGAGCTACCAAGTTCTTCGAGGCGTAGTCATTATGTATCAAGGTAAGTGGGATTTCCTGATCCAATCTTTTCAATTGTTCGGGCAGCCAAGTGACTGCCGTTTGCAACGTATTATTGTTCTTTATCCCCGGGTACCGAATTAAATCCTGTAGTTGTTCTAGGTATTCGGTAGAGTTCACTGTGTATTGCCGCAGCACCTCAGTCGATAGTACTCCTCTTTGGATTGAAGCTGCTGCGGTTAAGCGAAAGCGTGCGAGCTCTCTCACTGCTTCAATGAAATATGCGGAATCTGGTTCTTGCTCCAAATTAGACTTCCCGACATCCTCCATAAGCATGATACCGGCATTACCATCATTGAAATATCCGTAAATGCGCGGCGATCGAACAAGAAGGGGGGATAGTAACTCATTGTAAATGGAGGATTCTCGTGCCATATCGCCGGAGCTCCATTTAATGATCATGGTGGTACCATTTGTAGGTTTAAACCGGTATACCTCAGATAAAGACCACTTTCGAAGTAACAGCCAATTGGTTGACTGATCCAATATGGGGAATAACTCTCGATACTTTTCAAACTTGGTTGGGATCATACGAATATTTTTCTCCTTTAATCAACCGTTGATTGGGGCCCCATATAGAATTGTCTCAGATTTTCCATTATAAATATAGACTTATATTGTGCGTTTTGTTATGATGTTGGATAAGGTCTTTGCAAATTCAGAGACTCCATTGAATCGATATAGAGAAGCCAACACCTTTCGGGTGGTGGCTTTTTTTACGTGAATATGCTCAGTAATGATTGAACTAACGGGACACGCTAGATCAAAAAGGTCAGATTAAAACCTCCCATAAGAAGCAAACTAGATTTAATAGCTTCTAAATGGGAGGTTTTGTTATGAATCTTAGTGAGTTGTGGCGGTCATATGAGGCTGACAAACCAAGGGTTCAAAACAGAGAGAAGTGTACTTCACGACTGAGTGCAAGATATGGCTAAGGAAGTATCTCGCCAGTCGTGAAGATACCTGTAAAGCATTATTTGTGACGGAAACCCAACCCATTAAGCGTATGGCCATTCCTACGATTTGATGGGCTTTAAAACAGCTTGCAGATCGAGGAGAAATCGAATCGAATGTATATCCGCACCGATTTAGACATACTTATGCTTGCCAGCTACTAGATAACGGTGCACCTCTGGATTTCATCCAAGGTATGTTAGGTCATGAAAAAGCATCAACCACACAAATCTATGCTCAGCTCCGCGGCGAACGCCGGAGAGAACTTTACCGCAGATTCTTTTAGCTTGTATTAGCAGCGGATTGCGTTAACGATCCGCTATTAAACTAAAGGGCAGGATAGATATATACAAATTAATACGAATGAATTACTATGGTAAAACGGTACAGCGATAAAGAGATAAAGAAGGAACGTGTTGGGTTATTATGTATAAAGCTGTGTTTCTTGATTTCTACGGTACACTCGTACACGAAGATGATGTGTTTATTGAGGAAATATGCAGAAAAATTTTGATATCAACTTCAACTCGAACTACAACCAAGGACATCGGAAAATATTGGTGGGATTCTTTTTCAAAAACTTTCAATTCATCTAATGGTGATAACTTTAGAACTCAACGTGAAATCGAACTTCACTCCTTAGAGGATACAATTGCCTTTTACAACTCATCTGAAAATCCAAGAGAACTTAGCGAAATTTTATATGATCACTGGCAAGCTCCCCAACTATTTGAGGACACAAATATATTTTTGAAGAGTATCAGTACCCCGAAAATAATCCTCTCAAACATCGACCGAAATGATATTCTATCCGCAATTAATCATAACGGATTATCATTCGAAAACGTTATTACCAGTGAGGACGTAAAATCTTATAAGCCAAGACCGGAGATGTTTCAGCAAGCCCTTGAGGCATATAATCTTAGCCCCATAGAGGTTCTACATGTTGGTGACTCACTCTCTAGTGATGTTGCAGGTGCCCAAAATGCAGGAATTAAGGTTGCTTGGATTAATCGAAAAAATAAAGTATTGCCAGAAAATTATTCCCCAGATTACATCGTAAATTCGTTACAGGAATTGACTTCTTTATTTGCGCCATTAAGCTCCCTCGGTACGATGCAGTTTTCTCACGAATGCTCGCTTATTCGCAGGATTTCACCAGAAGATAAATCGTAAGCCGGATAGAATGGGGCGAGAGCCGTCTAAATGGGCATCCGGCGAGCATACGGGAACAGAAGGGGCGAGTTTTCGCTCCTTTATTATTGATTTACTGCACGCTGCTCCACGTAACCTCCGAAGGCTTTCACTCCCATTTCTCAACGGGTCAATACCCTTTCATTCCTTCGTTACGCCTATCCAGAGGGTGGAGGCCGGTATTCCTAACGGTACGGGTCGATGCCCTTTTGTTTAATGCAATTCGGTACTCCGTGCAATCTTGAAATCCTGCGAATAAGCCAGTTTTGTGCGGAGCGTGAAGCGATTAAGCAATCTGTTTCATAGGAAGAACTCGATTCGGTTCGTAAGCTTCACCGCTGCGTGCTATGGAAACTAGAATGCGAGCCAGCTTGCCGCAAAGCTTCATCACGGAGCGCATTGGCTTCATGCTTTTCGTCTTTACATTCACATCGTGCTGTCGTTTAAACGTTTCATCGTTCATAATGAGGGCCATGGTTGCCATGAACAGGGCATGTCGAAGTCTTGGTCGGCCACGTTTGCTGATGGACATTTGGCCCTTCCACTTCCCTGAACTTTCAGCTAGGTTGAGACCGGCATGCCGTAACAACGCGTTGCCATGTGCATATCCGCTGAGATCGCCAGCTTCACCCAGAATGCCGGCGACTGACAGGATGCTCATACCCTTAATGGCCATCAACGGCTCGGCAAGCGGGATCCGGACCAATGTACCCGCGACTTCATCCTCGATGACCTGCAACTGATCCATAGCCAGATCATATTCAGCCAGCAGCTGTTGAAGATGAAGTTTGTAGGCTTTCTCTGCATGCTTTGCGCCGACCGACTGAGCTGCCAGCGCCAGTAGCTCACCAGCTCTTCGTTCACCGCTATGCCGTTTCATGACTGTTTTCCAGCCGTCGATTACCTGGCGAATGGTTAACTTTTGAAGATCGGCAGGCGTTGGAAAGAGACGCAGTGTGGCGAGCGACCCGGAGCCAATGAGGTGCTTATATACCTGCCGCAGCTCAAGGAACACAATGTCGACCCAACGGTGAATCTGGTTCTTGACGCTGACGAGACGATGGACGATGCTCTCTCGATTCGCCATGAGCACTCGCAGTTCTATGAACACTTCACTGGTATCTTTAATGACCGTGTAGTAGCCGTTTTTCACCATGTCGGCGATAACCAAGGCATCCTTGATATCGCTTTTGGAGGGAATATTATCTCGGTTTTCCTTGTTCTTTTTGACGAGATGAGGGTTTACCAACACGACTTCGAGGCTTCGTTCTTTGAGCGAGGCGGCGAGGCTGAGCCAGTAGTGGCCGGTTGGTTCCATACCGATGATGGCATCGTTTAGTGTGTGCGTTTCCTGCAAATCTTTCATCCACTGCAGCAGCTGGCTAAAGCCTATATCGTTGTTCGAGAAGTGAAGCGGAGTGCCGAGCGAGATTCCACGGAAGTTGACAGCGCGAGCAACATGGGACTGCTGGGCGATGTCGATGCCGACGACAAGGTGCTGGGTTGAAATGCGTTCGAGCAGTTGATTTTGTTTGGTTTGAGCTTTAAAATTCAAGATAGAGCGACCTCCTTAAGATGGCTAAAGGGCTATGACCCGTGACTACCCTATCGTACCGGAGTCGCTCGTTTTAATGCAAAGGGCAAAATTAACGCTCTACAGGAATCCTAACCGAGAACATTAGTTCAGTGAGTTATGCAGCAGTACTATAATTCTGGCACGTAAAGCTATTTTCGTGTTTCGAAAAAAGGCTGTTTGTATTGAGAATGTACTGAGAAAAAATTCTGTATATAAAGGGGTACGATCCCCCCTCGCCTCCACCAAACCTACCAGAGGAGACACCGTATCAGGTGTCTTTTTTGCTTTTTTGGTATACATAGTGGTTAGATATTGGCTTTCTTATTTGGTTCGTGGCGTTTGTGGATATGAATCCGAGGGATCTCGGAATGGGGACGTTGCGGTGGGGCATTAGATAGCGAGGAAATGAAGTGAATTGTTGCTCGAAAAAGAAAAAAACCAGCTCTGCCAACGAGAAATTCGGATTTTACCACAAAAGATTACCGATTGTCGATGGAGTATTCTAATTCCTGTTCCCGAATACTGTTGGGATGTTCGGATGAACTGGATGGCAAGGGCAGAGATGCATTTCTTTTGAGATAATTGATCTATTAAAAAAGCGACTTCTATCGTCGCTTTTTGTGCTTCATTAATTATAGAAGGTAGTAACAGCCTGAGGAACGATAGAATAAGCTTCCGAGCATTGAATCTACACTTCAAACACCGCGGTGCTAATCATCCATTGCAAAAGAAACCTCATTTGGGTGTGGTATTCCCTTTTTTTAAGATTTCTATCTCAACACCGCCCCTTACCTGTATACAGCCGCATTATTTGTTGAGTTACGCCTTCATCCAGCACATATATTGTTACTTTTCACACCGACCGTGGCAGTGGGTTTAAAAATGTCAAGATCGATGGACTTCTAGAGACCTTTAAGATTGGTCGCTCACTTAGCAAAAAAGCTGTCCCTATGACAATGCGGTGGCTGAAGCGACCTATAGAGTCATGAAAACCGAGTTCGTTACTCAGATGGAATTTCAGAGTCTTCGCCATTTGGAAATCGAGTTATATGATTTTGTGAACGGGTTTAACAAGCATCGGATTCACGGAACGCTCGGCTGTCTGACGCCTATTCAGTATCGTCAAGAAGCCCTTGAAAAACGGTCTGATTTACTGTTAACCATCCAGTATGAATCATCTCCACAATTTCGATATGTTTAATTGCAATGACACGCTCTGGTGTCGGGTATTTCCGCAGAACTTCAAGAGAAGTTCTGGAAAATACCTGACCCAATACGGTTGAGTACAACGAGAACAGCTGATCCAGGATGGATTGAAAATTAAGCTGGGCTTGAACATAGGACTCAAAGTCCTTCTTTTGCAACACGGATAAAATTCTCAGATAATTACCCTTCGATTTCCCCTTTGGACACATCAATTCCGATGACAGGTCTCGTATATTCTCCTATTTGAATAAGTTTGCCGTATCCTATTAACCATTCCATGTCCATAGCTTTGCGTGTTATTCGAGATTGAGGTCTCAACCAGCCTAATCATGGTTTGCACAATAGCAGGTGGACAGTTTGTGAAACGGACTAATTGCCCAGATCTTTTATCGTCCTCCCCGGCTATAGCTATTCTAACCTCATCATATGAGCATATTTTACAGACTCGAGCTAAACTAATTTTACTACTACATGAATTATGGTAATCGATCAAATGATGATAAAATACATGACAACTTTCACTATTTCTGAGCAGAACTATGATTTATACTAATGGGTAACATTTAACCGGAGTGGTATTGGAGGAGGAAACATGGTGCTGGATCTGGATGGTTTCCGTATGCTGGAGAACGTGGCGAATTTCGGATCGACCCGTATAATACGCATGATACGGGAAAGCGATCAAGCCCGTGTACTGGCGAAAACAACATCGGATGAAGTACCTCGTACCCGTCTCGTTCGTGGTATGAAGCGGGAATTTGACCTGTTGAAGCAACTAAAAGGGAGAGGCGCAGTCGAGCCTTACGAATTTCGGGTCGTCAATGGGCGTCCGATCATGCTGTTTGATGATGCGCCTGGCAGAACGATGGAACATCTGCTTGCCGATCGGAGACAGAGGCCCGGTTTAAATGAGCTGCTAACGATTGCAGCGTCGGCGGCTTATGCCGTACATGAGCTGCATGGGCTAAAGCGGTTCCATGGCATGATTACGCCTCGTCATTTCATTATTCATCCGGAAACGGGGGAAGCCAGGCTGCTTGATTTGGGCAATGGCGGAGGCTTGGGAGCCGTGTCGATGAAAAAGCTGCCCAATGCTTTCCTATCCTATCTGCCTGAACAGGCCATGGACGAAATGAGAGGAAAGCTTGGTTTTCAGTCGGATTTGTATTCTCTGGGCGTTACTCTTTATCATTGGTTCGAAGGGAGCTTGCCCTTGCCGGGAGACCCTCGGCTCGAACATCAAGATACGCAAGAGAAGCCAAAGGTCGTAAAATCGTTTTTTGCAACCAAGTGGCTGCCCGAGATGATTTCGATCATTGCAAGCAAATGTACGCAACTAACGCCAACGCCAGGCTACTCCAGCGTAGGAGGGGTCTATAAGGACCTAATGCAATGCCTGCGACAATTGGAGCAAAAGGGTGATATTGAATTATTTCGACCAGCTCTGGACGATAATCCAGTACCGCCTGAATTGTCCGGACATTTGTATGGCCGAGACGCCGAGCAAAAACAATTGCGAGAGGCTTACCAAAGTTCGGCTAATGGCTCGTTCGAGATGGTGTGGTTAAGCGGTGGCGGCGGTATTGGCAAATCGACGTTTGTGGAGCAAACAATGGAGAAACTGATGCCGGACGGCTCTATTTTTGTATCGGTGAAGTTTGATGAGGGGCACAACACGGCTCCTTACGAAGTATGGTCCCATATTTTCACTCAACTGACGGATTATCTGCTTACGGCTTCTACCATGGATATCGATATATGGAAGTTACGCATTTTGGAGGCTGTAGAGGGTCATGGCGGATTACTTCTGGATCTTGCTCCTCATTTGTCAGGGCTGATTGGGGAGCAGCCGTCCGTGCCCAAGCTTGCTTCCTCCATGGCCCACCACCGTTTGTATTCGGTCATGGATCGATTTTTGGAACTGTTCGGTCAGTTTGAAATGCCGTTAGTGCTGTTTTTTGACGATCTGCAATGGGGGGATGACGCCTCCCTGCATTATTTGCATCACATGCTCACTTACGAGGGCAAATTCAAGCATACAATGGTACTTTGTGCTTTTCGGAATACGGTATGGGGGCCACTGCATCCCATGTCGAAGATGGAGGCAGAGCTTAACGAGCGGAGTAAGCAGATTACTAATATTCAGCTAAGCGAACTGAATGGAGACGATTTGCAAGATATGCTGGAAGATACGTTGGATTTGTCGCAAGGGCAGCTAGGGCCGTTTGCAGCAGAGTTGCTCCGCAAGACGGGAGGGCATCCCCTATTTCTCAGACGTTTTTTTCAGCAGCTTCTGAATGATGGACTTCTTTTATTTAATGGAGCAAGCAAGCGCTGGCACTGTGATCTGGAACGGGTAAAAGGGCTGAGGCTGGCGGAGGATGTCGCGGACTATTTGTCTGACCGACTGACGCGTTTACCCCAGCAAACGAAATTGGCTCTCAGCCAGGCTGCGCATCTTGGTCGTATCTTTACACTGGATCGGGCTGCTGTCCTGCTTGCATGGTTGCCGGAACAGCTGGAAGAAGCCCTTCAAACTGCGGAGAAGGAGGGGCTCATTCAGCGCCATTTGACTTCAGGTGTCGAGAATGCATACGTATTTCTTCACGATCGCATACGCCAGACTGCCACAGAGTTGGTCGGGGAGAACGAACGACTGTTGCAGTTAGCGGATATCGGTTGGATGCTTGTGGAAAAGATGCCGGAGGACGGCGATCGTTATTTATTTGAGGCCGTTAGTTATCTCAATCAGGCAGCAATCACGATAAACGAACCGCTGCTTAAGCAAAAGCTTAAAAAGTTGAATATGCAGGCTGGCCAAAAAGCAAAGCAGGCAACCGCTTATGAAAGCTCGCTCGACTATTTTTTGCGAGCTGCTTCGTTTGTTCTGGAACACGACTGGGAAGAGCATTATCCTTCAACCTTTCAGCTCTATCAGGAACTGGCGGAGGCAGCTCATTACAGCACGCGTTTTGAGCTGGCCAATGAAACCTGTCAATTGTTACTGACTCGTTCGAGGTCCGACTGGGATCGAGCCGTCGTATATCGGATGCTTATCCAGCATGAAGTGAGCCAGAATCATCACGAGGAGGTTTTGCGTCTGGCCAGGCAGGCTCTGCAACTGCTTGGAATAAAGGATATGTTTAAACCATCATGGATGGGTATCGCGAAAAAATGGATAACTTGCAGAAGGAAGCTTCGACGATATTCGCCAACTTCAATTATAGACCTTGCGCCCATGACGGACGAACGACAGAAGGCGATAATGACTGTACTTGCCCATGCTTCCAATGCTTGTTTTTACTTGAATAAGGCAGGATGGATCGCGGTTACGATCACGATGCTGGAAATGACGATCGATAACGGGCTTGCCCCCGAATCCTCTATTGCTTTTGTCGGCTATGCGATGATTTTGTCCCTGCAATTTCGTCGGCACCTGGAAGCGACGGAATGGGGAGGAGCCGCTTTATTGGTGGCGAAGCCTTATCCGCATTTATTTGTCAAAACGCTTACAGCTTATTCGCTTTGTTATGATAGCTGGCGTCAGTATGATGCCAACTTTATGGATAAATTTACAGAACATGCAGGCAAAGTGGGACTGGAATCGGGAGATTTGTGGCAGAGCAATCAAAGCGTGATGCTGCACAATGTCTTGATGATGCAGTTCGGGCAGCCGTTACCCGATATCTATAAACGCCTGCAGGCACGGTCGCATGATTTTGCTCGGCATAATGTACGGGATTTTTGGTTCCAGGTATCTATGCTGTCGGAGTTTGCTGTGCGCTTAACAGGTTACCAATCTTCAAACGATATTTATCACCGTTTTGACCAGGAGTACATGGATAGGGAAGTCCAAAAGGCAGTTGATGCCAGAAATGAGACGAGCTCAGACGCTGGTCTATGGACATTTGGCTTAATACAAAGCTATATATTCGGTGATTACGAGCGTGCGGAGTATTGTATCGAACGAATCAGGCAGCATGTCAAATATCATCAGGATGCCTTTTTGGAGCCTTCTGCTCTTCACTTTTATGAGGCGTTGACTTTATTGGCTCAATATGATGATGTGGATAAGACGCTTCGTCGGCAGTATGTCCGGCGCATCCGGCAATTGATGAGGAAGCTTCACCGCTTTGCCCGTAGATGCCCGATTAACTATATGGATAAATTCATGCTTGTGCGAGCAGAATGGCTGCGTGTAACCGGTCAGACACGTAAAGCCGGGGAAATGTATAGGCAATCCATTGAGACATCGCGTTTTTATAAACATTATCATAATTGGGGAATAGCCGCGGAGTGTTATACACGATTTGCTTTAAAGGAAAAACAATATTCTCGTGCGGGTCAATATATAAGGGAAGCTTATGAAGCCTATGGGATGTGGGGGGCTGCTGTCAAACAAGCACAACTTGCCAGTTTGTATAGGGAACTGCTTGGAGACTCGTACGATGCGGGAAACAAGCAGCTCGATGAACGATTCGTCCTGAGAGCTTTGCACTCTCTGTCTGTTGAGATGGAAATGTCCGGTTTATTGCAAACCTTGCTCCGCATTACGCTGCAGAGCACAGGTGCGGAGTTTGGAGCGCTGCTGATGGACAGTGATAGCGGATGGAAGGTGGAAGCCTATGGTACGAAAGAAGAGATTGGGCTAAACGAGATTCCGATGGAGGAAGCAGATCAGCTTATTCCTGCTCAAATTGTCGGTTATGTCATACGAACCCGAGAGACAGTCGTACTAGAAGATGCAGCAGAAGTCGGCATGTTTTCACGTGTGCAACTCGTCCGCGAAAAGCAGATAAAATCGGTGCTGTGCATGCCGATCATTCATCAGCAGAAGCTGCTTTGCGTTCTTTATCTGGATAATAGGCAAATTTCAGGCCTATTTACTCCACAAAAGCTGGACGTGTTAAAACTTCTTAGCGAGAAATGCGCGGTTTCTCTTGAAAATGCTAAATTGTACTCCGGCATTCAAGCATTGAAGGACAGCCTGGAGATGCAGGTAAGGGAAAGGACTGTCAGCTTGGAGCAATCAATGCGGGAAACGTCAGCAGCCCTGGCGGAAATGTCTGTTTTTGCGGAGCGTAATCGCATAGCCCAGGATATTCATGATGTTGTCGGACACGGCTTGACCTCTACAATTCTACAGATTGAAGCCGGCAAACGACTGCTTCATAAGGAGGATCGCGAAGGAGCGCTCAGCCGTCTTCAGGTTGCGCAGGATTTGATCAGACATAGTCTCAGTGAAATTCGGGGCTCGGTGCATATGCTGAAAACGGGCAATGACTTTGATATTGCCGAGGCATCAAGGAAGCTGCTTACTCAAACAGGCCTGCAGGTGCAAGTGGATATTTCCGACATACCGGATATTCCTTTTATTTACAAAAAGGTGATTTATCATGCGCTTCAAGAGGGGATAACAAACGGCATTCGGCATGGCGGCAGTAAGGGTTTTGTTTTTTCCTTTACCTATGATGGAAGTTTGCTGCTGTTCCGGTTGCAGGATTACGGAAACGGTGCATCCGAAATCCGGATGGGCTTTGGTTTAACAGCGATGAAGGAGCGGGTAGAGCAACATGGCGGAAGGCTGAGTGTGACCTCAGAACCTGGAGAGGGCTGTGTTTTGCAAATCTCGCTTCCCTATCAAGCGGAGTATGGAGGGAGGGGTGGACAATGAAACCTATTACGATTGTTGTTGCAGACGATCAAATGCTGACTCGCGAAGGGCTTCGAACCATCCTGGATCTAGAGGAAGACATGGAGGTGGTTGGTGTAGCGATCAACGGACTGGAGGCCTGTGATCTGGCGAGCAGTCTGCATCCTGATGTCGTGCTGCTCGATATTCGGATGCCGACGATGAACGGCATCGAAGCTTTGAAAATCATTCGGGGAAGCTGCCCGAATACGGCCATACTCATCTTGACAACCTTTCTGGAGGATCAATATATTCTGGAAGCAATGGCGAATGGTGCCCAAGGTTATATTCTAAAGGATATGGACGGGGACAGGATGATTGCATCGATCCGCGACATTGCCGCAGGTCAGTTTGTGCTGCCTACGGCAGTAGCCGCCAGACTGGCTGCGAGAGCTAGCGAATTGGCAGACAGCCATAAGCAGACAGGGACTTATTTTGGCGGATCGCATCAGTTGAGGCTAACCGAACGTGAACGTGAAATTGCAGGGCTGATGCTGCAGGGGCTGAGCAATCGGGAAATTGCGGGAGCGATGCATGTGACGGAGGGAACAGCGCGAAATTATATCAGCAATTTGTATGGCAAGCTGGAGGTAGGCGAACGAGTGCAGGCGATTATGCGTCTGCAGGAGCTGCTAAAAGAGTAATTTTTCCCTTTATATACCATATTGTCAAATGACAAATTGATGACACCGGTCACTAAAAATAGATTGATAGATTGTATATAGTAGATGAGGTGATAATAGTAGCCCTAAGAAGAGGAGATTACATATGAAAAAATGCATAGCCGTATTTGTTGCAATGTTTATGCTTGTGCAACTTGTTCTGCCTAGTGTAGGAGTAGTTGGCGCAAGCAGCGAGGGAACAACAAATTTAACATTTCATAAGTTGGGCAATGGTACAAGTAGTAACACCGGTACGGTCTCGCCAGAAGGGACGATTGATGCAACTAAAATGTGGTTAAATACTACAATTAGTTCTCTGGTAGCCGATGACGAAGGCAATATTTACTTTATTAGAAGCGTAGCAGATGGACGTATTTACAAAGTAGATTCCAGCGGCATGCTGAGCACTTATGCAGGATTAGGTAAGATTGATGAAGCAGCAGCGCCTTATCAAGCCTATGAAGCAGGCAAGCTTGCTACTGAAACGTATGTGTACCAGCCAACTGCAATGACGCTTGATCGTCAAGGCCATTTATATGTTCAGTTTTTAAATCAACCATTTATAATGAAGATCGATGCCGACACAAAACTAACATCGTTTGCGTTTGGTTCAACGGGACATTTAACAACTCAAAATGGTCAGTCAGTTCCAGTTCCATATGAGTGGCAGACAGCTACTCCGACTGCAATTGAAGGTCTGAAGATGCCTTCTGCACCTAATGGGATAACCACAGATGCAGCTGGTGATTTATACTTTTCTATTCGTCAAGACGTTACCGTTCAAGGCTCTACAGCTTCCGTCATTTTTAAAATAGCAGACGGTAAGCTTCATTATATCGGACAGGTAGAGCAAGCGATCGGGGGCGGCATAGCGGTAGATTTGAAAGGACAAGTATATGCTGTTGCGCCGGGGCCGCAAAATCAACCTTGGCAATCTGTCATTTGGAAATTCGTAAAATCGGAAGCCTTTCCAGGACGCTATACCAGCGAAGTGTTTGCCAGCTCAGATGGTAAAGGGAATGCCAATCTTGGCGGTCATCATATTTGGCAACCGACGGGGATAGGCATTGACGCCAATGACAATATTTATGTAAGCGAAGGTACAAATAGAATAATCACTAAAATCGATAAGAACAACAGCAGAACAGTATGGGCAGGTATTGCTGTTAATACTGGTGTTAGTTCCGGCACTGTTGCACATGGCGGTGTTGCCAATGAACAAAAAATTGGAAATAGCAATGGGCAAACGAAGCTATACACGGTGACACCATCTGGTGTCGGCTATTTCATGAATTTAAGTAAAGTATTTGCTATTGAACCGGGAGTTACGCTTTCTTACGACGGTAGTGGCGCAAGTGGAGGATCGGCTCCAGCGACTAATGGGGTCAAGGTAGGAGCAAAAGCTACAATTGCAGGAAATACAGGAAATATGTTCAAGAACTTCCATACATTTGGTGTCTGGAACGATCAAGCGGATGGCAACGGAACGGACTATACTGCAGGTACGAGCATAGAGCTAACGGCCAGTAAGCAGCTATACGCGAAGTGGGTCGTGAATCAATATCAGTTAATCTACCGCGCGGGCAGTAACGGAACGCTCACAAAAGGCGAACAAAGTGGAGAGGCGAGCTTTACGCTCCAGGTTCCATATAACACGAAGGGTGCTAAAATAACGGCTGTTGCTAATCAAGGCTATGAGTTTACTGGTTGGGATGATGGAGTTGTTTCCCGAGATCGCGAGGATACCGCTCTCTTCGACAGGACACGAACAGCTAATTTCGTTAAGCTGCATACGGTGAGTTTCAATACGGATGGTGGTACAGCAATTCAGCCAGTGACGATTCGTAATGATATGCTGCTGCCCGCCATTAGCGATCCAACGCGTACTGGCTATTGGTTCGATGGTTGGTACACAGATGAAGCGCTAACGCAAGTATTCGATGCCAGCAAGAAGATTACAGCTGATCTGACGCTGCGTGCAAAGTGGTCACAAAACGTAGTCGTTAGTTTCAACACGAATCAAGGCAGTCCAATTGGAGCGAGCACGCTAGTCTACAATACGCTTCTAGGCAAGATTGAAGCAACAACGAAAGTAGGCCATACGTTTGCAGGCTGGTATACAGATAAAGAGCTAACGCAGGCGTTTGATGCAGAAGTGCCGATTACAAGCAATTTAACGCTGCATGCGAAGTGGGAAATTAATAAATATGCGGTAAGCTTTGTAGTAAATGATGGTTCAACTGTTCAACCACAAACGATCGCCCACGGTCAACCTATCCATGCGGCATTGGCAACGACGACGAGAACGGGTTATACATTCTTAAATTGGTACGTGGATGAAGAGCTAACAGAACCGTTTGAGACGGAAACCCCAGTAACGAGTGGGCTGACGTTGTATGCAAAGTGGGCTCTTAACACCTATACTGTATCATTTGAATCAAATGATGGGACTGCTGTAGCTTCTAAAGGGGTAGCTCATGATGGCGTATTAGGTACGATAGAAACAACAACGAAAGCAGGCCACACGTTTGCAGGCTGGTATACAGATAAAGAGCTAACGCAGGCGTTTGATGCAAATGCGCCGATTAAAAATAACGTAACGCTGTACGCGAAGTGGACGATTAACACGTACAAAGTAAACTTCGTAGTAAATGGCGGCTCGGCTGTAGAACCACAAGTGATTGTTTACAATGCGTTCATTGATAAGCAATTGACGAAAACAGATCGAGCAGGACATGCTTTTACAGGCTGGTATGTAAATGCAGAGTTGACGGAAGCAGCGGATACAGATGAAGCGATTACGAGCGATGTAACCCTGTACGCGAAATGGACGATTAACACGTACAAAGTAGATTTCGTAGTGAATGGCGGCTCAGTTGTTCAGGCACAAACGATTGCTTACAATCAACCCATTAATAATGGATTGGTGGTTAATCAACCAGGACATACCTTTGCAGGCTGGTATATAGATCAAGAGTTGACGCAAGTGTTCAATATGACGACACCGATTACGAAGGATATGACGCTGTACGCGAAGTGGACGATTAACACGTACAAAGTAAACTTCGTAGTAAATGGCGGTTCCGCTGTAGAACCACAAGCGATTGTTTACAATGCGTTCATTGATAAGCAATTGGCTAAAACAGATCGAGCAGGACATACGTTTACAGGCTGGTATGTAAATGCAGAGTTGACGAAAGCAGCGGATACAGATAAAGCGATTACGAGCGATGTAACCCTGTATGCGAAATGGACGATTAACATCTATACAGTATCATTTGAAACCAATGATGGTACTGAGGTAGCTACGCAAGAGATCGCGTATAACAAATTGCTTGATGCGCAACAGCTTGCAACTACTAAAGATAAGCATACATTTATTGGCTGGTATACGGATGAAGAGTTGAAGCAAGCATTTGCTGCGACAACACCGATTACGGGAGATCTGACGTTATATGCGATGTGGGTTGTTACACCGCCGGGCGCGCCGTCTATTACAGCGATTTCAGCCAGTGATGCAGGTATTGATTTGCAGTGGACTGCGGTGGAAGATGTAACTGGCTATGTTGTATATCAAAGCACTGTTGCGGGTGCAAAAGGTGAGCGGGTTGCAGAACTTGATGCTGATACAGTCAGTTATCAAGCGGTTAGTTTAACAAACGGAACGACTTATTATTATACCGTTGCTGCGGTTAACGATGGAGGCGGTATAGATTCTGTTCAGGTTCATGCTACACCAAAAGGAGTGCCAGCGGCACCTGCCAACGTTCAAGCAGTTGCAGGAAATGAACAAGTAACGTTGAGCTTTACAAGTCCTGCTCATAACGGCGGCAGTGAAATTGTGGAGTATATTGTAACGATTTTACCTGATGATACGACATTGAAAACGACGGATACCTCTGTTGTTGTGACAGGCTTGACGAATGGTAAGGCATATCGCTTTACGGTTATTGCTGTCAATGCGCAAGGTAATAGCGCAGCTTCCGAGTCTTCGGCTGCTGTAACTCCGTCCGCTCCGCCAACAGACGGCGGCGGCAATCCATCAACAGGCGGCAACAGCAATCCTCCAACGGGTGGCAATTCAACACCAAATCCCGTAACGACGACTAACGGTAAGCTGGAAATTGCTGCAGGAGCCCCGGGTAATACGAAATATGGTGAAGAGGTACAGGTTAAAATTCCGGCAGGCGCAACGGCGCAAAGCTTGAAGCTGACGGTTGAGGTTGTAACTCAGTTGGAAGGCTTAAATGTTAACGGTGAAGTGTTCGCCAGCTCCGTATATGAATTGTTGAAAAACTTTACTGACAATTTCCGAAATCCGATAACCCTAACATTTAAGTTCGATCAATCTCAAGTGAAAGCCAATCAGCATCCAGAAGTGTTCTATTTTAATGAAGAGAGCAAGCAATGGATCAGGGTTGGAGGAGAAGTTACAGGAAATATGATCAGTGTAGATGTGGATCATTTTACGAAATTTGCTGTATTGGTAGTAGACAATGTGACAGATATTCCTGATAACCAACCTAATTTTACGGACATTGCCGGGCATTGGGCAGAAGCTAGCATTAAAGATGCTGTTCAACGTGGCATCGTGTTAGGCTATACAGATGGTACATTTAGACCTCATGCACAAATTACACGCGCTGAATTTGCTACGATGCTGGCAGGTGCGCTGCAATTGAAAGTGGAGGGAACTGCGCTTGCATTTACTGATGAAGCTGAAATCGCCGCCTGGGCGAAAACGGCGATTGCTCATACAGTAGCGGCAGGAATTACAGTTGGATATGCGGATGGAAGTTTCCGTCCAAGCGCCAGCATTTCGCGGGCAGAGTTAACCGTAATGATTGCTCGCGCATCTGGCAAAGAAGCAACAGCCACGACAACCAGCTTTGCTGATGATCAAGACATTCCAGTATGGGCAAAAGCCTCAGTGCAAGCTGCTAAAGAAGCAGGCATCGTTAACGGGCTGGGACAAAACAGATTTGCGCCGCAGATGACAGCAACAAGAGCGGAAGCAATTGTTATGATCTTGAATTTGTTGGAAGCATTGAGCTAATACGAACCTGTAAAAGGGTCATTCGAATTTCGGAGACCACTAAAAAACCCTTTTTAAAAGAAAAGTTGAGTCTCATGAGTAATGTGTTATCGACTTAGATGCGGATGCGGGTTCCTCAAACGGAACTCGCATTTTTTGTAAGTGTGACAGATTAAACACCACTATGTTTGGTGGACTCAGGACAAAATCTTGTCCGTTCCTTGTAGACAACCGTAGACCAAAGCGATAAACTTGGGCAACAAGTGCTAAAATGCCGAGGGACGAAAATAGGAAATGAACCCCTGACAAAGCGTGACCCAGCGGGGAAAATGCGGACATGCCAATAAGGGTAAGGAGATAGGGTACGCTTGTTCAAATCCCCTTGCCTCCATACCCACCATGAAAAACCCGACCTCGTGAGGTCGGGTTTTTGCATTTTTTATTTTTGTTAAGGCAAATTTTTGTTGAGCTCCCTCGGTAAAATGTAGTTTTGTCACGAATGCTCACTATTTCGCAGGATCTCTCCCAATAGAAAAATCGCTATCCGGATAGAAGAGGGGATCTACCGTCAAATCGGTAGCCGAAGCGCATGCGGGAACAGAAGGGGCGAATTTTCGCTCCTTTTTTACTGCTCTGCTGCACGCTGCTCCACGCACCTCCGGAGGCTTTCACTCCCATTTCTCGACGGGTCTATGCCCTTTCATTCCTTCGTTACGCCTATCTAGAGGGTGGAGGCCGGTAATCCTAACGGTACGGGTCTATGCCCTTTTGTTTAATGCAATCCGGTACTCCGTGCAATCTTGAAATCCTGCGAATAAGCCCGTTTTTGTGCGGAGCGTGAAGCGATTAAGCAACCTGTTTCATAGGCAGAGCTCGATTCGGTTCGTAAGCTTCACCGCTGCGAGCTATGGCAACCAGAATGCGAGCCAACTTGCCGCAAAGCTTCATCACTGAGCGCATTGGCTTCATGCTTTTCGTCTTTACATTCATATCGTGCTGTCGTTTAAACGTTTCATCGTTCATAATGAGGGCCATGGTTGCCATGAACAGGGCATGTCGAAGTCTTGGTCGGCCACGTTTGCTGATGGACATTTGGCCCTTCCACTTACCTGAACTTGCTTCAGCTAGGTTGAGACCGGCATGCCGCAACAACGCATTGCCATGTGTATAGCCGCTGAGGTCGCCAGCTTCACCCAGAATCCCGGCGACTGACAGGATGCTCATACCCTTAATGGCCATCAACGGCTCGGCAAGCGGGATCCGGACCAATGTAGCCGCGACTTCATCCTCGATGACCTGCAACTGATCCATAGCCAGATCATATTCAGCCAGCAGCTGTTGTAGGTGAAGCTTGTAGGCTTTCTCTGCATGCTTGGCGCCGACGGAGCGAGCTGCTAGCGCCAGTAGCTCACCAGCTCTTCGTTCACCACTATGCCGTTTCATGACTGTTTTCCAGCCGTTGATTACCTGGCGAACGGTTAACTTTCGAAGATCGGCAGGCGTTGGAAAGAGACGCAGTGTGGCGAGCGACCCGGAGCCAATGAGGTGCTTATATACCTGCCTCAGCTCGGGAACACAATGTCGACCCAACGGTGGATCTGGTTCTTGACGCTGACGAGACGATGGACGATGGTCTCTCGATTCGCCATGAGCACTCGCAGTTCTACGAACACATCAATGGTATCTTTAATGACCGAGTAGTAGCCTTTTTTCACCATGTCGGCGATAACCAAGGCATCCTTGATGTCGCTTTTGGAGGGAGTATTATCTCGGTTTTCCTTGTTCTTTTTGACGAGATGAGGGTTTAATAGCACGACTTCGAGGCTTCGGTCTTTGAGCCAGTAGTGGCCAGTGGGTTCCATACCGATGATGGCATTGTTTAGTCTGTGTGTTTCCTGCAAATCTTTCATCCACTGCAGCAGCTGGTTAAAGCCTATATCGTTGTTCGAGAAGTGAAGCGGAGTGCCGAGCGAGATTCCACGGAAGTTGACAGCGCGAGCAACATGGGACTGCTGGGCGATGTCGATGCCGACGACAAGGTGCTGGGTTGAAATGCGTTCGAGCAGTTGATTTTGTTTAGTTTGAGCTTTAAAATTCAAGATAGAGCGACCTCCTTAAGATGGCTAAAGGGCTATGACCCGTGACTACCCCATCGTACCGGAGTCGCTCGTTTTAATGCAAAGCGCAAAATTAACGCTCTACAGGAATCCTAACGGAGAACGACAGTTCAGCGAACTATGTAGCAATCCAATATTTCCAGCACGTAAGCGTTTTTTAGTCTTTAAGAAAAAGTTTTTTATATTGAGAATGTACTTAGAAAAAATTCTGTATATAAAGGGGGACGATCTCCCTCGCCTCCATCATGTAAATCCACAACCGAATGAGGTTGTCTGTTACTTTACCCATAAGTTTGCCATGTGGCAAGCTTATGCTTCCTAAAAAGTGCGGAAACTTATACTTCAAAAGCAATTTTGAGTTCCATAAAAAATGCCACTACTCCTTATGAGTAGTAGTGGCATTTTCACTAATGTACTACCTATCTTGTTCGGTACAACGAAGAACGCCGTTTTTAATCAGCTATGTGCAGCGCTAATGGCCTATGTCGTTCACAAGGTTGTATAGTCACGCGAAATCTTATGTTCTTCCCCTATTGTTGATATGCCGATTTCTAGTCGAGCACATCAATATAAAGGAAGGAGACATGAGTATTATTTCGTATCGCCCCTGGTTCAGTCCATCTCATTTTTCTTTAGTAACAATAGGGGGTTCAGCCCCACAGCTCATTTTTTTGAATAGCAAGGTCGCAAGAAGTAAAGCGATGCATACAGCAGCAAGACCCAGCCAATTTAAATACAAGACTGATGTATGGCTGATGACAAGACCGCCTAGTCCAGATCCCAATGCAAAACCAAATTGGATGAAGGAAGTATTTAAGCTTAAGGCAATGTCCGGATTTCTAGGTACCAGAGTAACTAGATATAGCTGCTGAGCAGGGGATATACTCCAAGTGGCTAACATAAAGATCATAAAAATCAAAATCAATACAAAGAGGTTGACACCGGCTAGAGCGAATAAAAGGAGAGTTGCTCCTTGCAACAGGAGTCCGAGACAAATTGTGAATTTCGATCCCTTTGCATCTGCCAATTGTCCGCCCACTTTTGATCCGACGAAGCTGCAAATTCCGGCCAGGAATAGAATACCGCTAATTTCGGTTATGGAAAGAGAGGATGTGGCTTGCAAGAAAGGTGTAATATAAGTGAATAGTGTAGAGTAGCCGCCAATATAAAATAAAGTAATAACCAAGGCAGTCAGAATTTTTGTGTCTTTTAAAATGGAGAGTTGTATCCTGAGGGTAACTACTACTTCTTCTTTGATTGAAGGAACCTTGTTATAGATGATAATCAATGGGAGAACACTTAATAAGCCGATCCCTATAAACAAAACTCTCCATCCAAACATCTCACTAAAGAATGTACCAATTGGAACACCCAGCACGAGTGAACTGCTGAGCCCCATCAAAATAGTACCGATGGCAGTGCCCCTTTTTTCTTTTTCAACGAGTCGTGTCGCTACTGCCATAGCTACTACGGTAGCCATTCCTCCACTAGCCCCTTGAATAATTCGTACCCATAGTACGGTTTCGTAAGAAAGGTTTATCAACATTAGTCCGTTGCTGGCAATAAACACACTGAGAGTAGCCATGAGTAGCTTCTTGCGATCCATATTTATCGTTAGAGCGATCAGAATCGGAGCGATAATGGCCGCTGCGAGAGCAAATACAGTCACCAATAGCCCAGCTTCGGAAATAGATACTCTCAAGTCCACGGCGATCATTTCAATGACTCCTGTAATAATGTATTCAATGGTTCCGATCAGAAAAACAGCAAGTGCCAGGACATAGATGATCAGTTTGTTTTTCAATTCAATCCACTCCTCCTCCAGTTATCTATTTATAATCGGAATTTGTATCTCCATTAATTGTGCATCTTGTTGTATAATTTGTGGCAATGTGAAGCCCAATTCTTTTAGATAAAGATCCGGTTGAGCTGAAGAAGCTGGTCTGCTGAATAGTAACGGTAGCCGGTGTCGTGATCCACCTTTCTCGGCCTTAATATGCCAATCTGGTCATAATAGCGCAATGTTTTTAAGGAGACCTTGCTTAGCCTCGAAAACCCACTGATTTTAAACAAAATATCACCTCTAATCTATAACATAATGGAAGTATACAGTTTCCCGTGCAGGGGAAAGACAAGCGTGCGAAGTTATCATTCAAGCAAGAACATTTTCAGGTTTTTATCTATAAATAGGGAATCAGGTTCATGCTGTCCGATGCCTGCGCAATGTCCCCATTTCGATTCAATCGGGAGGAAGAACGCACCAGGCATATGTTGTGCCTCATATTTGCTATCCTGGGGAGGAAAGAAAAGGTCCGTGCTTCCCGGCATAACCAGCGCCCGTGCTGTAATCTTGCTTAATGCAAGTTCAAAATCGCCGTCATACGCTGGATCTGTGCTACTGTCGCCGGTGATTCCGGTATGCAACATGGTGATCAGGTCATTGGCATCAAAGGTCAAAAACACTTTATCCCAGTAATCCACGAGATATTCCTCCAGTGTGTGGTAGCCCTCTTGCTGATAGAGCTGCTCTAGATAATAAGCCTGAGAGAATCCCCAAGCTGCATAGACTCGACCCATGGCTGCCAATCCCGCTGTGGGCTGCTGCGTGTAAAAGCCACTCTTCCAGGCAGCATCAGCCTTAAGGGCAGCGATCATTCCTTCAAATACAACCTTTGCATGTGGCCGGGTCTTGGCAGTCCCTCCGAATGGAGCAATTCGCTCGACCATATCGGGATAGCTTGCTCCCCACTGAAAGGTCTGCACGGCTCCGAGTGACCAGCCTACTACGAGAGCGATTTTCGTAATGCCAAACTTTTGGGTAATCAGTTGATGCTGCAGCCGCACATTATCATAAATCGAAATCTGCGGAAAATTAGCTTGATGATAAGGCGGGGGCGTATTGCTTGGCGAGGAGGATAATCCATTACCCAGCATATTTGGGATGATGATAAAATACTTTTCCGGATCCAGTGCCTTACTAGGCCCAATTAACCATTCATTATCGGTATGCAGACCTGCAAACCAGGTAGGGTACACAATCACATTATTTTTTGCTGCATTTAGTGTTCCGTAAGTTTTATAGGCGAGAACGGTATGTGGCAGGGTGTCACCGGATTGCAGCAGAACATCCCCCAGTTCATAAATTTCATAATCTCTCATATAAAATCTCCTTTTCATAACTAAAGATGGAATACCATTCTTGTCATCACTCTACGATGATGCTATTGTTAAGTCAAAGAAACGTTTATGAACACAATGTTCATTTTTTTTGAACTAAAGGTGGGATGTACCATGGAACTGCGCCAACTAAAGACCTTTTCTACGCTTGCTTCTACACTTAACTTTAGCCGCGCTGCAGAAGTTCAAAACTATGTTCCCTCAACGGTTACGATGCAGATGAAGGCTTTGGAGGGAGAACTGGGTGTTAAGCTGGTGGACAGATTGGGTAAAAAAGTGATCCTGACCGATGCGGGGAGAAGTTTTCTGCGCTATGTAGACAACATATTGAGTGAGCTTGAAGAAGCAAAGCATGCAGTCAAGCAATCCGGCGAGTTGACGGGTACGGTGGTCATAAGTGCAGATGAAACGTTGTGCACGTACCGGCTGCCGGCTGTACTACGCCGGTTCCGCTTGCGCTATCCGGGGATTAGGCTGATGTTTCGACCGCTGGCTAGTCCGAACCTCAAACAGAGCTTGCGGGAAGGGGGCGCGGACATTATTTTTATGCTGGATGAAGACAAGGGCGAGACAGGATTTTGCGGAGTAAAAGTGCTGGATGAGCCCTTTTATGTACTGGTAGCGCCCGATCATCCTTTGACTGCACGTACAGCGTTGGCTATTGAAGATTTTAATGGCCAGACCTTTTTGTTGACGGAGAAAGGATGCTCCTATCGCACGTTTTTTGAGCGAAGTCTGTCACAGAAGGGCATGGGAGGAATTACCGAATTGGAGTTTAACAGCGCTGAGGCGATTAAACAATGTGCAAAAATAGGAATGGGCATCGCCATGTTGCCTGAAATGGCCGTGACAGCAGAAGTGAATCGGGGAGAACTGGTTCCGTTGCCGTGGGATTTGACCGCCACATCATTTTCAACCCAAATGTTTTGGCATGAAGAGAAGTGGATCTCGCCTGCGATCGAAGCCTTTTTGAACTTGACCCGAGATACATTTTTGAAAAATAGCACCCTATAAAAAAGTGGTGCGCCGTGTAAAAAGAATCACGAGAACCGCAGCCATGATGATGTACAGAAAATGCTTATCCGGTTTCATAAGAATCAAGCCGGACGGTGGGCGTTATTCATTTTATTAGTAGGTACGTTCATGGTTATTTTGGATATTTTTATCGTTAATGTTGCGATTCCCACAATTCAAGTAAGTTTAGAGACCACTTCAACGCAAATTTAATTTATCGTGGCAGCGTATATTTTGTCTTAAGCCGTATTCTTAATCACTGGAGTTCGTTTTGGTGATTGGCTAGGAAGAAAGAAGATGTTTATGATCGGGATGGGCGTATTTATGCTACCACGATCGTCGATTGCCAAGGCGCAAGAGGCGGGAATAATCGCTTCCCACCGCTTGCCTGAAGAGTATCGGGATTTACAGGTATGGTTTGTTCACAGGCATGAATTGATTTACTCTAGCGCGTTGTCAAGATGACTACAATTAATTGATGTAAAGCAAAGATAGTTAACTCGCAACAATAGAGTCGAGTGTGTGGTGGGATGCATCACCAAACAACCTCAACATCACACTCCGGCGAATTGTGGATCACGCCATGACTCGCCTTCACCACATGTAAGACCCCATCCGCGTAAGGATGGGGTCTTTGCTATGCTCGATGGACCGATATGATTGCAGCTAAAAGAGCAGGATGTATTAAAGTTTTAGTGAAAACGGGTTCGGGTGAAAAAGATTTGGCTAAATATCGAAGTAATCAATTTTTTGGAGAATGGCTGGAGGCTACCCCAGACTATATAGCTGAGAATTCATTAGATGCCGTGAACTGGCTGTTAAAGTAAATGTTCTGGGACAAAATAAATAGGACAGTATGATGATAGGCAGTAGGATAGAGCGATTGGAGAAATTTAAATTGAGGGCCATACAGTCAACAGAACGAGGCTGCTAATATGGAATGGCAGCCTCGTTGAGCTATTGGGCAGTTTGCATCAGTAAACTATGGTGGGTAAAGGTCTTAAAGCCAAGGAGAAGGCATGCGCTCAACTCATTCTTTTACTCATATTTGCAAATCTAGGCCCGGAGTGAAAACCTACAGTTCTATAAAGTTTCTCTGCATAATTGCCAACTGTAACGCAAAGCTTAACGACGGGTGTATATTTATGAGCATTTGCCCTTACCTGCTTTAGCATAAATTCGCCAAGCCGTTTATTCCTGTAATTAGGCAAAACACATATTTCACCTATTTCGGCAAATCCCAAAGGGATGCTTTCGCTAATACCAGCAATACAAAGCCCTGCAATCTTTTGCTCGTTTTCATCAAATATATAAATGGACAAATTATTGGGGGAATAAATTTGCATCAGACGTCTAGCATCCTCTTTAACATCAACTTCATCCGGAGTACCATGAATTTCATAGTCAATTCCTCCGATATATCCTTGCATAATAGTACTGGCAAGGGTTTTACTATCAACAGAATCATTTAAAGTATGAAGAGAGTAACCACTCGGCAACACCGAAGTCATGCCGGGATCAGTCGGACAGCACATGATCTGCCGGATAACATCCAAACGATAGCCGAAAGTAAGTAAAATACTGACGTCTTCTGTTAAAATGCCTCTTATGTTTATAATATCCTTGCAACAACTAAATAGCGCTTTCCAAAAAACAGTTCTATCTACAAATGGTGATATTAAAAATGGATACATAACCGTCCCATCGTTAATAATTGCTCCGCCAACTCTGTTATTATCGTATATAATCCAAAAACATTGATCAGTAAATTTAGTATCATCTAGTCGGGAATTCCAGTCGTACCACATTTCGATATCAGCATCTGAATATAGTACCTGATATACTGCAAACAAGTCTTTTTCGGCCTGCTCTATTTTGTATTTTGACATAAACCTGCTCCTATTCTGAAAATAAATACTATAACTCATCCATTTTTTTCTTGCACTCAATGAATGAGCCGTCCTATAGTAAAACTAATGTTGTTCGTGGCCTTTAAACACAAAAAGCCACCTTCCGGTATCTCGGATAGGAGGCATGTGCGCGTAAACAAAGAGACATATAGCTTTAGCAAAAAAAAAAAGCCATACTCTCCTTGCTACTATAAAAAAGCCCACACTAATCCTATCCAAGAAAATCGATTGAACGAATTTTCATAAAAGATAGAATTAGTTTATCATTGGCTTTGGTCACCCTTTCAATTACATATAATCAGTAATATATCAATATATCCCTCTATTTACAACCCATTTATTGATAGTGATTAGCAATCGGAATTAATTCTCACTGGCAGCGCTGCAGACATGAATGTTGACATCGTATGAATAGATTGCATTGAACCTGGCTTTGTGGAACTTTATCGTTGCCGTAAATGCTGAAGTTGACGGGTAATGCCTCTTCGATTAAAAAAATTGTGTACAATTACCTGTAAAGAGTTGGTGAATCAGAATGAGCGGAAAGTTTTGGTTAGTGGTACAGTATCCTCTGAAAAGTGAAAAAGGCAGCCAACGGGACCACTGGCTGAGGGATAAAGTAACGGAATACTTGGAGATATCTCTAGCAGATGCCAGCTTAGGCAATGTTGATGGCTTTGATATGGGGAAATGCGTTTCGGATCCGAAAAAATATGCACTTAATATATTTTGTGTCATTACGGAAGAAGAACGAAGTATAGCCTTAGTGAAAAAAGTTTTAAGAGATAGCAGGCTTGATTATACTCGTATAAAAATTGCTACAATGCCTTATGGAAAAGAAGAAGCATATACTCTGAAATATGCCTATAAAAAAGGTGTTACCGATTTTTCACTGTAAAATGGAATAGGAATTCAAGTTAGGAGAGGATGAAATCAAAATGGCTGCTAATTGGTGGCTGGCTCTTTTAGTCTTGGATGCAAAATGCGCAACCATTCAGGTGACATCAAAACTGTGATTGCCCCCCGACCGAAAGAGGTCGGGGTTTTTGTTATCTTAAATATGCCGTTAACTGTTCTAACCTTTGTTTTATATAACTTATTGAATTGGTTCTAATGCCAGGGAGTGAATAATTTCCTCTTGAGAAAAAGGTTTTTTCCTGCCCAATTGTTTAACCCTCACCATAAAGGGGCTTCCAGGATTTTTCATATGATAAAAGCCTGGTATGCGCATTACTCTCGATAGATTGGTTATCATGGGATCAGAGCTGAATTTTTTGGCTAGAGCTTTTTGAATAGGAACGAATTTGCTTACGGAGCCGCCTTGAAGGGCCCAATAGATGTGATATCCGTTTTTAGTTTCGATAATCATTGTATCCTTGATTTGAGTTTTGAATTTCTTTAGAAACGCATTCTTTAATTTCGTTACTCTCTGTTTTTTTCGCAGAGCTAAAAGATAGTATTTACCTTGTTTAGTTTTTTTAACGGTAATCGATTGAAGTTGTTCTGCAGGGTCGGATTGAATGGATTCAATCATCTGTTTGACTTGTTCTTTTGTGTCTAAATGCATCGAAATTTTGTTTAAATCTACATCGATGAACTGCGCTCTGATTTTTTTGAAATCACTAGTCCTTGTTTCTCGGTAATTGATCTCCATAAATACGGCATAACCTTTTTTATTTTGAGTGAGAAGATGTATGAGCTTATTCCTTTTGGAGAAGAGAGTGAACTGAGGGGTGCGTTTTTCAAGTAGATTGAGAGGTTTATGGAGTGTCATCGCTGGGTGAATAGAAGAAGAACTGAATTTCTTGTTTTTGTTTTTAGGGTCATGGACTAAAATAAAATGAAGTTGTTCGTTCGGCTTGCAGCCTAGTTTTTTAATAAATTGGCGTGCGTGGGTGGAGAACCTTCGCAAATTTTTTGTATATCTCTTTGAGCTTAAACGTTGTGCCATTGAACCACATCTCCTTTAAAGCATGCGTTACAATCTCAGTTCTTTTCTAAACAATCATATTCTGGCAAGAGGATACAAGTGTAAGTGGCAGTACCCATTTTTCGATATTAGATATGCTGTTGAAATAGTCAGGGCATGAGCTCTGTGGATATTCGCTTTTCCTCGACTCTTTAGTGAGTGGTAAGCATATTCCTAATGGATGACCAATGTACCCTTAATGAGATTCCGATGCGTGGAGTAGTTACACGACTAGCATAATCCCATATAATTACTGTGAATCACGACGGGAAGAGGTGTTATTGTTGGATTACTTTCAAGCGACTCAGAGATTCGTTGATTATATTGAAGATCATCTGGGCGAGGATATCGATATGGATGAAGCGGTGAGTAAATCCCATATTTCCAAGTTTCACTTTTACCGATTATTTAAAGCGATTGTGGGTATAACCGTTCACGAATACATAAAAAGAAGAAAACTTAGTAAGGCGGCGGAGCATCTTCGCAAAACCAATGATGACGTCTTAATGACGGCTGTAAAGTATGGCTTTAATTCTCAAGAAGTATTTACACGTAATTTCAAAAAGCTATTTCATTATCCCCCGGCCAAGTTCCGAAGCATGAATGATGATAACTGGCGTTTAAGCAGGACGAATAAAATTAATGTAGATGCTCTTAAGCTGAAAATAAAAAACTTTAGCGGAAAAGTCGTAGTACATGAGAATGTTGAGATCATCAAAGATTTAAGGCTGGTGGGCATTGAAAGAGTAACCAACGATAATAACAGCTTCACAGTGATTGAAGCCATGGAGCATTTTATACAAGAGGCTGAGCGAATACCCAACATGGTAAATGAAACCATTTATCGTGTTTGTTATGATATGGATCAGTCAGAAGAGATTGTCCAATATAAAGAGTTAATTGCTGTGGAGGTTACTAATCACTCTAACTTGCCGTTAGGAATGACAGCGAAGTATATAGCATACACGAAGGTGGTTACCTATACCCATGAAGGTAGGTTATTTGCAGGTGAAGTAGAAAAAATTATTAATACCTATCAGTTCCTATATAGTTATCGTATCCCTTATTTGGCGTACGAACTAACCAACGAGTTATTGCTTGAAAGGTATGGCGCGGATTTTAAGGGCCCGTATCAAGAAGACTCAAAAATGGAGATTTCTTTTTCAATTCGATAACACAAATAAAAGTAGCAATAAGAATCAAAAGATAAGATGAGCGTTCTGTTATTTTTAAGTTAACGAGAAGTTGGCTTGGAAATCTAGGGAGCTTATTTTATGGGAGGGATTTCTTATGTGTACTACATTTACGCTTCAAAATAATGAATCCATTTTACTGGGACAAAATTATGATTTTTATTATGGCCATGGCTTAATTGTAGTAAGTAAGAGAGACCTGCTGAAGGAATCTCTTAAAGAAGAAGGCGAAAAAGGAGTAACATGGACATCTAAATACGGAAGTGTTACCTTCACGCAGTTTGGACGTGAGTTACCGATGAGTGGAATGAACGAAAAAGGCTTGGCTATTGCTATGATGTATCATGAGGACGGGCAATATCCGGAAGAAGATAGCAGACCTGCACTAAATGAGCTGCAATGGATTCAATATCAGTTAGACCAGTATGCTTCGGTACAAGAAGTAGTCCATAATCTAGATAACATACGATTAGAAAAATCGATGTATGAGCTGCACTATATGGTTTCAGATGCTTCAGGACAAACCGCGATCATTGAATTTGTTGCTGGAAAGCCGCAGGTGATCAAGGATGCGCCGTATTTTGCAGTAACTAACACCAGCTTCGATAAGTCACTACAATATGCAGATCAATTCAAAGAAAGCTCTCTATTTAAGCTGTCGAAGCGAGTGAATTCTCTGGATCGTTTCACACTTGCCTATCGCATAGTTGAGAATAAGAGTCTACGGTATGCATCTTCGCGAATTCCGATCGAGGAGGTATTTGTTGTATTAGGAGAAGTATCGGTAAAGCCCTCTCTCGGAAGCATCTGGAGATGGGTTGGGCACAAGATTCCGCCTACCTTTACGTATTGGAGTATCGTATTTGATATGAAGAACTTAACGATTCAATATCGAGATTATCGCAATAAGGCCATACGCTCAATTGAACTAAAGAACTTTAACTTTTCTAAAGTTGAGCCCGTATTATCCTTGCAACTGGATAATCAACTAAGAGGTGGAATAGAGTCTGATTTCAAACCCTATACCGCCCAAGATAATGAACGAATTATCCGATTAAGTTATAAACCAATTACCGATATTTTTCCGATAGAAGATCAGTTAGAACTAGCGAAATATCCCGATACATTTAAGTAAGAGTGAATAAAGAATGGCAGTATCAAAAGGAATAAAGGGAGAGAGTGAAGAATTGTGGATTTGCTAAGCCACGCTTCGCCTCCACCATGAAAATCCACAACCTAATGAGGTTGTGGTATTTGCATTTCCTCGAGCTTGTATTGCGGAATCGTCATCTTGACAAACCGTCGTTGTAAAAAGATACTTATTCGAAGTGGAGATTGCTGGCATAGCGAGAGGAGGAGTAAGCATGGATTGGGAAGCCCACATCGAACGGTGGAGCCGAAATGCCGTAAGATTGCTGGATATTCGACAATATCGCGTGGAGAGTGGAACGGTACCAGATCGCTATGTGGCGCAGGCGAGCTTTTTTGTAGTTACTACCCATGGAGAGGCGAGAGTGAGCCTGTCGGGAACGGCCCATCAAACTCGTTCATTTCACATTTTGCACGGAGGAGCGGGAGTGGAACTATCCTTTATGCCGATGGGAAACGACTTCGCTTTCTATTTGATTCTGTATAAAGCCGAATGCGTTTCGCCAGAGGATCGGGAGAGCTTTCAAATGTCGTATTCATTCACTCCTTATGCAATGCTGCCTTTGCAGGAAAAGTGCCAAGCGATGGATCGCCAGTGGAATCAAACAACCCCGCTAGACAAGCTGCAGGCACAGTCTGCCTTCCTTCCGTTTGTGTATGAGGTCATGCGACAAATGCGAACGTCAGCAACGGAAAACAGTAGACGGAACGTGGTAACTGAAGCCATTCACTATATACATGAGCATTACAGGAAGTCGATTACAGCCGAGGAATTAGCCGGATTTTACAACTGCAGCGCGAGCTATTTGTCTCGCTTGTTCAAAAACCAGATAGGGGTAGGCCCGATTGAATACCTCATTCATGTGCGCATCCACAAGTCAAAACAGCTCCTGCTGAAATCGGAGGCGCGTATTCAGGAAATAGCGAGCAGTGTAGGCTATGCGGATGTCTATTATTTCAGTCGTTTGTTCAAGAAGCATATAGGCTCCTCTCCGCTTCAGTTCCGGGAGGACAATCGGCCGACTGTTCAGTATAATCCATTAGGACTGTTAAAATCGTCTATTGTATCTCCAAAGCTTGTTTCCCATAATGAGAATGAGAGTTATTATCAGTACAATGGGGAAGGGGACACATCGATGTTCAGATTTTCAAGACCAACGTTCGGAGCAATAATGCTTTTATGCACAGCTTTGCTTCTGAGCGCATGCCAGGCAAGCAACAAGACAGGGGCACCGGTATCCTCGCCTGCTCCAACAGAGACCACTGCGGCAAACACAGCTGCGGAAACGCGTATTTACGAGCATTTGAAAGGTCAAACGGAAATTCCTGTGAAGCCTCAGCGTGTAGTTACCCTTTTTCATTTGGGAGAACTGCTGACGCTTTGCGTGAAGCCGGTAGGTGCAACTAGCTTTATTCTGAAAAACCCGCTGCTAAGCGATGTTTCTGATATTGCAGATGTTGGGGTTCCGCCTGATGCGGAGAAGATTCTGTCACTGGAGCCTGACCTCATTATTACAACAGGACCATTTGCCGAGGTAGTTGAAGGCGGGTACGAAGCGCTAAGCAAAATCGCACCAACCATTATTGTGGAGCAATACAATGATCCAATCAAGGATGTTGAAATGTTTGGCGATATTCTTGGCAAGGAAGAGGAAGCGAAGCGGTGGAATGAGGCGTTTGCAACAAAAATAGCCGATTACAGGGAGAAGATTAGCCCGTTCATTGGGGCCGATGAAACCTTCTCGATTTTGAATGTTCGTCCCGATGCGCTTTATGTTTATGGTGATACCAACATGGGAGGCAATATTATCTACAAATATCTGGGTTTGAAGCCCACAGAAAAAGTAGAGACTGACGTTATTAATGGAGAAACATGGGAGATATCTACAGAAGTAATCCCTGATTTTATAGGGGATCGCTTATTCCTAGCTGTGAATAAAGGGTCAGAGGAAAAGCTGAAGGAAGTGGAAAAGCTTATTCAGCATTCTCCAGCAGGAAAAGCAGGAAGAGTCTACAAAGTTGATTTCGATCAATTTCTTCCCAGTGACCCGATTTCTGTAGAAAAGCAGTTGGATATTATCGTTAATATGTTGGTTGAAAGCGATTAGTAATAAACGCTTATTTGACTCTAATTCGATGAAAGTCGCATACGATATGGTTTAAATGGAGCGGTTGGCAGGATTATTTATAGTAGTAAGGAAACCCCAGACCTTCGTTAGGTCGGGGTTTTCTTTTTCGGTCATAAAACTATGTATTAATGGATTCGCTGACCGGTCATCCATAACATTTCGTTCACTTCTTCACAATAACTAACGATTGCGCTCCGTTCTTAAATGGGTTATTCTTCAATGAGCGCCCCGTTTGTGCTGCGTAATTACATAATGACGGTGGTAGAATCGAGCAAGTATGGGATTGATTAGGAGGGGAAGATTGGTATACATATGCCGTTTTTTGATAGGTTTGTTTCTTCCCGTTTCGGAAGTTTAGTCTTAAATCGGTAGTATGACACTATAACTTCATAATACTTAGGTAAATGGTGCTGTGTGAACACAGCTTAAAATGGAAGATCAGTGCAAATCTGACGCGGTCCCGCCACTGTAATGCTGAGTATGCTAACGTGTTTCCACTGTATTCTATACGGGAAGGAGTTAGCCATACGATGAAGCAAAGCCAGGATACATGCCATTTGCTTTTTCTGCGACTTCACGAGGATGAAAGGAGAGATGTTTAACTGTGCATTTATTTGGGCATTGCTGTGTCCTTATGTCCGTTTGTCAAACACCTTTCACAATGACTAGTGAGAGGTGTTTTTTTGTTTTGCCAAAATAGATAAGAATAAAGGAGATGGATCAATTTGTTGCGAAAAACAAGCGAAAAATGTTTGGCATTAAGCTTAGCATTACTAATGATTTTTTCATTGTTCAGCCCAATAGCTGCGATGGCAGCGGGGGATGTTTCAGATGCTAAGGGTATAAAGGGGTATGCGACGGTATCTGTTGAGAAATTCACATTAGGACAAGGCTATATTATTGAGCCGGTTCGTGTTCCTTTCCACGAAGGAGACAATGTGGCAGCCGTTATTTCAGAGCTGTTGGGAGAAAATCACTACAGGTATAGCGGTAGTGTAGCTGATGGTTTCTATTTAGCCGCTATACATGATCCGGGCGCCGGAGAAGTCGATATTCCCTCTTATATTTTGCAAGCCATCGGAGGAAAAGGGGAGATTGGTGATCGGACGAACGCGGATTGGTTAGGCGAATTTGATTACTCTAACCAATCGGGATGGATGTACGCGGTCAATAATAAATTTCCGAATGTGGGATCTTCGGCAACCTATATTAAAAATGGCGATGTTATTCGTTGGCAATTCACGGTCTACGGGTTAGGGGATGACTTAGGAAGTAGTGGTTTACTTATTAATCCTGCCAACAAGGACGCATTAACTGAAAAAGTAGCAGAGATTAACAGCCGTGTTGATAAACTAGAAATTCTTGCCGATGATGCCGTTCGATTCGCATACGATAATGCTTATGATGCGCTCACGGATATGGAAAGCAGCCAGACTATCGTTGATGATGTGCTGGAGGATTTGGTTGAAGCCTTGGATGAAGGCCATGAGCTGAATACGGCTAAATTGGAAGCGTCCATAAAAGATGCAGAATTAAACAAAGCATCCGTGAAGATTAGTAAAGACGGTTCGGATGTAAGCATCACCGACTATTGGGTTGTCGAAGCAGAGCTTGACGCATTGGTCAAAGTGATTGTATCAGCCCAGCAGTTAGTCACTGATTTGAATGCGAATCAAGAAGAAGTGGATGCAAAGGCATTAGCACTCGATCAAGCTCAAACGGCCTTCAATGAAGCGAAAAAACCAGGTTTATGGGAAGAAGTTATTCAGCCTGAATTTAATGTTACGTTTACGGTAGCACCTAAAACAACTAAATTAGAGATCTATAATGCCAAAGATCAGCTCGTGAATATCGGCGAGGGTGAAGAGGGCACTTATAAAATATATAAAGCTTCTTTGCCTGCTGGCGCCTATAGCTACAAGGGGATTGACGCTAGCGGGAACAGTATTGGAGGAGGCAAGTTAAAGGTAACGACGGAGCCTGACCAATCCTTTGGATTCCGTCAATTGAACCTTAAAGCAACCAATGCGGGATGGAACGCGGATGTAGATTATACGGTAAGGATCGGTCAGGACAGTCCAAGCGACACGTCTCTAACTTTGGGAACGATGACGGCTGCGGGTCAATATCCAGTCCTCGTACTTGCGGGCAATACGTATTTTTACTCTTTTGAGCCAAGCAAAGCGCGTGAAGGTGAAGAATATATTGCACTTAGCAACAGTGTTACGGTCACGTTAGCAGCTCAAGCACAAGCGATTACTGGAGCCATTCCTTTATCGCGAATCATTACTTTTACGGTGCCTGAGGAAGCATCATTGTTCGTAGGTCGAAAAATCAAACATTTTGTTTCGTTTGAAAAAATTCAACCTCTGGAAACGAAAATTCAAGACGGTAAGCGAGTATCTAGCTACAAATTGATGAATAGCCAGGAATATAACTATCGGGTTAGCCAAACTGGCAAGCTGACGAACACAGGAACGTTTAGAGCGAATGAAGCGAATGCAGCAATAGAGATTACGGAACAACAATTAAATGTTCTTTCGCCTAATTCGATTTTAAACCGGGGAACTTATCTGGAAGGGAATATTTATCTCAATATCAATGAACAAAATCACTTAAAGCTGGCAGCGCCGGGCTCTGAATACAAATTGTTAACGTTACGGAGCTGGCAGGCCTTAATTGAAGGTATCAGCAATTACTTCTTTGAACCTGATTTTCATTATGAAATTATTTCCGGCGACGATGTCATTGCTATTGCAGAAGGCGAGCCGGGCAGCTATTCAACGATCCGCGCGAAAGCGAACGGAACGGCGATTGTTAAGGTAACTTATGATGCTCTTAAGGTAAATGGATCTGCATATATTACAGCTGCAAACGATGCTTTTAGCGCAATTTGGCCGGAAAATGTCGGCTTGTTTGTTGTCACGGTAGGTCAAGGCGATACTGGTATTGTAACGGGTATCGAAAGCAATAAGGCACGCAACCAAAAGGCCAATGAGGGCAAGATGGGCAATCAAGTCATGAATCTTCAAAACGGCGCGTTCGATGCGGATATCGATAGCGTGTACTTCGTGGATACAGAGCCCGGAGCTACCTATACGTTTAACCCTTCTGCAGACAGTGAAGTCAGTATTCTTCGACCTGATATTAATCATGCAGCTGGAACTGTATCTTATGGAGACGGTACTTTCTCCGCAGAAAACGTAACAAAACATTCTGACGGATCGTTCAGTGTACTGCTGACGGAAGGCCGCAATATAGTTAAGGTGGAACGAGCTGGAAAGGCCGAATACCAGGTCATGACCGCAAGGCCGCTGAGCGTGACTATCGAAAATGTAACTCATCCGTCAGAAGAAGTTGGCCCGGGAGATCAAGTCAAGGTTGTATTCCAAGGGCTATCGTTCCCAGCTAACAAGCTAGCGGGTATTTATAATTTCAATGCACAGCTAAACTTTTTTGCAGGATCAAATCGGACACTAATTACCAATGCAGCTAAACAATACAACATTACGACGCAAGGCAATAGTGTGGAGTTCAAGGTGCCGCAGGATTTGGAAGGCGGTTATATTCTAAAAGACGGACATCTTAAGTTAGGCTTTTTCGGCAGTCCTATTGGGGATCATCGTAATATTAATCCGTTAGTAGGGGCTAACCCTAATTTCACGGCGTTGACTAGAGAGGGATACTATAGTATCTTTCCCAAGATTGTAATTGTTAAAGAAGCAGATAAGACTTTTCTGCAGCTTGCCGTGGATGATGCTAAGGAACAAGTAAAATCAGTCTCCGTGAGCACAGACGGAGTGGATGTTTATTCAAGCGAATATTGGGTGACAGAAGAAGTATATAGTCAGTCTATTCAGCTTATTGAATCAGCCCAAGCTTTAATTGCTGACGAAAACGCCAGCCAAAATAAAGTCGATGCCAAGGTGTTGGCGCTAGAACAAGCGCACAATGCGTTTAATGATGCCAAGCAACCAGGATTGAAAAAAGAACCTGTAGAAGACATAAACGAACAGTTAAATAAGCATTTGTCTTATTTAGTTGAAACCGTAAACAACCCTACATTCAATACGCTTGCCGGGGATTGGAGTGTTCTTTCTCTTGCACGCGCGAATTATGATGTTCCCGAAGACTATTTTGCAACCTACTACAGCAATGTAGTGAGTGAAGTCAGAAAGCAAATGCCTAAAGGGAAGCTGGATCCCAATAAAGGCACCGAGCATTCGAGGCTTATCTTAGGTCTTACGGCAATTGGCAAAGACATCTCTAATGTAGCGGGGTATGATATTGGCGCAGCATTAGCGGACTTTGCTTACGTCACCAAACAAGGGATTAACGGGCCAATCTTTGCGCTGATTGCACTTGACAGCCATCAATATGATATCCCTGTTCAAAATGGGGTTGCGAACCCGACGACGCGCGATAAGCTGATCAATTATATTGTGGACAAAGAAGTGGACGGTGGCGGGTGGTCCTTAAAAGGAGCTGCCGATCCGGATATGACGGCCATGGCGCTTCAAGCTTTAGCCCCTTATTACGATAAGAAGGAAGAGGTTAAAGGTGTCGTAGATCGTGCACTGCTATGGCTTTCTTCTGTTCAAAACGAAGTTGGCGGTTATTTGAGCGGAGGCGCCGAAAACGTCCAAAGCGTCGCCCAAGTAATTGTCGCATTAACCAGCTTGGGTATTGATCCTCATACGGATGTGAGGTTCAACAAAAACCGCCATTCAGCAGTCGACAATTTGTTGACCTATGCGGCGCCGACAGGCGGGTTTGTTCATCCAAAAGGCGGCAGTGTAGACGGAATGGCAACGGACCAAGGCCTTTATGCCCTAGTCGCGTATGCCCGTTTCCTAAATGAAGAAACTAATCTGTATGATATGACAGATGTTGTGATTGAGAAAACGGAGCCGGGCGATACGGTTCAACTTCCCGACAGCGGGCAATCTATCGTCATACCAAACGATGGCAAAGATTACACGATACGTGTGGAGGAAGCGGATCAGGGCAAGCAGGTATCTATTGAACTGCCTGATCGTGCGCAATCGAAAACATTCATTAATTTGCCTGCAAATGCAGCTCTGCCGAATCTGTCGATTTGGAGAGGCGGCATCACTGTCGACTTCCCGCAAGGGATTGTTATGGATGACGGTTCGAATCAAACGCTTGAACTAATCACGTCTAACAATAAAAAGGACGAGACGCTCAAGGCAGGCTTGATCGGCCTGATTGATTCGAAGCAGCAATTAGATGACGTTCACGAATTTTTCACGATCGGCGGAAACGGATCAATTCACTTTAAGAATGGATTTGTTGCTTTTACCTTTAAGGACATGAAGGGCAAAGAGGCCGCTTTTATACAAAATAACCAGCTTGCCTCTATTCAAAAGTTTGCTACCGATCAAGAAGGATTAGCAAGCGGCAAGCACGAGTATGCGTATGAAGCTGGAAATGACCTTATTGTTAAAACGAATCACTTTACCGACTTCGTCATCTATTCGCTCAAAGAAAAGGTCGATAATGGCGGTGGCACTCCACCGGGCGATGGCGGCGGTGTTGGGCCAAACCCTGAAAAAGGAACGATTCAATTATCTATTGATAAGTTAACGATTAAAAAGGGTTTTGTGTTGTCGCCAACTACAGTTGAATTCACGCCGGGCGAATCGGTCTGGGAGGTTTTGAAAAGAGAGCTGGATAAACGCGGTATTGCGTATAAAAACTCATTCTCACAAGAATTTAATAGTATCTACATCGAATCCATTGCAGGCGATGGAGAGTTTGATCACGGCGAGCTCAGCGGTTGGATGTATAACGTGAATGGAACATACCCTAATTATGGAGCAAGTCTATATAAGCTAAAACAGGGTGATAGTGTCCAATGGCGCTATACGACCAATATGGGCGAGGATTTTATCAAATTTCCTTTGGTTATAGACGAAGACATTGAAGGAACAGATGAACCTAACAAAGAAGAAAAGACTTTGGCAGACTTCTATACAGATAACGCAAATATTTCTTCTTGGGCTAAAGATCTTATTTTGGAAGCAACAAAAAAAGGGTTTGTTCAAGGAAATAATGGAAAGCTGAATCGGAAAAATAAAATCACTAGGGCTGAATTTGCCAAGTTGATCGTGGAAGTCTTTAACGTTCAAGCAAACGGCGAGGCAGCGGGTCTTTTCCGTGATGTTCGGACAACGGACTGGTTCTATTCTTACATCAATACCGCATATGCTGCAGGAATTGTGAAAGGGTACGGGGATCAGTTCCTTCCAAATGAAACCATTACAAGAGAAGAAATGGCGGTAATGATTGCAAGAGCAATGAAACGGGAGCCGCTTAAATCAAACGTTTCCTATCAAGACCGCGACCAAATTGCGTCATGGGCGCAGGGGCATGTTGCTGACCTTTCATCGTTAAAAATTATGGAGGGTTATGCAGATCAATTTAATCCAAAAGGTACAGCAACTAGAGAAATGGCTGTCGTTGTTGCAATGAGAGCGTATCTAGCAAATAAATGATTTTAGATATTTGCACAAAAACAGTCCATGGCAAATTAGTGGCATGAGCAATAAATAAAGGCAGAATATGAAATTGTCTCTATACATTTCGCCATGGCCAATAATTAGAAGAACCCAACCGTTGAGGTTGGGTTTTTTCTTTGGTTATTTAATCCTTAAATAGGTGGAGAGAATTACAATAGTATAAATTTTATAGAAAATATTGGAGACCTATAGTATCATTAAATTGGTAGACATACTAAGAAATAGAAGGAGATTACTGTATGAAAAAAGGGAGAAAAAAATTAATTTTACTCGCATTATTACTTTTATTGTTTAACTCATTGGGGATTGTTGCCCCAACTGCCAGCGCAAATTCATCAGCATCTTCTCTTGATCTCGCTCTCCCGAATGATTTAACAGACTGGCTATTGGACGAGGATGCGGGGTATATTTATGCAATCTCTAGCCCAGCAAATAGTCTCTACTTTATTCGACTTAGCGATTTTAAAATTGAGAAAACACTGAATGTTGGATCTAGACCTTTATTTTTAGCAAGGGACGGCCAGTTTCTTCAAATAGCGCTTTCCGGTGCGACCATGATAAAGACGGTTGACCTCTCAACTCAACAAATTTCAAACACGATTGTTACACCCGAAATTCCTAATTCAATCGCTGCTTCTTCCACTCATCTTTTTTACGGAACAAGTGACAGGAAGATCTACCAATATAACAAAGCTACTAAGACAAGCAGCGTATTAAACAGTGATTATAATATTTTTGATAATTTAACTCTAGCAGTTGATGAGTCATCGAATACACTTTATGCTGGCAAACTGTCTTCTTATGGCGGTATAACAGCTATAGATATTAAAACTGGAGTACAGCTGAGTAAAGACATTAGTGACAATATGGAGATAGGCGGATCTTCTATATCGCTTAAACGCATTTTTATTGATGATCGTTACGTGTATTTTGGAGGGCATCAGTTCAATAAACACAACTTGATAGAGACGACAGGTACCTACTCAAGAACCAATAATGACTATACTTATCTTGAAGCTGTAATACTGGATGTGACAGATGCTTATGTTCTTACCACGCAAGGTGTATATGATAAAGCTACTTATACTCCATTGGTTCTTTTCCCTTCTAATAAACGATTTGCCTTAATTGATTCAAGTGGACATGCCTATCTTTCTGGAATTGAGAACTGGTATGATAATATAAACAAAATTACTCGAATCGGTCTAACAATACCGCAAAGGACCACTGTTAACTTAACTGGAAATTCGTATTTTATAAATAGTAATCAACCAATTACCGATTGGATAACCTCTGACAACTCACCTTACATCTATGCTATTGTGGCAAGCACCAACGAGCTTGTTGTCATTCGCAAGGAAGATCTAAGTGTAGTGAAAAAAATGTTTATTGGTTCTAATCCAAGTGCAATCAAAATTTATAACGATAAGGTTTATGTTATTTTTAAAGGCGCAAACCACATTAACGTTATAGATTTAGATGACGGTATTCCATCAGAAGTGGCCATTTCTCAAATAACCACGAAGAACTATCCACTTAATGTCTATCCCGATAAGAATAATCGAATTTTGTACAATGGTGGTACATTTGGGAGTGGAATTAGTGTAACATCAGCTGTCTATACCTCTGTTACGGACGCGGTTTATAATGAAAAGAGCACAGGGATTTATTATCCTAGCAGTTATGCATTGGATCTTGATCAACAGATTCTTTTTGGTGGAGATAGTTCCAATGTCTATAAGTACGATAGTCAAGATTTTAGATTGCTTGAAAGAAAAAGCATAGATAACGGTTATTACTATTCCAATATCATTCTTGACGAAAATAATCTTTATTATGGAAAACTTAGATTGGATGCGAACCAGCCTTCTATATTATTGGGAACTTATTCAGAAAGGATTGTATATGCGCACGGAAGCCTCGTGTTCAGTAATGCTGCCGTATACGATAGAGATAGTTTTACAAAAAAATACGATTTGTTAATGTATGTCCAAAATGTCTATGTTGGTGCAGATCATACCATTTTCGTATCGACGGATAACCGTCTATATAAATTTAAAAATATTGAAGAGATGCAAACAGTCATGAATGAGACTCGTCTGCCTTCTAATGGCGTTTTCGTGGATGAAGATTTAAACCCCGGTTGGGTTGATGGATATTTGTCTTTTGAACCACCGATCGATCAAGATGGCATTAAGGGTTATGCTGCGTACTATCTGGATCAAATGGGCAATAAGCTTATGCAAATTGGATTGTATAAGAAGGTAGAACTCTCAACAGACTCGCTTTTTGTTTATGATATTTCAGGCTCGGGATTACCTGACAAAGCAGTCAGCATTGGAGTTTATCCGCTTATTCGCCTTAACGATTACAGCAGCGAACGTATGTTGGACGTGCCTCTATCGGTTCCAATTTATGATGCACCGAACTATCTTCCTGTAGACTTGACGGGGACAGATACGAATGCGGACATAAACATATTTTCTGGCACAGTGACATGGAAAGCAGGAAAAACAGAAATACCTAATGTTCGTTATCACTTGTATTTTATAGATGCATATGGTGACGTTGGAGATGAGATAGCCGTTGTGGATGGTGGGAAAAACACTTATTCCGTTGCTCTCGAGAAGTCTGTACCGGAGGAAGCTTTAGGAATAGGCGTCTTTATGGAAAGTGACAATTTTATATCCCCATTCTATAGCAGAATACTATTTGAAGATAAACGAACAACTGCTATTCCTTTAACATCAATTACCGTAAACAAATTCATGGTTCAAGCAGATAATATCGTAGTTAATAACCTAATTGCTGGTGATATTATACGTGTTTACAATGAGACTCAAACCTTTATTATTGGGGAAGGAATTGTTAAACCGAATCAGAGCACGATAACAATCACCATTGGGAATATTGGAAATCCAGGAAACAAGCTTGTTCTTACTCGAGAGAGTACGAATAGGTTCGAAAGCACGGGTACTTCAGTTGTTATTCCTTCTGTTATAAATGACAGTGGTGGAGGAGGAATCCCTGGTGGCGGTGGTGGCACTCCAGGTGGTGGGGGAATTCCCGGCGGTATTGCTGGAGGTTCAATTACTGAGGAAGCCAAAATCGTGACAACAATGAAACAAGGCACAGATGGAACTTACTCCTCTATAACGGAAGTACCATTGGCCTATATTTCGAATGCCATGAGTGACCCTGACTTTAAGAAAAACCCGAATATTAATATTAAGGCTGATGAAAAAACGGCAACTCAAAGCAGTCAATTCCAGATAGATTTAAATACAATATCAAACATTAACAACAGCTCAAAGGATGCTGTACTTACTTTTGAATCATCATCAGGCAAGTTACAACTTCCGGTAAATTCTTTGTTGTCGTCCGCCTCACAGGATAATCGTTCGGGACAAAAGGTCGTGATTACCATTGCTCAAGCATCAAGTGACTTCAAGACTAAATTGAGTACTCAGCTTAATAGCTCTACAAGTGTTCCGTTGGGGGTTCCTTTGGAATTTGAAGTTAAGTTGACTGGAAACGGTCAAGATAAGATTCTATCCAATTTCTCTAACTATGTTGGTCATATAATGGATTTGAAATTATCCAAAGATGCAGATGCTGTTTATGCGGGCCTTACCTATGATCCGATTACACAGGCTTACGTACCGGTTCCAACTACGTGGGAGTGGAAGGACGGAATTCTGCAGGTGACACTGCAGCGTAAGGGGAATTCAGTATACACCGTTGTTCAAAATCATGTGGAGTTTAATGATTTGGATAATAGCAGTCCATATAAAGAAAGTATTTTAGCATTAGCAAACAGGATGGTTATCAATGGCTACCCTGACGGAAGCTTCAAGGCAGAATCTGTTGTCACACGTGCTGAGTTTGCTGCTATGCTCAATCGGGCTCTAGGCATTTTGCCTAGATTACAGGCTTCTAAAAGCTTTAAAGATGTTAAGACTGGAACTTGGTATGCGGCTCAGGTTAATGCAGCCGTCGACGCTGGTCTAATTAATGGCTATACCGATGGTACATTCCACCCAAATCAAGAAATTACGCATCAAGAAATGATTGTTATGCTGGTGAATGCAGTCAAATATAGCGAAGCTAAGATCGTCATAAAAAACACCACTTCTATAGAGTTTCCTGACAAACTACCAGATTGGGCAAAACCATATTATACTGCTGCCTTGGATAATGGGATACTAACCACAGATAGCCCATTCCAATTTCAGACTGGAAAAAATACGCAACGACAAGAAAGTGCCCTTTTATTATACCAACTGATGAAGGTATTGAAGCTTATCAACGCCTAGGAAGCGGGAGGTGAATTGTGGATTTGTATACCATGATTTGCTTCCATCCTAGAAAGCCACAACCGCGAGGGTTGTGGCTTTTTCATTTACTTGCGCTTTAGCTGAAGAATGAGCTTCGAACTCTCTTTTTACTTTGTTACCTCAATAATCTAATAACGGATTGATCGAATATCAGCACTTGGCGGATATGACGGTGGCTGCGCGCGAAACGGTGGCCAAATGATTGCTTGAATTATAAAATGAGCAGTTGACACTTTCACTGGACCACAAGAAAGAGCGCCATGTTAGGCGCTCTTTTTGTTTTAAAGTTAGCCAGAAAGCTTACCAAGCTACCCCAATTACAATGCCCTCATCCGATTATTTCTTGGAAGGTGTTCGACTTCCGCAAGTCCTAGTTCCTCCATTAAAGGCGGGATATACATGCCAAATCTTCCGCGAAGACCTTTTTTCAAACCATACCAACCGCCTACGGGGTTTTCAGAAGAACGCCCCCAGGCTTCTACCGTACCTTCTTTCGCTGGCTTTTGCTCGTCTGCGCTGCCTAGCTCTATCCAATCTCCGTGCTGCTTGAGCATAGCATGTAAGTCGTCAATACACTGATAGTCATAATGCAATATCGTTTTGCCTACTGTGCAGACGATAATAGGCTTGCCGTCTTTCTCTCCCTTATACATCTCATATTCGGAGGTTTGAGGAGGAGTTTTTAACTTCCAAGGGTCTTCTTTGGTTCCTTTTGCTGTCGCCATAGCCATAACTCCTTTGATTTTGAATTGCATCTCTACTCATATTTACATTAACACACTAGGCTGATAAAATGGGGTGCTTGGCACAGACGCTTATTTAATGCACTACTACATGAAGTGGGGAGAATCCAAGATGAACAGCATTGAATCCCTGAAAGCTGTGGTTGCAATGATTCCAATCTTAAAGGCGGCAGTTCCTGCTGAATTATCGATTGCTATTTGTGATACAGAGAAATTTATAGCCTATTGGCCGGGCGAAAATATTGATTTGCATATACGTGTAAGTCAACAACTGCACCCTGAGGAACCGTTAACGCAGGCCATTCGAAGCAATGTAGCGCTAAGAGCGGAAGTCCCTGCCGCATTTTATGGCTTCGAGTTTACAGGTACGGCTACACCGCTCCACGATTTCGATGGCGCTGTGATTGGCGGCATAGCCGTTCAGCTTCGAAAACAAAGTGAGCTAATAGCCATTGCCGATCAAATGTCGGTTTCATTAACACACGCGAATAATCAGCTGTCGCAGGTGACAGAAGGATCGGTCGTACTGGCGGAGTCTGCTCAGCAGCTTCTTGCCCTCGCCCATAGGACGGTCAAACAGGTGAATGAAACGGATAAAGTGGTCTCTATGGTCAGAAGAGTAGCGGATCAGACAAACTTATTAGGCATTAATGCGGCAATTGAAGCGGCTCATGCAGGGGACCGGGGAAGAGGGTTTGGCATTGTAGCCAATGAAATAAGGAAATTATCCAATGAAACAGTGTCCTCTACGCAAACGATTCAGCATACGCTGAAAACCTTCGAAGAAGCGATAAGCGGAATGCGCATATCCATTGAACAAATGACGGGAATCGTTGAGCAGCAGGCGACATCGTCAAGGCAGATTTTGGACTTCATCGAAGACGTTCATCGGATGTCGGAGCAGCTTAATCAACTGGCAAAGCGGTTATAATCTTATTCTTGCGGCAATACGCCGAAGAACCCGACCTGATTAGGTCGGGTTTTTGGATAAATTAAGGTGTTTTTCACATGAAACTAACTAATTACGATTCGGTCATGTAGGTGAATGTAAATCAAAGCTTAATTTAGTGTTTGTAATGCTTCTGATGTAAAAGGAATCAGCTCGTCTGTCCGACCGTCCCGAATTTTGGCTGCCCAAGCGGGATCAACCAGTAGTGCGCGTCCGATGGCCACCATGTCGAACTCTTCACGCTCAAGTTTTTGGATCAATCCATCAACTCCGACGTTAGCTGCTCCTTTTCCTTCAGTGAAAAGGCTCATGAAGTCGCCATCAAGGCCAACAGATCCAACGGTAATCGTTGGTTTGCCTGTAAGCTTTTTGGTCCATCCGGCAAAATTCAGGTCAGAGCCCTCGAATTCAGGCTCCCAGAAACGGCGAGTGGAGCAATGGAATATGTCTACGCCGGCCTCAACAAGTGGGGCTAGCAATTGCGCCAGCAGTTCCGGTGTTTCAGCCAATTTTGCCGTATATTCACTCGACTTCCATTGCGATAAACGCAGTACGATGGGGAAATCTGCTCCGACTGCTTGACGGCAAGCCTCGATAACCTCCACGGCAAAGGTTGTGCGTGCCAGCATGTCCCCGCCATAACGATCCGTGCGCGGGTTGGTTTTCTCCCAAAGGAACTGGTCGATTAAGTATCCATGTGCGCCGTGCAGCTCAATGCCATCGAACCCAATCCGCTTGGCTTCTAAGGCTGATTGTGCGAATGCTTGTACGATATCAGCAATTTCTGCTTCCGTATAATCGCCAACATGACCGCGTGCTCCCATATGCCAAATTTGCGGAATAATTTTTCCTCCTGCGTCATGTACCTCAGACACTACGTTTGCCCAGCCATTTAAGGCTGCTTCGCCGTAAAAATGAGGAACGTTGGGCTGATTCGATGCATCTGGGTGATTGATAATGGTTCCTTCAGTCACAATCAGTCCCACACCGTTCTCTGCTCTGTGGCGATAATAGGAAGCTACATTTGCGCCGGGTACGCCTTCAGGTGAAAATTGACGGGTCATGGGTGCCATGACAATCCGATTAGCTAATTCCAAATTGCCTAATTTAAAAGGTTTAAACAGCGGTTCTACGGATTGAGTATAATTCATAATAGCCTCCAAAATTAATTTTTTATGTTTAGCAATTTAACTGGCAGTTGCCTGCAGGAATTAGCGCGATTTATCTGCGAATATTCGTCCTAAAGGAATTTCCTGTCCACCACCTCCTTAAGGTTGTAATGTTTGTTTATCATATAAAATTATTGCTTATTCTTGACTGAATGGTCAAAATCTTGGCAAAAAAAATCAAGGCGAAATCATTGCAAAAGATGTACGCAAGACCGCCTCAATCTGTTCCCGAGCTGCGCCTGATTTCTCTAAAATTCTAGCGCCTGAAATAGCGTTGTTAAGATAAGCTGCAAGCTCTTTGCTGGAAAAACGAGAGGTAATCAACTGTTGCTGCTGACCGCTTCTGATGATTTTCTCTAGGACCTGCTCGGCCTCGGCGAACATGAGCTCAATTTCGCGAGTGACCTGCTCGTCCTCTTTTCCGAACTCTAGAGACGAATTCACCATTAAGCATCCTCGGCAAAAGGCGCCATCGTTTAGAAGAGAGCTGCGTAATGAGTCGAGCTTCTCCAGTGGAGAGATATTCTGCTCTTCCAGTTCTTTCAGTAACGCGATGCTCTGTTCACGATAGTGTGCTAAAGCCTTTAGGAACAAGGCTCGCTTGTCGTTAAAGACACAGTATAAGCTTTGTTTCTTGACCCCCGTCATGCGGGTTAGATCCTCATAGGAGGTAGACTTAAACCCTTTGGACCAAAATACTTCCATAGACTGGTGCAAAACACGATCGACATCAAATTCTCTTGGTCTGCTCATGGGATAACCTTATCACGTTTTTGACTGCTCAGTCAAGAATGTGAACGGATACCGATAAGTTACGCTATGTTAGGCTACTGCTCTTTTTGCTTTTTTCATTATGACGAGTCTCCAGCCAGTCAGCATTGCACATACTAAGCAAATTGCGGATGATGTCATGAATACGAGATGCATGCCTGACAGAAAAATAGCGGGTTGGCCTGGAATCAAATCGGTTACTTGGTATCCAGCCTTGCTGCTCATTTCATGAAATAAGATGGTAGTGGCAAGGGTGATGCCGACGACCATCCCCACATTGCGGACCAGTGAGTTGACGCTGCCGGCGGAGCCAAGCTGTGTGCGTGGAACCTTGGACATAATTAGGGAATTGTTTGGCGGCTGAAACAAGCCGCTGCCGATTCCAAGCATAGCGATCCAAACGCCCACCAGCACGACAGAGCTGCCATCATGCAGGCGGGCCAGCCCGAATTGGGCAATGACCATTACGATTAGCCCGGCGAAGGTAAGAGCTTCAGAGCCGATTTTATCCGACAATGCCCCGCTAAGTGGAGAGATGACCACCATGCAGATTGGGAATAACATAAGTAGAAAACCTGCATAGAAGGGGGATAGTTCCAGCATATTCTGTGCATAGAATGGTGCAATTATGTTAAAGCAGAAGTTAGCCACAAACACAAGAAAGCCGCAAAGAATACTCAGTGAGAATAACGAATTTTTAAACAGTGACAGCTGCAATAGCGGGTGGGATGTGCGCATCTCTACTCCAATAAAAGCGATGAAAGCAGAAACCGCGACGATTAGCGACAAAATAATCAGGCTGTCTCCATACCCCAATTGCTGACCAAGCAGCAGTCCAGCGAACAGGGCGATAATAAATACGGCGAACAAAAGGCTGCCAGGGATATCAATTTTGGATTTTACTTTCATAAAGTCCGAAGGAAGAACCTTCCACCCAAGAACGATGGCAATCAGCCCAATCGGAACGTTCACCCAGAAAATATATTCCCAGCCTAATGTTGACACAATAATGCCGCCCAAGCTAGGCCCGGCAATGCTGCCTAACGACACGAAGGTGCCGATTAGCCCAATCGCTTTGCCCCTCTCTGTTGATGGGAAAATATCGGTGACAATGCCTTGGCTGTTGGCCATGGTCATCGAGGCTCCAATAGCCTGTATGATTCGCGAAGCGATAAGGAAGGGAAGGGATGCACTAATACCGCAAAGCAGGGATCCGAATATAAACACCACCATGCCAATTTTGAAAATTTTTATTTTTCCAGCGATATCGCCAAGCTTTCCGAAGAACAGTATGGCTGAGCAAATCGACATTAAATAGATGGTCGTCACCCACTCTACTTGCGCTAGCGGAAGATGAAGCTCCTTGACAAGCACAGGCAAAGCAATATTGACAATACTGCCATCCAGTGTGGCCATAAAAGTGAATAAATTTAATACGATCAGGATCATCCAGCGTTTTTTCTGGATCGCCTCATCCTCTTGATAGGTTGCACCAATTGCACTCATACCTAGCACCTCATGCCTCTTTTTTGATATATAGTTGCGAACGCAACCAAATAATACACTCAGTGTACTACAATGTAGTTGCGCACGCAACAAATTTCATGTAGTGTTTGAGGAAAGGCTTGTTACCCGGCAGTCATTAATTAAAGAGGTGTGCTTAATGAAATTGAACCATGAACCGATCGGCAAGCTGATCTCTCAGCTTCATCGCCAAAATCAAAAAAAGCTCGCGAGTGAGCTTCTGCCGTACGGTATCGGCAGTGGCGGACAGCCCAGCTTTCTTAAGCTAATTCTAAAACAACCAGGCATTACACAGGATCAAATGACCAATGAATTGAAATTTGATAAGGCAACAACCGCCCGTTCAGTGAAGCAGCTTGAGGAGTCCGGTTATATCGAGCGGAGAATTGATCCTAAGGACCGCCGCTCATCTCTGCTTTATCCGACATCGAAGGCACTTGAGTTCGCTCCTGTGCTCCAAGCGATTCTTGCGGAAATCAATAACACGCTTGCCGAAGGATTAACAGTTGAAGAGGTAGAACTATTGATTACTTTGCTCAAAAAGATCAATATGAATTCTAAAAAGTTATGAAAGCAGCCAAATCGTCTTCTGTTATAAATTCATGTTTGGCTCTTGCACGGAGTTGCTGTCGAAATGTTGCTATCGTATTCTGATTTTCGTGGGCTTCCTAATCAATCTGGTTATACTCAATGTAAATGAGTTGATGGCTGCGAGGGGGAAAGGTGATGGATGCAGAGTTATTCGATAAGGTTTACGAGTCTATTGCGAATAAACAATCAACCTATGACGGTATATACTATACCGGTGTAAAGACGACAAAAATTGTATGCCGTCCTTCATGCCGGGCTCGTACACCCAAACGCGAAAATATTACGATATATCCGAATTTAAAGTCTGCCTTGCGCGACGGATTTAGGCCCTGCAAGCGTTGTAAGCCTGATATTCCGGGTTCATTAAATCCAGATGCCATGCTTGCTGCGCAAGTGGATGCTATGATTACAACAAATTTTAAATCAGCGTTAACCTTATCCATACTGGCAAATCAGTTGGCCGTTAGCCCTTATCATTTGCAGCGTACTTATAAGGGCGTTACGAATCGCACGCCAATGGAGCAGCTTCATCAAGTGAGGCTTAAGAAAGCCAAACTACTTTTGGCCAATAGAGAGCTGACCATACATGGCGTAGCATTATCTGTTGGTTATAAAACCGCTTCGCATTTTGCGGTGTGGTTTCGCGAGCAAACGGAGCTAACCCCAACGGCTTACAGAGAGAGTCTAAAAGGAAAGGACGACAGCTATGAGAAATGAGCTAATGTGGACAAGAGTTGAATTCAATCAGAGTAGTTGGTTGCTGCTTGCAACGGAAAAAGGCTTATGCCGAATCATATTTCCGCATGAGGGATTGGAGCATTTCAAAAGCTGGATGACCCGGATTATTCCCAACGGAGAGCTGAAGGAAGATCATGAAGCCATTAAGCGTACAGGGATCATAGAGTGGCTTGAGGGCTATTTTGCAGGCCAGAAGTTATCCATTGCAGGCGCTAAGCTTGATTTAATCGGGACTAAATTCCAGCAGGAAGTATGGAGAGAGCTTGGAAACATCCCTTATGGCGAAACAAGATCCTATGGAGAGATCGCGAAGGCAATAAACAGGCCGCAGGCAGTACGTGCGGTGGGTGCAGCTAATGGAGCGAATCCAATCCCCATCGTATTGCCTTGTCATAGAGTAATTGGAGCCAATCGGAAGCTAACGGGCTTTAGAGGCGGGCTAGAGATGAAGAAAAAATTACTAACTATTGAGGGTATAACTAATGTTGAGGATGGCGGTCATGAACGATTCTTATTTTAAATGAGAAAGAGCACCTAAACCAGGTGCTCTTTTTTTCATTCTATTTTATTAAAGAATCATATACCTCTTCAAGGTAAGCGACCGATACATGCTCTGCTTCTTCTTTTAATAGGAGAGCATCAGAAGCTTGCCGAAGTCGTCGATAGAGGCTGATCGCACTTTTTAACGCATGATAGCAGCTTTCGAAGCTGTGTGCAGGGATCGTCTTTTTGAGGTCTTCTAATTCATTAATGGCATACTTCTCCAGTTTTCTAACGCCTCTAGGAAGTTGACCATTTTGTATCAAAACCAAAGGACCGAGCACGGCACTGCGAATATAAGTAATATGGTCGATCAATTCGAACCATTCGCCTCTCCCTAGCTTCGTTGCGCCGTAATGGACCCAGACCCAGAAGCGGTCCTCTATCCATTGGGCATCGGGGTATGGATGTGAAGGGAAGGTTTTTTCGAAAATGTGGCTGATTACCTGATCTTGTTCCCATAGGATAAGAGGATTTTCAATCCGGACATTGAGCTCTTCCAAGGTAACGAATTTTAGATCGACATGCAGCGGGTCTGGTCCATATAAGCATATAACGACACGAGGTTCACCAACGTGCTCACCCGTAAATCCAGAAAGCAGTGTGCCCAATCCTTCGGCAATGGCCAGCCGTTCACTCATGATCTGACCCTGATAGGCAGAGTCGTATACGATGATTAGGTCTAAATCGCTATACTCGTCCATGGTATTCGTCATCATGGAACCGCCGGCTAAAAGCCCTCGAACTCGCCGATCTTGGCTTAGCTTTTCCTTGGCTTGGTGAATGAATTGTTCGTGAACAGGCAGCAGCATATAAAGCACCCCTTATGATATGACCCAAAATGGGTATTACGCCAACGTACCATCTCCATTGGCCTTTGTCAATTCTAAGCGGAGCACTGCTCGGATGAGGTACTCAATTTTTTAGCTTCGTATTTAATTTCACAAGAAAGAGATCCTGAGAGAGCCCTTTTCCCAAGATATAAATTCAATCGGTTAAATTAGTAAGTTTTAGGAGCTTGTTCGGTTATTCTCTGATAAAATTAAGCATAAGGAGAGATATATCTTCCTTTTAGCCATAAGGCCTTGTTAATCTTAGTGCTTCTTAAAAAGTCGAATCGGAGTCAGTTACTGTAATAGCAGGGGAAGTGTGTACGTTGGATAACGGTAAATTTGTGAAGCTGTTTGGGCTTGTTGGCGGAGCTGCGGTCCTGAATATTATCGTGTTGTCACCTGGGCTTCTAGGTGTGGAAATAGGAGGTGAAAGCGTACTTGAAACGGCTTCGGGCGTAACGTTATTGGTTGTGAGTTTTATTGTTATGCTTTACGGGAGTTATAGTTTGCTCTTTAAACCTCCCGTCGTGCTTCCGGTAAAAAACATAGCGACGCGTGAGGATTATATTGCTGCGCTTCACCAGTACCGAAATGCCAAAGACTTGAAAAAGGATATAGCCCTTGCTTTGGATCAATTGGAACGAATAGTGAAAAAGAAGAGTGCTTTGGTAGAGATTCTTGGACAGCGCTTCGATCAAACGGAAATCAGCTATAAGAAGTTCGACTCCGTTATTTATGAGGTTGAGAAGCTGTTCTACCTCAATATTCGGGGTATTCTTAACAAGCTCAGTGTATTCGATGCCTCCGGCTATTCCACTTTTGCAGGGCAGCAGCAATCGGCGAGGCTCTCTGACAAACTAATACAGGAAAAAACGAATTTATACAAGGAGTACTTATCTTACGTTACGGGTTATCTCAGTGCTAATGAAGAAATTTTACTTAAGCTAGATAAATTATTGTTGGAAATTTCGCTGTTAAACAGTACCGATTATAGAGATGTTGAGGAAATGCCCTGCATGAAGGAGATTGATTTATTAATCAAGCAGACCAAATTATATAAGCATGGAGAGGGAGACGGATATGGCAGGTAAAGGGAAAGCTTTTGTAGTGTTAGTGGCTATTGCACTGTCTGTTTTTTTGCTTGTTTATTTGGGCATCACCTTAACGTCTAATCTAGGGAAAACAAAGACGCAGATCACTACGGAAGACGCGGCCAAAAAGCTTGATAAATTATATAAAGATGTATCGGTGAAAACGATGCAGCCCATCAAAGGCCAAATTGATCTAGATCCTGCGGCAGTTGGAGATTCTTTGCCCGATATATCCAAATTTCCGGTTTCGGTATCGAATACCACGGATAACTATGTAGAAATATTTTCTTCCACGGAGAAATCCGGAACAGGTATTGATGGGTGGTTAAATGAAGTAGCTGCCGAATTCAATAACGCCAATATCACGGTTGATGGAAAGCCAGTATCGGTTATGATTCGAAATATTGCTTCGGGAACCGCTGCCGATTATATCAGGTCAGGCAAATATATACCGGATGCCTTTACTCCTTCGAACGAGCTGTGGGGCGAAATGGTCAAAGCAGAGGGCATTCCTACTCAGTTAGTCTCTAAGCGGCTTGTTGGCAATGTTGCCGGTATTGTATCAACCAAAACAAAGTATGATGAGCTGGTAGATAAATACGGTTCCCTGAATATCAAGACCGTCACCGATGCTATTGCCGATAATGAGCTGGCCATGGGGTATACAGATCCGTTTGCCAGTTCTACGGGGCTAAACTTTTTGGTGACCGCCCTCGGAACCTTTGACAGCAATGATTTGCTGGGCGAGAAAGCGGTGCAGGGCTTTGAGAAGTTCCAGGCAAATGTCCCTTTTATTGCGTCAACCACGCTGCAAATGCGCGAGGCAGCCAAGACAGGCATGCTGGATGCTTTTGTTTTAGAGTATCAAACCTTTGTGAATGCGACGGATTTTAAAGCAGGTTACGTGTTCACTCCTTTTGGCGTGAGACATGATAGTCCGCTTTATGCCTTGGGTGATTTGCCAAAGGCTAAACTCGACATTATTCAGAAGTTCGCCGACTTTGTGGAGCAAGAGAAATATCAGAAATTAGCGGAGCAGAAAGGCTTTAACGGCCTGCAGGATTACCAATCAGAGCTTTCGGTCGTGGATGGCAGCATCTTGTCCGCAGCGCAGAAGCTATGGAAGGAGAAGAAGGATGGCAGCAAACCGATTGCGGCAGTGTTTGTAGCTGACGTATCGGGGAGCATGGGCGGTGAACCGATAAATCGATTGAAGGAATCGCTGTTGAAAGGTCAAAAGTTTTTGGGCCGGGACAATAGCATTGGTTTTGTTTCTTACTCCAGCGATGTTGCCATCAATCTTCCGATCGGGAAGTACGATACGAATCAGCAATCAATGTTCGTGGGGGCGATAAACAGCCTTCAGGCCAGTGGGGGCACAGCTACTTTTGACGGGATTGTGGTGGCGATGAAAATGCTTCAGGACGAGATCGCTTTGAATCCCGATGTAAAGCCTATAATCTTTGTACTGAGCGACGGAGAGACGAATGAAGGGCATTCGCTTAAGGATATTAGAGGACTGATCGAGACCTACAAAATTCCGGTCTACACGATTGGCTACAATGCAAACATCAAGGCTCTTCAAAGTATTTCAAGCATCAATGAGGCGGCCAGTATTAATGCGGATACCGAGGATGTTGTTTATAAGATCGGCAATTTACTTAACGTTCAAATGTAAAGATAAACAATGAGGAGGGGCTAAAATGTCATTTTCCATGGAAGTGATAAGCGAGGAGAAGCTGAAGTCGGCAATCGAGGAGCAGGTGAAGCCTGAACCGGAGGAGTTAACGCAGCTGAAAGAGCTGGCGTTAAACAACGTTTCTACAATTTTGGCGTTGGATATCGAGTCATTGGATAAGCGAAGAGGGGTCTTGCAGTCCATTGATAGCTTCGGAATGGGCTCGATGAGGTCGTCCTCGGAGAAAAATGCCCTTCTGCAGGTTTCCGTAGGGAACTTATCCAAAACAGGGGATGAAGGCGGGCAAGTAGCCAAGGGTTTGGCGGAGCTTCACCTTCAGTTGAAGGATTTGGACCCGAGCGTCATCGATTTTGCAAAAAGCGGCGTTTTGGGCATGCTGTTTAATCCCTTGCGGCGTTACTTTGTGAAGTACCAGAAAGCAGATGCGGTCATTTCGGACATTATATTATCATTAGATAAAGGGAAAACGGTATTAAAAAATGACAACACCACCTTGGAGATCGAACAGCAGGTGCTTAGGGAGCTCACTAAAAAGCTGCAAAAGGAAATCCAGCTAGGCGTGCTAATGGATTCAGAGATTGAGTCTCAGATTGAAGCAGCAAAACTGCGCCAAGAGTCTGCAGACAAAATTCTGTTTATCACGGAGGAAGTCTTATTTCCTTTACGCCAGCGTCTAATGGATTTGCAGCAAATGCAGGTAGTCAATCAGCAGGGAATTATGGCCATAGAGGTTGTGATGAGGAATAATAAGGAGCTTATGAGAGGAGTAGACAGAGCCCGAAATGTTACAGTTTCTGCCCTGAAAATCGCAGTCACCGTGGCAAGCGCGCTTTACAATCAACGAATTGTTTTGAAGAAGATTGAGCTTCTCAACCAAACCACGGACAATCTCATCAGCGGTACTTCAAAAATGCTGAAAGACCAGGGAGCAGCGATTCATAAGCAATCCCTTGAAGCCAATATCTCAGTCGACACGATGAAACAAGCCTTTACCGACGTGCTTTCAGCCTTAGATTCGATTAGCACTTATAAGCAGGAGGCGCTTCCTCGCATGCGTGAAACCATTAGCCAGTTTAGAGAGCTGGCGAATGAAGGGGAAAGCAGGATTTTACGGCTGGAGAAGGGTCAAAAGCTGGGTCTTTAGAGAGGTTCATTATTTTTGAACAGGCAGGGGCTTAACGAAGCCCCTGTTTTTGGCGTAGGAGGAGACTGGACGCTTGCTGAACTGTTCAGAGATGAAGTTGTTTCAGATCTTTGGCTGAACAGGATACAAACGCTTTTGTCTGCGCTGCTCGTCCAGCAATCGCATCATCCCATTCTGAATGCTGATCGTATGCTGTGTTGAAAGTGAGGGATGAACAAGGTTGTTTGTCTCTAGGGGATCATCGGTTAAGTTGTACAATTCAAATTCCTCCTGAACCGGTTGTGTCTTGGTTGACGTAACCCATTGCCCTAAAGTAGGGTCTCCTACTGGCTGTGAGATGCTATCTTGGACGCCAGGTTGGCTCCAAAATTGAACATTGTCGAAGTAACGGGAGAACTTCCAAATCTCCTGTTTGTTATTTCTATTAAGGGTAATCATTACGGTTTCGATGTGGTTAGGTTGAACGACAGAGGGATAGGGCACGCCCAATACATTCATTTGGCGCTGGCCGCGGGTGACATCGTCATCGGACATGAAGTAGATCGGTTCATCCGCGATCCGAGCGTCATTATTCCCGAGCGCCAGAGAACTAAGATTTCGACCAACAAATGGACGAATATCACTGAAGCTATTATGAATACGATTTTGTATTTGATTAATGTCAATATTCGCCAGACCAAGCATAGTAGGCAGAAGATCTACATGATTCGTCAGGGAATGAACATTTTTCTGTTGAGGGAATAGATGCTTATTATGTATGAGGAACGGGACATGAAGGAATTCTTCATAGGCAGAGTACCATTTTTGATGAAGATTGCCGTGTGCCCCAAGCAAATCCCCATGATCAGAAGTGAAAATAACAATGGTATTGTCGTAAAAAGAAGAGCTAGTAAGAGCGTTAAACACCTTTAATATTTGATTGTCCGCATTTTTTTGCAATTGGTAATAGAGCTGACGGTAAAACGGCTGGTCGGAAATTGGCTGCAGCGCTCTGGGGTAAAGATCCCGATAGCTTGCTTGACAGCGAGGCTTCGTAGTTAGCTGTTCATTCAGGGTCGGTGGAGGGGATACTTGGGGCATAGGATCGACATTAAATTTGAAATTGGGCAGTCGAGCGGTCAAATCGCCATATAACACAATATCATGCGGGTTTACAAAGGAAGAAACGATTAGCCAAGGCTGTGCATGGTTGTTTTGGCGTTGCATATGATCGAGGGACTGAATGAGCTCAACGGTTTCAGCAGCGTAAACCTCATCTCGGCCGCTTAATCCGTAAGCGGAGGAAGATGCTGAATTGCGAGGGTTTCGGCCTACGGGATCGGGCCCAATCCAATCAGAAAAACCGAAATCGTTTAAGCGATCAGCAAGGGAATATAGTTCTTCTTGTTTCCGATCAGGGGCTCCAGTCAACGGATGATAGCTAGGAATGCTATTGTGGGTACCTGGCGTGATGATATCCTCATTCGATATATGCCATTTTCCCTTATAGTACGTTTCGTAGCCGGCAGCCCGGAAGTAATGGCCCATCGTAGGCACCGTATTTCTATTCAACCAAAACATGTCGGAGTCAAATGCTTCCTTTGCAATGCCGACGGTCTGACTCACTCCGTGGAGCGAAGGATACTGGCCCGTAAACATCGTAGCCCGACTTGGGCAGCAGGCGGTGCTTCCTATATAATGTCTATGGAACTCCACGCTGTTAGCTTTTAAAAGTTGCTGAGCAATGAGATGATGTGCACGCCATTCTTTGATTTCCTTGCTTTCATAAATGGGAGGATAACGCTCTTCATCCACCAGAAGGACAAGGAAGTTGGGTTTCTCCGTAGAACGAGATGATAGGGGAGAATTGTTCATCGTAAACTCACATCCTCAGAAGGGTTTAATTCTATGTTATGTGGCGCGAGTTCAGAAAAGTAGTGCTTATGAAGGGATTAATGCCTACACTCCCTGGATGGTGGATCTCGTACAGCCGCAGTCTCCTTCTGGGCTTTCACCTTATCAAGTGAGCGGATGTGCATAGTGAGAAACGAAAAGAGCCAAGTCATTTATAAAATGACTTGGCTCTTGATTATAGATTCCAGATACGGTACAGGATGACTGCTGCTTCAGCGCGGGTGAGTAAATCGTTTGGCGCAATTGTGCCGTTTTTACCGTTCACAATGCCAGAATTCACTAAGCTTTCAACGCTGTCCTTCGCGTAATCGGAAATACTCGCTGCATCAGGATAAGTGTCTAAAGTTCCACTCTTTTCAAGCGGCTTAGTAGTGGCCGCCAGTGCCCGAGTGGTCAGAACCATCATATCTTGACGGGAGATAGGGCTGTTAGGTTTTAACGTATGATCAGCAAAACCAGTAACGATTCCCAATTCCTTCGCAATGACTAGCTCATTATAATAATATGCACTTTTTTCTACATCGCTGAACGTCTCTTCATTTTTCCCAGTTCCTTGCAGTTCGAGCGCTCTGACAAGAAGGGCGATAAAGTCCGCTCTCTTGATGGAAGCAGCAGGAGAGAAGCTGTTCTCGGAACTACCTTTGATGACATCACGCGCAGCCATGGCGTCAATCGCTTGCTTCGCCCAAGGCACATGATTCAAATCTCCAAAGGTTTTGAGTACGGAAGCCACAGCATAGGTGCTGAAGTGTGTGGTTTGGAATACAACTCTTCCTGTTGCCGCAACATAACGGCCATTCGGAATCGCAGTTACCTCACCATTGTCGGCGATGTACCAAACTACGATTGAATCCGGATTGCTTAACTCTTCTGCTGTCGGCGTGTAAGGAATAGAGATCGTTACAGGTGCCTTTGCATTGTTCCAAGCGATTGCTTTACCATCGACAACCAAGCTTAGATCCAGCACTGGACGGTTGCCGACCAGTTGGCGAGTAGATGCATCCATGTGATCTGTAGTACTCTTGCTTACGCGAACAGATACTTGTTCAGCGTTCACTGTCACATCGGATAGCATGTTGCTTGGAATATCGATCGTAGCCTGTTCACTTTTCATCGAAAGCACGAAGTTCTCGGTACCTTTCAAGCTTTGAGTTGGCAATTGTACTTCATACGCATTCGCGTTAGATTGCTTCGGTACTTCAATGACGACTTGTTTCTTACCGTTAGCTGCTGGAGCAGCTTGCGCTAGTGCTTTCTTCAACGTTTCGTCGGAAACGGTGCCTGTTGTACGGCTTCCGTCGCTTTTCACTAGTGGATGGATGGTAACAAAGCCGTCTTTCATTTCAATAACTCCGGTCGACGGGGCAGGTCCGCTGCTGACGGGATCGCCGGGAGGAACCGTATTATTCTTGCTCAGAGTCAGTATGCCGTATCCGGAAGTGTCCATATAATTATTGCCAGTCGTATCATTCCAAGTGGCAACACTTTGACGGGCACCATCCTTAGCGTCATTGATCTGAACGTCGAATCCAATTTTCTTGTCAGCGCCAGGTGTCACTTTCTTAAACGGTATCTTCACTTCAACCGTATAGTTCGTGCCGGAAATTTTAGTTGCCGATACGAAACCTTCTGCAAAGCTTGTCGGATTGAATGAGGTTTGGTTGTCAAAATTCACCCGGTACTGTCCATCATCATCTTGATAGAACGATGATTTGCCATTGTTTTCGTCCACGAAGATTTCAACAGAATCCTGCTCATGTTCGGCTGCGCTACTCTTGTCAAGCTGTGCGTCGCGTACCTGGACTAGAACGTACAGGTTTTCATTGTCCCAGAGCGTCTTCGCCACTCCGGTTGCACCTTGCCACGCCATCTGATAGCGATTAATCGGTATTTCAGGCGCGCTGCTCCAAACCGAATCAACCGTGCCGTCGATGGTAGGCGTGCCGAATTGGGCACTGGATTGCTTGGCATCTACCGTTACTGGAGCGTGCTCTTTCAAGTATTTATCCGGGTTGATGACAGCGTGATAAGCAGGTTTGGCAAGCAGGTCTTTATTGAACAACAATGGGTTGTTCTCTGCCCTCCAGCTGGAGCTGTCATTCAGTCCCCAGAAGGTTACGCGTTTGATATGCTCAGCGTTAGCCTTATAAAGCTCGAACAGCTGGGCATACAAGTAGCCTTGAGCATTTGCAAGCTGCTCCGGAAGCTGATAGTTGCTTCCAGCCTGAACATCAAGTTCGGTTATGCTGACTTCTACACCTAAAGAAATAAATTTCTCCAACGACAGCTTAACGTTAGCTGGGTTCGTGTTGACATTGTAGTGCGCTTGCATGCCCACACCGTCGATGAGAAGCTTGCCAGGGTGAGTGAGCGCATACTTATCATTGATTTCTTTGACCATGCTGTAAATGGCATGGGCTTTGTTCTGATTATCATCGTTATAATCATTGTAATACAGCTTGATATCCCATTCAGGATTCTCGTCCAGCACTTCTCTTGCTAGTAGGAATGCCTGCTCTACGTAATCTGTGCCAATCGCGCTTTTCCAAGGGGCTTGTCGTAGAGCTGCTTTCCAATCCGAAGGATTAGATGGGTTATCGTTCATCGCCTCGTTGACGACATCCCATGAGATCACTTTGTTGCCGTAATGCTCCATGACCGTTTTGATATGGTTTTTCATATTGGCGAGAGCTTCCTCGCGTCCCAAAGGCGCGTCATCGGAGCTGCTCATCCACGCTGGTGTCTGCTGATGCCATACGAGCACATGCCCATGGACCTTCAGTCCCTCGGCCAATGCTTTGTCAACGAGCGAATCTGCTCCAGCAAAAGTAAAGTTGCCTTTCGTTGGCTGCATCTGATCCGGCTTCATTGCATTTTCTGCAGTGATGACATTGTGATGCATCTTGAGAAGCTCAAGTCTAACGCCCGCAAGATCATTAGAGGATACTGCGTTACCAATCAGGAAATCGTTCTGATAAGCATCCTTGAGCGGAGTGAGATCTTTCTCCACGACGATAGGTCCTGTGCCAACTTTCTCGAAGCGGACATCATCAATATAGAAAGAGGCTGTCTTCTGATTAGAGCTTTCCAAATAGATCGTTAAATATTCGTCGCCAATATTGGTATAACGGTAGGTTCCCTCGAACTGAACCCAGCCGTCACTAGCGTTGATCGTTTTGGCTGAAAGAGTAATATAGCTCGGACTGCTATTGCCAACCTGCGTAGACAGCTGAAGCTGCGAGCTAGCAGGCGAGATCAGCTTGGCCCAGAGCGAAATTTTATATTCGGAGCCTTTGTCTACATATTTTTCTACGCGCAGTGATGGCGCGTGCCATGAATCGGATCGGTTCTCTACCTTTAATGCGTACGAACCGTTTTCCGTATGGTTAGCTTCATTGGTAACGGTTAGTGTTTCTGTGCCTGCTCTGCCTACAAAACCGTTGGTCGTTTGATTCTCAAAGGTAATGGCCGTAAAATCTAAAGCTGGCGGACGAGTTTCTTCCTCTTCACCACCGCCGGAAGCTACCTTCTCCGTAATCAATACATCTCCAATATAGAATGGAACAGTGGCCCCAGTAGAGTTCGATTGAACGCGTAAGCTCACATCTTTGCTGGTATCCACCGTAAATTCCTTCGTTAATGTAAAGGCTTTGCCAGCAACAAACTCTGCGCCTGCCAACCAGCCGTAGCTGTCCACCGTTTGGAGAGCGGCTTGTGCTCCGGCAGGTACAATTACATCTGCATCAACATAGCCTGAAACGGTTACCGAATAGGTTTTTCCATTGGTCAGACCGATAGTCGCGAATTTGAAATCAACCGCATCATAGTCATTTTGTCTGTTGCTAACGGATAAAGCTGCTCCATCAGCATTGCCATCGAATGTTTTATCGGTGGACAACGTCAGACTGGCGTTACCCGATTGGGTGGCAGCTCCTTTTCCACCAGCAAAGGATTCATGGTAAACCGTATTAATCTGTGTTTGCTCGGTTGGTGCGGGTCCGCCAACCAGCGTAGCGAATTGGCTAAGTGTTGTGGTTCTCTGCATGTAGTGACGGCCCATAGCGTAGCTGCCTTGATTCGGATAACCTACTTTAAAGGCATATTTGATGTTACTTTCCGCTGCTGCAGCTTCTGCGTTTTCATTAAAGGTGCCGTATGGGTAAGCGAAAAGAATAGGGTCTTTGCCTGTGTGATTCTTCAGATAGTCATTCGCTGCGGCAATCTCGCTTGCAGCTTGCTCCTTAGTGATTGAACTTGTCCAAATTTCACCGCCTGCAGTATCGCTGCTTTGGCTATGTGTCTGGGAATGGTTTTGAAGGCTGACGCTCGGCTCTTCTGCAAGCGCTTGCAGTTGTGAGGTCGTCATGCTGTACCCACCATTGATCCAATCACTAACCACAAATTGAACGGATTTCATTTGATATTGCTTTAAGATTGGAAGCGCATGGGTGATGAAGTCAGGTGTAGCGTCATCAAATGTTAGTAGAATCGGTTTGTCAGGGGCGCTTTCTGTTCCATCGAGGATGTCAACATACTGTTCTGCTGATAAAGAATTATAACCATTGTCGCTCAGATACTTCATTTGCTTTGTGAAATTTTCTACACTGGTATGAGTCCAGTCATCCGTCGCATTTACAACGATCCGGTGGAACAACATGACAGGTATTTCAGGCGCTGCTGCTTTTGCGATTGGCGCAATCCAGCCAGCAGGGCTGAACAAAGCAGCTGTGAGTAAGAGCGCGATGATCTGTTTGAGCTTTCTACTCATGAGATGCATTCCCCCTTAAATGATTTGAAAAACAATTAAGCGCTTACAATATATTGGAATAATCCTCCTTTCCAGAGTTTTATTATATCGTGTATCCAAAAAACGTTGGACCAGAAGAACTAAAGAACATATTGTACTTTTTATATATTAATCTGGTAAATAGTATGAATTGTGCTGAATTCACTCTGAAGGCATGACAAAAGAAGGGGAGTAGAAAAGAGTGGAGGGTAGGCTAACGGTGTAACGGAAGGCTGCTGCCATGCAGCAATTTATGCTGAATATCATGCGGCAATCGGATGCAGAGGTTTGAATGAGGGGTATAGAGGCTGAAGATAGTTATAGCTCTAAAGCTTCCTTCGTAATCTTTTGGATATCAACGGGGCAATTGGAGCTTTCCTTAACGATGTCAGGTAAAATATGTTTTAGAAAATAATCTACGCAATGCAGCTTTATTTTTTTGATTTTGACAAGCGCTTCGCGGTACATAATAACAAATTCCTTCTCTGTATTTCCCCGTTGCAACTCAGTAAGTGCTTCGTACACTTGATCCAATTTATCGGCGACTTCCAGAATGAGCCCTTCAACGGAATCATCTTTGCCCTCACGGAGTTGTCTGCGGAAAATTGGCTTGAGCTCTTCTGGAATATTTTCCTCTATAAAAAGTGCAATCATGCCTTCTTCTACTTGCTGCAGCATGCCGCGCAGTTCTAAGGAGTAGTGCTTAACCGGCGTTTTAATATCGCCAATAAATATTTCGCCATAATCATGGCTGCTCGTAATTTCGTAAAGCTTCTTCCAATCAATCGTGACGCCATTGCTTTCTTCAATATCTGCCAAGGTTTTGGCGTACTGTACAACTTTCCAAGAATGAGCGGATACGCTGTGCTCTTCGAACTTAAACTTCCCAGGACAACGAATAATGCGTTCAAGATCGTTTAATGATTGAAAGTACGTATGAATTCCCATGCATGTAGTTCCTTTCCGGATTAGATATAGGTTGTGATGCATTACAGGTAGTATAAAGCTTGTTTGTTAAGGGACGATTAATTTAAGAAGGTAATATATGAAAATTGGAATTCCTTTTAAAGGTGGTAAACGGCGCCTACAAAATATTGAAATTATCGCCTTAGTTATCGTAGTTTACCCAGCTAAAGAGCATTCTTTAACTATTGGCGGAGGGTCAATAGTTTGCGGTTGACACGTTGATATAAATGAATGAACAAAATTTCAGGGTGCGGATTTTTACAAGGCGTGCCTTTGTGTTCAGTACGATATAGAAGAAGGCGTGAGCAGTTGAAAAACGGGTATAATTAAGCTATGCTCTTGAATGAGAATGAATATCAATTAGTGCCGCCAAAGGACGGCAACAGACGTTTCACCTGGTACTAAACAAAATCTTTTCTAAGATTTAGGAAAGGCTTAGATTTAAATAGATGAAAGCCAGCGTAATGAAAGGAGCGGACAAACAAAATGAGGCAATCGGACAGACGATTTACGCTCTTGGACACACAAACGTTTACTACAGCCTCTATGGAGCCTGAGCTTCAGCTGTCCGAGCAGCATAAGCTTCTGGTTATTTCAAATGGCAGCGGAGAGATGGATGTTAAAAGTAAAAAGTTAGTGGTGCATCCTGCTCATGTGCTGCTCCTTCCGCCGGGAACCGAGTGGGAATTCAGAGCATGGGGCAGCCAGCCGCTTGAATTTGATCAATTTTCATATGACATCTATGTGGTAGGAGAAGATGGCAAGCTCTGTTGCGAGACAGAGGTATCCATCATTCATCAGGCGATGACATTGCAGGAAGCAACCGTGCTCGCCCGCAGCATATCAAACGGTTGGAACGGTGATCGATGGGATCGAATGGAGGCAAATATCCGTTTTCAAGAGCTGCTGCTAGCTGTACTTAAACGGGCGGAGCTGGAACCGCAGCCTCAATTCGATCATGTCCGCGAGAGAATTCAGCTATCCAAAGCACATATTGAAGCCCATTTCCAACACGACCTTACACGCGAAAATTTGGCATCGATGGCGGGGATGAGTGTTGCTCACTATGCCAGGCTGTTCAAGCGGGACGTTGGACAAGGGCCGATGGAGTATTTGAACGAAGTCCGTATTGCCCATGCTGGCGATTTACTGCTCGGCGCTGAGCGTACGATTCGGGAAACGGCACATCGGGTCGGATATCAAGACGAGTTTTATTTTAGCCGAAAATTTAAAGCGATCACTGGATTTTCCCCCACTGTATATATGAAGAAGCACCGGACATCCTCACGCATTGCTTCCGCTGCCATTCCTTATACCGGTCATCTGCTAGCGCTGGGCGTGCAGCCTTATGCGGCGTTGGTTAACCCGTCTCAAGAGCCAACTGCTGGATTGCGCGATACGTTGGAGGTTGGCCATGGCCAGCCAGAGCTTGATCGACTCCTGATTGCACGTCCGGAGCTTATCATTGGCTTTGAACGCACTGACTATGCAGAACCTGACAAGGCGGATCTATTTCGGCATATCGCTCCAACCTGTACGGTTTCCTTCCAGGGGGAATGGCGCGACCATCTGCGTATGATTGGGAGAGCAGTCAATCGGGATCAGGCAGCGGAGTTGTGGCTGGAGCAGTATGAAACGCTCGCCGAACGCTCACGTGCTGCTATAAGAGAGAGAGTCGACGGCCAGACGGTGGCGGTAGCTCAATTCCAGGGCGGACGTTTCCAATTGTTTGGAAGTCGCAATCTCGGGACCGTCCTCTATCGAGATCTGCAGTTGATGATGCCAAAGCAATTAGCCGAAGTCTCCCATTCCCAAATGCTGACGGTAGAGCAGCTGGCCGAGTATGATATTGATCATCTTATTTTGTTCACTGCCGATGAAGTCCAGCAGCGCGAGGCGCTCCGGCGTTCACTGGCCTCTCATTCGGTGTGGCGAGAACTTAAAGCCGTACGCAATGGCCACACCTATGACCTCGGTGCATCCCGCAGCTATTCCTGTTACACGTCTTTATCTCATGATTTGTTTCTACGCCGGACGACCGAATTGTTCATGAGCCAAACGTCCATGTTATGAGCATGGACGTCCATGGCGTTACAAGCAGAGTCTGCCTATAATAAACAATGATAATGATTATCAAAATCACATTGGAAGGCGTGTGGCAAGTGTTGTCGAACAATTATTTTTTCTCACCGTTTATTAGACGGGGGACCGTCGTTCTCTCGGTTATGCTGCTTGTAGGTTTATTAGCTGGTTGTGGGGCAAACGGGATTTCTGGAGGCACTACAAATGGTTCCATTTCAGAACAGACGGATTCGTCGAGCAATTCAACTAGTCATGCTTCTCCAACCACATCCGAAGCGGAAACACGGATCATTACTACGGTTAAGGGAGACGTGGAGGTGCCGGCACATCCGAAGAAAGTAGCGGGCATGCTTTATGTTTTCGCGGATCACCTGCTTGCGCTCGGCATTGAGCCTCATGCTATGGTTACTTACAATGACCTTGGATTTCCTGAATATTTAGCAGATCAGATGAAGGATACGCTGGTCATCGGCTCTGGAGAAGCTCCGAATTTTGAAGCATTGCTTCAAGCGGAACCCGATCTTATTCTGGCGTCCAAGACATTGAACGAAGCCAATTACGACGAGTTGTCCAAAATTGCGCCTACGATTCTTTTTGACAATGAGAATGAAGGGAATTGGGAACGATTCCGCGAAACAGCAGCTGTCTTCGGTATGGAAGCCGAAGCGGACCGCATTCAGGCAGAGTACAACACGAAGGTTACCGATGTTCATGGTCGGCTAGCTGCCGAAGCGCCGGATGAAACAGTGGCATTTATGCGGGTACAGGATAAACAATTGCAGTTGATTCAGCCTAGTGATAATTTCACCTTGTTTGGAGCGTTAGGTTTAACGCCGGCATCCGTGGAGGGTATCGATTTTAAGGATTCATGGAACGTTCCTATTTCAGCGGAGGTACTGCCGGAGCTGAATCCGGACCGTATGTTTGTTATTCTTCGCCCTGGTGATGCTAACAAGCTGGCGCTGGACAATATTATGGATACTTCGATTTGGTCCTATTTGAACGCTGTGAAAAATGACAAAGTCTACATCGGGGATGCGAATCTTTGGTTTGCGGGTTTTGGACCTATCGGCCTTAGCAAGGTTATCGACGAGGTTGCTGCTGCATTCTCGCTCCAGCCCTAAAGGTTAATCGGCTATGAATAGATTGAACAATATCATAGAGACGATACGGGAGAGAAGAACCATTCAGGAGTTTAATGGCGCTCCAGTATCGAAGGAATTGCTCCTTACGCTGCTCGAGAATGCAGTGTGGGCACCATTCCATTCGAAGAAAGAGCCCTGGAGATTCATCCTGTTTGTGGGTGATGGGAGACGGGCGTTCGCAGAGGCGGTAATGAGTACCAAGCCGCCGGAATTTGTGGCGAAGCACGGTTCGCAAATGCTTGAGGCTTACTGTAGCCAAACACCCGCGCATCTTATTGTCGTTATGAAGGCCAACTTGCCAGAGAAGGCATGGGAGGAAGCTTTCGCAGCAACCGCTGCGCTAATTCAGAACATTCAACTGTTGGCGTGGGAGCAAGGCATTGGAGTCGTATGGAAAACAAGTCCTTATAATGAAAACCCTGAATTCTTGGCAGCAGTCGGCGTAACGTCTGAGGAGAAGGTTGTCGGCACGCTGCATCTGGGGTATTTTGATCCGGAAGTAAAGCTTGATCCAAAACCTCGTACACCAGCGCGGGAGCTGTTGACGCTAATTGGCGATTGAAAATATTGTGCGCACCCATAAGGGTGCGCACTTATTTGTGTTTGACAGACTATAAAGGGCGAACGATAAATATTTTTGACAGGTCATGAAGACCGCGAAGCCTTGTGGCTGCGCGGTTTTTGTCGTTTTTCGTGGAAATCTTTTATTATTCTTTTATCGTAGGTCATTAGACTTAAGCCTAAGGGTCACTAACGCTGCCGAATTCGGGCTCTATCAAATAAAGAGTTATCTCTTAAACCGATTGGCAAAATGAAAGGGGAAATTATGGTGAGGAAAAAAGAAGTCAGGAAATTCCGGGGCTTGCTGCTGAGGTGGATCATGATTGCAAGCTTGGTTGTTGGCCTTATCGCTCCCGGACTGGGTAACGCGAGTGAACAAGCCTTCGCAGCATCCATGGTTCCGGCTCCGATTACAGGCTCGTTCTCGGATTTATCGGGGCATTGGGCCGAGAAGACGGTGAGGGAATGGGCGGGACAGGGCTTAATTGAAGGGTTTGAGGATGGCACCTTTAAGCCGAATCAGGCTCTAAGCCGGATTGAATATGTAACGCTGGTCAACCGCTTGTTTGTTTTTAAGGGTGCGGGAGATAGCCAGTTTACGGATGTAGCACCGACAGCATGGTACGCTGCACAAGTTCAAGCAGCGTCGGGTGCCGGATATATTCAAGGCTATGCTGATGGCACATTTCGTCCTAACCAAAAACTGAGCCGAGTGGAAGCAGCCGTTGTCCTGTCGCGGCTTGTGCCGGTAATTGGCAAGGAGGGGGAAGAAAGGCTTAGCGGGTTCAAGGATCAGGCGAGCGTTCCGAGCTACGGACGCAATCCATTGGAAGCGATCATTGAAGCGGGTTATATGAGTGGTCTTACGGATGGCACGATTCGTCCACTTCAGCCGATGACACGTGCGGAGGCCGTCAGCATGCTGGATCGGGTGCTAAAGCAATCGACAAGATCAGAGGATGGCTTGATTGCCCGTGCTAAGATTCTTGAAACTGGCGGCACATGGGGTCCGTCACAAGGGAATTTAGAGATTGCCGGTGACGTCATTATTCAAGCTCCGGGTACAACACTTCGCAATGTGACCATTAAGGGGAGTCTCACCATTGGGAAGGACGTTGGTGAAGGTGACGTTTTTCTAAAGGGAGTGAAGGTGCTTGGAACCACGTTAATTAACGGTGGCGGTGAGCATAGCATTCATATTGATGATTCCCAGCTTGGGAGCGTCGTAGTCGAAAAAATTGATGGGCAGGTTAGGGTCGTTGTCGGAGGCACGACAGTGATCAGTCAAATGGACGTTCAGACCGCTGCAATTATTGAATCTTCTATAACCGAAGACAGTGGAATCAAAGGAATTAGCATCTCCGCATCCGGCGATGTCATTTTGTCAGGGAAGTTTAGTCAAGTCGAAGTGAAAAGCGACGTTCAGCTTACGGTTGCTTCAGGATCAATAGCGAAATTGACGGTAGTTGGACAAGTCAATGGCTCGACCATCACTCTCGCGGAAGGCGTCAGCATTACCAACATGGAACTGCATGGGGCTGCGAGCGTGAAGGGCAAAGGAACGATTGAGAATGCTCTCGTTGATTCGCCAGGAGTTACCTTTGAGAAGGAACCCATACATAAAGAAGTAACGGATAAGGGTGGCTTGTCTGGAGGAGCTGCCGGAGGAACTGGCTCACCTGGTGGACCAACGGGTCCAACTGATCCAACAAGTCCAACCGACCCGGTGGATATAGCGGTCACCGCGACTGCCGGACAAGCAGGTGTGATGGGATTCAGGCTCGCGTTCAGCACGCCAGTACCGGGGCTTGCCGTCACTAATCTAACATTAAAAAATTCAACAAACAGCAGCATAGCGGTTACTTCTGTCGCTACGCTGAGCGGAGGCAGCTCTTACTTTATTTCAGCCGCTCTTACGGAGGGTGAGTCTTATACGCTGACGATTACCAAAACCGGTTTCCGGTTTGGTGATGATATTGGGTTTCAATTCCCGCTTACTGAGCAGCCTACGGTATCCGTTACTGCATCGGTATATGGAACTAGCGCCGCAGGGTTCTCATTATCGTTAAGTCCAGCGGTTGCTCATTTGGCTAACGCTGCATTTACGCTAAAACATGGGAACGAAAGCGTTGCTATCCTAGCGATAACAGAGGGTGCGGAAGGCAGTTCTTATGCTTTTGAAGCGGCACTTACCGAGGGTGAAACCTATTCGTTATCGGTTGTCCAAAGCGGATACGATTTTGGCGGCGCAGTGCCGGTGTTCATTCCAATAACCGATCCTGAGGTCATCCCTGTGAACGCCTCCGTATCTGTGGTTAGTGCAGCAGGCTTTATGATTACGCTGGATACTCCGGTCACAGACTTAACGGAAACTAATCTAACGTTGGTAGACGCTGTAGGTGCTGTAATTGGATTGACAGATGTTATTGCAGAAAATGGCGGAACGACCTATGCCGTTAAAGCGGATTTGCTTGAAGGAGAGACGTACACGCTAACGATTCGGAGAACTGGATATAGCTTTGGCGCAGCCCTTGCGGTTACCGTTGCACCACGTGGCAATATTTCGGTTCATGCTGCCGTTAGCAGAATCTCGACCGCGGGCTTTATGCTGGAGCTGGATCGGGCAGTTCCAGGAATTGATGCTCTAAGCTTTGTATTGAAGGATGACGCCGGATCGGACGTAGGCATTAACATGCTGAGCGCGGTTTCCGTGGGCAAAGAGTTTGAAGTCTATTCCTCTCTGACCAAAGGGGAATCTTACTCCTTATCACTCGATGTAGAAGGTTACGAGTTTAACGGCGAAGTTGTCTTAAAAGTTGAACCGTCCTCCATTCTGTCGAACGTAGACTGGGTCAACCGCCAAGCCTTTCAGTTGAATTTTCCAAACGATGTGGTTGATTTGGCTCATGCGTTAATCACGATTGAGGATGAAGAAGGGAAGCCGCTTGCTGTCTCTTCGGTTCAGACGAATGCGGATGGGCGCTCTGCCACCATTTCGGCTAAGTTCACGGAGACGGGAAGCTATCGTTACCGGATTGATGTTGACGATGACCGATATACGGTTGGCACGCTCGTCATTCCAGAGAAAATAACGGTAGAAAAACAAACCGTATATGAGCAATCTAATAAAGGTATTATCGTGCACTTCAGTGTACCTGTTCCGGGATTAACCACAGACGCGTTTTATCTGGCGAATACAAGCGGCGTTCCTATTGTTATAGATAATGTCTCCACATCGGATAATGGCAGCAGTTATTTCGTTGAATCAGCAGCCATGCAGTATCAGCCTGTAACCCTTAAAGTGAGCAGCGAGGGGTATGATTTCGGAGATACTGCAAGTATTGTTCGGACAACGATTAACCCTTGGTATTCGGGCGTCGGCCCGAACAATGTTATGGTGGGGCTTAACCCGAATCTAACCGATATGACTGCGAATCATTTTAAAGTTGTAGATGCATCGGGCAATGCGGTAGCCATTACAAATGTCTTATGGGACCCTCAGCAAAGATTTTATATTGTTTCCTATAATGGCTTAAGGGGAAAACCTTATTTTATTAGCGTGAAACGTGAGGGCTACGACTTTGGGGTTCGTAAGTCGGTGACTCTAGCAGAGAAAAATACCATTACGGACATATCCTATGCCGGATTCACTTTTGTTCTTAATCCTCCCGCTATCATAGATCCAACCCATGGCTTTGTTCTCAAGAGGGCAGATGGAAGCAACGTGACACTGCGATCTGTCTTGACAAGTGATGGGGGTTGGAGCTATCGAATAGATGCTAATCTGGCTCCTGGTGATTATGTAATGAAGGTCAGCGCGACCATGGACCAGACGATTTATAACATTCACGTTCCTGTCGTCACCACAATCTCGGCAGACCAGGTCGTTGATAAGGGACTTCGAGTCAAGCTCAGCTACGCCATTGCCGGCTTATTGCCAGGACAATTTCTTCTGACCCGCAAGAGTACGGGGGAGCAGGTGACGGTGCAAGACGCTGTGACAACCGATGGCGGTCTTACCTACCGATTAAAGGCCGACTTGCCTGGCGGCAGCTATAACCTGAGTCTTTCTGGCCATCTTCCTGCACAAGGCATTGAGTTTGAAGCGGGAGAGACGATCGACGCAGGGCAAACGACCATCAGCAATACAGCCATGAGCGGCTTTGATCTGGTATTTGAACAAGCGGTTCCGGGCTTACTGCCGGCTCATATTCAATTGACTGATAATCAGGGCAATCCGGTTACTGGATTGGCGCTGACAACTACCAATGGCGGTTTGTCCTATCATGTCAGCGTGAATCTGATCAGTGGTCGTGACTATACGATTGCCTTCCTTAAGGATTACGCAAAGTTTAGCGGACCAGTAACGTTTTACGTCAATCAATTCGTCACTGGAATCATTACGGACGTTTCGAAAGACGGAGCCATATCCGTCACTTTCTCCACGCCACTCAGACAAATGGAGTACGGACAGGGCCTTGCGGTGAAGGATGAGCAAGGAAATCGCTATCATCCAGGTACGCTTGCGATGTCTGCCGATGGGAAAAGCTTTGAGATGTCTTTCGGCGGTACTTTTGCTTTGACGCGTGGACAAACCTACGTTTTCGATATTGAATTAGAAGGTTATTCGTTTAGCCATCTAGCCTTCAAGGTACCTTCCGCGGCAACTGTTACTAGATCTTCGGTTGCGGGTGTTACCGTACATTTTGATACTCCTGTTCCCGGACTTGGGAAGCAAAATTTCGTCATTCGGGGGGCTCAAGGGGAGATTATAACCGTAGCTTCTGCCGTAACAACCGATTCCGGAAGCAGCTATGTATTGGGAGCAGCGCTGACTGCTAGCAAAGCCTATACTGTTCTAGTCAAACCTGATTTAACTTATCAACGTTTCGAGCCGGTATCGTTTGTCTTAACTAAGTTGATTACCGCTTCCGTATCCGAGATGAAGAAGGATAGCTTCAAACTCAGCTTTAGCGAAAAAGTTACTGATTTGAAGCCTGCCGAAATTATTCTTCGGGGCCCAGACGGACAACAGATTCCATTCACGGAATACTCCTTATCCACAAAAGATCAGGGCTTGACCTATACGGTAGTAGTATCTTCCATATTTAGTGCAAAGTACTTATTGGAATTGAAACGCAATGAATTTATGCTGGCGGCACCCGTAAAGGTGGATACCCCTGCAGTAGGCTCAGTTCGATTGATAGGCACGACGGCAGCGAAAATGGTTGTTGATGTCTATCCGATTATTACGGATATGACGGGCGACAATTTTAAGCTGACAGACAGTAAAGGCCAGCCAGTCGGATTTACGCTTCAATACGAAGGAGGAGCAAGTTATTCCCTTAATGGGAATTTTAATGTGTCCGAGACATACAGCCTTGTTGTTTCCTATCCGGGGTATGACTTTGGCTATCCGCTATCGGTTGGATTAAAGGTTCGCGTTGACGCGGTACTTATTCGCCAGTCACAGCAGGGCTTCACCGTTTATTTCTTCCCGTCGGTTCCGGATCTTCAGCTCGCAGACGTGAAGGTTAAAGACAATAACGGCAATACACTTGCGATACAATCCATTCAGACGAACGATGAGGGAGCAAGCTATACCGTTACAGTTCCTTTAAAAGGAGGAATGACTTATACGGCCAGTGTCGACAAAGAGGGTTACCAATTCTCGACGCTCGACAAGATTACATTGAACTCGCGGTCTATCGCTTCTGTGCAAGCCAGTGTTTCGCAAGTCACCTTACACTTTGCGGAACAAACGATGCTATCGACTTCGGATATTCATCTATTCGACGAGAACGGGGCAAAGATTGCCATTCGCACGAATGTATCACACGACGGCGGTTATTCGTACGAGCTTGGCGCCACACTTGTCCCTGATAAGGTGTATTCTGTGCTCATTTCCAAAATGGGCTACGATTATGGTGATCCGTTATCCTTCTCTATTCGCTCCATTGGGATAAGTTTTGGCGGGATGATAAGCGGGAACAATCAAGCTTTTATTCTGAATTTGAATCAGGCCGTACCTCACTTGCGATTAAGTGATTTCCAGCTTAAACGCGCGGACGGAGGAAAAAAAGCAATTACTACTGCAACAACGAGCGATGGGGGAAATAGTTACCTTATTGAAGCTGAGTTTTGGGGGGCTGAGCAGTACACGATCGTTCCGACCAAAGCGGGCTATGATTTTGGCAAACCGATCGTCGTTGATGTCCCAATCATCGCAAATGCTGCAGTTCTGAGTTCAGGCGCTTCGGAAATTGTCATTGGCCTTAGCCCTGCCGTATCGGACTTGGACGCTGGCCATGTTGTCATCACGGACGAGGATGGCAATCAGCTTACCGCAGCTTCGGTCGTGTCGGATGATAACGGACTAACCTATCGGATTAAAGCCTCTTATCAGGGGGGCAAAACGTATTCCTTTGCGCTAAGCAAAGCCGGATATGATTTTGGACAAAAATTGTCGGCATTGCTGCCGAGTGCAATGATCGGGACGGTGGAAAGCGCGACCGAAACGGGACTTGTCGTTTCCTTTGCACCAGGATTAAGTGGACTGACCTTGGGCAGCTTTGCGTTAAAGGATTCCCAAGGCGGCTTGGTAGTTATAAAAACAGCAACAACCCATAACGGTGGAAGAACGTATACGTTATCCGCAGCGCTCGAAGGTGGAAAAACGTACAAACTGACCATGATGGCGGGCGGATATGATTTTGGAGCGGCATTGAGCGCTTTTGTACCGGTACCAATAAATCCATCCATAACTGAAGTCAGCAAGGAAGGTTTTGAAGTACAGCTGGATTCTGCTGTTCCAGGCCTGAATATAAGTGACTTTAGCTTGCGTAATAGCCAAGGCGTTGTGGTTACGATCGTTTCCGCAACAGCCGTGAACGACGGCAACCAATATGCGGTACATGCTCTGCTCCAAGATGGAGCGGCATACAGTCTGACTTTAATGAAGAGTGGATACGCATTCGGCAGCGGACTGCCGATTCTTGTACCGGCTGCGCCTGTGCCAGAAGCACAAGTGCCTATTCAATTGGCGGCAGCTCAAATAACGACCAACGGTTTCACATTGGAACTAAGCAAAGTGATTGCTAATCTGGATCGTGCCTGGCTTACCCTGCAGGATGACCAAGGACGAGTAATTGGCTTCCAGCTTACGAATCCAAATTCGAATAATGCCAATGCACCGAATGCAGGACGAATCTATAACATCATTGCTCCGCTTTCTGCAGGTGTGAAATACAAGCTGATCGTTCAAATACCGGAACGTGTGGTAGTAGGGCCGCTTGATGTTTATGTGCCTATAACGGAGTATCCGAGAAGTTTGGCTGCTACCAGAAGCGGATTGAAGGTCACTTTCGTTGGAGCGGGTCCGAAGGATCTGCAGCCAGAAGATATTACGCTCTTGTCGGAGGACGGAACGGAGTTCGCAGTCACCGGAGTCGTTGCTGGTGAAGAGGCAGGGTCATTTTTAATTAATGCGAATGTGGCTGAAGGGAAAAAGTACACGGTATCGTTTAGCAAGCAAGGCTATATCTTTGAAGGGCAAGCAAATCTAAAAGGGGTGTATGTGCCGTTTTTTATCACCGTATCCTTTGTACGCGTAAACGAGAACGGGTTTAATCTGGTGCTTAGCGCTCCGGTACCGAATTTGAATATCGAAATGCATAATGGTACCGCAGTTTGGTATCGTCCGACCTCAAGTTCGACACCGGACTTTGGGCAAACCTATTCGATTACTGAATATATCGGGTATAACAAGGAGTTTAAGCTTCGCTTAAGCAAGGACGGGTATGACTTGGGGCCCGAAATGATAATCAGCAACGTGAGCACCCCTCCCGAGCTGGTCGAGGCGGTATCTAGTGAGAATGGAAAGGCCATTACGCTGACCTTTGATAAGCCGCTTGCCGCTGTTAATTCTGGATCTACGTTTTCTGTGAAAATTAATAATCAATGGCAAAGCGGGGTTATGACAAGGCTAACCGCCGATGCAACGAAAATTGAGCTGACTTGGAGCAGCAGCGGGGCAGTGATTAGCTCCACTTCGACCGTAGCTATCGCTTATAGCGGTAACAACCGGGTTAAGGCGGTCAATCAGACTTTTTTAGCTACTTTTGGAGAATATCAGGTAGCTAATGTAGCCACGCTGGAGGGCTTTCTTCAAAGTTATTCCAGCCAGTATGATGCCGTCTATCCTGTACATGTATTGCGGATTGATTATGGCAAGACTGCGCTAGAGTCATTAAGGCTGCTCCGGCAAGCGGGATTTACTGTGGCTAATTATGCGAAGGCGGTCAAGAGTGAGTACGGTTTGGCATGGAGTGAATTCATCCGCCTGTTCTATGAGATTAGCGCAGATGCACCTACGTTGTTTCAAGCTTTAAGCGGTTCAGGCTATAACGCCAGCTATGTTCTTCTGATTCCAGATTTCATCTCGGCTGGTTATGAAGCGGAAGATATTGCACTTCCACTTCGAAACAAAGGGTATCAGACGCGGGAACTAGTGGCACCATTTAAAGTGGCAGGGGTAACGGCTGATGCTGTCGCCTATGTCCTGCGCTATACGTATGCGGAGCAGGCTGCCAGCGCCACTGCAGCATTGAAGCTTGGCAAGTACAGCTTGAGCGAAATTAGGAAAGCTATTCAATTTATTTATGGCTTATCGAACGCGAGCACTGTTGAAGCTATAGCAGCCGCGAAGTTTACGGCAGTGGAAACTGCCGTTGTTATTAAGGATGCTTATGCGGCAAATAGCGTGGATAACGCGAAGCTTCTTGGAGGTGCCGGTTATCCAGCTAACGAAATAGGGGTTGCGCTGCGAGACTTGTATTCGTTCAGCGATGCCAATGAGGCGGTTCAGACCTACTTGGGCGCAGGATTCGACGCGGCGCAAGCGTATGCTATTCTTAGAAGCTCCTTCGGCAAGCAAGAAACAGCCAAGGCCATGCTGGAGGAAGATGTCTCCACAGCGGAGGTAGCCAAAGGCATTCAAGCCTCTGGTGATGGAGCGGCTGTTTTCGTTGGCGCTATGAAGAGCGGGGGATACGAAAACGTTGATATTGCAAGTGCCTTACTGAGCGCATGGGGGTCCGAAGTGGCTGGCTTAATAGAGGCTATGAAAGGATTTGCCGATCATGGGTATGACATGGAGAGCAGGGCACAATTGCTTCGGCAAGGCTTTGGGGCGGAATTGTCGACTACCATCAGTGTGTTGTATCCGGCCGTTTCAGGTGCACAAAGAAAGACGATGCTATTGTCGTTGATCCACGCCGGATATGATCCTGCGGAACTTACGGCTTACTTTCTGAATAATCGACTGGCCAGCAGCCGCTCGGAAGCTTTGACGCTGCTGCGACAGTCCGGGATGTCTACCGCACAAGGATTAAGCACGATTCGAAATGCCGCTATTCGAGGAGGTTCATCCTTCACGCTGGAGGATGCGGTGGAAGTCATTTACCGCAGCTATGACCGCTTTGAAGCAGTAGACGTACTGAATGCGCTTCGTTCGGCTTTTGCCGGTGATGAGACGGTGAGTGTGGATGCCACTACTATGGCCCGTTCGCTTACAAGCATCAAAAGCTGGGAGAAGCTCGTAATCGGACAGGCTCTAAAAGCTCAGTTAGGTTTGACGCTGCAGCAGTGGGTTGAGCTTGAGAGAACATCAGCATTTGATTATTTTAAATGTCCTTGCCAAGTATCGACGGTTGTCAAGGATTCGCAATATTTGTTCCCAGGAACGTCAATACAAGAAGTAACCGTAGCGATGAGTCTCTCTAGTCTTTATACGCTAGGTGACATTATTGAAGGGACGATCAATCTGTACCCAACGGGCGGGGTCCGGGCGAATGGATTGCCTTATTTGACCGCGGCACTGAAAAACTCGGGGTACACCTTCGTAGAAATCGCAGAGGCATTCGAAGTACGGGGCTGGTCCGAATGGATTGGGGCGTTCAGCCGACAAGGCATAGCAGCGAGTGAGGTTGCTGCCTATTTCAAACAAACAGCTTTACCTCCAACGATTGGGCAAATGATTACACGCCTTGCTCCATATCCAATAAGGGATATTGCATTAGTGCTGAGAACAGAGTATGGCTTGGAGTCTTCCGAAGCATCGACGCTTTTGCTTAGCGCTTATACACCGGAAGAAGTAAGCTCTGCCATTGCTTCCGCTTATGGCGGAGATCCCATGACGATCTGGATCAAAGTGCTGAAGGAGCAGGGAGCGACAGCTATATCTGTCATCAACACGCTGGGCGCGCTTTATCCGTCTTATTTTGACTCAGGTAAAGTTGGGCCAGCATTGATTAAAGGCGGATATACGAAAGAAGAAGTAATGGAAGGGCTTCTCATTCATACTCGGAGATTGGGGAACTTGAAGACGACCATAGGCATTTTGCAAGCCTTATACGGACAAGAACAAGTAACCATCGCCGAGCTATTGGACGCTTCGTCCAGCAAGGAGCCTAAAGACGGCATTGCATTCCTTAGAACGAGCGGTTATTCGCTAGCTGTTGTGGCAAATAGTTTGAAGGATTATTATCATCTTACTTCCAGCGAAGCTTCATTTTTGCTTGCTAAAGAATATCCAAACGATATCGATAATATTCTGCTCGGACTGGCCTCCTTATACGGTCAAGGACTGGATGAAACGGTTGCAGGCGCGTTGGAGCAGCAAGGCATTACGACGATTGGAGCAGCGGTTCATTACCTTTATGCCGCGGGATTCCCGGTTAAGGATATCGTAAGTGTTGCCAAAGGCCATTTTAATCAATCGGCTGGTGAAATCGCGCTTCGCTTATCAACGGTATACTTGTCATCAAGCCATGTGCTCATTCAGGCAGTAGCTTCGGTATACGGGCAATCGGCCGAGTTAACGATGTACCAGCGGCAGGCTGCAGAAGGTACAGCTTCCTTCCCCATCGGAATCGAACTTGCTTATAAGGCGCAATTCAGTCTGGTTTCAATGGTGCGAATGGCGAAGGACGGTTACGGCATTTCTTCAGGGGCTGCTCTGCAAGCGCTGATGAATACGGGAAGGTATAGGCAGTCTGATGTAGTATCCGCTGTATCGACGATTTACGGCAGCTCCCAGAACGCTAGCATTATCGACGCCCTTGAGGTGCAGCACCTCGTAACGTTTGTTGACGCTGTGCCTTACCTTAGAAAAATGAGGTTTAGCCTCCGGGATATGATTCAGGTAGGGAAAGATTATTATCATCTAGATTCCTCGCAGACGGTATTGGCTTTAAAGGATCATGCAGTCGAGGAGGAGAGCCGGATATTGGCGGAAGTTTCTGCTGTGTACGGCTTGACGTTAGAGCAGGTTACGATTCAAGCTATGATCGACCTAGGCATTGGCCAGTTGTCGGATGCGATTCCGCAGCTCAGGTTGACCTATAGCTTACGAGATATTATCCGAATTGCGAAGGACTATTACCGCATGACGGCAGGAGAAACATTAGGTGTTCTCTCCGAAACAAACGTTTATTCATTTAATGAACTTGTTGCGACAGTATATGAAGTTTACGGCAAGCCAATTGATGAAAGCTTATCCAGCCTGCTCAAGAGAAACCAAATCAATACATTAGAAGCGGCTGTACCTTTCTTGCGGGGAATGGGCTATACCTTGAACGATATTGTGGGGGCAGCCAAGGATTACTTTGGATTTGGGGCAGAAAAAACGTTGGGGGTACTGAATGCTCTCCAAGCGGACAACGAGAAGGTCATTGAAGTGACGGTAGCAGCCGTTTATGGGCAGTCTTCTGAGTCAACGACGCTGCAACGTTTGGAAGAAGGAGGAATTAAGGACGCGTCAGCGGCTATTCCTTACTTGTGGGAATCTGGCGTACCAATGATGGAGATAGTACGCGTATTAAAAGAGTTTTATGGCAAAACAGCCGGCGAAGCCGCTACATTGCTTATTAACAGTCAGCTATTTGGACTGGATGTCATTCTAAACAGCGTAATCACCGTTTATGGACAGTCAGTGAACGGTTCCTTAATCGAAGCGATTAAAGCAAGCGGAGTGACATCTGCTGGAGCTATGGCAGAGCTGCTGCTGCATGCAGGATACCGCATGGAGGACATCGCTAAGGCAAGCAAGGAGCAGTATGGCAAGACGAGAGAAGAGACGCTTGCTATTCTTCAGGGACTTTCTGCATATCAAGAAACGGCCATTCAACTGGCGCTGAGTAAAGTATATGAAGAGGCTGTTACGCCGGTAACGATTATTAAAGACGTGCTTAAGCTAAAAGGGGTTACGACAGCCCAAGGCGCGGTTGTTTTTCTCAAAGAGGCTGGTTATGAGGTTAAGGAAATCGTCCAGTATTTAAGATTTGATTACAAGCTAGATTCGGGTGCAGTGACGGAACTGCTTTCTCCTTATTTTAAATCGGAAGCGATCGGGCTTGCTATTGTAGCTGTCTACTACACCAACACAAATCTGCGGGTATTGGAGGATATTTTCCCAGCGACAACCGCCTTTGTTCCACTTAATGTCGTTCGGTTTATGAAAGACAAATTTACTGTAGCGGATATCGTACTCGCTATGAAGCTGCTGTTCCAGTTGGATGCTGCAGCTGTAATGGAACTCATCCCGGGAACGTTGATTCCGCAGGATAAGGTTCGCATAGCTGTTGGCGAAGTATTCGGTGGCAATCCATTGCTCACTTATCTCGCCCGCATGAAGGCAAATGGAACCGATGTAATTGGCATTACAACCGAGCTTGAGCGTCAAAACCTATTGGGGCCTGACCAGTCCGGTTACTTGACCGACACGTTGCTCACTCTCGGCTTTGACCGGTCCAGCATTATTAGAGCCTTCTACATGTTCTTTACGAGCGGTAGAGGGACCGGAACTACGGTAGAGGAACAATCGACGATGTTCGTGAAGCTTGGTTATACGCAAGCGGGAGATATCATCGACGTACTGAAACAAAACGGTTACGTCAATAGTACAAGCTACGCTTACCGCATTTTAACTACCGTCAAGCTGGCTTTGCCGAATGTTTCTTTGGTCGAGGTTGCTAAGGCAATGAAAAGCCGCGGATATGCCGGCAGAGACATTTTGAACGTATTGAATCAATACAATGTACGGGAAGATGCCATTCTCGATCTATTGAAGGAGTACGGTTATAACGCGGTGGAAGCTCTGAGTTTTATGAGAGGCCGAACTCTTGAAGATCAGCTGTATTGGGTGCATAAAAACGGTTATTCCGTTAGGGAGTATCTGAGATACACATTCAATTGGGATAACAATGCGATCTCGATTTTGAAACAACTGGGCGTTTCATCCAGCGATATGGCGATTGCGTTGAATAGTTACGGGAATAGTTTATATTACATCTCTAAATATCTGTATGATGGCGGGTTTACGGAAATTGAAGAGCTTACTCGGGCGCTGCTAGCTACGAATGCCCGTGTCCAATGGATTCCATATAATCTGCTGGAGCTCGGGCACTGGTCATTGAAGGAAATTGCTAAGGGAATGCTGGACTCGGGACTGATTACTCTCGTTGAGCTAAGCAGCGCAATCCGGATGGCCAACTCCAACAATTTAGCCGAGACCTATCTCATTATTAAAGAGATATCGACTCGTGAGCAGCAAGCTTTTTACGACTCTCTGTCTTCAGTGGAGCGCAAGCTGCTCAGCAATAATGAAATCGCGGTTATTGTTACGATAACTACGCTGCGGAGCGACAATGTGAAGATAGCTGAGGTTACGAAGCTATTGAGAAGTACCGAAAGAGAGGACTATAAGAAAGCGATTATTCTTATGGCCCTCTCCGGGTACAATGTTTTTGACGCTTTGGATGCGGTATGGGACGTTTATCGCTTCGAAATTGGGATCGATATCCTCAAAACCATGATAGGCCAGACTTGTACGAAGGTGCTTACTGAGTTTAAAGATTATTACAGGCTTGGAAACCTCATTTACAGGATCGTAACGAATGTAGCAAAGTAATCAACGAAATGGTAGGCAAAACATTTAGGAAATAGGAAAACACCCTGTCAGGTTCGTCGCCTTTGTGTGGCGAGACAGGGTGTTTTTGCTGTTTTTTAACTTTAAGTAAATAATTCCGACTAAAACGATGTGAAATAAGGAAAAACCATTGACAGCAAGTAGAATAACGCTTTATGATGGGTTCATGGGATTAATTACGAATCATTTCGTCGGATAATGAAAGAGCACACATCTACTGGACAACCAGAGATTCGCTGTAGGAGCAAAGCTGCCTACTACGAATCTCTTTTTTTATCCTCATATTCATAACAGGGAGGGGCGGCGTCATAGCATTCTAGGTAGAGATATAGAACAGTCAGTAAAAAATGGTTCGTTGCATTTGTAATTCCAACTATTCTGATAGGTAGAGGTGTATAAGATGAAAAAAGCAAAAAAAAGCCAGCGGTGGATTGCTTTGCTTCTGGCAGCCGTATTGGCTTTCCCGGCCTTTGGGGCAGTCAGTGCAAGCGCGGCTGACAACTCTGAGGTTAGCGCCACTAAACTAGACTATTTCGGCTCTCGATACCAATCGCTTGCAGGCAAAGATCATGTTTTTGAAACACTGACGTATTACGAGCTTGACTATTTGCTTAGAAATGCAACTGACGGAGCTTCTGCAGCTCCAGATGATAACTATGTTATTTTGTTTGGCGGTTCGTGGCAGCCGGAGACGCAAGCAGCAATCAGCTACATCAATGATGTGGCTAAGGAGTACGGCGTGACTTCCATCAAGAACTTCGATACGAAGCTCGATGGGCCGGATGGTTGGGTTGATATTACTAAAGCTAATGCTCAGCCTACATATGAAATTCTTCCTGGAGGCACGGTAGCTAATGCAGCAGCAACAGTTACTGACCAACAAAAAAGAACTGATTTTTCTAGGCGTTATGTTGATTTGGGAGCCCGTTATTTGACTAACCTAAATGATGTTACTTCTGGAAATTTAGGTAAGGTTAGTGTAACTTACACAGGGGATAATTCCCCAGGCACTCAAGAGGTTAATGTTGTCGATTCCCCGTTCTTGTTCATCTATAACAAGAATAATAAGGATGCCGATGGCAAACCGACTCCAATCATTGCTTCCCTTGAAGGCATTAGCAGTGCAGGAAGCCTTGCCGCTCTGCAAAACGGCAGCGGAGCAGAGTCCTACAAGACGGCACTACGCAGTGTGTTTGATAAAATTTCGCCTGCGGGCACAAAAAACGCGAAGTATAAAGTCCTGACGAACCAATCGTATATTTCTGGTTCGTATAATGAGTTTAGATCTGCTCCTACAGGCGGAAGCACTACCGTAACTCCAGTCATTTTTAACAATGAAGATCCTAAAATCGTTCTGGATTCGGTTACGCTGGATGAACTAAAATATATGCTTTCTACGGAAGGCACGTATGTGTTTCTTATAGGCTGCGCTTGGTGCGGCGACACACAAGGAATTGTGAAATACGTAAACCAAGTGGCGAATGAGTATGGAGTTGAGAAGGTGTATAACTTTGATGCCAAGCTTGATGGCGGTATCGGCAGTGCACCTGCATATGCGACAAACCCACGTCCAGCTTGGGGCGATCCTGGCGGCAACTTCCTGCACACACGGGATAATAGCCAAGCAATTACACCGATATATACCAACTTGGTTAATACCTATTTGCAAAATATTTCTTCGGAGAATACGAAGGCAGGCAATAATATTATCTATTATCAGAATGCTGACGCTAAAACGAACAAAACGCCAACCATAGCGAGCAGAGTACAGGCACCTTTTGTGTTTGTGTACGACAACCGAAACAAAGATGCTAATGGAAATCCGGCGCCAATTCTTGGCCATGTGGAAATTATGGGCTACTGGCGTGATACCAATAGCAACGCTGCAACAAAGAGCTTAAAAGTCAACAGCTTGAGAACGCTCTTCTCAAGAACAGAATTGAAGCCAAGCGGATTGACTGCTGTGCCTCCGACAACACGAGGCGGCAATGATGCGAAAATTGAAGGTATTGCGAAGATTTCTACGATTGGAACAAATGAGGTTATATCTACAAAATCATTAGAGTACCGATTGAAAGGTGCTGCAGATGAGGGGTATAAACCGGTTCCTTACAAACAAAATGATAATGTGTCAGGAACAGCAATTACAAATCTGATACCAGGGGTATATGAAATCCGTTATGCAGCAAAACCTGGATTCGATTCAGAAAACAGCTCTTACACAACTTTAGTAGAAACCTTGTACGCCCCAGGTCCAGCTGTAGAAATTGTCGTTCCAGATTTTCAAGCGGCACCGACGGATCTGTCCGATCTGGCGCCTGAATCAGAAACGGGCAAAGGGAAAATCGTTCGAATCGAAAACGGTGTTCAAAAATCTCTTCCTGCTGGTCTTGAGTATAAGCTGAAAGAAGCGCCAGAATCAGCTTATGTACCCGTTACTAGCGATGAAATTAGCGTAGACCCAGGCAAGGATTATGTTATTAGGTTAGCAGCGAAAATCGAAAATGGCATTTCATTTGCACCAAGTGCTGCGGTAACCGTTTATGTTCGCGGTTATAAAGAACTAGGCAAGCCATCGGCATTGAACGCGGTTCATCCATCTACGCTTCTCAATGATGATGGACAAATTGAAGGCCTGACGGCAGGCCAGGAATATCAATCGGAGTACACTTTGGAATATAAAAAAGGCAGCGAAGAAGGTTCCGTTTACGTAACCGTGCCGGAAGCGGCAATACTCGCAGGCAAGCTTACAGGCCTCACGCCTGACCTATATAGTGTTCGTTACTCCACTTATGGTGACTTCAGCGCAAGCCCGGCTGTTGAGCTTCGCATTAAAGCAAATGTTGCTTCACCTACAGGGCTTGTAGGCGTAGCACCGACCAGCACGTTGCAAAATAACGGTAAGATCACAGGAGTAAACTCAGCTCTTGAGTATCGCTCCGCTGGTCAGTCCACGTATCAGGCTGTAATCGGTTCAGAAATTAGCGGTTTGCTTACAGGCGACTATCTCGTTAGATACAAAGAGACGGAAAGCACGCTGGCAAGTTCAGCTGTTTCGGTTAATGTTCCTGAGTATGTGGCACCTTCTACACCTGGTGGCAATATCGGTGGCGGTGGTGGTGGCGGCACTACAACACCGGCAGGCATTACTCAATCCGGTGACACTGTAGTGGCAACAATCGCTTCAACCGTTAATGAAGAATCAGGTACGGCTGTAGCTGTAGTTTCTGCTTCTATTGTGACTGCTCTGCTCGATAAAGCCAAACAAGCGGAGGCAGATGGCAAGAAAGCTTCACTTGAAATTAAAGTTGAGGATTCGCAGCAAAAGGGAGATATTCAAGTTACTATTCCGAGAGCTTCTTTCAACGGGCTTGTAGCTGGAACAACTGCTGATCTGAAAATCAACGTTGGCTTCGGTTCGATTGTATTCAATGCAAGCACACTAAAGGCAATTAGCACGAACACGGATGCGGGCGATATCAGCTTCATTATCTCCAAATCCGAGCTTACGGAAGAGGGCAAGGAAGTATTGGGCGATCGTCCGGTATACGATTTGTCGGTATTCGCAGGACAAACTAACATTAGCTCGTTTGGCGGCTCAAAAGTATTTGTATCGTTGCCGTACACGCTGCAAGCTGGTGAAGATGCGAATGCAATTATCGTCTATCATCTGACTGATGAAGGCGAGCTGCAAGTCGTTAAAGGTCATTACAATAAGTCTACGGGCGCAGTTGAATATTCAACGGCCCACTTCTCTCAATACATTATTGGCTACAATAAAGTTGATTTCTCTGATGTTTCTTCCGCATCTTGGTACGCTTCAGCCATTCATTTCTTGGCAGCGCGGGATATCACGAGCGGAACGGATGATACTCATTTCAGTCCGAACGCATCTATTACTCGTGGTCAATTCATCGTTTTGCTTCTGAAGGCTTACGGTATTGAGCAGGATGAGGCTGGAGAGAGCAACTTCGCGGACGCTGGAAATACGTATTACACCGGCTATCTAGCAGCGGCAAAACGTCTCGGCATCGCAAACGGTTTTGAAGGAAACCGCTTTGCGCCAGACAAGACGATCTCCCGGCAAGAGCTGTTCACATTGCTCTACCGCGCTCTGGATGTGCTTGATGAGCTTCCGGCAGCACAAGCAGGATCTGCTTCGCTATCCAGCTTTGCAGATGCTGAAAAAGTAGCGGATTACGCAGGTGAAGCGTTCAAAGCGCTTGTTGAAGCGGGCGTAATCTCGGGTTCGAATGGCAAGCTTCTGCCGAGCAACGTATCGAGCAGAGCGGAAGTTGCGCAGGTGCTTTACAACCTGATTTCCCGTTAAGAGCTTTGGCCAAAATCGTATAAGTGGACGAGAATGGGCAGCCCTGGGCTGCCCATTCTTTCCCTTTTAACAAACAGAGCAGCAGGAGATAAATTAGATGCACTCTAATTCCGACTAAAACAATGGGAAAAACATAAAAACCATTGACATCCGTTTGAGGTGCTACTAAAATGAGGATACATACTCAATGATGAAGTGCTCGATGACGGCATCTGAGGATAAATCATCGACTGGACCACCAGAGATACGATTGGCGTGCGAATGTGCACCCTATTTGTATCTCTTTTTTTATTTAGACACGCGAACCGAAGCCCAAAAACGAGCAAGGTTTGCGTTGGATTACAAAAGAGGCTCAATCTGAGCGAAAGGGATGTTAACTATTTATGAAAAAGCTATCATTATTCGTCATTATTGCCGCAGTAGCCTTTTTGGCCTTGACCTATGCCGTTGTATCTGCCAATAAGAAGGCAGACGAGAGAAATACGACAAGCGACCAAGTCACAGCAACGCCGGAACCTGTCTCCACTGCTTCTGATGCTGTACAGCCTCCGGCAGAAGAGCAAGTTGCTGTTAAAGAGGCTCTAGTAGAAGCTGCTGGTGCTGTTAATACTGCCCAAAATCAAGCAGAGACAGTTAAAGAAACCACGGCTGCAGTCGTTCAAGAGGTCAAACTGGAACCGTCTACGGCACCGGCTGTTAAGAAAGACACGCAAACCCAAGCGAAAACGAATGCAGCAGGCATTGCTGCAAATAAGGCTGAAGAAAAGCCGCAAGCATCGACAGCGCCTGCAGTAAGTGCACCCGCTAATCAAACGGGTACAGGCACACCTAAGGTAAGTTCTCCGACTGCAACAGAAAAGCCAGTACAGGAGACTAAAATTGTGACGAAGGAAAACACACAACCAGCTACTGCTGCACCTGCCGTGCAAGAAGAGAGTAAAAAATCCATTACGTTTACAAAAAAGGAAGAAGTTAAAGTCGTGACACCGGCGGTGACCTCATCCTCATCTTCTTCATCGTCGTCTTCCTCTTCGACATCTGAAGAATTTTGCGAAGAAGGCTGCTAGGAATTAGGCTAGGGTTACTATTTTGAGAGAAGGGCGGTCGGTTGACTGCCCTTTTTTTTCAAAAGGTAAGACTTTATTAGGTTGTAAGTGATTTTAACGATTATAAGGAGTTAACCCCATGAAAAAGAACATTCTCATCGGAGGCGCAGCGATATTGCTGTTCCTGTTTGTTATTTATACAACGAATCAGCAACGTGTAAGCAGTAAGGATAAGGAAACTAGCGAGCCCGTACAGCAAATCGTGGTTGAACAACCCGCAAATAGTCCGATTCCGGTAAGCAGTATACTTAATGCTTCAGCTACGCTGGCGGATTCGATTGATTTTACATTGACGGATCTAGATGGGAATCAAGTGAATCTCCAAGACTTACGAGGCAAAAATGTGTATCTGAACTTCTGGGCCACTTGGTGCAAATGGTGCAAGAAGGAGCTGCCCGATATTAACAAGGTGACGGGCCTTTACAAAGATAAGGATTTGGTTGTTTTGGCTGTTAGCGTGGGCGAGAATCAGAAGCTGGTGAGCAGCTTTATGCAGGAGCACGGCTATGAGGTGACCACATTGGTAGATCCGGATAAGAAAGTGGCGGAGGAATACGGGGTGACGGCTCTTCCGGTCTCTATCTTTATCGATAAGAATGGGAAAATAGCCCACCGCAAGTTAGGCACGATGTACGAGGAAGAATTAAAAACGGTCATTGATGAGCTTCTGCTGAGAAGCTGATTCGCCGCCGCAGGGAGCCGCTCCCTGCGGCTTTTTATATTTACTAAGCTGGAATGAAATAGCCTTTGTGCTTAGGAGGAAGAAGCCGTTGATTTTGCTTTTTCCGGAGCCGTACTTGTATATTAATCGTATAGCTTATATCCTTGAAAAGTGATTCTTTTGGAGGAACATGCACGGTTTCGCGGAAAACGAGAATTTTCGAGAAGGGCAAGCTGCCTTTTTATAGAACCGGCAACAGATTTGGATATGAATATCAGGAGGAAACAACTTGAGTACACAAAACGTAGGCGTACCATTGGAAGGTTTTGCTGAATTTAGCCGAACCGTAGCCGCAGAAGGCGCGGTATTGTTAAAAAATGAAGGACAGGTGCTTCCGCTTCGAGATGGCGAGAATGTCGCTATATTTGGCAGAACCCAAGTGAATTACTACCGCAGCGGTACAGGCTCGGGCGGAAGTGTTCATGTGGCTTATACGACCAACTTACTGGATGGTCTTCGCAGTAAAAAGAATATCGTTGTTAACGAAGAGTTGGCGGCTGTTTATGAGAAATGGATTGAACAAAATCCGTTTGATAACGGCGGAGGCGGCTGGGCAGCAGAGCCTTGGCACCAGAAGGAAATGGCATTAACGGACGAGCTCGTGGCGGAAACAAGAAAAACATCGAGTAAAGCGATTATTGTGATCGGTCGTACGGCAGGAGAAGACCAGGATAATGCTGACGAGCCGGGAAGCTACCAATTGACTGCAGATGAGAAAGCGATGCTGAAGCAGGTAACGGCTTATTTTGAGCAAACCGTCGTTGTACTTAACGTATCGAACATTATAGATATGAGCTGGATGAACGACCAAAGCTATGCGCACCCGATTCCGTGCGTGATTTATTCTTGGCATGGGGGAATGGAAGGCGGCAATGCGATTGCCGATGTGCTTGCCGGAGAAGTGACGCCGAGCGGCAAATTAACCGATACGATCGCTTATTCGATCAAGGATTACCCGTCGACAAGCAATTACGGCAATGAATTTAAAAACCTGTATCAGGAAGATATATATGTCGGCTACCGTTATTTTGAGACATTTTGCCCGGATAACGTGCAGTATGAGTTTGGTTTCGGTTTATCTTATACTTCATTTAGCGTAGAAGCGCAAGAAGCTAGGCTGTCCACTAAGGCAGGCGAGAGCTACGTTGAAATTGACGTAACGGTAACGAATACGGAATCTGTTTATGCTGGTAAAGAGGTTGTACAAGTGTATTACGAAGCGCCGCAAGGCAAGTTGGGGCAGCCGGCTAGAGCTTTGGCGGCACTTGGCAAAACAAAGGTGCTTCAGCCAGGTGAATCGCAGCGTCTTACGGTCAGCTTCCCAGTGCATGCCATGGCCTCTTATGATGACGCCGGTGTCACGGGACATCCTTCCGCTTACGTGCTGGAAGCCGGAACTTACCGTATTTTTGCGGGAACCAGTGTCAAAAGCCTAACAGAAGTTGGCGTTCAAGGGCAACAGGGTTATTCCGTGGAAACTCTTCAAGTGGTGGAGCAGCTGCAAGAGGCGATGGCGCCGACGGAAAGCTTTACGAGAATGAAGCCAGGTAGCCAGAAGGAAGACGGCTCATATGAGCTCACTTATGTAGAGGTGCCGAAGCGTGCTATTTCTTTAGCAGAGCGGATTGAAGCCAATTTGCCTACAGCGCTTGAGCAAACCGGTAATCAAGGGTACCTGTTAAGAGATGTCTACCACGGGAATATTAGCATGGAAGTCTTCATCGCCCAGCTCAGCGACCAGGATTTGGCCGCGATCGTCAGAGGAGAAGGCATGAGCAGTCCGCTCGTTACTCCTGGAACGGCTTCGGCTTTCGGCGGGGTGAGCGATGGACTGTTCAATTATGGTATCCCGGTTGCTTGTACGTCAGACGGACCTTCCGGCATTCGGATGGATAGCGGACAGAAGGCTACTCAGGTGTCCATCGGTACCCTGCTTGCGGCCACTTGGAATGTGGAGCTGGTCGAGGAGCTTTATGTCATGGAAGGCCAGGAATTGGTAAGGAACAACGTAGACACGCTGCTCGGGCCCGGCTTGAACATCCGTCGCAGCCCGCTTAATGGGCGCAACTTTGAATATTTTTCGGAGGACCCGGTTATTTCGGGCGTATTCGCCGCAGCGTGCACACAAGGCATTATGAAGGGCGGCTCTAACGCTACGCTGAAGCATTTCGCCTGCAACAACCAAGAAAAGCACCGCAGCAAGGTAGATGCCATCGTATCGGAGCGCGCGCTTCGGGAGATTTATTTGAAGGGCTTTGAAATTGCCGTGAAGCAAGGCGGCGCCAACTCGATTATGACCTCTTATAATCCGGTTAACGGGCATTGGGCGGCTTCCAATTATGATTTGAACACTACGATTCTTCGCGGCGAATGGGGCTTTAAAGGCATTGTAATGACGGACTGGTGGGCCATTATGAATGATGTTGTCCATGGAGGCGCCGCTGACCGGAAGTTCACAAACTGGATGGTTCGTGCGCAAAACGACCTGTACATGGTTGTGCCTAACTACGGGGCGGAGATTAATGGCTGGGATGATAATACGATCGAGTCGCTTGCGGATGGTACGTTGACACGAAGCGAACTTCAACGCTCCGCCATAAACATTTGTGAGTTCATCATGCACGCACCGGTCTTCTCTAGAAAGCAGGAGATTATCGAAACGGTAGAAGCCTTCAAGGCAAATTCAGCACTATCATCAGAGCAAGCACAGGTTCTTTCCGAAAATGCTCAGGTGAAACCTGCAGCAGCCGGTTCGACCTTTATGAAAGTGGATCACGCCGGCCAATACCGGATCATTGTCAGCATCATGTCGCCGGAGCCTGAACTGGCTCAAAGCGCTTGTAACGTCACGCTGAATGATCAACTGATGACTACTATTCAGACGAATGGGACGGAAGGCAAGTGGATTAAACAGAAGCTTGTGAAACTCGAGCTGGAAGCAGGACTTTATGAATTGAAACTAGACTTCGTGAAACCGGGCTTGCAGATTGAATGGATTGAATTTAAACAAGTGTAAGAATAGATAGACTTAAAAGCCGGTATTTCCTAACGTAGGAAATACCGGCTTTTGTTACTTCTATTATGTAAATCCAGCTATAGTACAAGCCATTGAAGCATTCGGGCGAATCGATGTTGTTGTCAATAACGCAGGCATTGGCACCTATTGAGGGGTTATATTATGAGCTTAAGCCGCTTAATATTGAGCTTCGTTTGAGAAGAAGGATAGCAGCAAGGTTGATGATCCTCAGGATCTCGTCCAGGTGGCCGAACAGTTAGCTGCTGGGGAAATCACAAAATTCAGAACGTTAGTTGGTCCAATTGCCCAAGGTCTGGTTGCTATGCGACCGCAGAGAACTTTTTGAGTGAAACTTATTTCCAGAGAACTGAACACGCATCATATCGAGGAATAGGGCAGAAACTGCCCTATTCTGTTCGCTATGATTTGAAGTTGCTGGGATCGTCTGAATGATCGACTAGCTAACTAACAGCAGGCCCCGATTGGACGGCTGTGCTTATTGCGTCAGATGAGGTATCGGTCGTATGGAAGTAATAGGAATGGATGCCAAGCGGCAGCTTTGTTGTGTAAGTGTAAGCTTTGCCGTCGGAATAAGTCGTGTCGCTTGCATTCACTGCTTTCATGTAATGAACGACACCGTCGAGTACAAGCTCCATGGCGAAAGGCGCCTCATTATCCGCATCCGTATAGGTGACGTTAAACGTGAAATTCGTAGCCTTATCTCCGGTGGCTTGATCCACGCTGCCTAAGGTTAAAGTGGGCGCGCTTCCGGTAGCACTGTTTGTAGCTGTTATATCATCAATGTAAAGCTCGCTATAAGTGCCGTTAGTGGACATAAGCCAAATCGACAGCACCACATTTTTCTTATTGACGCTATACGGGAGCCCATTCAAGTCTAATTTCAAATCGGTCCATGTCGTTGGTACGGTGGCCCATCCGCCCGTCAGGCTATGGGTTCTTGTGCCGTCAGACAGCTCGATTTTCACCCGTAAATTTGTGTAACCAGGATTTTTTAAGGCAAAGTTCAAATATCGGTAGCCGGATAGATCAAACTCGTCATGCCATGGCTGAAATTTGGCGTAAGAGGTATTGGAGGTAGGCGTTTGTGTAAACTTGCCAATTTTCCGAATGCCTTCGGTCGATCTCGAGAATGTTCCTGTTCCTCCATTTTGGTTATACCAGTTGACCCACTCGCTACTGCCGCCTGTGGCTCCCCAAAGGCCTTTCCCATCAAAATCATCATAAAGCAGAGGTGTTGAGGTATCAGGCAGCGGTGCTGCAACCGTATAGTGAGTCTGGCTGAAAGTATGACTGCCAGACGCCTCGGTTCCTCTTATTCGGATGATCTTATTGCTGTAAGGTGCAGACAGGCTCTCATTGATTGTAGCGGAATACACGGAGCCGGATACGGTCATTGGGCTGTATGTGGTGCCAGTAGCGTATTCGATCGCGTTCAGACTAGTTGCCGGATCAGCGAATATGGTGACATTGCCGCGAACATAATCACCGATAACAGGGGATAAAATCGGGAGTTTTGTCGGTTCGGTCCCCCCGCTTGACTGGGAAGTATCGGTTGCGCTAAGGCCCATAATCGTATATAAAAGCCCGGCTTGTATACTGATGCTGAATTCGTTATATCTCCACTGGCCTAAGTCGTCCAAATACACTGAACGGTCTTCATACCAGGGGCTTACGCTTTTTTTGTTTCTGGTATCCTTCATATTAGGGCCGCTCACCATAGCTCCTGGCAGTACAACGCCAGGAGCAGTGGCGGTATTCGCTTCCTCATCATAGCGTGTATGCGGAAAGTTCACGAAGTTCGAGCCGATTCCTGAAACCCAGCTAATATTCCAAGGATTTTCACCAAAGACCCAGTACATGCCCTTGAGAACGGCACGGAGGGCAGCGGGATCGCCGAATAGCTCGTAATATCTCAGCATATCCCCTAAATAGGATACATGCGGTTCATTGACCCCAAAGTTAGAAAATTGGTTGAAAACGGCGTAAGGTGTATCGTCAGTGTTGGACAGGAAATAATCAACCTGCTGCTTGAGCAGACTTTGGATGTGGGCTTGCGTCGTGGTGTCTGCTACTGGATAAAATTCTGCCAGCGACATGGGCCGCATATCCCAGTAGTTCGTTGAGTACAAATCCTTAAAGGCCAGCGTGTTAATATTGGTGGTGGCAGCATCTTTATATTTGCTCTCATTGGTCAGTAGGTAGAGTTCTACATCGGCAAGCAGCTTGGCATTGGGGAGTTGTCCAATAGTTTCATAGGAACCGTGTGGTAGACCCGGGTTGGCCACGACATAGTCATAAAAAGTAACGGCTGCTGCTTCGCAAGCATCGGCGAAACTTGTAAGTGCGGTTACTTTGGCAGAGGCGATGTCGCCTTTTGCAATAGCGGTACGAATGGCGCGTGCCGTGGCGGCAAGCGTTCCTGCGGATTTGGCGGAACTACCAACACCGATTCCGGAAATGGTCCGGTCATCAGCCGTGCCCCGAATATTATCCGTCGATTTATGCGGATGAATAAATCCTGCGTTGTTTCCCAAATTATACATCGCACCGCCTAACTGATTAGCGAATTTAACCAAATACTCGCTGCCAAAAATTGCTTCATCAACGAGATCGGGAATGCCGTTGTTATCTATGTCATATTTGACGCTGGCTGAATCGGAGTAGCGAAGATAAGCAAGCGCAATTTGCGCGCCAACCCACTGGTTGCCGCCATATTTGCCATAGTCACCGGCATCGTACCAGCTGCCAGTTAGATCATATAGCGAGCCGCCGTCATCGAGATGGCCGGCTGGATGAAAGATTTTGGCAGAGGGCGCGACGCTGCTGTAGCCGGGTGGATAAGCGTCTGAGGTAGCTATACTCGCACGCTGAAGACGATAGAAAGCGGTCATCTCGTCTTTGAATCCATCCCATATATTGGGTTGAATCGGGAAGGAGAAGGAGGATATCCCGTTGCTTTTTATCGAATAATTGTCTCCGGCTTCCGTTATTGAGGAGAAATCAATGGTGTATGCATGTTTGTCCCATATGAAGCCATCATAGGTCAAGCTTCCCGAAGTGACAACGGTAGAGCCTTTTAAAACCTCATAGGAGGTGTCAGTTAAAGGAATTGAAGAAATAACCTTGGCGTTTTTAAAATCATTGGCGTTGTACCCAGCTTGGCTGACGACGACATCAACGACCTGCTCTGAGTGGATAACGACAGGTGTGGCTTGTGTTGTTGTTCTAACTTCGTTTGAGGTAAGATCGGTTGTACGGAAGTAGTAGGAATGGTTCCCGGGGGGTAGCTTGGTTCGATAAATATAGTCTTTTCCATTGGTGTAATTTGTGTCTGCATTGTCGATCTCCCGCATTTCGTACGCCTTATCGTCAAGGACCAGATGCATTACATAAGGCTTTTCATTATCCTGATCCGTATAGGTTGCGTGGAAGGTGAACAGCGTATTTTGGTTGCTCAGTGATCCGGAATTTGTGGCCAGCGTCGTATTTGTCAGTGTTGGAGCGGTCCCGCTAGAGCCGGTTGTAGCGGAAATTTCATCAATAAGCGTTTCGCCATATAATCCGCCAGATTGCCGGAGCCAAATTTCAATGTTAATTTTAGATTTGTTGATGGCTGGAACTAGAGCATCCAGATCAAATTGACTGACGGTCCAATCGGTGGGTACACTCACAAAATTGTTTGTCAGGTTGTAGTTTCTGGTGCCATCGCCAATGACAATCCGAATAAGGGAATTGGCGTAACCGGGGTTTTTCATCGTGAAATTCAAATAGCGGTAGCCAGATAGATTTACGGATTCATTCCACGGCTGAAACTTTGCCCATGAAGCATTCGTTGCCGGGGTCTGTGCAAACTTGCCAACGGTTCGGGAATCTACGGTTGCTTTGGTGAAGGTACCAGTGCCTCCAGCTTGGTTGTACCAGTTCATCCAATTCAGCTTAAACGCTCCGCCTCCGTTAAAATCATCGTATAGCAGCGGGTTGCTCGGTCCCGGCAGTGGAGCTACCGCCGCGGAAGAGGGGACAGGCGATAGTACAAGCGAGTTTAATAGCAAAATGATTCCTAAACTCCAATATAAAGCGGTCTTGAGACTTTGGCTTATGCGAGAGCTTCTTAACATCCTTCATTCCTCCATTTTTTTATTTCATCGTGCCTATTCGAAATGCCTGAGCATCCCGCCTATCACTAATCCACCTCCACCTTTATTTGTAAACGCTTTCATATAGATTGTAAGAGATGTAGCCTGCTGCTTCTATGATGTAATTTCAGCTTTTTGTGATCAATTCCAGTTTAATATACTCATTTTGGAAAAAGAAAGGAGAATGAACTGACCGACTAGGCTGGCATGGCTCGATGCTGCAACGGTATAAGCAGAATTGTGAATGGATGGGAAGCTCCAATCACTTTTGCTGCCATTATAGCTGCTGTTAGATTTAGGCGGCTAACTAAACATTCTGTTGTTTGCTCCGATCTAAGCTTCGCATAAAGGCATAATCGGCCTCCAAATCCGTATTGGTTTCCGGCAGCAGCTCCTCTCCACGCTCCATACCTACCTCCTGCAGCTAGTTTTAAATTCCTTTCATTGTACAAATGGATTGAATCCAATAAAATGGTTACAAGTAGGAATAGTTTCGAGATGATGGGCGTTATTCCTCATGTAAAATTTGCGAAGCATGCAACAATACTTAGTATTACTTAGGAATACCGTCGAGGTTTGCCGCAATGGCTAACCTTTGTCAGTCCTTATGCTGAAAGGTTATTTTTAATATAAGTTGAACTAGAGTTTCTCGTTTTGGTCGTTGCGAGAGTAGATCATTCTATGGGTCTCGATTGCAGCCAGATTCTTAGTTCGACTAAGACATGTAAAGGTAAGAATCCGGCTACTAAGGCAATCATTTCATTCCTTCAGATCGATCTTCTCGTTTCGCATACACTTTATTTTTTTCGTTCGACTTATCTATTTCTCCAAAATTCAGCCGAAAGCTGTCCATTTGAAGGCGCTGGGCTAGATTTGTTTGAAGGCGGTAGCATGATTCAAAATTGTTTTTGAAGGAAATCCCCAATTACAAATGGACTAATATTGACCGACTTTGCGTCCGTATGGAATCCTGCTTTCAGAGACTTATTAAGGTTAAACTCATTAGTTGAGCTTATATAGTTAGTGCAGCCAAGCTGAAGCCAGCGCTTTAATCTATAGAGGAACATCGGGATCAGACCGTATTCGTGTCACAGTTGGCTTCTTTAAATCCTCACATTATCAAATGAAATTAAGCGCTTTCATTCACCTATCTTTCTCCAACAACTCAGAACATACGCAGCTTGAGCAGAAGTTCCTTGATTACATCACATTTCGGTTAGAATAGATCATCGCAACGGCAATGCCGCTTCATTAAACTGTAAGAGTAGAATGGCGCTGAGTCTCAGCAGCCAATGAATCCATGGCATTCAGCTGGGAGCGGAGGTCTATATGTACAAAATACTGGTGGTAGACGATGAGCCGCGGGTGAGCATGGGAATTAAAAATTTTCTGCTTGGCTCGGATTTGCAGATTACGTTTGTGGAGACGGCGCTGAACGGATTCGAAGCCATCGATTATTTAAGAATGGACAGCTTCGATTTGGTGCTTACGGATATCCAAATGAGCAGGATGAGCGGCATCGAGCTGATGGAAACGATCTATATGGAGCAGCCGCATCTGCCAGTCATTGTGATCTCCGCCCATGAAAAGTTCGATTTTGCCAAGAAATCCATGCGCTTAGGCGCCAGAGACTATCTTGTAAAGCCCGTGGAGCAGGAGGATCTGCTGCGCGTGGTCCGCAAGGTGCTGAATGAGAAAGAGGAAATTGGCAAGAAATCATTGGAGCTCTCTAAGTGGCAGCGGGAAAAGGAAAAATCGGCATCGTTAAGCCGCAATGAACTGCTGATGGAGCTTGTAACGGAGAGGAACCTGACGAAGAGGGATTACAAGGAGCTGATCGCCGAGCTTGGCGAACAAATCCAAGGCCATTATCTCGGCGTGGTTTCGATTCGGTTGGGCTTAAATCAAGGCGGCTTCAGCAATCGGGAAATCACCCTGCAGGACCGTAAGCTGCTGAAATACGCATCGATCAATATTATGGATGAAAGCTTGTCGGAGTGGAGAGGATTAACGTTCAACGGGTTCGGAAACGAGCTAATCGGTATTATTCAATTAAACGAGCAAGAGGTGTCTGGTCAGCGCTTCAACGTCAAATCGCAGCTGCATCTCATCGGGCAGATGATTCATATGAACTTAAAGCAATATTTAAACGTGGAGACGACCGTAGGCATGAGTACGCTGCATTCGGATGTCTTCATGCTCCCCAAGCTAATGGAGGAAGCCAATACGGCAGCAGAGTGGAAAAACCTGCACCCGAGTAATCAGGTGTTTTACTATGAGGATGTAAAGGCACAGGAGAATTTGAGCATCGTCGAGTGGATGGCTAGAGTCGATGAATTCATGCAGGGACTAAAAGCCGGCTTCGAAAAGCCGCTCCCGATCGATACGGAGCCGATCATTAAGCCGCTAACGGAGCTGGCCACATCGGAGGAGCTGTTCAACAGCTATTTCGGCATGCTGGTTTACCGGCTGTATGGCTTAATGTTGGAATACGGAACCGCGAACGGGATTTCGCTGCAGCGGTTCGACCCTGACGCCTACTTCCGGAATACATCAGGAACAGCGAAGATTGAAAGGCTGCGCGAGTACATTCAGGAGACGGCTAAGCTTGTCCATTTGCTCGTGAAGGAACGGGATCAGACGATTCTTGCCAAAATCACCGGCTACATCCGACTGCATTTCCGAAATCCCGCGCTGAAAATTCAGGATATTGCGAATGAAGTCCATTTCAGCACCGCTTATTTAAGCTATTTATTTAAACAGGAAATGAAAAAAAACTTGTGGGATTACGTGACGGAGCTTCGCATCGACGAGGCCAAGCATCTGCTTGCCACAACTGACAAGAAACGGTACGAGGTGGCTTATGAGGTCGGCTATGAGTCTCCGGAGCATTTTGGCCGCATGTTCAAGCGGTATGCAGGCATCAGTCCCGCGGAATATCGAAAAGAAGGCCAGGGGGGATTGGGCTGAAGCTCAAGTATAAAGTCACGCTAGCGTTTGCTCTGTTTATTGTGGGGCCATGCCTTGTTGTAGGCTGGGTGTCGGCATACAAGGCTTCGGATTCGATGAGGGACGAAGTAGGCAGAACGACGCTGCAGCTCGCTAAGCAAAACCATGTCACGATTGAAAAAACGTTGTCGTCGGTCAATGACAGAACAATCACGCTGCTGGACAACCATTTTTTTAGCGATTCCAAGCAATACGGCTTCTGGACGAACATTGAAACGCTTGGACAGATCAGAGAAGCTGATGCCATACTGGAACGTTGGTCCTCGGACGGTACCGAATACACTTTGTATATGATGAATACGGCGGAGAAGAGCACGCCCTTTGATCTTTCGCATAAGACTAAAGGATTTAAATACTTCAACAAGGAGATTGCCGAGCAGCTGGAGTGGGCGGAGCGAGCCTTGCAGGAGGGTGGAGCCGGAACGCTTCATTTGCTGCCATCGGAGAGCGGGATGCCAACCGTCAGCTTTATGAGGAGTATACTGAACCCTGAGGAATATGAAGAGTCCATTGGCTTTCTTGTCGTATCCAAGCTTGAGGTGCTGCTGACTAGGGACATCATATCCGTACAATTGCCCAAAAATGCAGGGATCTATTTGTTCAACGATCAGAATGAGCAGTTGATGAAGGCGGGACCGGAGGATTCACGGATGGCGGATATCGCCAAGGGGGCCGCGGGCCGTGGGGACGGCTATTATTTTGCAAGCGAGGACGGGGAAAAATGGCTGTATGCGTACTCCCATCGTTCCGCGTTCAACACCAGGCTGATCTATAAAATTCCGCTGGATTCCATTACGGGCAATCAAACGGTGTTTCAATGGACCATAATGATCTTATCCGCGGTTTACTTGGCTTTTGTTCTTATTTTCGTTCTCTATTTGCTTCGAATTATCGTAACGCCGTTGATTCGACTAGTGTCCATTACCAAAATCTACGAGCCCGGAAAGCAGCTGGATATGGACCAGAAGCTGCTGCGTTCCGATGAGTTTGGCATTTTGTACGGGGCATTTCTGAAAATGACGACGAGATTAGACCATTCTATTGAAGAGAACTACGGCATGAAAATTAAGCAAAAAGAGAATGAGCTTGCCACGCTGCATTCGCAAATCACACCGCATCTGCTGTACAACACGCTCGATTCCATCTATTGGTACGCGCTGGACAGCGGGAACACCGATGTTGGCGAGATGGTTAAGGATTTGTCGAGGCTGCTGCGAATCGGGCTGAGCAAAGGAAAGTCGATCATTACCATAGCTGAAGAGATCGAGCATGTGAAAGCATACAGCCGGCTTCAAATGAAGCGTTATCCGGGCAAATTTGAGGTGTTTTGGCAGATTGACGAATCCTTGGCCATGTATATGACGCCTAAAGTTATTTTGCAGCCGCTCGTGGAGAACGCTATCTTTCATAGCGTCAGCAGCATGGACGGCGAAGGCGCAATCTGGATTGGGGTCCGGCGCGTGGACAAGGAAATTCAAATGACGGTGGAGGATAACGGCTTCCTGCCAGTCGATATGGAGCGGCTGGATACCATCGTTAACGGCGATACCAACGACAAGGGGTACGGCATCCGAAATGTCCATCAGCGCATCCAGCTGCATTTTGGCGAGGCTTACCGTCTTCGTTATGAGCGGCGGGAAGGCGGGGGGATCGTGGCGATCATCAATCTTCCTATGCAAGAAAAAATCATCTAAACGAAGGCTCTGGCTGCTGGCTGGAGCCTTTTTTTGATTGAGGCTAACGTGTTTATTTTACATCACACTCTAGTAGGAATAGATCATCGTCAGGAAGAGGGCGCCAATCTATACTAAAGTCAACAGGAAGGAGGTGGACACATTGAAAGGAAAAACAGTGGTTCAAGGCACAAGCCTGCGGAGCCATTCAAAATCCGGGACGGCGTTATTCTTTCATTTGCTCTGGAAGTACAGATATTTGACGATGATGATGCTGCCCACCCTGATCGTGCTGATTCTGAATAACTATCTGCCTATGTTCGGAGTGTTCATCGCATTTAAAAATATGAATTATATCGATGGCATTTGGAAAAGCCCGTGGGTAGGCTTTGATAATTTCACCTTTCTCTTCTCTTCCGGATCGCTATGGCGGATAGCTAGAAATACGGTGCTGTACAGTCTGGCGTTTATGATTATCAACCTAGGCTTATCGGTGGCAATTGCCGTTGCCATCAATGAGCTTCGTGGCCGGCTGCTGGCGAAGGGGTATCAGACCTTTATAATTATGCCTTATTTTTTATCAATGGTCGTCATTAGCTATCTGACGTATGCCTTCCTAAATCCGGACAAAGGCTTTCTGAACCTCACGGTGCTCGAGCTGCTGGGTAAAGACCATGTGTTCTGGTATTCCGAGCAAGCTTACTGGCCGTACATTCTAACTTTAGTAAACGCTTGGAAAGGCGTCGGCATAGGAGCGGTTATCTACATTGCGGCGATAGCCGGCATTGATCCGGAATATTACGAGGCTGCTGTCATTGACGGGGCATCGAAATGGCGCCAGATCTTCCATATTACGCTTCCGTCGATCCAACCGATTATTATCATCATGACGATTTTGTCGATGGGGCATGTGTTTAATTCCGACTTCGGCTTATTCTTCCAGGTGCCAATGGATTCGGGAGCGCTGTATCCGGTAACCGACACAGTCGACACGTATGTCTATCGGGTACTCATGGAGCTGAATGATATTGGAATGTCATCCGCAGCGGCGCTTGTGCAATCCGTTTTAGGCTTCATTATGGTCATACTGACAAACTCGGCGGTGCGCAAAATCAATAAAGACCAGGCCCTTTTCTAGGCCATAAGCAGAGGTGATGACAATGAGCTCGCAAACCAGCCGTCGGGAAAATAAAATTACCCCGCTAACGAATGTTTTATTAAACGCTGGATTTATACTTCTTTCCTTAGCCTGTGTGCTGCCCGTTATATTAGTAATTATCGTATCAATTACTCATAATGATTCCTTGCTGAACAGAGGCTACAGCTTTATCCCTGAGAAGCTGTCCTGGATCGCATACGAGAGCTTGTTCAAAGATTATTCAACCATTGTAGGCGCCTATTCGGTAAGCATTGGCATCACTTTAGTCGGCACGATTCTGAGTGTCATCTTCATGGCTTTGTATGCCTATCCAATATCCCGGCAGGACTATCCGTTCCGCGGTATCTTTACCTTTGTTCTTTTCTTCACCATGTTGTTCAACGGAGGAATCGTTAGTAAATATATCGTGTTTACGCAAACGATCGACCTGCTGGATTCTTATGCAGCTTTGATTTTGCCGCTGCTCATTATTCCGTTTAATGTCATCATCATGCGAACCTTCTTCCAGTCGACGATCCATCCGGCGTTAATTGAGTCGGCCCGCATCGACGGCGGTGGAGAATTGCTTATTTTTATCCGCATCGTCCTTCCGCTTTCTTTGCCGGTAATGGCGACCATGGCACTGCTCAGCACAATCGTGTTTTGGAATGACTGGTTTAATGCGCTCATGTTTATTCGCACCGAGGAGAAGTATCCGCTGCAATACCTCATGATGCGTGTCTTAAACGATGTTCAGTTTATGAGGGCGAATGTGCAGCTGGCTGCGCAGAACCCGCAGATGATGAGCGATCTGCCGAATGAATCACTGCAGATGGCGATGGCTGTAGTTGGTATGGGACCGATTCTGCTGATTTATCCGTTTTTCCAGAAATACTTCGTTAAAGGCTTAACGGTAGGTGCAGTCAAAGGTTAGAATGTTCGGTAGTAATGACCTGAAGCTATACGGCCTAAGGTCAGCTATTATAAATCAGTTATCAGGAGGGTTAATAGAAATGAGACAGAAAAAAACGGTCATGTTAATGCTTGCTATGCTACTCGTCCTATCGGTATTTTTGCAAGCGTGTTCAAGCAGCAATGGGAACGAAAAACCGACAAACAAGCCAGCCGCGACAAACGCGGAAAAAACGCCGGAGCCGGATAAGGCGACGAATGCCCCATCTGCTGAACCCGAGCTTGCTCCTTATGAGGTATCCATTGTCTACTTCGGTACTCCGCAGGAAGACGATGCTTTAATTGAAGAGAAGCTGAATGAATTTTTTAAGGAAAAAATTAATGCTACGGTCTCGCTCCAGCCAATTGCCCCAAGCGATTATAAGAGCCGGACAGAGCTGATGATGAATACCGGGGAGAAGATTGACCTTGTCTTCGGTGCTTCATGGCTTAATTTCTTCGGTAATGCGTCCAAGGGTGCTTACCTCGAACTGGATGATCTCCTAGAGAAGTACGGTCAAGGCATTAAGAAGCTGATTAATCCGCTCTATCTGGAAGCTCCACGCCTGAAAGGCAAGCTATACGCGGTTCCGACCAACAAGGAGATTACGCAGGGCAAGGCTTTCACATACCGGAAGGATATTGTCGACAAATATAATATTCCGATAGATTCAATTAATAAAGTCATTGATCTAGAGCCTTGGTACGAGAAGTTTAAGAAAGAAGAGCCTGGGATGATCAACCAATATATTAATGGCGGATCAGGCAATTTTGGCGGTGGCCTCGTGATGTATGAGACCAATTCCAACTTCCGGCCAATCGGACCAACTCCTGCGAAAACCCCGTTGTTCTTAATAGATTACAAGTCACTTGATATGACGATTAAATCGGTGTTAGATCCTGAAATTGTGGAGCTGAACAAAAACGAAATCGAAATGTTCCGTCGTTTTTATGAAAAAGGCTATATCAATTCCGATGCAGGAACTAGTACAACGGATGTTGGCGATTTAAGGAGACAAGGCAAGATCTGGATGCAAACAGCCCCATGGAAGCCAGGCGCTGATATTGAAGCGCAAATTGCGGATAATAACAAATACGAATATGTGTCGCATGTTGTGGAAGAGCCGATCGTTACGACGGATCTGGCTGCAGGCTCCATGCTCGCTATCTCCAGAACGTCCAAGGATCCAGAACGGGCGATGATGGTTTTGAACTACCTGCACACAGACCCTTACGTCATTAACTTGTTCGTTAACGGAATTGAGGGCAAGCACTATAAGAAGATCGGTGAGAATCGTATCGAGCCGATTGCGGATTCAGGCTATGGCAAGACGGCGCTATTCTGGGTAATAGGTAATCAAATGATCAACTATTTGAAGCCGGGACAGCCAGATGATCTCTATATCAACTGGGAAAAGTTCAATAATGAAGCTACACGCTTCCCGTTAATGGGCTTTGTATTCGACGATACGAAGGTCAAAAATGAGCTAACACAAATTACAGCCGTCGTTACGGAATACAAATTGATTTATACGGGGGCTGTCAAAGACCCAACGAAGCTGCTTGAAGAGAGAAACAAAAAGCTGAAAGCGGCAGGGCTTGAGAAAGTTCAGGAAGAGCTTCAATCACAAATTAATGTTTGGTGGGCAGAGAACAAGAAATAGAAGCTGGTGAAATGAGATGGTCAAAGAGTCTCCAAGTGGGGACTCTTTGCTATCTGTACGTGTGCGAACTTTTACAAATAGTTGATCATTAGAAGAATTGGGATGTTGAATTGAGACCGGAAAAGCTAATGTACACATTTGTCAGCTACGCATCGCATTATGTTACCTCTTGGGGGCAATAGCCGTTATGCGGATGATTCCTGCTGGGCAAGTGTAGGGAGGCGGTCTCTATATGTTTTTGTCCTGCTTTCCTGCAAGCTTGGTCCGAATAAAGCCTGCTGCTAGGAGGAGAACAGGAATAAATAGCAGATGGATCATGGAATAGCCAGCCCAGACCTTCTGAATGATATCTGCGACATATACGCTGTTAAGATAAGTATTCCATGCGACTACGATGAACAGAACGGCAATCGGATACACGAGAGAGTGATAGCTTTTCAAATGGAAAACCGTTTTGATGCCTGACAGGATCGAGAAGAACAGCAGGGTCGTTTTGATAAAAAAGGTCATCACCCATAAGGTAACAAGAATGCCCTCCAGTCGCTGTATAAAGTTGCCGATATTAATTGTCTTAGCCAGAACGAAGGCGGGAAAGGTACTGTTCGCCGTTTGCTCGATTCCAAGTATAAGCACGCTGAGCAGGACTAGCGTCGATAGGAGACCGTTGCCAAGCAGGGAGCCTGACCAATACGCCGTTTCTCCCGGTTTGCGTTTCATGACCATCGGGGCAAGGACCATCATGACGATCAATTCTTGAAACATGGACGTGTGGATGCCTGCCTTTAGAACAGGCGCCCAGCCGTCCTCCAGCACGGGCCGGATATGATTCCAGTCAATTTGAGGCACGAGAGCTAGGGCCAGCAGGACGAAGAAAAAGATAATCCAGGGAAACATTAATTCTCCTACACGCGCCAAAATAACGATCCCGAGTCGGGCGCACATGACGGCTGCCGCTAGAAACAACAGTTGGACGGCTTGTATCGGGGTCTCCTGTAAAATTTCACTCGTGAGAAAAAAACCAAGATTGCCGATTAGCGTCCCCGCTAGGATTAAGAAATAAAAGAGATATAACAGCGTGATGACTTTGCCGATCCATCTTCCGAAGACGAGCTCGTTGATTTCAAACAACGTTTTTCCTGGATACAGCCGCATGATGATTATATACAACAGGACCATAAGGAGGTTAATGGCCAAGCTGATAAGTGAAGCGATCCAGGCGTCCTCCCTAGCGACATAAGCAAGTCCCGAAGGCGTGACGAGTACAGAGGTGCCAACTGTCAATCCGAATGTCAGGATAAAAAACTGTCGGGCGGCGATTTCGGTTTTCTTCATCGGCTGTCTACTCCTTACTTCTCCGTGGTTACGGCATAAACGATTGGATTGGATTTGTCATAACGCGAATCCAATCCAGCGGCTTTGGCAGCGGAATTCCGAAGCATTCCGCTGCGATGGCTGCCAGTGCAATTCCCCATATAAGCAGGAAGACGAGGACGTCGCGCCGGGATTGGAGGCCTTTCAAATAAGGCATTTCGATAAGCGGTACCAGCAGAAGGAACACCATGATTAAGACGCTCCAGATCATCGTTGATGGATCTCCCTTCGAACAGGCTGAATAATGGAGCCGATATGGCGGACGGCAACGAAGGCCTTGATCTGGACGCTCATCGTCTTGAAGTGCGTATCCCAATTATTGCGGTATTTTGCCCATACCTTCGGATATTCCCTGTGAAGCACTTCGCCAAAACCAAAGATATCTGCGCCGTATTTCGTCTGAACATCTCGGATGTTGTTCCCGATAACCACTTCAAGCTTTTCTTTCAATTGATTCTGTATATAGTCAATATTTTTGGACTTGCTTAGATCAATTGCGCACTGAACCGCATTTAGGTTTGCTTCCACATGAATATAGGCTGTAAACTGGGGAATTCCTCGCTGATCCAGTTTAACGTCCATCTTAGTATCCGAGTTGAAGATTTCAATGCCAACCACCTCGTTTTCGCTACCGGGGCAAGGCACATACCCGATCGTAGTGGATACTTCATTTAGAATATAGTTAACGGTCTTGCTCTTGGATTCTTCCAGCCAGCCTACCAGCTTATCCTTCTTGAATACAGCAATCCCCGCATGCTGAAGCTGAGCATCGGGATTAATTTTTTTTAGATTGCTGCTGGAGTAGCCTACAGCTTGACTTCCGATTACCCTGACACCAGATAAGATGGGGTTGGAGCCTGCGCGCTCCAGCTCGGTAATGTATTGCTGCAGCGTAACCATTCCTGTTGCCGCCCAGTTCTTATGCGAGACTAATATGGACGAGAACAGGGAATTTGCGGGTATCGGCTCAAAGGAGGTCAGCACGTTTAGAACGTCCCTCGCTTTAGAGTGCTGGGCAACCAGCATGAAGAAATCCGTTCGCAAATCGGGACTTCGCGAGACATAATCCAGAACGTCGCTGATTCCACTGCGGGCTAAGGCCTCGCCAAGAACCAGTACCCGCAGATGGGATAAGTATAGCTGTCTAGGCGCTTGGCTTAATACCCGCTGAAGGGCATCCGGAATTGTAATGCCTACGGCTTGGTAGGTGACGACAGGCGTAGCCCCCACTGAGCTTCGCTGTTTGCCGATCTCGCTGGAGTTAATGACCTGGGCAGTTACCAGAAAGCCGCTCTTATGCGTATCCACGCCCAGGGCAGCTACCACGGCCAGCTCATTGAGCTCTTTACGGCTCCAGCACCCTGGCAGAATCAGCAGCAGGATAAGCAGAAGCCAGATTGCTTTTCTGAATATAAACATTACTACACCTCTCCCCGCACTCCGTTTCTGTCAGTAATCCTTCTTACCGGAGCGTCCGAAGTATTTATTCATGACGGGACGGGACAGTCGCAGCAGCGCATCCTTCTGGTCCGACCAGCGGAAGGGTGCAAAGGAGGTCATATAAGGGATACCCATTGATTGCAGGTTGCATAGATGCAGTGCCAGCATAATTAATGCAATCGACATGCCGAATAGACCGAATGAAGCTGTAATGGCCATGAGCACAAAACGAAGCATCCTAACGGAAATTCCCATATTGAAGGTAGGAAGCGCAAAATTGGCAATGGCCGTAATGGATACAACAATGACCATTGCCGCAGAGATCAGGCCGGCTTCGACCGCTGCTTGACCAATGACTAGTGTGCCGACAATGGAGACGGATTGACCGATCGACTTTGGTAGCCGGATGCCGGCTTCGCGCAAAATTTCAAAGGTAACCTCCATGAGCAAGGCTTCTATAAAAGCAGGAAACGGGATGCCTTCCCTCTGCCCGATCAGGCTCATAAGCAGATTAGCCGGGATCATTTCCTGATGAAAGGTAGTAATGGCGATATAAAAGGACGGGGTAAGGAGAGCAATGGCAAAGCAGATGTAGCGCAGGAATCGTACCAGGCTGGCGAAGTCACCGCGCTGGTAATAATCCTCGCTGGATTGGAAGAAATGCAGGAACAATGCGGGAACAACCAATACGAAGGGTGTTCCTTCTACGAATATCGCAATCCGTCCATCCAGCAGCGCGGCAGCGATGATATCCGGCCGTTCGGTATTATATACCGTCGGAAAAGGACTATAACGTTGGTCTTGAATCATCTCTTCAATGTAATTGCTCTCTAAAATACTCTCCAGCGAGATGTGTTTCAGACGCTTATTCAGCTCCAGCAGGACGTCAGGGTCTACCTTCCCTTCCATAAACATGATGGCTACCTTAGTCCTTGATTCCTCACCCATCGTGTGCTCCTGCAGGCGAAGCTTCGGGTTTTGAATCCGGCGGCGGACCAGCGAGGTATTATCGCGAAGGGACTCGGTAAATCCTTCCCGTGGACCACGTACGACGGATTGTGAGCTTGCCTCTTGCACGGCTCTTTGCTTAAGGTTTTCTGTTCCGACAAGTAAGGCTGAGCTCATGCCTTCCAGATAAATAATCGTATTCCCCGATAATAATGCTGAGATGACAAGGCCTAGCAAGTGGGCCTCCTCGACTTTTCCTTCTGAAATCGCATGCTCTTGAAGCCTTGTATAGTTATCTTCCACAGCTGTTGAACCGGTAGATTCAGACCATAAAGGAGATTCATCATGGATGGATTCCAGAACTAGCCTAGGGTCTGCCAATCCTTCAATGTAGACGATGACGCCCTTATTTCCGCCGATCACAATGCTTCGATAGACGATATCGGGGCTGTCGCTCAAGGCGCCGTGCAAGTGGTTCGTGAATGCTTCCAGATCGGCAGGCACATGTTCGACGCCTTCTCCTATCGTAAACTGTGTCATAAGTCACCTCGCCAATCGGAAAATTAAACAATGGATTTAGTTTTCTTATATTTTCCTGCTTAGTGAAAAATTATCCATGTATAAGCGGTGCATCATGCGGCAGGTTATGCGCTGCTCATCTGGCGAGTGGACAAGAAAAAAACCGTCAGGGAACCCTAACGGTTTAATGCTTTGTGCTTATTTACTTAAACCTGCCCTTTTCTTCCCTTCGATTAAGATCGTCAAGCTTACAAGCGTAACGAATATCGTTGCTCCCATATCGGAGAGAATGGCAATCCACAGCGTAAGCCAGCCGGGAATGGTTAGCAGCAGGGCAATGACCTTTAGCCCGAGTGAGACAATGATGTTGAAGCGAATGACCCGATTAACCCTTTTGGCGATGGAGATCGCTTCAGGAAGCTTGCCTAAATGATCCTGCATGAGCACGATATCCGCTGTCTCGATCGCGCTATCCGTTCCTTTGCCCATCGCAATGCCGAGCTGCGCGGAGGCAAGGGCAGGCGCATCGTTAATGCCGTCTCCAATCATGGCGACCGTATGGCTTGTGGATAGTTCCTTGATCCGCTTTACTTTATCCTCTGGCAGTAGGCCTCCATAAAAATCAGATACACCGACGGCAGAAGCTACCTTCTCTGCTGTCTTCTGATGATCGCCAGTCAGCATGATGGTGCTCTTGATGCCAAGCCTGTGCAAGGCTGCGATAACAGACCGGCTTTCCTCGCGTATTTCGTCGGCGATGCCGAACATGCCAAGTACCTGCTGCTCATCGGCTACGAGAACTAACGTTAGCCCCTCTTCCTTCAGTTCATCAATCCGCTTCTGAATAGGCTCCGGTATTGCGATATGAGCAATGCTTTTTTCATTTCCGAGCCAATAAGGATGACCGTTGACTTTGGCCTTGATTCCCCGCCCTGTTAGCGTCTGGATCTCATCTGGATCAGGCACTGCAACGCTGCGCCTTTCCAATTCTTTCATTATCGCTTTCGCTAGCGGATGGGAAGAAGATTTTTCGATTGCCCCAGCTGCTTGGAAAAATCGTAATTCGTCATAAATTTCCAATTGGGCGACATGAGGCTCACCCTTTGTAAGCGTTCCTGTTTTGTCAAAAGCCAGCACGTCAATTTTGCCTAGCTGCTCGAGGAACACGCCGCCTTTGACGAGTACGCCGTTGCGGGCGTTGCGGGTAATGCCTGACACGATGGCGATCGGCGAAGAAAGAATGAGCGCACAAGGACAACCGACGATCAATACGGACAAACCTTGATAGAACCACGACTTCCAGTCTCCTTGGAGGAGAAGGGGCGGAATAACCATAACAAGTGCGGCAACAATCATAATGAGCGGCGTATAATACTTTGCGAACTTATTGATAAAGAGCTCCGTAGGCGTTTTGGTTTCCTGCGCTTCTTGAACCAGATGCAAAATCTTGGCCAGAGACGAATCTTTATAGGCTTTTTCTATACGTACAATTAGAAGGCCCTCGTTGTTTATGCTGCCGCCGAATACGGGCTCGCCGGATTCTTTCTCTACGGGAAGAGATTCGCCCGTAATGGCTGCTTCGTTGACGGAGCTTCTTCCTTCGGACACCGTACCATCGGAGGGGATTTTCTCGCCTGGTTTAATTTTGACAAAGTCACCGATTTGAAGCGTGGAGATCGGCACGACAGTCTCCTGTCCGTTCTCCCACTTTACAGCTTCCTTAGGTGCGACTTGCAACAAGGTTTCCATGGAACGACGGGCCTTCTCCATGCCGTAGCCTTCCAGCAATTCATTTAGTCCAAACAATATAGCGACTAGCGTTGCTTCCTTCCACTCCCCTATGGCGACTGCGCCGGCCAAAGCAATCGTCATTAGCGTATCGATATTGAACTTTAGTCGAAAAAGGTTTTTGAGTCCCCGTAGAAACGTGGTGTACCCGCTTATAACGGTGGCAATTAAATAAAGGAGAATAACCGCTTGTTTGTCGAGCAAGCCATCGAGCAACAAGGCTGCTGCATAGATAACGCCAGATACAATGAGCAGGTTAAGCATCTTCGAATTGCTGCCTTCATGGCTGTGATCGTGGCCTTCATGACTATGGCTGTGTCCATGATTATGGTCATGGTCATGGTCATGCTGTCCAACAGCGGTATTGGACTCTGCTCCCGATTCGATATAGGCATTGTCGGACTTTAATATTTTTTTCACGTCGTTCATGGAAATTTGGGAATCTACCGTTAATTTACCGGAATTATAGCTAAGCTTAGCATTTGCGCCATGCTCAAGCTGCTTGATTTCTTCCTCCATCCGCAAGGCGCAGCCGCCGCAGGAGAGTCCTTTAATGCGATATTCGTTCATACGTAAGCCACCTTTCAAAACAATACATGAACACTTGATCATATGATATGCGATTCCACAATTTATGTCAAACTTAGATTCTCCAATTGGGCAGGAAAAGATGAGGGGAGTCCTATTGAACGGATGGACGAGTGAAACTGCAAGTAAGCGCGCTCCTTTAAACGTAATGTTTCTGATATAATAATGAAAAAGAACAGAAAAGCGGTGAGAAGGCATGAGTAATCAGTTGATGGAGGAGCAGTGCGCGGACAGCTGCCAGGGTACCGAAATAAATTCGGACAAGCTGACCGAAGCGAGGCTTCATGATCCTACGGCTAACGATTTGGCGGAATTGTTCAAGGCGCTAGGCGATCCTACTAGGGTGAAAATGATTCATGCTTTGCTGCATAGCGAGCTTTGTGTCCATGATTTATGTGTAGTATTAGGCATGGCTCAGTCCGCGGTGTCCCATCAGCTCCGATACTTGCGCAATGTGAGGATAGTCAAGCGTCGCAAAGAAGGAAAGACCGTCTTTTATTCCATTGACGATGATCATGTGAAAGAAATTTTCCTGCAAACCTTAAAGCATTTGGAGCATGGATAGGATAAAGAATCTAATGTGAACAAAAAGGCGAATTCCAATTTGGGATTCGCCTTTTGTTTATCATCCATTCTGGTTGAAGTTCAGATCAAGTTGTCACATGACAAAAAAATGACAACGATCACTATTAGTCAAGTGTGAATTGAATTATATTAGTTTTAAAGGAGGGGGACTAATGCCTCATTTTTATTTTCGGAGAATTTGGACGCCCTTAATGCTGATTGGGATTCAATTTTACAAAGACGATCATGGTGATCTTTGGTATAAGATCTTCTCCGGCCGCAGGAAGCGGCTTTCGAAAGCGATAGCATAATCAGGGTTAGCATGACATTATAGTGAACCAAATGGAAACAGAAAATGAGACACCTTAGCGGGTGTCTCTTTTCTATTGTCCTATAAAAGCAGGACAGCTTCACAGGTTTGAAGCGGGCAAAATGGCGTACCTTGCTCTGATATTACGAGCCTTGTAAATCGATTGTAAGGATTACCCTTCTCATGCATAATGAGTGTACGTGTTCATGATAATCAACGCATTCCAACAGACTGGAGAGGCTTCGATGTACAAAGTGATTATTGTCGATGATGAAGCGGTAGTTCGAATCGGATTAAAAAATACGATCCAGTGGCACGAGCATGGCTTCGAGCTGATCGGCGATTATGCCAATGGCCGGGAGGCCTGGGATGCCGTCGAGCTGGACCGGCCGGAGCTGGTCATCTCGGACATTAGCATGCCGTTTATGGACGGGCTGGAGCTGGCCGGACTTATTTCGGCGCAATATCCATACATAAAAATGATTATTTTGACTGGCTTTGATGAATTTGAATATGCGCAGCAGGCGATCCGGCTTAAAATATCGGATTTTATTCTTAAGCCGATTACGGCGCAGGAAATCCGGCAGCTGCTCGATCGCATCAAAGGGGAAATGGACGAGGAGAAGCAGCGGCGCGAGGATCTTAGCAGGCTGAACAGCCAGCTGGAGCAAAGCTTGCCTTTGTTAAAGGAACGATTTCTGGAGCGTTTGGTAGCGGTAGGGCTTGGCGAAGCGGCAATCGCGGAGCGGCTAACTTATTTCAGCCTTCCGCCCATGCCGCAGCCGTATTTGGTTATGGTCGTGGATATTGATGATTTTGGCAGCCGCGTGTTCGCTTCGTATGAACATGATGCCGAGTTTTTGCGGTTCGCGGCGTACGATATCTTTCAGGAGACGGCCGCGCGTGAACAGGTGCTTGCCTTCCGAACCCGGGAGGAGAGGATGGTTGCAATCGTTTACGGAGAGAACGACGAGAGTCTCTTGTATGAGCGGGTATATTCGCTTGCGGAGGAAATACGCTATCATATCAAGAAATATTTGAATTTCACGGTTACTGTTGGAATCGGCCGAGTCTGCACGAACGCCGAGCAGCTTCCGACTTCTTACAAAAGCGCGTTGTCCGTGCTCGATTACCGCTTCCTGCTGGGCAAAAACAAGGTGCTGAGCATTACGGATATTGAGGGGAAATCCTCGAATGCCTTGCCGCTAAGCAACGATTGGGACCGCAAGCTTGCCGCGGCCGTCAAAACAGGCGCGATCCAAGAAGCGTACCTGTTAATTGACTCGGGGGTCGCCGAGCTGAAGAGCTCCATGGTTCCGGCAGAAGCCTGCCTGCTTCAAATGCAGAAGGTAGTGCTGTCGCTTATGAATTCGATCCAAGAGCTGGCCATTCACGAGATCGATCCGGTCTTTGGGGAGCAAATCAAGCTGATGGATATCCTGAAGTTCAAGACGCTGGATGAGGTTGAACTGTGGCTGAAGGAAGTCGTGCGATCGGTCATATCTACCGTTACGGATAACCGGAATTATTTGACGAACAAGCAGATTCACCAAGCGGTCAAATACATTGATACGAACTATGCCAATGAGAAAATGTCGCTTCAGGACCTGTGCCGCCATGTGCTCATGAGCACAAGCTATTTCAGCCTGGTATTCAAGCAGCATACGGGAGAAACCTTTATCGAGTATCTGACGGGGACGCGAGTAGGCAAGGCAAAGGAGCTGCTTCATAACTCAACGCTGAAGCTATATGAGATCGCTGAGCAAGTCGGCTACAAGGACCCGAACTATTTCAGCATTATTTTTAAGAAGCATACCGGTATGACGCCTAAGGATTACCGTGACAAACAAATTAAGGGGAGCGGAGTCTAGCATGCTCAAGGAACGTTTCTTTCCCTTATTCCCGCTAAAGAGCATTCAATCCAATATCTCTTTGGCGTTCTCGTTATTGATTTTAGCGGCAATCGTGTTGACCAGCTTGGTTAGCTACCAGGTGTCGGTCTCTGCGGTAGAGAGAAACTCCAAGGGCTATATTGAAGAAATCATAAAGCAGGTCAACCTCAATATACAATCCTATGTCGATAATATGGAAAATATCTCGCTGCTTGCCTTGACCAACAAGGATGTGAAATATTATATCTCCGACAATAGCTTTATCAGCTCAGAGAACCGCCGTACCTACGAAAAACGAATTTCGGATTTATTCCAAGCCATCCTCTATACGCGCAACGACATCGCCTCCATTATGGTATTCGGCTACAACGGTCGTTTTGTTTCTGACCGGAGAATTACAACCATGAATCCAAACACCAAGCTGGAGGACCAGGCATGGTACCAGATGGCGAAGGCGGCAGGCGGGCAATCCGTCGTATCCGCGCCCCATGTGCAAAGCCTGATCGAAAACGAATACCGCTGGGTCGTATCTTTAAGCAGGGAGCTCAAAAATACGGATGGCATAACCGCCGAAGGCGTTCTGCTGGTGGATTTGAACCTCAGCGTCATCAACGATATTTGCAATAACATCAACCTCGGCAAAAAAGGCTATCTCTTCATCGTGGACGATAAAGGAAATATCGTTTACCATCCTCAGCAGCAGCTGATTGACAGCAACCTGCGGACCGAACACATCTCAGAAGTTCTTCAAGCATCCAGCGGTCAATCCTTTATTATGGACAAGGGCGACGGCAAACGCATTTATTCCGTACAAGACACGAATTTCGGCTGGCGAATCGCTGGGGTCGCCTATACGGATGACCTTATTGCCAGCAAGGACGATTTGCGCAATTCGATTATTTTCTACTCAGTGTTCGGACTGGCAATTTCCTTGCTTATTTCGGTAGGGCTCTCTCACCGTCTATCCAAGCCGATTAAAGTGCTACAATCGGATATGAAGCAGGTGGAGAAAGGAAATTTCGATATTCAGACCGAGATTGGCCAGATGAACGAGATCGGGCAGCTCGGACGCTCATTTAATCTGATGGTCAGCCGAACGAAGTTTTTAATGGAGGAGACCATTCAGAATCAGGAAAACAAGCGCAAGAGCGAGCTGCTGCTGCTTCAATCGCAGATCAACCCGCATTTTTTGTATAACACGCTGGACTCGATTGTCTGGATGGCCGAGCAAAAGCAGCATGAGGAGGTCGTACTGATGACTTCCGCGTTAGCTAAGCTGTTTCGCGCCAGCATTACGAAGGACCAAGAGCTGGTGCCGATTCGCGTGGAAGTCGAGCATATCACCAATTATTTGCTCATTCAGAAAATGCGCTACAACGAGGAGCTGAACTACGTCCTTGATATTGATGAGGGCATCTTGGGCTTCAAGACCTTAAAGATATTGCTACAGCCGTTTGTGGAAAATGCGATTTATCACGGCATTCGCAGCATGTACGGCATGGAGGATGGCCTGATTACGATCCGTGGAAGACAATCGGGAGAGCATATTCGGTTTGAAGTGGAAGATAACGGGCTAGGGATGACGCCGGAGCAGGCCTCGCGGCTTCTGATCAACTATGAGGAAGACGGGCGAAATCAGGGAATCGGCATTCGAAATGTCAACGAGCGGATCAAGCTGTATTTCGGCCATGAATATGGCATTCAAATCCGTAGTGAAATCGAGGAAGGCACATGCATAACCATCGTAATACCCAAACTCGCTTAAGGGGTGCAGACTTGTGCGCAAGCATCGATTAACGTTTTGGCTTATCCTGATTATTGCCGCTGTCGGCATCTATACTTTATTTAATTTTAGATTGTTTTCAGGCGCGCATCAGGAGGAGAGAAATGTGACGGTCATCCTAAAAACCTTGAACGTACGGTTGGATTTCTGGCAAGCGGTCAGTCAAGGCGCCGAAGCGGCAGCCAAGGAGATGGGCATCCGTTTGAGTGTGGACGGGCCGCTCTCCGAGGACGATGCGGAAGGGCAGCTGCGGCTGCTCGAGGAAGCGATCGAGCGAAAACCGCAGGCGATTGTGATTGCCCCAATTGCGGACAAGCGGATGCCGGAAGCGTTCGCTAAGGCTCGTGAAGCAGGCATCCAGCTGGTCATTATTAATGACTCGCCTGACGCGACGTCTGCTCCCATTATCGTGACCACCGATCATGGAAAAGCAGGGCGTCTTGCAGGAGAGGCGGCCATTGAGGCTACGGATGGTTACCCCTTGATTGCAGTCATCAGCGATGAAGAGTCGTCTGCCGTTTCAGAAGAACGGCTGAAGGGGCTGCGGCATGCGCTCGCCAGTTACTCAGAGAGCGTAATTGGAACCTATTACGCAGACAACGCCGAGGATCGTGCCTATGCGATAGTTATGGAGCTGCTGCGAAGGGGGGAGCCCATCAATGCCATTATTGCTTTGAATGAGTCGGCATCGCAAGGGGCTGCCGCTGTGCTCAAAGAGCTGAATAAAGCGATGGAGATCAAGCTGATTGGTTTCGACAGCACCAGCGACGAGGTTCAATTGCTGGAGTCAGGAACGATGACGGCCTCCATCGTGCAGAAGCCCTTCAATATGGGTTACCTTGGCGTGAAAATAGCGCAGAAGCTGATGACCGGCGGCAAAGCAGAGCCGGTTACCTATATCGACTCCAATGTCATAACGAAGGAAAATATGTACACGACGGAAAATCAGAAGCTGCTGTTTCCCTTTATCAATAGCAAATAGAATGCTTTTTTGGAAGGACAAGATGCACGATGCCGCTTAAAAAAGCCCGTAATGATAAGCCTTTTGCGACCGTAGCCTTGCTATTGGCCGGCACCCTTCTACTTGCTTCCTGCATGAATGCGAGCCCTTCGTCCAGCGCCCCTCCAAAGGAGGAGAGAGCTCTTATCCGCTTCGTGGCTGCGGAATACAGTACGGAGACGAAGCCGCTGCTGGAGAAGCTGGTGAAGGAATTTGGCAGAAGGAACCCGCTGATTGATGTTGAGCTGCAGGTGGCCAACTGGGATATTCTAGATGGCGTCTATACATCGATGATTAGCAAGAATCAGCCCCCGGATCTGCTGAATACGAATGTGTATGCCCACTATGCGAAGGATGGCTTGCTCAACAATATGACCGACATTATGTCGCCTGAGCTAGCGAGCAAGCTTTATCCGAATTTAGTCGAAATGGATCAAATGGACGGCATCCAGTATGCGATACCGTACGTGGCGACTACAAGAAATCTTTATTATAACAAGGAGCTCTTTCAGAAAGCGGGCATTGCCGCCCCTCCATCAACCTGGTCTGAGCTTGCGCAGGCTGCCCAAAAAATTAAAGCGTTAGGCATGGCGGAAGGGGTCGGCGTGGACCTAACGGATAATGAAACGCATGCTTCTTTATCCTATGTCTTCTATGGTTCGGGCGGAGGGTGGATGAAGGATGGGAAATGGCAAATCAATTCACCGGGCAATGTCGAGGGAGTCAGCTTCCTGAAGGAGCTGTTCGATAAAGGCTTGACCGATCCTGAGCCTACCGTGACAACTCGCGATGAGAAGCAGCGCATTATGGGCGGAGGGCAGCTTGCGATGATGATCTCCGGTAACTATTTCTCGACCGTAGTTCCGAAGGAATACCCAGCACTTCAGTGGGGCAAAGGGCCGATGCCTGTGAAGGATGGGCAGCCGCCAATCAGCTTTGGCGTGCATGACGTGCTTGTTTCATTTAAGACCGATCACACCAATCAAGAAGCGTTGTCGAAGTTTCTTGACTTTTTATACGATGACCGGGAATACGAGGAAATGATCAAACGCGAAGGTTTTCTGCCCGCAACGATGACGGTAGGCACCCGCTTATCCGAGCAGGACGAAGAAATGAAGAAAGACCTGGAAGAACTCCGCCAAGCAAATTTCTATCCGGTAAGGGAACCCTCCTGGCAAGCCGTACTGGATTACGCGCGCAAGATGGGTGATGCTATTCTGTATGAGCATATGAGTCCAAAAGAGGCGCTCGACGAGCTGCAGCATTTCGCCGAAAGCAAGCAAAGTCAGATCAATGCAGCGAAAAAATAGACGGAAGCAGAGTAGATCGCTATAGCGATGGCAAGGAAAAGAAAATAATCAAGAATATATGGAAGATATTCGATAGAGTTCAGAGCCCTCCCAAACTATGATGAAATTACGCATTTGAGCTTTGTTAAGAGCTCGTAAATGGCAGCGTAAACACATTATTTTTTGGGAGGGTTTGCTTTCATGATGATGAAGAAAAAGTTTGCAGCGCTCGGAATTGCCGTTATATTGGCTGCCGTGTCGTTAGCAGGATGCGGATCGGGTAACACCAACAGCGAGGCAACGAATAAGCCTACCAATGCGGCGCCTGCCGCTGAGGAAACAAGCACGCCGGATGCCGGCAATGAACCGGCTAAGCTGACCGGAGACTTCGAGATCCAATACTTCGTTGGCGGCTATGGCGACAAATGGTGGAAGAAGGTTATCGCTGATTTCCAAGCTGCAAATCCCGACCTGAAAATTAAAGAATCATCCGGTCCCAAAATCAATGACCAAAACCGGCCCCGCTGGATCGGCGGCAATCCTCCTGACTTCGTATACATCGACGGACCGGTTCTGAATGACCGCCAGATGGTAGAGGATGGCCAGCTGGAAGATTTGACGGACTGGCTGAAGGATGCCAAAAACGTTGACGGCGACCTCATTACCGATATCCTCGCGCAACCCGCTCAGCAATTTGATGGCAAAGTGTACAATATTCCGCTCGTCTTGAACTCATGGGGCGTATTCTGGAACAAAGCGCTCTTTAAGGAAAAAGGCTGGAGCGAGCCAACGGACTTCGCATCCTTCCTTGCCGTGAGCGACAAAATCAAAGCGGACGGCATTACTCCTTTCATTCATACAGGCAAATACCCGTATTATATCAACGGTTCGATTCTGTATCCTGCAATCGTGTCGGCGAACAACAACGATTATACGATTCTGCAAGACATGGCGGCGAATAAAGTGGAAGCGTTCGAAAGCCCTGCGGTGCTTGCGGCGCTGAACAAAATTGTAGAGCTGCGCGACAAAGGATTTATCGACAAGGCTTCCATCCAAATCAATCATACCGATTCCCAAATGCTGTTCCTGCAAAATAAAGATGCATTCATTCCTAACGGCTTGTGGCTTCCTAACGAGATGGCCAAGGATATTCCTGCCGGCTTCGACTTTGGCTTCATTCCTTCCGTTACGCAGGAAGCGGGCGGCAAAGTGGTAGCCAACACCTCGACGTCTACAGTAGCGATTGCCAAGAACGGCAAGAACAAAGAAGCGGCCAAGGCGTTCCTGCAATTTATTTTCTCCAAAGCTCAAGCTTCGCAATGGGCCGAGCTAAGCGGCGCGCCATCCAACATTAAAGGCGACATTAGCGCTTCGAACGCGCCAAGCTTCGTGAAGGACGCCGCTAAATATTTGACGGACCCGAACACAATCGTTATTCCGACCATTACGTACAACGCGGACGTGGATAAGGCGATGATGGACGCAACGGATGCGTTGACCATCAGTACGATTACGCCGGAGGAATGGGTAAAACGGGTAACGGATGCTGTCAAAAAAGCGAGCAAATAAATAACCTTTAACAGATGCAGAGCAGGGGCGGCCGAGGCAAATAAACGCCGCGGCCGCCTTCTGTGAGTTTACTCGGGGGGATGGGGAGCATGAACTCAGGGACAGTCAAATGGCAGAGAAATCTATTTATCGCATCATTCATCGTTCCTACGCTGCTGTTTTTTGGCGTATTTACGATTTATCCGGTCGCGCAAGGCCTGTATTATTCCTTCTTTGATTGGTCCGGCATGTCGGACAAGAAAACATTCGTCGGCTTCGATAATTTCGTAGAAATGTTCCATGATCCGATCATTTGGAGAGCGATCGGCAATGATTATTTCCTTGTCGCGGGAAAAATCGTCGGCATTATGCTGCTGGCAACCTTTTTCGCGGTGGCGCTGACTCGTTTCGGCTTTAGGCTGGCCGGGTTTTTCCGCTCGATTTTTTTCATACCGAATGTTATTTCCGTCGTTGTTATCGGCGTATTGTGGAATTTCATATATAATCCGCAAATCGGCTTTCTGAATGGTTTTTTATCGTTGTTTACGAAGGAACAGGTGACGATAACTTGGCTAGGCTTTCCCGGCCATACGATATGGATGCTTCTTCCGCCGGCGATTTGGGCCGGGATCGGCTTTTATATGATTTTGCTCATCGCGGCTATCCAGAGCATTCCTGAGTCGTATTACGAGGCGGCCAGCATCGAGGGCGCGGGGCAGTGGAAGCAGTTCTGGAGCATTACGGTACCGCTCACTTGGGAGCAGATTAAAGTGTCTATTCTGAACATTATGATGACGACGCTGAACGGCTCCTTTGTAATCGTCTGGATCATGACCGAGGGCGGACCGGACAACAGCACGCAGGTGATGGGCTCCTATCTGTATCAGATGGCGTTCCGGCAATATCATTTCGGCTATGGCGCGGCTATAGGATTTATTATTCTGGTATTGTCACTCATTACGACCATCGTGCTGCAGCGGTTGATGCGCCATGATACGGTCGAGATGAGCTAAGGGGGATACAGCGATGAACATGCAGCTAAAACATCCGTTCGCCAAGCTGATCGTATCTGTTATTTTGGTTTTGTGGGGCATATCGGTTCTGTATCCGCTACTGTGGACGCTATTCGATTCGCTCAAAAACAATGAACAGTTTTTTATGAATGCACCTTGGTCCTTGCCTGAGCTGCCACTACTGTGGAGCAATTTCTCTTATGTGTGGAGCAAATATAATTTCAGCACGTATTTCGTGAATTCGCTTGTCATTACAATCGGATCGACCGTATTAGCACTGCTGCTGTCGGCGACAACCGCCTATGTGCTGGCAAGGTACAAGTTCAGAGGCAGCAATGCGTTGTTTCTGCTTTATATTTCATCGATGATGGTGCCTTTTGTACTCGCGCTCATTCCGTTGTTTTTCTTAATGAATTCGATGGGCTTAATCAATACGAAGCTTGGCTTGATCTTTGTGTATACGTCGAGCTTGCTGGCCTTTGGCATATTCGTGCTTGTCGGTTTTTTCAAATCGCTGCCGAAGGAGCTGGAGGAAGCCGCCATCGTAGACGGTGCCTCGTATTACGGGACGTTCTTCAGAGTTATGCTGCCATTGTCGCAGCCAGGCTTAATTACGATTGGCATCGTCAACATCCTGAATATCTGGAACGAATACATCGTAGGAACCATTCTCATTAATGATCCGGACCAGTACACGCTGCCGGTGGAAATCGGCGTCATGCAGGCAGAGATGCAGTACCGCACGGAGTGGGGCCCGTTGTTCGCTGCACTCTTGATTACGATTGTTCCGGTGCTGATTATCTATATCATCTTCCAGCGGCAAATCGCCAGTGGGATTACGGCTGGTGCGGTGAAGTAAGGGGGGTAAGCGAGAACAAAATTCAGCAATTCCGCGCGTGAGCAGCCGAGCCTCAGAGAGGATCGGCTGCTCTTTTTTGTATGGCTGCCTATTTGCTTTACTTCGCTGCGGGTCATTATAATAAAGAAAATGGAGCGGGCAAGCGGAGCTCATTAGGGATGTTCGCTTACCCTGCTACCGGACGGAGGAGCCTCACATGAACTTATTTTATATGCAGCCCGAACGTGACGGAGTTCTACCGATGCCGATATTCTTGAAAGACAATTACATAGGATTTGATTGGCCGGGAATCGGCGATCTGGAGCATGTCGGCAGGGAGGAATGGCAGGAGCTTGCCGTTCACACTTGCTCGGAACAAGGGCAAGCACTGCTTGACCGTCTGACAGAGATTGGTTTGTTTGTCTATGCGATGCAGGATGGGGATTATCTACTGGTTGCTGATGGCGAATATGTACATCTGGGCGATTTAGGAGATTACTACTATGTGGAAAGCGCTGGCGAAGCAGAGGATATCTACAGTCATCGACGGGGCGTCACCTGGTTAAAGCGAATGCCGAAGGCGGAATTGCATGCGGAGCTGCGGCCATTGGCAGAAGGACAGTCCACCTTGGCAAAGCTGGACCGGCCGGTGAGCCAGGAACTGCTGGAGAAATGGACGGCTAAGCCTGCTCACGAAGGGCATGAAGCCAGCCGAATGAGGCATGTGGATGACGAAACGATTGCGGAAGCATTGGAGATTTTGAAGAAAGCCATGAAAAGCAAGGACTTAGAGCGCAAGGAACGGGCGGCGATCGCTATCTTGAGGTTTGCGAAATAAAGAAGAGCGAGATTGTGCGTGCTATCCTGCACGTGAGCAGGCTGCCGCTTGTTTATTGGTGAGGCCGAGTGTCTACCCTGCATTTCGTACAACATAGACGACTGAAGTGGGTCCAATATGGCCGTAAACAAGTGAATGTATTGCAAATTTGCAGGATAGGACATCATGATGTGCTAAATTATGAGAAGTTACTGCAATTGTGCAGGATAGCTGACCGTCAAATCCATTAAACAGTAAGGTTGCACGTGGATATAGAAAAGAATGCCTCCACCGAACTTCGCAACGTAGTTGTTGAAGATCAGCTATCTAAATAAGGACTTATCCACTGAACAGCAAAGCTGCGTACCGAATAAGTCCTTATTTGGCAATCAGTATTCATAAAACGGGTCAAGCTAGGTGCTTCTATAGCGATGTTCTAAATCATGCTTGGATAGGTTTGTGCGCAGTCAGCGCCATGGACGCGTAATCTTTCACTTGCATGAAGCTGCCATTCGCTGCTAGGATTTAAGCGATTCCGGCCCATCCAGCAAGTATCGCTCCGTGAGGATCGACAGGAGCTGAATGCCCACCTCGTTGTGGCCGCCTTCGGGAATGATCAGGTCGGCGTATTTTTTGGATGGCTCAACAAAAGCTTCGTGCATCGGCTTCACCGTATTCAAGTACTGGTCATGAACGGACTGGATGGTTCTGCCGCGTTCCTCAATATCCCGCAGCACGCGGCGGAGAATCCGCACATCCGGGTCTGTATCGACGAATACCTTGATGTCGAGCGCCTGGCGGATGTCTTCCTCGGCAAGCACATGAAGTCCTTCTAGAATGACGATATTGTTAGGCCGCAGCTCGACCGTCTCAGTTCCCGAACGGGCATGGATTGTGAAATCGTATACCGGGGCAAAAGCGGTCTGGCCCTCCCGAAGCAGCAGGAGATCGCGGACCAGCAGCTCGATATCGAAGGCGAGAGGGTGGTCGTAATTAATCCGCTCGCGCTCGGCTAAGCTAAGATTAACGGGATTTTTATAATAATTATCCTGGGATATGAACGTTACTTTGTCTGACCCTAGACGGTCGATGACGGAACGGGCAACCGTTGTTTTGCCGGATCCGGTGCCGCCGGCGATTCCAATTATAAGCATGGTAATTCAATAAGCCTCCCTGTAATTAAACCCTTTGCAATTTTAGTATTGTAGCATAGCATTCGTTTTTTTTCATCCCGGCATTAAAATACATAAGGAACAGGAACAAAACTTACACGGAATGCGAGGCGGAAGTATGGATCATTCTAATGAAGGACTGAATGCGATGGAGCCTGTATTTCTGAAGAGCGAGCTCCAGACGGTAACGCTCGGCATGGGCTGTTTTTGGAGTCCGGAAGCTTTATTTGGCCATTTGCCCGGTGTGATCCGTACGCGTACTGGTTATGCTGGAGGTACGACTAGCCAGCCTACTTATCGTGAAATGGGTGATCATACGGAAACGGTTCAGCTCGAGTTTCTGCCCAGCGTCATCCGCTTGGAAGAGATTCTTGTTAGGTTTTGGGATGGTCACAAGCCAGCTAACATTAACGACTATAAAGGACGGCAATATCAATCGCTTCTGCTAAATGCCGATGAGCGGCAGAGGGAAGCCGTTGAACAGGTGCTTCAGCAACGGAAGGAGCAAGGAAAAGGAGAACCGGATACGGAGATCGTTCCTTATTCGGCATTTCATCGCGCGGAGGAACGGCATCAGAAGTATTATTTGAAGCGTTATCCTGATGCCATGGAGAAGCTGAGCCGGATCTATGCAACGGAAGCTGAGCTTGTGGACTCGACGATAGCCGCGCGATTGAACGGCTTGGCTAAAGGTTATACGAGCCTGGAGCGGGTTTTGCTGGAGCTGCCTCAGTGGCCTATGGAGACTCAACAATTATGGGAGCTGTCCCATCTGATTAAGCAGATTCGTTGGTAGGCATCATACGATACGAGAGGAGTGTTGGTTGTGAAATATAGAAGACTCGGAAGCACCGGGCTTAACGTATCCGTGATCGGCATCGGAACCTGGCAGTTTGGCGGGGAATGGGGCCGGGAGTATTCGCAGGCGGAAGCCGATGCGATTTTGGACAAAGGGCAGGAGCTTGGCATTAATTTAATTGATACGGCCGAATGCTACGGCGATCATCTCTCGGAGTCGCTGATCGGTGATTACATTAGTCGCCGCAATCGCGAGGAATGGATTCTGGCGACCAAGTTCGGCCATCATTTTCATGAGCGGTTTACACGCACCGACGTTTTTGGAGCTGAAGGGGTCATTGCTCAGCTGGATGCCTCGCTGCAGGCTCTTAAGACAGACTATATTGACCTCTATCAATTTCATTCGGGACCGGATCAGTCCTTCGACAACGACGAGCTTTGGACGGCATTGGATAAGCAAATAGCGGCTGGGAAAATTCGTTTTCTAGGCACATCGATTGGAAGCAACGATAATCTCCATCAAACGGAAGCTTCAACCAAGGTGAATTCGCGTGTGATTCAGGTCGTTTACAATAGGATTGACCGTGCGCCGGAGGAGCGGGTTTTTCCTTCCTGCGAGCAGCAGGATTTAGGCGTGCTGGCGCGCGTTCCTTTGGCGAGCGGCTATTTGAGCGGCAAGTACAAGCCAGGCGCTGTGTTTGGCGAAACCGATGTGCGGCATCGGCATGAAGCAGAGAACACGCGGCTTAAGCTGCTTGAAGTAGAGCAGATTCAGCGCGAGGAGCTGCCGGAAGGCGTCCAGATGGCAAGCTGGGCTCTGGCATGGTGCTTGAAGCATCCAGCGGTTACCGCTGTGATTCCGGGCTGCAAGGATGCTGACCAGGTAGAAGCCAATGCGAAGGCTTCGGTGCTAGTCACCGAGCCGCATCCGCAGGATGTGAAGAACTAGAAGAGCGTGGCTGCTGGTTATTCAGCAGGCACAACAACAACACCCCCGGCCGATGAAGGCCGGGGGTGTTGTTGTTTTACAGTACGGTTACGTCTTCCCGGTATCTTTCGAAATCGGCGACGCGGCATTCCAGCTTCATCCTCGTGCCTTCCGGCTCATAGTCGGTAGAATGAACGTGGGCATGCTCGTTGAAGTATGCGACCAATCGGCCTTGGCTGAACGGGATTAGCAGCTCGCAGGTCATATAGTCGTCGAAGATATGTTCGCGAACGACCTCGATCAGCTCAGTTAATCCGCTGTTTTCCTTCGCTGAGAGGTAGACATGATTGCCTTGAACCTCTGGATAGGCATGTGTTGTCAGATCGCTTTTGTTATAAGCATAGATAGTCGGAATGTCGAAAGCGCGAAGCTCCTTGAGCGTATCGTTCGTAACGGCAACTAACTGCTCGTAATCCGCATGGGAGTAGTCGACAACATGAATCAGCAGATCCGCCTCGGTTACCTCCTCTAGCGTAGAGCGGAATGCTTTGACCAGATGATGGGGAAGCTGGCTGACGAAGCCAACGGTATCGGTTAGCAGAAACGATTTGTTATCCGGCAGGTCGATGCTTCGAACGGATGTCTCAAGCGTAGCGAAGAGCATATCCTGCGCGAATACTTGCTTGTGGCTTCCCGGATTGTAATGCTCCAACAGAGCATTCATCAAACTGGATTTTCCCGTATTCGTATAACCTACGAGACAAACGACGGGTACTTCGTTCTTTTGGCGCTGCTTCCGCTGAATTTGCCGCCTTGCTACCAGCTTCTCAAGCTCGGCTTGCAGGGCGGTAATCCTTTCCTCAATGCGCCTGCGGTCCAGCTCCAGCTTCGTTTCTCCCGCGCCTCTGTTTTTGAGGCCGGCTCCGCCGCCTTGCCTTCCCAAGGATGCACGCAGGCCGACGAGCCGCGGCAGCATATATTGAAGCCGGGCTACCTCGACCTGAAGCTGCGCTTCCCTCGTCTTGGCGCGCTCTGCGAAAATATCCAAAATCAGGATCGTTCGGTCGATAACGGTCCGCTCCAGTGCAGCCTCGAGATTGCGGATTTGGGAATGGGAGAGCTCGTCGTTGAAAATAACGACCTGTGCGTCATGCGCTTCGAGCAGCGCTAGCAGCTCCTGGATCTTGCCCGTCCCGATGTAATGGGAAGGGTTAATTCGTGCAGCCTTCTGGCTGAGCTCATCGGCGACCTCGATATAGCAGGCGGCAGCCAGGTTGCGCAGCTCCTCCATGGAGTAGGCAAAGTCGGTTTGATTTTGAAGCTGTACGCCGACAATAATTGCTTTTTGCTTCGGTTGTTCCATTATTCATCATCCTTTAAGGTTATTGATAAAACAAAAAAACACAGGCAGCGCTGCCTGTGTTTACCGTTAAAGGTAGGGGGACGTCAGAAAAAAATCCAAAAGGAACCTGAATTCCTTATTGGTTTGGACTACTGGTCTTCCGCAGGCCATGTAAAGCAGAGCCGTCATGCGGAGATGTGAGTCACACCTCTGCCGAGACAGCTTCCTTGCTTTGATTCATGGCGAATTGCGGAGTTTCCTCCCTAAAAGCGAATACGTGAGCAGGACGACACTCCTGGCGTATCAACGTATTCATCATTTTATGGGTTCCTTAAAAAGGACAGACCTATCCTGAGTCCTCTGCACACAGGCAGAGCTTTGGCGCTATTCAATTAGCAGCTGCGCAAAGACCGAACTCGGATATAGTCTATCACACGGAACCCTCCGTTCATTTAAATTAGCATTAGTGTAGCATACCCGCTTGTTTGACTGCAAGCGACGTTCGGCAATCCCTTAAGAGGCACTCCAATCCTGGCGAAGCGTGAACAGCTCCTTCAGCGCTTCGGTGGAGAGCTCGGTGATCCAGCCTTCGGAGCTGGAAATGACATTTTCGCTTAGTTGTTGTTTGTTTTCGAGCATTTCATCGATACGCTCCTCCAGCGTGCCCAGAGATATGAACTTGTGCACCTGCACGTCGCGGGTTTGCCCCATCCGATAAGCGCGGTCCGTAGCCTGATTCTCCACGGCAGGGTTCCACCAGCGGTCGAAGTGGAACACGTGATTCGCGGCGGTGAGATTAAGCCCGACGCCCCCAGCTTTAATCGACAAAATAAATACGTTCGGCTGTTCCTCAGGAGGGAGAGTTTGCGACTGAAATTTGTCAATCATGCGGTCGCGTGCCAGCTTGGAGGTGCTGCCGTTCAAGTAAAGCACCGGTTCCTTCAGCTCATGCTGCAATACGGTCTGCAGTAGCTGTCCCATGCCCAGATATTGCGTAAAGATCAGGCAGCGCTCTCCTTCGTCGCGAAGCTCCTTCACCATGGCGAGCAGACGCTCCAGCTTGGCGGAACGGTTGATCAACGGCTCGGTATCGATGCTATCGCTTGCGGCTTCGCTTAGCTCTGGCAGCGGCTCCTTCGTCAGCAATAGGGGGTGGTCGCAAATTTGCTTTAGCTGCATAATCACGGACAGGATAGCGCCCTTGCGCTCGATGCCCTCAAGCTTTTGCATCCGGTCCATAAGCTGGTTAACCGTCTGATTATAAAGCGCCCCTTGCTCGGCTGTCAGGTGAATGTACGTTTTCATCTCATTCTTGTCAGGCAGATCCAGCTGTATAGCAGGGTCCTTCTTCTTGCGGCGCAGCATGAACGGCTTGACGAGCTTCTGCAGATCGGCGGTGCGCTGCACGTTGCGCTCCTTCTCGATCGGGTTGCTGAAGCGCTGTTGAAACCCGTGGGCGCTGCCCAAAAAGCCAGGATTCATGAAATCGTAGATGGACCACAGCTCGGACAGGCGATTTTCGATCGGCGTCCCGGTCAACGCAATCCGGTGATTGGCTTTAAAGCTGCGGATGGCTGCGGCTTGTTTGGTTTGAGCGTTTTTAATATTTTGTGCCTCATCGAGGCAAATGGTGGACCAGCGGAACGACTTCAGCAGCTCTTGGTCCAGCGTAGCCGTGGCGAAGGAGGTCAAAACGACATCCGCCTGCCGGGTTTCGGCCTCGAAGGATTCCGCTGCAAGGCGTCTGCCGCCATAGTGAAGCATGACGTTCAGCGAAGGCGCGAACCGGCTGATTTCCTTCTGCCAGTTGCCAAGCACCGAGGTAGGGCAAATAATAAGCGTTGGGCTTTGCTCTTTCTCCCTTGCCGAGTTTTCTTTGAGATGCAACAAGTAAGCGATAAGCTGTACAGTTTTGCCAAGCCCCATATCATCAGCCAGGCAGGCTCCAAGCCCAAAGCGGCGCAGAAAAGCGAGCCAGGCGAAGCCTTCGCGCTGGTATGTCCGCAGCTCGGCTTTCAGCCCAGCCGGCACATTCAGCCCAGGCCATTCCGATTGCTGGCTAAGCTGGCTGACGAGCTTCATCAAATGTTCGTTCAGCTCGACCTCGAGCTGGATGCGCTGTTCCTGCTCTGGATTTTGCTCAGCCTGAGCATTCTGCTGCTCACTGCCGCTGCCCATCAGATGAAGCTGAAGCACATCCTGGAAGGATAGCCCCTCGGAGCGGTCAATGCCAGCCATCGCTTTGCGGATTTGGGCGAGCAAGGCAGGGTCCAGCGCAATCCATTGTCCGCGGAAGCGCACCAGCCGCTCATTGCGTGCAACCAGCTCGTTGAACTCGGATTCACTGAGATCGGTCTCGCCGATCGCAATGCGCCAATCAAAGTCAATGAGCGTATCGAGGCCAAACAGCGATTCGCGGGTGCCTTCCGCCGGGGTGCTGACCTTGGCGCGAAGCTTAGGCTTCTTGCGGCTGGCGGTTTCCCACCACGCGGGAAGAAGAACCTGCCAGCCTGCTTCTAGCAGTCGGGGGCTGTCGACGGCGAGAAAGCGCCATGCAGCATCATTAGCCATAGGGGCGTTCAATAAGTCATCGTCGGCTCCAGACATCTGCTCTCTTGGCAAACATACGCGCAGGCGATCGAGCCAGCTGCCCGATCGTTCTCGAACGGAGGCTGTCCATGAAGCGGGCCAAGAGCCAAAAGCTACGCCGGTATCCGCCAGCTTTACTGGCACAAGCACGGCTTGGTCCAGCTTATCCTGTAAAACGAGCTTTAACTGCCAAGGGTCGTCCATCGCTTCCGGCTCCACCAGCTGCAGCAGCGGCCGAAATAACGCTTGATCGGCTTTCCAGCCAATTGCAATAAGCCATGCCTGGGCATCAAGACCGGCAGCCGTGGCAGGGTTCTTGGCGAAGAGCAGCGGATACTCTCTCCGCAAATCGGCAGCCGCGGTTTCCGTGCCGTAGCAGGCGTCGAAGACAACCGCGGAGAAAGCGGCCTGGAGTCCCTCCTGAAACGCTTGATTTTCTTCCTCATTTAGTGCTGCAGCTTGTATTTGTTTGTTTAAGTCCGCGTGATCCCAGGTCCATTGCAGCTTGCCGGCTCGGAAAGCCGAGAAGCTTGGGCGATAGCGTCTAGCCTCTATTTCTTCTGCAAGCTTGGGCGCGAGCTGAATGAGCTGCTCGGCTTGCTCTCCCCAGCTCCATGCGATATGCGCAAGCCATTTTTGTTCCGCAAAGAAGGGAATGACCTGCTCCGCGGGGAGCAGCACAAGCTCCAGCCCTTCGATTTGCTGAATTTCCAGCTCCGTGCCGTAGAAGGAAGCCTGATGCCAAGCGAATAAACGCTGCTTCAAGGTGATGCCGCTCAAATAATCGGCCCTGCTGCTCACGCCGTACAAAAGCGCATCGCCATGCGTCGTTAGGTTGACATGGACCGTAAAGGTTTGAGTAGGTAGGGTCATGTGATCAGTTTTCCTTTCCGAAGCTCCTCCTGCAGCGCGCGCAGCCTGCTATGGCGGGTGGAGAAGGCGTCAATGTACGCCTCCCAGCGTTCTTCGTCTTTCATTTTTTTGTACAGCTTCGCGAGCCTCTTGAGCAGCTTAACCGCTGTTTTATAGCCATCTCTATTTCTCAGAAGCACGTACCTTTCCGCAGCCTGATGATAGAAGGGAAGCAGAAGCTCGGGCGAATGCTTCTCGATTGGTGCGAGTACGCTTACGCGGTAGCTAAGCGGCTCGGTACCTGTGCTGAGCTGGTAGTCCATCCATTGCTGCCATTTTTCGTAACGGAGCAACTTTTCCTCATAAATAGACTCGGTATACGGCAGCGAGCGTATAATCGGCTCCCACATCTGCTCCTGAAGTGCAGGGAGATGCTCGATAACGGCGTCCCAATAGCGGTAAAAGCTATTGAGTGTAAGCTGCCGTTCTTTCTCCATCAGAGGTGTCAGCTTGTTCAGCCAAACCGCTAGCCGCTCCCACTCGCCGGTATTCTCCAACGCTTGGAGCAGGAGAAACACATCAGTCGGCTGAAGGTGGATCCGGTTATTTAATTCCATCAGAGCCGCATGGGCTTCCGTATCCTGACGTAAAAAGAAATGCATCCAGGCTTGCGCCGTCATCCAGGAATAACGCGATAGCGCCTGGCCAAGCTGAGTTTGGGCGGCTTGGAGCTTCTGCAGCTCGTCGAGGTACAAATGGTTGTCGTTTTGGTAAGGGGAAATCGAATGATGCCACAGCCAGAAGTAAGGCTCGGCAAAATAAAGCTTGGTACCCGTTTCGGCAAGCATTTGTTCGCGCAAATAGTCAACCGTTTCACCGACAGTTAACCAGTAGCTCGTCTCATCCTGAACTAAGGTTTGCTCATGCAAAAGGGCGGCAATCCTCTTCTGCGTATCGGCAATAGCCTCATGTGTGTGAAAGCCGATAAAAGCGCCGCCATGCCCGGTCTGGTCAGGTGAGCGGTTGAGCAGCAACCCAAGAATATAGAGGTGGGCATGCAGCTCGAATAAGCGGTTTATTGGGGGTGAGAGCTCGGGACGGGCGATATGTATGGCTGCAAGAGCTTCGCGGACAAAAGATAAATTACGGACATGGCTGGCCAAAGGCGCGGTTTGCTGCCTAAATAGCGCATGCCATTTCATCGTATTCAGGGTGCGTTCTGATTTCATGGCTAGGATCTCCCGTGCGGCTAGAGTCTATTTTTAAAAATATGGACGCCGAAGGCGTTTTTGCTTGAAATATAGGAAAGCATAACATTTCGTTATCCCTTCTCTATATTTCTCAGAATGAAACGCGCTGCGCCGCCAAAGGACAGCGACAACCGTTTCACCTTGATAAGTCTATTATAACATTTATGCTGTCTTTTCTTTCTCTCCAATGCCGGTCCTAGCTAAACCATATTACAGCACAGATAAATGAATTCAGCTATCTCTTTTTCTTCCTTTATATGCTATATTAGGATAGTAAACGATACAAAAGTTGATATGGAAAATATGCTAGGCTGGTGGCGGATGTGCTGGGCTATTTTAAGGATTTTATATTGAATATTTTTGTGATTTGCTCCCCGCTGGTCTTGTACCCTTACATTCATAAGATGAAGAGCAATTTGCGTTTATATCGCTTTTATTTATATATCCTCTTTTCTTTATCCTTGATCATAACGATGTCGTTCCCCATTAATATGAACGGATTGTTGTATGATTTTCGCTCGATCCCACTCGCGCTAGGCTCTCTGTCTGGTGGCGTGTTTGTATCGGCTTGTTTATACGCGACCCTTTTGTTGTACCGTTATTTTCTCGATAGTCCCCATAACTGGATTTATGTGATTTCTCTCCTTCCTAGTTTTCTCGTGTTTCTTGCCCTACATAAATATTACAACTCGCTAAGCCTGGCCCGTAAAATAGCGGCAGCCGTGTTTTTATGCTCGATGATCAAGCTGATGACCTTTACCACATTCCTCACGATAACCGGTCAACTTGAGCTGTTGCTCAATAAGCCCTGGGCGACGGTGCAAACCTATATGCTGCAAGGGTTAATTATCGGTTTATGCGTGTACGCGCTTCATCTGCTGCATACCTTTTTTCTTATGCAGGAAGAGATGGTCAAAAGTGAAAAAATGAAAATCGTAGGCGATATGGCGGCATCGGTGGCCCATGAAATACGTAACCCGCTTACGACGATCCGAGGGTTTATCCACCTCTTTGCCTCTTCTGATCTCGATTCGGAAAAGAAGGAGCTGTACAAAAAAATATGCTTTGAGGAACTGGATCGCTCCGAGCTTATTATTGCGGATTATCTTGCGCTGGCGAAGCCTGATCCGGAAATCGTTGAAGCGATCGATATTCATCAAGAAGTCCATTACTTAGCGAACGTATTAATGACCTATGCTAATTACCATAATATTGAGATCCTGGTCACGGCTTCAGAAGAGCATCCCTTTGAAATTCAGGGAGACCGCTATAAATTCCGACAGGCTTTAATTAATATAGGGAAAAATGCCATTGAAGCGATGGCGGGGGGCGGGACGCTGGAGCTGAAAACAAGCATTCAGAACGAGCATGCGTGGATCATTTTAAGCGATAACGGGAGCGGAATGACCCCCGAGCAGATGAAGCGGCTGGGCACGCCTTATTATTCTACGAAAGAAAAAGGGACGGGTCTAGGAACAATGGTATCTTTCAGTATTATCAAGAAAATGAATGGCAAAATTGAAATTAAGAGTGAGCTGGGAGTAGGCACGGAGTTTAATTTGATGTTTCCGAAGGCAAATTGATCATACCGTTTCATTAAATTTTCTGATTTAATTTTTATCAGGTTAAGATTATTGGACTGTTCGTGTTATAATTAAGATGTGCAGTCAATAAAGATCATTGACTATGATAAAGGAGTCGGAAATATGCAGGTAGTATTTGAAGACTGGGATCAAAAGGTGAAGAAGACGTTTAATGCGACCAGCAAACAGGAGGTTCTTACGGTTACTGAGGCGGGAGACTTGCTTGGCCTGACGAAAGACCAAATGAAGGTTTATGTGCTTAAGCATAACCTGACGAAGGTTGCGATTAATCGCAGCGTCCACAGATATCTATTACTGAAAAGCGAAATAGATGAGATTCTAGCAAAGTCCTGACATTTGCGATGAACCACAGCCTCCCTTGAGGCTGTGGTTTTTTGTTTGTAGGCATGGCGTGCCGCGGAAAAATTATTTACTAGCAATAATAGCGAACATTGGGCGGTATTTGTTCAGGATTTGCTCGGCCGGGCTGTGGAGGCCGGCATCAAAACCATGCAGGGTCGTCACCTGCCCGAAACCGATAGAGCCCAGCATTTCAACGTCCCAAGCGGGCCGTTTCACGTAAGTCAGCGGCAGCATTAACGCCATTTGATCGCCCTCCGATATATCGTCCTCTGTACGATAAGGCACATAGCCGGCTTCGATCGCCTCTTGCTTAGCTGCTTGGAAGAGCGCAGCCTCCTTCGGGTCGGTCAAGAATAGATTCCAATTTCCGTCGAAAATAATGACTTGCCCGTTCTCATTCAGCCACTCATGCCACTTCTTATAAACACCCACTGGGTTTGGCAGAAACCAGGTTACGTTTCTAGAGATGATCAGGTCGAATGTCTCCGTGGGGTTAAACTCCAAAATATCGGACTGGATAATCTGAATGTCGCATCCGTATTTCTCGGCATTTTGTTTGGCTTTGACAATCATGCCGGGTGAGGAATCAATGGCGGTTACTTGGTGTCCCATGCGGGATAGCAGCACCCCGAAAAATCCCGGCCCCGTGCCAACATCGAGCACCTTCAGCTCGTTTTTATCCTGAAGAAGCTTGTCGATAATCGTTTTCCATTTGTCGTAAGACGCATTCATCATCTCATTCTCTACGATTTCCTCGTAAATGTCTGCGCCTTTATCCCAATATTGCTGATGTGCTTTCTGTTGCTCCTTGTTGATGGACATTGGTATGCTCCCCGAAAAGTATTTTTAAAAAACGCTTGCTATTAGTAATTATTACGATTAATATTTAACCTCAGTTGGGTGACGAAGTCAAGCCATACGATGATAGCCTTATCTTACATATCAGGAGGAGTAAACATGTTTAAACGTTGGACGGCTTTAGCTATAATCAGTTTTTGTCTTATTTTCACGCTGGCAGCCTGCACTGCAAAGTCGGAGACTGCGGAAACCGGCCAGGTAGAAACGGCCAAACGGATTACGGTTGCGATTACCCAAGATTTGAAAGGGGACAAAATCGATGCAACCACCTATAACGGCGCACGCGCCGTACAGACGGCCATCTATGATGCCTTGGTGGAGTTTGGCGAAGGAGGCACCATCGTGCCTAGCTTGGCCGAGGCTTGGGAGGCATCGGAAGATGGGCGGACATATACCTTTCATTTGAGGAAGGATGTTTTATTTTCCGATGGCAGTGTTTTCACCTCCGCAGCTGTGAAGTTCTCGCTGGAGCGTACCTTAGCCAATGAGGAGACGGCATCCCTTGAAATCGTACGCAAATTGGAGAAGGTGGAGACGCCGGATGACCATACGGTTGTCCTGCATTTCAAGGAAATGACCGCGCAGACGCTTCTTGAGCTTAGCCAAGCTAGGCCTTTCCGGATCATGAGCCCGAATGCGGTATCCCCGGCCGGAGCGATTGACGGTGAATTCATCAAGCCGGTCGGCACAGGACCGTGGCAGCTGGACAGCTACAAGGAAGGATCGGAAACCGTGCTGGTGGCGAATGAGCACTACTGGAAGGAAGCAGCATCAAAGTACTCGCTCGTATTTAAAGTGGTTACCGATCCTCAGGCACGAGTACTGGCGCTTCAAAGCGGCGAGATCGATATCGCCGGCGGCGAGGTGGGCAGCATCCCCTATGAGAGCCTGCCGCTTTTTGAGAACAACGATAAATTCAAGCTGGAGCATAACGCCAGCACGATGTCTTATTTTATGGTCTTGAACCAGAAAAACGAGTTTTTGACGGACAAAAATATACGGCAAGCGCTAAATAACGGTACGGATACGAGTAAAATGATGAGCGGCCAAGGAGCGGAAGTTGCCGGATTGTTCCAAAGCACAGTCGCTTTCGTTACGCCGGATAACCAGCCCTCCTATCGGTATGATGCGGATAAGGCAAAGCAATTAATTGAAGCTTCGGGTTATCAGTGGAATGCAAGCACCAGACTTTACGAAAAAGAGGGCAAGACCATCGCGCTGCGGCTGGTCATTCAGACGGAAGAGTATCCAGAGTGGAAGGAAATGGCCGAGATATTCCAGAATCAGATGAAGACGATTGGCATTAAGGTCGATATCCTCAATCAGGAACGGGCGGCTTATTATGACGCGCTTTGGACGAACAAACAATATGATCTCTTGCTGTACAGAACCTATACGGATGCGCAGCTGCCCTACCGTTTCTTGACCTCTTTGTTCTATCATACGGCAGAAGCGCCGGCGGTCGCCTACCAGGATGAGACGCTGACCGGTTATTTGGATGAAATTGCAGGAACGGTTTCGGAGACTGAGCAGCAGGCGTTATTTAACCGGCTGTTTGAACGTTTGCACGAAGAAGCGATGACGGTGCCGATTTATTATACGAAGCAAACCTTTGTTCACAACAGCAAGATCACAGGCTTTGCTTTTGGCACCATTGAAGATAACCCTGTGAAATGGCATCAGTTAGTTATTGAGGAGTAAAAATGGTTCAATATCTAGCCAGTCGCTTGGGCATGCTCGTGCTTACGCTCTTGTTGTTAACCTTATTTGTATTTGCGCTTATGCATCTGGCACCGGGAGATCCGGCTGCCTTAATGCTGCAAGGGCTGGGTGCTGCCCCAGACGGCAATATGATCGCGTACTACCAGCATAAGTGGGGGCTCGATCAATCGTTTGCAGTACAGTACATGACATGGCTGCTGGAGCTCCTGCAAGGAAACTTGGGTCATTCCTATATTACGAATAAGCCTGTTAAGGATGAAATCTTTTCACGGATGGGCCCAACGCTTATGTTGATGACGAGCTCCTTTGTTCTGACCTTTCTTGTTTCTGTCCCGCTCGGCGTGCTGACGGCATTGCGGGAGAGAAGTCTGCTGGACCGGGTCGTTTATGGGGGCACGGTGCTGGGCTTGTCGATTCCTCTGTACTGGCTTGCCATTATGCTTATGCTGCTCTTTGGCGTCATTTGGCCGCTATTTCCGATTATCGGAGGCGGCTCGCTGCGTCATTATGTGCTTCCTGTCACGACGATTAGCATGATACAGAGCGTCTATTTTATCCGCATGATTCGCTCCTTCACGATGGAGTCCAAACAGGCTCTCTACATTGAAGCAGCAGCTGCACGCGGTTTGAAACGGCGAATTCTATACCCTTCCTACCTGTTCCGAGCGATGCTTATTCCTTTCATCACTATCGTGGGCACGAGCTTCCCCAGTTTTTTTGGCTCGTCGATCATCATTGAGAATGTGTTCAGCTTTCCGGGAATTGGAAAATACATGCTGGATATGATCTATAGCAGGGATTTTCCAGTGATTCAGGGCTGCAGCCTATTGCTTGCTTCTGCAATTTTTATCGTTCATTTTATGACGGACCTTTGTTATTATTTGGCTGATCCGCGCGTTCGGCTTGAGAAGCAGAGGTGGGAGAATTGATTGGCTTCCTGTTGAAAAACAAAACTTTGTCCGCGGCGCTCTTGTTTATATTGTTCTTAATGCTAGCCGGTATGTTTGCGGCATGGCTGCAGCCCTATGATCCTTACCAGCCGAATTATGATGCCAAGCTGCAAACGCCGGGTTTCAAGCATCTGTTTGGCACTGATTATTTGGGTAGGGATATTCTCAGCCGGGTGCTGGCCGGAATCAGCCAGTCGGTATTTCCTGCTTTTGTTGTCCTTGGCCTAGTTATGGCGATTAGCCTCCTATTAGGCACCTTGAGCGGTTACTACGGAAGACGGCTCGATATGCTGCTGATGAGCATCACGGATATTTTTGTGGCAGTGCCTAATATACTTCTGACCATCGTTATTATCGGCTTTTTGGGCTTTGGAATGGAAAATGTCTATGCTGCTATCCTGCTTTCCTGGTGGGCCAAGTATGTGCGGATTATTCGTGGCCTTGTTCATGATGTGAAGAAAGAGCCCTTTATGCTCTCCAGCCGGGTAAGCGGTTCGTTTGGGATCGTTCATATTGTTCGCCATATTGTGCCCAACCTGATTCCGCAGGTGGTAACGATAGCTATTTTGGATGTAAGCAGAGTAATTCTAACGTTATCGGGCCTCTCGTTTCTGGGCATTGGCGCTCAGCCTCCGTCACCGGAATGGGGAGTCATGCTGCTCGATGGCAAAAATTATTTGCAAATTGCTCCGTGGATGGGCTTTTTTCCTGGCCTTATGATATTTGCGACCGCCTGCGCCTTTCAAATTTGCGGAGAAAAGCTGCGCAGTGTGTTTAAACTGAAATAAGGAGTGAGCGAAGATTGGAGTCATTGCTGAAGTGAAAGAGCTCTGTATTAGGGATTCCAGCAATCGGATGTTGGTCGGCGGCAGCTCCTTCAAGCTGCGCGCTGGAGAGACGCTTTGCCTAATCGGCGAGAGCGGCAGCGGCAAAACCTTAACGGGCAAAGCCTTGCTCGGCATGCTGCCTTTCCCGCTAAAATGGACGGGAGATATTCTTTTCCGTGACGAGCCAATCCGTCGCTTTCGCGGGCGCGACTGGCAGCGCGTAAGGGGGAAGCGAATCGGCACGATTTTTCAGCAGCCCGAGCAGGCGCTTCATGCCGCTATTCCCATCGGAAGACAGCTCGGGGATTTACTTCGAAGCCACCTTCCGATTACGAGGCTTGCGGCGGAGAGAAAAGCCAAAGCGATGCTGGGCAAGGTTTCCCTGCGTGACGTTGACCGGGTGATGAAGAGCTACCCTTATGAGCTGAGCGGAGGCATGAATCAACGTGTGATGATTGCGATGGCGCTGCTTCTGGAGCCGGAACTGCTCATAGCAGATGAGCCCACAAGCGCGCTCGACGTCACGACGCAGGCCGAAATTCTAACCCTGCTGAAAGGCCTGTCCTCGGAAAATAAGATGAGCATGCTGTTTGTCACGCATGATTTGCTCATCGCCAATTATTTGGCGGATACGATTGCGGTCATGTACCGAGGAGAGATCGTAGAGCAGGGCAGGGCTACGGATGTGCTGAAGCACCCTCAGCATGCGTATACGAGGGAGCTGTGGCAATACCGCTCCGCATTTATGCTTCCGTAGAAAGGGGATGGAGCGATTATGCTCGAAATCAGACAGCTGTCGAAAACGATTGGATCCAAAATGATCCTCTCGGATATGGAGTTTAGTTTGCCAGCAGGAGGTTCGCTAGCGGTTGTCGGTGAGAGCGGCAGCGGCAAATCGACACTTGCGAGAATCATAATGGCGCTGGAGCGCCCGACCGTAGGCGATGTCAGGTATGAGGGCACGCTTGCTCCAACCCGCAAGACCGCCGCATTTAGAGGCTGGTATAGTGAAATCCAATTCGTATTTCAAAATACGACCGCCTCTCTCGATCCGCGAATGACGGTCGGACAGAGCATTGAGGAGCCGCTTCGTCATTTTACGAAGCTTGGCAAGGCGGAGAGACGGGAGATGACCGCGGAATACGCGGCTTTGGTAGGTCTTCCCTTGTCGCTGTTGGCGGCTAGACCGGGGCTGTTAAGCGGCGGACAGTACCAGCGTGCTTGCATTGCCAAAGCGCTGATCGTTAAGCCTAAGCTGCTGGTTTGCGACGAAATCGTCTCCAATCTGGACGTCATCCATCAGCACAAGATCATGGAGCTGCTGCAAAGGCTAAAGGCAGAGCAGAATTTGTCGCTGCTCTTTATTACGCATGATCTCACCCTCGTCGCGGGTTTATGTGAGCAAATCCTCGTCATGAAAGAAGGACGGATGGTCGAGCTGTTCGATTCGGACTCGTTGCTGTCCGGCGAGCGTCATCCCTATACAAAGGCACTGCTCGAGGCAGTCAGGCTGCTTGGCCGCGGAGCATGAAGAAAATAGCGTGCTTGAGCCAGAGCGGAGCTGCTTTGGGATGATCTTGCCGTTATATGGAGGATACGGCAGGATGTTTCCGAATGGATAGCATTGGTTTCCGCTCACCCCGTCTAAGACGGAATTATTAGAAATAGTGCGGCCGGATAAGGTTTTTCATTAGGTTTAGTATTCGATATACTTAAATGGACCGATTGGAAAACATTATCTGGAGGGTGATTTTACTTGACTTACATGGACATGTTAGGACGTCGGAGTATTATTTTGAAGCGCAATATCGGAAGCTTAATCATGAAAGACAACAAGCAGGGGCTTAGCCTGCAGGAAAGCAATTTTTATCAGAACATGGTCAAAGAATGGCATCAGAACGAGATCGAGATGAACGCGGCGAAGAAAAATCCGTGACCGTTAAATGAACATTAACCTATAAAGTGAATCAATCTGATTTTGATGATGAGCACTGTGAAGAAATGCGGGAGCTTTAATCGTTAGGAAAAAGAAGGCGATGGGAGTCAATGAAAGTAAATGAAAGTCAATGAAAGTAAATGGAAGTGAATGGGAGTAAATGGAAGGTAACCGTGTTGGAAGTTTTATTCAGGTAATACTTTGTAATGTTAAGTGTTGCTACGTTACGTGAATCTATCCTGTACATTAGCAGTATAGAAGCCGATAAAATGCGCGGGAGGTAGCCTATGTTGTAGGCCATACAACATAGGTTACCTCTTTGGGGTCATAAGGTGGTAGTTTGATCCATTCTAATGCGGATATACAGGATAGAGTATGTGCAGCGGGGAAACAGAGCAAAGTTACTGTGGAAATACAGGATAGCTGGGTAATGGTCGTACTAAAAGTAAATGGTCGAGAAACTTAGAAAAAAGGGATATCCAATGAGCAGAATGTCTGCTTCTGGATATCCCTTTTTCGTTAATTGCTAAGCGATTAAATGAGTATAAAGGGTACTAATGAGTTTAACGGTGATCTTCGTAACCCGACCAGTGCATCGACTTTGCAGCGGACTCGGATTCGTTAGCGGCATTGAGGTTTAGCCCAAGGTCGCTCTTCGAGCTGTTCCAGCTCTCGGAGGAAAAACTGTACTCGCTGCTGCTGCCAATGCGGTCGTTATCGTTGCTAGCCGATTTCTCGGACTTCACAGCGGATTCGGCCTCGCTTGCCGCGTTTAAGCTCAACCCAAGGTCGCTCTCCGAGCTGTTCCAGCTCTCGGAGGAAGAACTGTACTCGCGGCTGCTGCCATTACGGTCGTTATCGTTGCTAGCCGATTTCTCGGACTTCACAGCCGACTCGGCCTCGCTTGCTGCGTTTAAGCTCAAGCCAAGCTCACTCTTCGAGCTGTTCCAGCTTTCAGAGGAAGAACTATACTCGCTGCTGCTGCCGTTACGGTCATTATCGCTGCTAACCGATTTCTCGGACTTCACAGCGGATTCGGCCTCGCTTGCTGCGTTTAAGCTCAAGCCAAGCTCACTCTTCGAGCTGTTCCAGCTTTCAGAGGAAGAACTGTACTCGCTGCTGTTGCGGTCGTTATCGTTGCTAGCCAATTTCTCAGACTTCACAGCGGTCTCGGCCTCGCTTGCCGCGTTTAAGTTCAACCCAAGGTCACTCTTCGAGCTGTTCCAGTTTTCAGAGGAAGAACTATACTCGCTGCTGCCATGACGGTTTTTGTTATGGCTGCTGTGCTTGGATGAGTTCGAAGCGGCTTCGAGATCGGCAGCGGCTTGCAAGCCTAGGCCGATTTCGCTTTTGCTGCTGGTCCAATTTTCATTGGCGGCATGGCCGTCACGGTTGTCACCTTGAAGCTTGGTTATAGATGCCGTATCCGCTTGCACATTGGCGTTAATGCCTGCATTCAAGCCAGCACTGCTTGCATTCCAAGTTTCCCACGAATGATTGCCATGATGACCTTCCGTGTTGGCATCATAACTCCCTGCAAGAGCAGCATCCAATTGAAGGTCAAGGCCGAGGCCGAGCCCAAGGCTGCCATTGCTGCGGTTGTTCTCGCCACCGGAATTTCCGTTGAACTCGGAATCCGCTTGCGCTTCAACGCCAACCTTGATGCCAAGTCCCAGACCTAACGCTCCTTTTCCAGCTGAAGAGCTGCTGGCTTCCGAAGCATAGCTCATTTGCGAAGCCCCTAATAATCCGATTACGAACGCCGAAGATAACACCGTCATTTTTACCCATTGTGGTCCTTTTTTCATTTTCATGCACTCCTTCTCATTTTTAATTGAATGTAAGATTCAAGGTTTGAGAGAAAGAGGCATACATGGGTGGCTGCTCCGGTGGTGCCTGTGACCATTGGTCGTTCTCGATTAAGTAAAGACTGGATACACGCCAAGCAGATCCACGGGGCGCATTATCATTCAGCATGGTCAAGATCGTCCAAGGAGCTGACCAGCTATTGACCGCTTGACCTCCTGCTGCCGAAGCGTTTGAGCCTGCAACCGCAGGGCTAACAGTCATTATTGCATTAGCAGGAACTGCAAGCGGCAGCGTCAGAGGTGGTCTCGTGACTGGTGTCGCTACGCGATCATCGCGGTTGCCTGACACTTTTGTATCATTATTGTTGCCTGATCCTTTATTGTTGCCTGATTCTTTGACTGCAGTATCTGGCTTGTCCCGTTCGGGCACCTGAGGCCCTGTGTTTTCTAAATCTCGATGTCTATTTGTCTCATCGTCATTTGCTATCGTCTCCCGTGAAGGAGTGAAGATGACAGGTTCAACAGGTTTTTCTGGCAAAGGGTTGGCGGATTCGACGATTGGCGAAACAGGAATCGTCTCCACCGCATTATCGTTTTCCTTGTCCAATCCCGCAGGAGGAACGCTTGGTTTCACCACTGGCAAGCCTACGCTAATATTCGGCAGTTCAAGCTCAACTTCGGGCAGCCTATCTTTTCCGCTTCCCACGATTGCCTTTACCGAGGGAATACTTGCCTCTACGAGAGGCGTTTCTGCCTTAATAGCGGGAGCTTCTACCTTGATGTTAGGCAGAAGAGTACCCTGCGCGTCAACGGCGATTTTCGTGCCGGATGTTTCGACGTTCAGCACGGGTGTTGAAACGCCAATAGGAGAAACTTCGGCAGTGACACCAATCGAATCCTCTACTTGAATTGCAACTTGAGGCGTTTCCACCTGAACGATGGGCGTCTCGATTGTAAGGGCTGGCAGTGAGAGATCAAGCAAACCTGTGCCCTGTTCTTTGATGTCCGAAGACTTGGAAGCCGCTTGCTCTGGTGTGCCGACATGAATGATGGGACTAACTATTTCCTTGAGCAGCGCAGACGCCTTGGGTGGCTGAGCCAGTTGAATGACAAAGCCTATTAGCATAAGCAATGCCACTGTAATCGACTGCTTTAGCCACTTCTGGCGGTTAAGCCTATATGACATAGGGAGTTTCACCTCCTTTCAGAATCGCTGTTACTCTATACACGATAGGGATGGCGTTTTGGATCACATGGGTTTTAAATAACCAATTTGGCCTGCAGTCAAACATACGGTGAAATATGAGGTATAATAGAGAGAACAGCCATTTTGGCAGCAAAAGATAAACGGAGGTTTCTGGCTATGTTGGCGGTTGAAAGAACGGCGTATCTTACGATTGATGAGGGTCCAGCCGAAGATTTTAGGAAAAAAGTAGAGTATTTGAACGCAAAAGGCATTCGGGCGATTTGGTTTTGTATGGGCGAGGCGTTGGAAAAGTTTTCGGAAGAGGCGATATTCGCCATCAAAGCTGGTCATATTATAGGGAACGGCAGCTATGACCATACTGATTTGTCGGCAATCTCCCTTCATGATGCGAGTGAGCAGATCGGGCAAACTGACCAAATTATAAATGAGCTGTATGCAGGAGCGAAGGCAGCAAGAACCGCCAAGTTGTTTCGTTTCCCTTACATGCAGCATGAAGTGATGGTAGAGCATTTTGCAGGAATCGATCGCGTGCTGGAAGAGTTGGGGTACAGTCAGATTCCTTTTGAAAATAGTGCTGGAATGGGTGCAGGGCATCACGTTACGTTTACATGCGATACGTTTGACCTCGGCGACGCTTCTGCTTTTAGCAAAGAAGGCGGTTTGTTATATGCTGCCGGAAATCACATCATTAAGCTACACGACTGGATTGGACTAGTGCCGTTTCAGGCATTGATCGACAAGTTATTGTCCAGTGGCCTAGGATTCGGGCTTCCTCAGGAAATAGATGCAGCTGCGGATAATCATTTGGCCTATACCTAGCGACAGGAAAGACGGGTAAAGCACACAACGGACGATAGCCGTGTGCTTTACCCGTCTTTTTGTGAGGCGTGGCCTTCAATAGACATATTTTCGCTGGGCCCAGTAACTGAAGAGAAACAGCGTGCCTTCCGTCAAAAGCTTCGCAATGAGCAGCGGTATGCCAATTCGTTCGTTAAAGACGAACATCAGTCCGTAATTTAAGCAAATGATGATAAAGACCAGTGTGAAATATTTTGGCATAGATGATTGAACGGCTGAGCGCTTACCTTTAGAAAATACGAAATTTTTATTCATGCTGTAATTAAAGATTGAGCTTGCTAGCCTTGCTCCCAGAACGGCCAGCAGCAGGCTGGAGCTAAACATGTGAATGACCGCAAGCAATAGATAATCGATCAAGGCAGAGAGTATGGAGGTCAGGCTGAACTTAAGGAAAGGCGCGTAGATTCTCGCAGAATCGGCAATGGGCCTGAAGTGGGAAGACTCATTGTGATCCAGATACACCGTGTCGATGGTTATTTCGTGAAAAGGGTATTCCGCCCCTGGTGCCTCGAGCAGCAGATTCATTTCATATTCAAAGCGGTCGCCTGGGATGCTGCACAACCAGCTGAGCATATCGAAAGAGTAGCCGCGCAAGCCCGTCTGGGTATCGTAAATGCGATGGCCGGTTGTCATGGCATAGATGAGACGGGTGGCTGCATTCCCAAAGCGGCTGCGAAGGGGCACGTTACCGGTAAAGCGCCTGCTTCCGAGTATGATATGACCATCGTATTGTTCGATGCTATTGCCGATTTTGATGATATCCTGCGGTAGATGCTGGCCGTCGCTATCGGCGCAGACGACTCCGCCGGAGTAACCCTTTTGCATAAAATAATGAAAGCCTGTTTTCAAGGCATGCCCTTTGCCCCGATTGACGCTATGCGTGATGACCGTGCAGCCAAGCTCCCTTGCCTCGCGAAATATCCCGCTGTAGGCTTCGCCGCTCCCGTCATCAACAATCACGATAGTGAATAAGCCGCTGGCTCTTAACTGATCAATGAGCTTTAACAGCCTAATATCCGGCTCATAGGAGGGAATTAATATATTCATGGCGTCATGCCTCCTGTAGTTATTATGGTTGCTGCGCATTACTCTGAGATGTAGAGGATATCGCTGACGCCTCGTTCTTGCTGCTTGCCAAGCGGGTTATTGACAACCCTGCCCATGAAATACATCGTTGATGAACCGCCGCCGTCCAGGTTGTAAGCCTCAGTTGCCCCAAGCCCGACAAAGACGTCCGCAAATTCAGCCAAGGTCATTCCTTTGCTATAGTTGGCTTTACGTCCATCCACCACGACGAATACATAGTGATTAGGGGCGATCATGCCGACGCCCGTCCGGGGATTCGAGCCTTGAATGGAACGATTGCCGAAGTTCGTGTCGATGACGACCTTATCAAAGTCGTCTGCGACCGCTCCTTCTTTTACAAGGACGGGGCCGAAGGAATAGGTATTAGTCACTCCCTCGGCAAGCAGCTCGGAGGAGGACAACTGTTCTTCGTTATAGGATTTCATTGTGCCGTCAGACAGCAAAGCTAAGGCGTCGCGGGCAGGCTCGTCCCGATAAAGGGTGCCGTTGCGAATAATAACGCCGTCGTTGCGGAAGCCGTAGTAATCGCCATTAATGGCAAAGATGGCATTGTTCTCCGCGGCAATGGTCGAGGTATCCTCCGTGATATTCCGCCCGAATGCGTTTTTGGCAAAAGCAGCTTGCAGCAGAGCGGGCTCTTCGAGCTGAACATCCGCGACGTAATAGGTGATCATATCGCTGCCGGTGCCGGTTTCTACCTTTTTAATTTGAATGCTGGTGTCTTCGCTTTTGTAATTCCAATCATCCTGCTCCACTTTCTCTGGCACAGCTTGAGCTTCGTCGGAAGATGTGGAAACGGAAGGCGTCTGAGGGGCAGCAACGGTGACCTCCACATGCTCGATCAGATATCGGTCGGCAAGCGAATACAGAATGCCTCCGATCAGTAGAATAAAAAGAGCTGCGGCAAGGCCGATTTTTTTGCGTTTCGTTATATTAATAATCGTAATCAACTCCTGCAAGGGAATAAGAAGCCAGTTGATCTTTCCAGAACAAGCTAGGCATCCGCTTCTGAATATTGCTATTGTGATCCCGGAACGTTAAGTCCATATGAAGCGGGACTGAACGTTTACTGAATGCAGAAGGGCATGAGTCTGTCATAAAGCGGCAGGAGCATAGACAGTTGAATTTACGTTGGAAAAGATTGTACAATGGGGTGAAGAACCTGCTTGAAGAAGCCTTATACATACCGTAAATGAAGGGAAGAGTGCTCATGAATACACGAATGAAACAACTCGAGGATAGACTTGCCAACCAACATCATAAGGACTTGTTTCTGCAAACGACGCACACCCTGAAAGCAATTGACGATCTCGCTGACCAGCACAGGCGCTTTCAATCCATGCAGGCGATTAGCGGAGTCAAAATTGTTGGTACAGAAGAGGCGCTATTCTATGACACGCTGACTCAGGTGAAGGAAGAGATTGTGGCTACGTTGGAGAAAACGTTGAATGATCTGGAGCATAAGGGCGATAAAAACTACAATAAAAACTTTAAGGACGGCGTGGAGTAGCTTAATCGCCGATAGGAAAAAAGCTGGGCAGAAGATAACTTCTGTCCAGCTTTTTTGTGATTTTTAAAAGGAGGAATAGCTGAGCTATTCCTTGAAGCTTTAGGGGAATTACAGTGTTATTTTAGAAATGGAATGATATAATTTCCTAATGAAAAATGGATTTCATTAGATAGAGGTGAATAGTCATAAAGCGTTATGTCTTTTTCTTGCTCATTTTTCTGCTTGTTGCAGTTCCCCTTTGTATTCTGCATTTTAATAAGGAATCGGACAAGAAAGTGAATTATGGAAAATATGAGGTTCCCCCTACTCTAAAAACACTAATAAAGCTTGAAAAGGAGCTCGATCATGAGGGCTATAGCATATGGGATGTTTTAGGCTTCACTTTTGAAGATAGCCATTACCGTTATTTTAACACGCCGAGCGACGTTGTTGTATTTGCTGTTACGGGAGGAGACGGCATTCATTACGGCTTTTTAACTGATTATGGAACGGCTGTTGATTTGGAGAATGCGCCGGTTGTCGAGGTGTCGCCTATGTCATTTGATCGACCGGCAAAGGTGGTCGCGAATAATTTGAAAGAATTTATTCGAATTGCGATGCTGGATTCCTCCATGTTGTATATGGAATATGAAAACGAAGAAGCCTATCTTGCTCTTGAAAACGAACTGAATTTTCCGCCATCGGATGAGTCAAAACAGAATAAAGCAGCTGTCGTGAAAAAGCTGGAGGAAAATCTGTCGCTTCCATTCGTTGACGATCCCTACACGTATTCAGTTAGGGCTAAGAATGAACGGGCAAATCGTATCATGGTGGCAACTCAGGATGGTTTGGGCGTAACGAGTCCCGTACCGGCTACTGAGCAAAATGCTGAACCGCTATTTTATATCCATGCAGATGAAGATTTGGATTTGGAGGCACTTTCAGAATACTTCAAGACGGCTTATTATGAGCACAAATTAGCTATTTTCCGTGACATACAGTTTCATTATATTATCAATGAGGATGTGGAGATCCAAGCCATAGTTGCAAAGGAAATGCGAAGCATGGGGCTTGTGGATGAAGCGGCCAGAATATATGTAAGATAGGCGTAAAAATTGAGGTTTCAATTGTTGCATAGAAGGGCTAGAATAATCGTTCGAAACAAAGTAAGCGCTTCATGCGTTTATATAAGCAAGAATGGATTTGGAAAGAGGGGTTATTTCAGATGCGCTGGATTCCCGCCGCAAGAAGCAGTCACTGGTGGTTGTTGGCTGGAGCATCGTCATTATTAATCAGTATTTTATTGTGGATCATTCGTTTTCTCATTCTAGGCCAGCCGTTTACGGGCATGCATGCTTTCCGTTTTTTGCTGTTAGCTGTCGTGCTGTCCTTCTTTTTCGGTGCTGCAGGCTGGTTGGGTGCCAGGAAGCTTTGGCTGTTCTCGAATTTGGGAATAGTGGCCGGTCTCGTGCTTATGGCTATGTATTCAAGGGATACGACGGGCTGGGAGGATTTAATTAGTTTTATTGTCTTTCTCGAGGCGGTGGCTGCCGGCTTTATCCTAGGCTTGGTGGTCGAAGTCATCTATCTCATCATGAGAGCTCAAAAGAACAAGTAAATCAGAGGGATGCGCGACATCGATGTCGCGCATCCTTTTTTGTAAAGGGAGACGGTGTTTGTATATCTTATGACCGGGGTAAATACAAATACGATACCGTGATCTTTTCGTAATTATATCTTTCTTTATCCCTAGGTGATTCTGAAGTGTCTAGGAATACTCGTTAAGTGGAATGATTTAGAGGAGATCACAATTTAGTAACGGCTGAGGCAAAATTGGGGAAGAAATCATCAGTTACGTAGGACGGCTGAATTCGGATATCAAAAAATAGAAGGAGGATTCTATGAACGCAGCATCAGAACGCCAAGGCTTTATAGCTATGCTTAAAAAAGGCAATAAATCCTCCGCGATAGCGATGATTGGGAATGCCGTGATTGCGGCGATTAAAGCATTTGCTGCGGCTTTTAGCGGCAGCGGCGCCATGTTTGCGTCAGCGATGCACTCACTGGCTGATGCCATTAATCAGGGCTTTGTATTTGCCGGGAGCATCCTCTCGGAGAAAAGGCCGACGCCGCGGTTTCCGACCGGTTTTGGGCGCGTCATTAATATTTTTTGTATGGTCGCCGTCATCGTCGTTACCATTATGGCTTATGAAACGATAAGGGAAGGCTGGCATTTGATCCAGCACCCTGTAGCGAGCGAAGGGATTTGGCTTAATATTGGCGTTCTGCTCGTCAATCTTATCGTAGATGGGTGGATTTTGGTCAAGGCTATGAAAGAAATTCTGACCGAGACCAAGGCGGAAGCGGATGGCTTTAAGCTGGTAGGAGCGGCTTTCAAAAATGTAGGACGCTCGGCGCCAGCCACGCGGTTAGTCTTTTATGAGGATATCGTTGCCGTTACAGGAGCGCTTCTGGCGATGGTTGCCGTCCTGGTGGTCTCCTTAACGACTTTTGAGATCATGGACGGTGTCGTCACGGTACTGATTGGATTGCTGATGGTAGGTGTCGCTTTCCGAGTGGGGTACGATAATATGATTGGCCTGATCGGAGTTTCTGCACCGAAGGAGGTAGCCGACAAGGTTTCCAAAATCATTTTCTCCGAGCCGTTCGTGACGGATATTTATCAGCTGCGCATCTTGCAGGAAGGGCGCTACTACCACGTAGAAGCGCTGATGGAGCTGAAGCCGGGACTTACACTGGCTGATGCCGACGACATTAAATTCAAAGTTCGGGATAAGCTGCTCCAGGATTCTGACATTACGGATGCTATATTAGGCATTATCGAGGACGACGGCGTAAAAAGCTGGGTTCCCATTGATAAGCGTTAGTGGGTTGAACTAACACCCCCCTAATTTACTGTAAAGCGAGAACAAAACAAGCGCAATGTCCCCCGAGGGATATTGCGCTTGTTTGTTCTATTCATGGTATGGAACAATCGTTTAGTCTACAGGAAATGTACTTGGGAAATAACAATTTTATCTGTAAAAAGGCTCTGTGCTGCCGGGGGGATTCTTCTTCTAACCCTCCATATCGTCCGAGCTTGTCCCCTTTTGTTGCGTTAGCTACCCTCTGAGTGATTTAGAAGGATTTTATCCCGCTATTTTAACGGGAGAAATTCCTGTTATATCACAACCATTCTGTAGTCACCACTGAATAGGAATGAAAGCGCCAAAGGAGTTGGGGCCGCCTCTTTTTTATAAAATGCCTGGCTATCATTACAAGAAGGACAGTTACCGATAAAAGGAAGGAAAGAGAATAATATTTACGAAAAATGAGGTTTATGGAATTTATTGATTATGGAGGTATGGGAATGGTACGGTCAGCCGAAAATTACGAAAAAATTTATAACCATGTTGAACAGCATATTGGCCCTATCGCAGGGGTTTTTCGGGAGATCGTTTCAGATGTCATGGCGGTTGATATTATTGTGGCAGCCCCAACTTCAAAACGGAATTATTATACGATGGTTACATACGGAATGAGCGAATTGCCAATGACGGTACCGGAAGGGGCCGAGGACTACCGCTACGCCGAATTGATGATCTGTCTGCCGCCGACTTGGAAGATTTCCGACGAAGCTTTTCAAGATGAACGGAATTACTGGCCGATTCGCGCGCTGAAGACCTTAGCAAGATTTCCGCATGAGTATCAAACGTGGCTGTATATGGGGCATACCCTCGCCAACGGCCAACCGGCAAAGCCGTACAGTGATAATGCGGGTTTTCAAGGCATGCTGCTTTCGTTTCCAGATGTAGAAGATAAGCAAGGATTTTTTAATTTAGACCTCTCCAGCGTAAAAACCGTACATTTCTTCAACTTGGTTCCCATTTACCAAGAGGAAATGGATTATAAAATGAAAAACGGCATGGAGGCTTTGTTCGCGAAGCTTAACAAAATAGGTACGGATGACGTAGTGAACTTGAAACGTAAAAATACTTGTAAAAAGGTTTTTGGACTATTCTAGGCAACGAAATTTATCCAAAGTAAGTCCTTCATTGCGTACGGCGATTGTTTATATCCACAAGCGGATCATATTCCCGGCAAGGAATAGCCGATGAATATGATCCGCTTCACTAATAAGCCTATTGGGCAGCAAGTTATGACTGTAGTAATTGATCGCGCACTTCGGTTAGTGCGAAACCAAGCAAGTTTCTCCCCCGCCATTTCATCGGATTATTTGCATGTGGATCATCCATGGCTAACCCAATTCCCCATATGCGGTCGACAGGACTTGCTTCCACCAAAATTCGGTTTTTCGTTGTTTTCATATAGCTCCAAAGTTCAGGGTTTTGCTCGAATTTTGCATCATTTCCTCGTTTTACGATGTCGTAGCAATGGTTTTCCCAAATATCGTTGCGGAAAGAATGAACCGCACGTCCGAATGCCTTCATCTCTTTTGGGTGTATCGTCTTCATAATGGCATCCAGCATGTTTTTATCGTCAAAAAGCCGGGCTTTCTCCGCCATCATATATTGCTCCGTACAGTTGTAAGAAACGCCATCCACGATGAAAGGGCAGATCCACCATTGGCTGAAACAGCTGGCATTAACACTGCCGTCAGCAGGAGGTGTATGCCCCCAGAAAAACAGAAATTTCATTTTCTCCCCTGCCTGATAGGCTTTATGTAAATCATCAAGTTGGTATATCATAGAATTCCCTCCCGACTTCTTCACTATTTTTTTCCATGCGAATGTTTGCATTTATGCAGCTTTAATTAATAAATTCAAAATGATAATATCAAAATAACATATTTAATCTTATGATGTCAACGTACCATTGTGATTGGAGAACGAGGTGGGAGAAGAATTTAAGCTACACAGAGCACAGCGTGTCTCAATGTGACAGTAGGATAAGAAAAGAAGGCTTTCGCAATTCCGCACGTAGAGCATGCGTTCATTTCCTTTCATATGGTAATATAAGTGTGTGATTTTATTTTAGTATAGAGAGGGTCGTCATACGTTGCATGTTAACAATAGGCATAGCCGGAGGCTCGGGCAGCGGCAAAACGACATTAAGCAAGTTTTTGGCTGATGGCCTGAGTCAGAGACAGTTCATGGTAAATGATCCTGCACTCCGGGAAAAGCTTGATTATAAAATATTTATGGATTGTCCATCCGATGAAAGGTTAGCCCGAAGGCTGCAGCATTTCGTTAATGGCCGTTACTCAAATGATGAGATCGTAAATGAATATTTGGATCTTGTCAGACATAGGCATGATTTATATGTTGAGCCTACACATTGGCACGCCGCGAGGGGCAAGCATAAGGGGAACCAGGTATTGCTGGAGTGGTTACTGCAAAAATTACAACAAAAATGATGAGCGCAAAGAAAGGAAAGAGAAACAGAAATGAATGAATCTTATTATGTCATTATCCTCTTAGTCGTTGGTTTAGTGTTATGGAGAAGAACGAGGAGCTTCTATAGGCCGATTCGGGGGAATGGAAGACGAATTTTGTTTCCACTGTTATTTATGCTGCCTGGCGTTATGCTCTGGTTTGATCCGACTGTTCATGCGCCGATGTATGAATGGTTAATTGCAGCCGTATTGGGAGCTGTATTATCCTTGCCGCTGATTTGGACGACTAATTACGAGGTGCGAGACGACAATCAAATCTATGCTAAGAAAAACATGGGCTTCATTGTCGCGTTTATCGTCGTGGTCGCTATTCGTTTCACGCTGCGCAATTATTTGAGCAGCATTGATCCACAAACGCTGGGCGCGCTGTTTATGCTGGTAGCCTTTTCTTATATTGTGCCATGGCGCATCGTATCGTACATGAAATTCCGCAAGGTGGTTCAGCAGCGCGTGGCTGCTTAAACCATCGAAAAAAAACAGTGTAAATACCCAAATTTTGAAAAAAAGGCTGTCTGGCATACAGGCAGCCTTTCGTGTAGGCGAACGAGAGGACATCGTGCGAAATGAAAGGTTAATTAAATAATTTACGCAGCATGTCGAAGTTGGATTTCTGGTCTCCTGTAGAAGTGGAGAGGTACCCCCAAACCACTTTACCTCCCTTTTCCATTACAATGATTTCGGTCTCGCCGTCCCCTTTTAGGAGAGAAGCATAGCCAGTTGTACCATCACTTAGAGTCTCAGATCTGTCTATGAGTTGCGGATTAAAAATCTTATCCTCCGCTTTAGTAATGATGTCTGCCGAATCCACGAGCATGGATTGCGTATCAGGGTGAATATGTTCTGCGACGAATGCTTTTTTGATGTTAATATCGGTTTCATTTAAGTATTGGTTTACGTAATCAAGAGACAGGGCTCCTGCACGTGTTTTTTCGCTACTTGACGAGGTTTGCTCGGGCTTATTCGGAATGGAATGGTTACTGCAGCCTGCTATAAGCGCAAGGGCAATGAGGAAAGGAAAATATATTTTCTTATTCAAGTAGGGAAACCTCCATTTATAAGATATGAATAGTTTAAATATGTTCCGAATTTTCCGTGTGTCATGTCACATGTATTATCTATTACCGTCTCTAGTACGTTAAATATACAATGAAGTTTCAATAATTTGGAAAATTATTATAGAATAGGTATTTTGATATTGTTTTATCGATCAAGCAACAGGTAGTTTAGGTTAGGTGGAAAATGCTGTTTATTCACCAACAGTTAACGTTGACGTTAACTGTAACCAGGCGTATGCTTAAACCATAAGATATCGGAGGTGCGGCGAATTGGAGCTGTTGAAGATTGAAGAAGTAGCTAAGCGTACGGGGTTAACGAAGCGGGCGATTCGTTATTATGAGGATTTTGGGTTGATTTCCGCGCCGGAGAGAACACAAGGGGGCATTCGGTTATATTCGGAAGAGGACATTGAGAAGATCAATAAGATTATTTTGGCGAAAGAGGTGCTTGGCTTCTCGCTTGCCGAACTGCAGCAGTACCTCGAATTTCAAACAATTATTGAGCAGCAGAAAAGCGAGTACCGAACGACGGAGGATCGTGAAGCGAGGCGCTCGAAGCTCATAGAGATGTCGCAAGTGTTGCAAAAAGAGAAAATGATGATCGACTTGAAGCTGACACGGATGGCGCAGTTCCAAGAGGAATTAATCGAGTTCGAGCAGCGCGTACTCAAGGCGATTGACCAATTACATGAATAGGAGCATGAATGTGGAACCATCACAGAGAGCAGCATCGTCATTTTGGACCATTATGATTGCCGTATTTTTTGGTAATTTTATGGCGTCCTTAAGCACAACTACGATAAATGTGGCGTTACCTATATTTATGGATGATTTTCAAGCCAGCCTGAATACGGTGCAATGGATGTTGTCCGGATTTATGATGGCGACGGGGATTATTGCTCCGATCATTGGATTTATGGGAGACAAATGGAGCTATAAACGACTGTATGTCATTGCTTTAGCGGGATTTACGTTATCCTCGTTGCTCTGTACGTTCGCTTGGAGCATCGAGTCGCTGATTGTTTTCCGAATTTTGCAAGGGTTGTTCAGCGGTATTATTATGCCCACGACGATGACAATCATTTATCAAACGATCGAGAAACCTAAACAAGCGGTCGCCGTTAGTCTTTGGAGTGTAGCTGCCATGCTCGCTCCGGCGCTTGGGCCAACCATTGGAGGGTGGCTTGCAGAAATTTACGGGTGGAAGTCTTTGTTTATCATGAACGCCCCAATCGGGATCATCGCCGTAATCGTGGCAGCCAAGTTCATTCCGAATTACTGCTTGAGCAGCGGCATTAAGCTCGACTGGATCGGCTTTGGCGCGGTGCTCGTTGGCACTAGCGCATTATTGGTCGCTTTTAGCGAGGCGCATCAATGGGGCTGGGCCGGCTGGCAGACGCTGGGCATGATTGCCGAAGGAATTGTTGTGCTTTTCTATTTCGTACGCAGGACGCTTCGGGTAAGCAACCCACTGCTCAATTTACGCGTGCTCAAGATTCCGCGCTTTACGTATGGACTGATTTTAAACTGCTGTATCACGGTGTCCCTGTATGCCGGCACGCTGTTGGTACCGATTTTTATGCAAAATATTAAGGGAGAGTCGAGCTTTGCGACAGGCATGGCAATGCTCCCGGGAACGCTGGCTATGGTTCTGGTTTCTCTTGCGGTTGGGCGGCTGTATGGCAAAATTGGGCCTTCAAGGCTGATCCTGCTCGGTCTGCTTCTGATGGGAATAGCGACATGGGAGCTTAGTCATGCGGGTGTCGCCACAAGCACATTATTCATCACCGTATGGGTAGCGATTCGTTATATGGGGATCGGCTTCAGCAATATGCCGGTCACGAACGCTGCAATGTCCGCAGTGCCAAGCGTGAACTCTGGCCATGCCTCGGCCGTCATGAATTGGATTAGGCAAGGGACGTCGGCGCTGTCGATCAGCTTGTTCAGCTCCATTTTGTCGTCACAGACGATTGCTCATCTAAGTGCTGGAGGCGTCGACAAAACAGGGGCGCTCTCGCTTAGCGTGCAGGATGTCTTTCATCTCGGAACGATGATTATTATTGTATCCTTGCCGCTCACATTACTGCTGCGCAAGCCGAAGGCAGCTGTTGCAACATAAGAAAGAGCGCCTTTGCGGGCGCTCTTTGCTATATCGATCATCCCTTATCTAAAAAACATGCACGCCTTCCAAGGCGACCTTGATTTTGCCATCGGTCTCAAGTACCTTCACCTTCACCTTTCGGCCGGGCTGGTATTGAGGGATATTAACCATATAAATGACCGCTTTAATGATGGTGCGGTAGGGATCGGCGTGCTCCCTTGGGATCGTTAAGCCGATAAATACTTCGGGATGGCCATTGATTTCCGTATTTGTTTGCCGTATGGAGCTTACTGTAGCATCGAAGGGCACGCCATTTTTTAAAATAAACTTGATTTCCCGATTATCCTTGAATGATTGCCGGATGACCATGAAGGCGAGCAGGCAAAGCGGCAAGGAGATGAGAGCTACAACAACGAGGATAATGCTTTCACCGCTACTCACAATTCACCAACTTTCATGGAGGATGGGGCAAAGCTGTCAATGCAAGCTTGCTTATAACTTATACTATGAGAAAGCATAGCATAATAGATATTAGATGGAAATATTTCCAAGGTCTTATAAATAAGTAGGTACTTTAGGAGCGGTAACGGAAAATAGCCCGGATTTATATAGATTTAAACAAGAAGGCTGTTCCGTTAGGTCTAAGGACCATGAGGAACAGCCTTCTTGTATGGGTTCGAGTGTTATGGTGCTGGGGTCAAGAGATAAACTTCTCCAGCCTTCGTTGCAAAAGTGTAACGACCGTTCACATCAGCTTGGCATGCGACCGTTGCACCATGACAAGTGACATGCAGAACAGCATTAGAGCGGATCGTACAGCGCTGACCTTGAATGGATTGGATTTCTGCAGCCAGAAGGCGTCCATCGGACCAGGAAAGCTTCACCGTAAAGCCGCCGCGAGCCCGAAGGCCCCATGCATTCCCTTCGGGCCAGGAATCGGGTACAGCGGGCAGCAGACAAAGCTCATCGTGATGAGATTGCAGCAGCATCTCAGCAATACCGGCCGTGACGCCGAAATTGCCATCGATCTGAAACGGCGGGTGCGCATCGAACAAGTTCACATAGACGCCGCCGCGGGTGAAGTCCATGACGCCGTCATCCTCGACTAGCTTCAATAGATTGGAGATGAGTGAGAAGGCTCGGTTGCCGTCTTTAAAGCGGGCCCAAAGGTTCACTTTCCAGCCTAGACTCCAGCCGGTCCCACCATCGCCACGCCTCTCCAGCGCCACTTGTGCTGCACGCAGGAGCTCAGGGCTCAAATCCGCTTGCAAAGCCTCTCCAGGGAACACGTCATATAGATGCGAGACATGGCGGTGCTGTTGATCCTCATCCCCGTAGTCCTCCGACCACTCTTGGAGCTGCCCATATTGTCCGATTTGGAGCTGCGGGAGCCGCCGCAGAGAAGCGGTTAGCTGTTCCGCAAACGAGAAATCCTCTTGAAGCAGTCGGGAGGCTTCTATGCAGCGCGTGAATATTTCACGGATTAGGCTGATATCTATCGTCGATCCTTTGCTGAGCGCGGGTATGCGCCCATCGGCAAGAACAAAGCGATGCTCCGGCGAAGTGGAGGGGGAGGTGGTTAGCCCGCCCGATCCATCATCAATCAGCCAGTCTAGGCAAAACAATGCCGCGCTGCGCATAACGGGATAAGCATGGTCCCGCAGATATCCGATATCCCTGCCAAAGCTGTAGTGCTCCCACAGGTGGGAGCACAGCCAGACGCCGCCCATCGGCCAATTGGCCCAAAGCGGATTCCCGTGCCCATAGTCGCCGGGAGGTGCGGATTGCCGCCAAATGTCCGAATTATGATGGGCTGTCCAGCCTCTACAGCCATAGTTGGTCAGGGCCGTTAGCTCTCCGGTGACGGCAAGCTCGCGGATGAAGTCAAGCAGCGGAAGATGACAAGCCGCCAGGCCGCATACCTCGGCAGGCCAATAATTCATCTGCAGATTGATATTAAGCGTATAATTGCTGCTCCAGATCGGCCGTGCATCGGCATTCCAAATGCCCTGCAAATTGGCGGGCTGCGTGCCTGGGCGAGAAGAAGCGATCAGCAGGTAACGGCCGTATTGATAGATGAGCTCCACTAATCGGGGATCATTTGCTCCGTACTCCTTAAGTCTGCGATCGGTCGTTAATGGTTCAGGGGCAGGCGATTGGCCGAGCTGAATTCCGTTAGCTTCATATAGCGGCCGATAGTCCGCAAGATGTGCTTGTAGAAGCTCTTCGTCCGTACGGGACAATGCGACACTCATCATCTGAGTCGTCAATTGCTCAGGCTGGTTGCCGGTTTCTCCGGCAGGTATACGATCGAATCCGTTAAAGCTTGTTGCCGCGCAAAAAATAAGCGTAACGGCTGTCGCCCCTTCAATATGAAGGCCGCTAGCATCGGTTCGCCAGCGGCCGCCGCCTTCAAGGCGAAAGCCGAGACGGCCGACAAAACGCATGGTGTTCGTTGTTCCTGCTTCTCCGTAACGGATCGGCTGATCCGTATCGTAATAGTTCGGGTCTACTTCCTCCGGGCAGTACCCTTGTAGCGTTAAGCCTTCATCGCTGCTAGTGACGGAAGACCGCAGCGGACTATCCAGAGACGCACGGAAGCTGAGCAGTCCGGGCTTGCTCGTACGCAGACGAATGATGATGGCCTGGTCGGGATAGGAGGCAAATACCTCGCGTGAATGAATGGTTTCTCCGATGCGATAGGAGGTACGGGCTACCGCGTCCTCAAGATCAAGCTCGCGTCTGTAATCGCTGATAAAGAAACCGTGGAAAAAACGCAGATGTAAATCGCCAAGCGGCATATAGGACTGTGTATAAGGCCCCATCATGGCGGCTTTGCTGAGCTGCTCTGCCTCTTCATGCCGGCCTTCGTCCAGGAGGCGGCGCAGCTCCGGAAGAGCTTCGCGGGCTTTGGAATTATTCCAATCCCGGGGATAGCCCGACCAGAGCGAATCTTCATTGAGCTGGATTCGCTCCAGATCAATGCCGCCAAAAATCATGCCTCCGAGCCTGCCGTTGCCGATCGGCAGCGCCTCGGTCCAGAGGCGTGCCGGCTTATCGTATGTGAGCTTCATCTTGCGTTTCTCCCTTCAGCATGCCTATCTTGTCCTACTGGCTGTTATCGCTGTTTATTGATTTGTGATCATTATCCAATATTAAATTCCTTGAGCACATCGTCAATTTTTACAGGCTGTCCGCCTATACTCGCGCTCCGCTCCATCGCGAGCATCAGACCGAGCGTGCGAATCGCTTCTCCAGCATCCGGCAGTGGTGTTTTCCCGCTATCGAGGCAATCTGCAAAATATTCAATGTAGTTCTGATATTCCCCGGCATGGTGGCTCTTGCCCTCAAAACGGAAATAGTAATCATTTTTCTCCTCGAACGTTTGCGTAACAGGCGCTTCGCCAGCAAAGTGCGAGTGGTATTGCAGGTTAGAATACTCGGAGCGCGAGCTGCCTTTGGTTCCGCGAAGAACACAGGCAATCGAAGGCTCTACGTGTTGTCCAAGCGTCGGAAGCGTATAGTCACCGGCAATTTGGGCGATTTGGCCGGATGGGTTGCGCAGCAGGAAGCGCAAAGAATCCCAAGCATCCATGCCATGCTCTTTGGTATTGTCGCTCGTCAAGGCATAGCCTGTTACCTCGCTTACGTCCGGTAAATACCAGCGCACCATGTCCACGGCATGAATCATGAAGCCATACATCCAGCTAAAGCCTTTTTGCTTGCTCCAGCCTTTATCCAGAAACCAGCGCCCGTCGGTAATATAATGCGATTCCACAACGGATAATGCGCCGTGCTTGCCGGCCTCATAGTCGCGGCGCTGATGCAGCATTGGCTCGAAAAAGCGCGTGCTTTGACCCACGAAGAGCTTGCGGTCTGTGGATGCACTCAGGCGAAGCAGCTCCGCTGCATCGTCAAGCGAAGGGAGTACGGGTTTCGTGCAGACCACATGCTTGCCTGCTTCAAGGGCCTGCTTGATATGGGTGAAGTGGAGCTGGTCCGGCGTGTAAATGGCAATCACGTCGATTTCGGGATTTTGCAGCAAATCGTTATAGTTGGTCGTCCAGCCGGAGAAGCCGAATTCTTCCTCGCGGGCACGGCATAGCTCTTCATTTAAGTCGCATACGGCCTCGAGGCTCCAGCGGCTGCTTTGCAGCGCCGCGGACATAATGCTGCGTCCTTCGCCGAGTCCGATAACGCCGAGTTTATAGGTTTTTGTCATGTGATTATCTCACCTTTCCTTCGCGTGTAGTAGTTGGTAGGCAAAGTATAACGAATTGCGCGGTAATCCGCTTGTCAGGAGACAGGCAGGAATTTGCGATTTTGTTCAGTATTTATTATATGGGTGGACAGATTTGCAACTTTTGCGCTTGCTTTGCTCAAGCGACAGACTGCTAACTGTGCTACCTTATAGAGAAGCAATCGAAAACTATGAATTAAACTTGAAAAAGTGCAGTATTAGAGAATAATCTACTCGCGGAGCGATCAAAACGTAAATTTTTTGTTCAACTTAAATTGACATCAACAAAGGAGAATCGCTCATGACTGAGAATGCTAAACATCAGCCCCGCTTTGGGATACAAGGATCCGTGATCGGTTGGCAGGATCCTTGGGCGCAGGAAGCCTCTGATTTATACATGCGTACAGGGACGGGAGCGGTCATCGCTTCACAGGACCAGACGCCAACGCCAGCGCAATTTATCGCAGCCTTGAAGGATTTGCAGGCTGATTTCTACGTTCATCACGTCTTCCCGGGACTCGAGGGGCAGCAGCAGCTGCTGCTTGACGCTCGCGATAATGGGATTGATCTGGTTCTAGGCAATGAATACGGCAATATTAACGGCCCTTGGGTGGAAGGGACGAACCGGTACGATGTGCCGGATGATGCCTTGCATGCTGCTGCGGCATCAGGTAAGCTGATTGGCCTGCTCTATGATGAGCCCGAGCATTTGCAAATCAATGTAGGCCAGTATCGCAAGGATGCGTGGCTGCCTCATTGGGGTGATAGCGGCAGCGCATCGATGGATGCGGCCAGAGAGCAGGTCACAAAGGCCGTGTCTGCTCGTGCCCAGCATGTTCGCAACCAGCTGGCAGCTGCAGAGGTCCAGCCCGAGAAGGTGCCAATGCTGTCGGAGCAAGTGTTTCCAACCTTGTTCCATGTCCAGGCGCGGGGCGGAATGGCGCCGTGCCCAAAAATCATGAAAGAGTCTTTCCAACCGCTTCAGCTAGCTACAGCACTCGGCGCAGCCAAGCAATACGGCTTGCCTTTGTGGATATGCGCCGATCTATGGGGACCGGATGTTGGTCCGTGGCCAACGCGCACCTCAGGCTTTCCCGGCCACTCGCCAGAAGAATTCGCCTCGGCGCTGCAGATGGGCTATTTGCTTGGACCAACGCATCTTTTTGCGGAAAATGCGGACGTTCTGCTTCGCTACGGCGCCGGAGGGTTCGAGAAATCTATCTTTGGCGACGTTTGGCAAAGCTTCGCTGCGACGGCAAAGCCGCTCGACTGGTCACATCGTGATGCAACAGCCGATGTAGTCATTATCCACTCGGATGACAGCAATTACGGGCAGAATGAACGGCCCTTCGGCAGCCGTTCCCTTCCCATGCCTGAAACGTCACAAAGCATATTCGACGTTTGGCATTTGCTTAGCGGCGGCGTTATACCGGCACATGGCAGCTGCCTGCACATTCCGGGGTATGATTTTCCGCGCCATGAATTAAAGAGAAGAGTACCTGCGGATAAGTTTCCGCTTCCGCACGGCGTAGATACCGCTGCTGCGGGAAGTTATCCTCCAGCCGTGCACCCGTTGTTCGCGCCGCTGCCCAGCACGCTCGTGTTCGACGGATTTGTCCGTGCGGAGGTGATCGGACGCCCGCGTCTGATTCTTGTAGCTGGTTCCTCTGTATCCGCATCCACGCTGCAGGATGTCCACAAGCTGGCGGAAGAAGGCGCAACCGTCATTGCCGCTGCTTGGCTGTTGCCAGCCGAGTGGCGGGAAGAGAAACGCTTTGCAAGCGGCGGAAGCTGGCTGCCTGCCGATGACTTCTTATCCGATCGCGTCCGTGAACACGCTGCTCCGCATATCGGAGGCGAGAACCGCTGGATGCAGCGCTTTGGCGATTACGAAGTACGGATATACCCGCGGGACAGCGACGGATTTACGCTGGACTTCGAAACTGTGAAACGCAGTAAATAAGTGTAAAGAAGGAAACCTCCGACGGGCCGTTTATCAGGCTTAATCGGAGGTTTTTGCAATATACTTGCTACATAACGGGCTGCATCGTGTTCATCACGGGAATGCGCCAGCCGATCGGACTGGGCGCATTGTGCTATGATTTCAAGAATAGCTCGATGACAGGTACGGCGACATTTGGCGGTTTAATCGGCAGCTCCAGCGTCAGTGTGTCCGCGCTGCGGCCTTCGTTGAAAGCGCCGGCTTCCATCGTCATTTCTTGCGCTCCCTCAATCATGCGGACTTCGGAGGCGTCGTTGAGCAGCTGCGCGTACTCGACTTGTCCAGAGAATCCATATAGATGCAGATGCTTGAACGGCCAGCTGAAAATATGCAAATACAGGCGGTTCGTTTCCGGATTATAGGTAAACCGGCAATCATCCGGGCAGCGGAATTGCTCCGGCGCGGCCGTACAGCCGTAAATGGACCGATTGTGTCGACGCATCCATTGCCCCATGCCCTTCAACCGATCGACTGCGCGCTCATCAATCTCGCCGCGGCCCGTCGGTCCGACGTTAAGCAGTAAATTGCCGCCTTTGCCCACGGTATCTACAAGCATTTTAATGAGCATATCGACGCTTTTCCACGATTCCTCGTCCCGGTAATAGCCCCACGAGCCGCTGAAGGTGTGGCACGCTTCCCAAATGACTTTCTCGCCATTGACCTTGATCCACTCGCGCGGCTGATACTGCTCCGGCGTCGTAATATCGCCCGGAACCTGCAATCGGTCGTTGATCATAATTTGCGGCTGAAGCCTGCGCACGAGCTCGACGAACTTCTCGCTTTGCCATTCTTCCTTGCCCTTGCCGGGGAAGCCCTGTTCCGGTGGGATCGAAAAATCCAGAAACAGGACGTCGATTTTGCCGTATTTGGACAGCAGTTCCTCGGTTTGGCCAAACATGTAATCGATATATTGCTGCCAGTCGCGCTGCTTGCTCTGCTCCACGAAGGCGGCATCGTAACGCTGTGGATGCTTTACGTCAACGGTATAGTGTGGGTGATGCCAATCCAGCAGAGAGTAATAAAGTCCGGCTTTGATGTCCCTTGCCCTGAAGGCGTCAAGCATTGGACGGAGCAGATCACGGCCGGCTGGCGTGTTTGTCACCTTGTAATCCGACAGCTGCGTATCCCATAAACTGAAGCCCTCATGATGCTTGGCCGTTACGACCATATATTTCATGCTGGCCTCGTCGGCGAGCTGCGCCCAAAGCTCAGGATCATAGAGATCAGGATCAAACCGTTTAAAGTATTTGTTGTACTGCTCATTACTTAGAAACTCGCGTGAGCGCATCCACTCGTGGCGCGCACCCAGCGCATAAAGCCCCCAATGGATGTACATGCCAAACCGGTCATGCGTGAACCAAGCTGTTCTGTCTGTCGTCATATTATGATACTCCTTCCAAAATGAATGCTTGCTGTCACACCGGCCGTTGATACCGGCTTCGGTATTCGCGCGGCGATACGCTGCGGTATTGCTTAAAATGCTTGTTGAAATAGTGAACCGAATGATAGCCGCATTCGAAGGCGATGTCGGTAACGGTTTTGCCTGTTGTTTGCAAGAGATGCATGGCGATCTGCATGCGCATCCGGTGAATGAACTGATTTGGCGTGACGCCGACCGTCCTCTTGAAGTCGGTGTAAAAATAGGTTTTGCCCCGCTCGTAGCCGTCAATGAGCTGGCGCATGTCGATGTCTTCGGTTACGTTGCGAATCATGTATTCCACGGCGCTGACGACACCTGTTTCGACCTTGATCTCCTCATCAGGCGTGCTTTCCTCAGCGGCTTCCAGAGAATGGCGGTAAGCACTGACGAGGATATCGACAAAATGCATAAACCGTTTGGCTTCCCAGCCAGGCAAACCCTGCTCCTGCTCTGCTAGTGCTGCTGCCGCGGCTGCCTGTATGCGCTTTGCATGCTCAGAGCCAGCTTTAATCAGCGGCGTAGTGCGGCTTGTGTAGAAAGGATACAGCAGTCGATCGCCCTGCGGTATAAGCCTTGCGATGGAAGGCGAGAAGAGCAGCATGATCCAGCGAATAGGCGCCCCTTCGGCAGCCGCAAGATTGTAATGCGGCTCGTAGGGGCGGAACAGAAACACATCGCCGGGCTCGCCCGTGTAATCTAGGTCAAGGAGCCGAAAACGCGCTTTATTTTCCAGCAGCACATTGATTTCCAACAAATCGTGGCGGTGCAGCTCATGATCGGTCTCGCTGTCTAAGCGGCATTCGATCTTTAATTCCCGATCCGGACGCAAATCATGATCATAGCTCATCAGCCTTCCTCCTTGATTCCCGGCCGGATTAACCTTTGACCGAACCTGAGGTCATGCCGGAAATAATGAATTTTTGACCGAGCAAATAGATGATGACAACCGGCAGCGTCGTGAGGACGATATCGGCGGATACAAGGTTCCAGTTCACCTGGAAGCGCCCGAAGAAGTTGTAGACCGCGAGCGTCATCGGCCATTTATCGGAGCTGTTCAGGTAATACAGCGGATGGATAAAGTCGCTCCATGCGCCCATGAAATTAAGAATGCCTACCGTTACGATGACGGGAAGCAGCAGCGGCAGCACGATCGAGAAAAACAGCCTAAGCGGCGAACAACCATCGACGATGCCAGCTTCATCGAGCTCCCTCGGCACCGAACTGACGAAGCCGTAAATGAGAAATACGCTGAACGGAAGCGCGGAGGCCGCAAGAAGGATGATGATGCCGATTTGCGTATTCATGAGATGGGTAGCCTGCATGACCTTGGTCAGCGTGACGAAGTTCATTGGCATCGCGATCCCCAAAATTAAATAGAAATACAACACTTTATTGACGCGTGTGCGGTTGCGCGACAGCACGTATGCAGCGGCAGATGCCAATATAATGCTCAAAATCGTTGAGGCGCTGGCATACAGCAGGCTGTTGAAAAAGGACTGTATCAGCTTGCCTTCTTCAATAACGACGGCGAAGTTGCTCCATTGAAAGGAGCTGGGCAGCGACATATTCATGCCGTTGGCTTCGGTCTTTGTCTTCAGAGCATTGATGACGACAAGCAGCAAAGGAATAAACATGATTAGGCTCAGCGCCCAAGCGAATACATTGCGGAACAGGGATAGCAGTTTTCCGGTTTTCATCGATCACCGTCCCCCTCTCTCGACATCAGCCTGACGACAAAGTAGCCGACGATGGTCATGAACACGAATAGCAAGGTGGACAGCGCGGTACCCATCCCGAAGCGGCCCATGGAAAACTCTTTGAAAATAGACGTATAAAGCACATCAGTCGCGTAGCCTGGACCACCGTTAGTGAGAACATAAACAGCTTCGAACACTTTAAGTCCATGAAGCAGGTTAAGCACGGTCGTTACGGTCAAGGCAGGCAGCAGCAATGGAATCGTAATGTGGCGAAGCTTATTCCAGGCGCCTGCGCCATCGATCGAAGCAGCCTCGTAATACGTTTTGGAAATGGCCTGAAGGCCTGCGAGCAAAATGATCATGATATAGCCGACGCCCTTCCACGTATCGACGGCGATAATGGATTTAAACGCCCAGTCCAAGTCTACGAGCCATTTTTGCGCCAGAAAGCCAAGTCCTACGGAGCGCAATGTTTCGTTTAGCAGCCCGGTAGCTGGGTTAAGAATGGACTTGAATACTAGACCGACAACGAGCATCGGAACAATGGAGGGAAGGAAGAGCATGACACGGTGGAAGCCCTTCATGCGAACGCCCTCGTTCAAGGCAATGGCGAAGGCGAGGCCAAGGCCCGTCTTCAGCAATACGGTGGCAAACGTGAAAATCAATGTATTGTTAATGAAGCCCAAATAGTTTTCGTCGGCGGAAAATAGCTGTTTGAAGTTGTCAAAGCCGATAAAGTTGATCTCGGTCGAGAAGCTGTTCCAGTCGGTAAAGGAATAATAGAAGCCCATCAGGCCAGGCAATACGAAAAAAACGGTATATAACGCAAGCGTGATCCATGCAAAATGAATCGGATATATTTTTTTGTTCACAGCCTTCTCTCCTCTCGCTTTCGTGAGACCGATAAACCGGCGCCCAGCAGGGCTGATCCAGCCTTGCTGGGCGTCCGGACGCTCCCTTTCTATGTTGGTCCTATTAGGCTTGCGTTGTGATGAGTAGGATTAGTTCGCCCACAATGGGTCTTTGGCTACCTTCGCCATGTCGCCGCGGCGCTTATCGATGTTTTTGAGCAGCTCTTCAGGGGTCATAGCGCCGCCGAACATCGCTTGCATGTCCTTGCCGATATCCATCCACTGCGGATTTACGTAGTTGACGATGTTTTGGATATCCGTACCTTTGACAGGGTAAGTTTTAAACAAAGCTTTTTGATCGTCGCTGTATTTGTCTTTTAGATCAGGGAAGTTCAGGTTGGCGATTGTTGTGTCGTTATCCAGAACGAATTGCAGGTTCTCCTGCTTGGTCAGGAAGTCGAAATATTGCTTCGCTTCGTTAATATGCTTGGATCCGGAATAGATGAATTTGCTTGGGCCGCCGGGATTAATGTAGTAGATTTGGTTGTCGACAAGCGGAATCACGAAGTAGCCGAAGTCCTCTGCTTTCAGGTCAGGAAATGCCTCTGCGATATCGGAAGGCGTGCTTTGCGCTGTTAGGGACATCGCATATTCGCCGTTTCCTAGCTTGTTAGGCGTATCGGAGCCTGTGTCAGAGAACGCATTGTCTCCGAAGTACCCAAGATCATAAAGTTCTTTCAATTGCGTTAGCGCCGTCGTCATCGCTTCATTGCCCTCGAACTTGGCTTTGTTGGCGTTCAAATCATCGTACAGATTCGGATGAAGCTCGTTGTAGCGCGGACCTGGTTCAGCGAACCAGAGCACATGGTGCCAGCCGTCAGCGATCGGCTCATAGATTGGCGTAACGCCGGAGTCTTTGATTTCTTTGCTGATATCTTTAAATTCAGCGTAGGTTTTCGGAACACTTAGTCCTAGTTCAGCAAATAATTTTTTGTTGTATGCGATTACAAAACTGCTGTAGGTGTCCCAGATCGTCAAGGCATAAACCTTGCCGTCAAGAGACAGCTGCTCTAGAGACAACGGATCTTCGCGCTTTACCCATTCTTGGTCGCTTAGATCGACCGCATTTTTCTCTACGTTGTAGTTGAGCTGAATTTCGCTTTTGCCGCTTTGGCCGCCGAAGATGTCTGGGCCTTCGCCGGAGTTCAGCCGAGTTTTCAGCACGTTGAAATATTGATCGGACGGTACGATTTGATAATCGATTTTAATGCCGGTCTCTGCTTCGAATTTTTTGGCAAGCTCCATCTCTGCATCCTTGATCCAGCCTTGGCTGGCGATATAGGTTAAGGTTACGTCGCTTTTGCCACCGGTGCTGCCGTTTCCGTTAGCGGGTTTGTCTGTCGCGCCGCTGTTGCTGTTGTTGCTGCCGCAGCCTGCGACTAAAGACATAATGAGAACGAGGGAAATGATGCTCCAAACTGACTTTTTCATAAATGGTACTCCCCTTTAAGCAAAATTTTGTATTCGCTTTCAGTCTGTCCTGGCAGAAGCTTGCTGCCCGCTTGACTTATAACTAATATAAGAGCAAAGGAGCTTTGCCTCCATGGAGAAAACGGATTCATTTTTATCTTTATTTTACCGCTTACATTTCCAATTAAATGTTTTGACAAATGCTTTGCCCCGAACGCACAATAGAAAAACGCAAGAAATGACGGACTGCGGAGGACGCATATGGCGAATCGCTTCAACAACATTAGAACGATCCTGTTCCTTACTTATACCCTAATTATTGTCGTTGTATTTACGGTGCTTGTCCTCTGGTTTTACTCGTGGGCTTCTGGAGAACTGCGGCGCAATGCGCTGGATACGCTGGACGGCATGGGCACCTCCGTGCAGGACCAGATCGACTCCGAAATCCAGAAGATGAATGATGTTTCCTTGAATGTAATGTATTCTAATCTGGTCAAGGACCAATTCAAACGGCTGGTCGAGGGCGAATCGGATGAGGATGTGCAGGGCGGGAGCGGCAGCACCCCGGCGCTGCCGGAGGGACCGATTATCCCCAGCCAGAGGGAGAGCGCGAAGCAGCTGGCGGATATTTTGACTGCTGCTATCGGTCCTTCGCGGCCGGTAGAGCAGTTGTACCTGTATGATTTTGCAGGTAAAATGTACGGCAACGGCTTTGACAACGGGGAACGCACCTACGACCCTGCCAGCAAGGCTTGGTATGAAGGCGTAGTCCAGAACCCGTCCATGAAGCATATCGGCAAGCCGGCCATCGACAGCGAGATGGCGAAGTTTGTTTCCTCGCGCGAAGGGCAATATTCCATATCGCTGTTCCGCGTCTTTTTTGATAACTATAACGTACCGATTGGCATTGTTGAAATTAAACAATATTATAGCCGAATATTTCGGAGTATATTAGACCAGCGAAAGCTCGGGGCTTACCGGGAAAAGGTCATCGTCTACGATAAGCAGGGGCAGATCGTATTTCCTATGGGAGAGGATTCCGCTGGGTATGAACCTTATATCCGGCTGACTGCACGCCAAGGAGAAAATGACGTCTCTGCCGCTGCGAGTGCGACAGTCCGCAACCCTGCCAGCGGCGAGGACGAGCTGCTCTCGGTCCATTATTCGGAGCTGACAGGCTGGACGACTGTCCTCATCGTATCGGAGCGGGAGTTGCTCTCGCCGCTGTCGGCCTTCTCCAAAAAAACGGTGCTGGTCGCTTTCGTTATTTTGCTGATGGCAATCGTGTTGTCCTTTGCCGCGGCCCGCAGGATCGCGTCTCCCATTCAGAAGATTCATCGTGCCGTGCGCAACTATCAGCTGGAGGATGCAGGTACGGGCCGGATCGCTTCGCGTGAGCTGAACAGCGGACTAAATGAGCTGGACCAACTGCACTGGGAGTTTCAGCGGATGAGCGCCAGGGTGAAGGAATCAATGGATGACATGCTGCTCGCCCAGTCGCAGGAGCTCCAGTCGCGGCTTGTCGCGCTGCAATCGCAGATGAATCCACATTTCCTGTACAATACGCTGGCCACAATTCAAGTAATGGCGGAGGAAAACATGAATGAGCAAATCGTGTCCCTCTCTGAAAATATGTCAGGGTTTCTGCGGTATATTTCTTCCGATGCGTCGCTCGTAACCGTGGAGACGGAGCTGCAGCACACGCACAATTATTTGGAGATCAACCAAATCCGGTTCGGGCGTAAGCTTGCATTCTCGTTTGCTATCGATGACCGTATCTTACAGGATCAAATTCCGAAGCTGGTTATACAGCCGCTGGTTGAGAATGCGATTAAATTTGTGACGCGGACACAGCCGGATTGGATAATTCAGGTCATTGGCAAGATAGAAGGCGACCGGTGGAATATCGAGGTTAAGGATAACGGCGCAGGCTTCAGCGAGGAAAGCTTGCAGGCGCTTGCAGATAAACGCAGGGAAATGGAGCGTATGGGCGAGATTCCGATGCTTCAGTTAAACGGCATGGGCCTGCTTAATATTTATATCCGCCTGCGTCTAACGTATGGCGATTCGGCTTTGTTTCAGGTAAACAATCTTCCGTCCGGGGGCGCGAGTATTATCATCGGCGGCAGGACAGCGAATGGAGGGTAATGCGGCATGGAGAAATCATTGGTCATTCCGACAATCGTTGCGGAGGACGAGGATTTAATACGCAACAGTCTCATTAAGAAGCTGAGCAGCGATCCGGTGATTCGAGTTGTGGGAGCGGCGCAGGACGGCAAGGAAGCGCTGGAGATGATCCACCAGTTCCAGCCGGATTTGCTGCTGACGGATATACGGATGCCTATCATGGACGGTATGGAGCTGATCCGCAATGTCGATAAATATTATCCATGGATCCGAATCGTCATCACGAGCGGCTATAGCGATTTCGAGTATGCGAGGCAGGCGATTTTGTACAATGTGGTCGATTATTTGCTCAAGCCGATCTCCGCAAGCGAGCTGGCTGGAACGCTGGCGCGCCTGAAAGCGGAGTTCGATCATCCGAGCTATGGGCAAAACATGAAAGGCGCGTTCCAGCCCGGCTCGACGCCGGAGGAAATCGTCGCCAAGGTGCAGTCCTATATGCGCGACAACTTTAGCAAGGAGCTCAGCTTGGAGAAAATTGCGGCCAACTTCAATTTCAACCCGTCGTATTTAAGCAAAATATTTGTTAAGCATACGGGCGAGCCGCCCTCTAAGTTTTTAATAACGCTGCGGATCAACGAAGCCAAATATTTGCTTATCCATAACCGTGGCTTGTCCGTGAAGGAAGTGGGCGAGCAGGTCGGCTACGCTGATCCGTATTATTTTAGCCGCATATTTAAGCAGGTAACGGGGCAGACGCCGACGGAATTTCAGAAATAATTAAAGAAACGGCGTCTTTTTCACGAAGCTTTGGGCCAGATGGTCCGCGTGCAGATCTTTGTCGTTCTTCTTGTAATTTTCCAACACATCGATCAAATAATCGTCTGCGGGATTGTTGGAGCGGAAAATAAACTGCTCCTTGTTCTCGATATGTACGTCATGCCCGCATTGCTTTAAGCATTGCTCATAATCTTCTAAGGCAGGCTTTGTATTTTCCTCCAGATAGATAAGTCCCGTCAACACCTTGGTGTTGGCTCCGTGCATGACCTTGAAATAAACGGTATGTTCCTTTTTCATATCGGTTTCCTCCCAGGTTTACTAACGTAAGTGTTGTTATTATTATATTATGCTCCATAGGCCCTGAGGTGGCGTGCATATTGTGAAAGCTTCATGAAATTGTGAGAGGAGGATGCCGAATGAGTGAACGTATTCCATGCAAAAGCGAGAGCTGTGGCGCGACCATATTGCCTTACACGGCGCAGAAAACTGGAGGCTATTGCATGCCTTGCCAGCAGGCGGCGCAGCGTGCTGAGCGTGAGGCTTTTATTCGCGAGAATCGCAAAGATATTAATCTGTATGAGGGAATCGCAGATCCCGTTGAAATCTTAATCGTGATGCAAACGCCAAGGAAGCCCGACCCGCTTGAAAATCTCCTGCCGTATGTGAAGAGTGAGGAGCAACTTTATGCTTCGCTTACGGGCGGAGAGGCGCAGCGGCTGGCGGATTACGCAGCCGGTTTGATAGGGCAGGAAGAGAGCGAACGTACTGCTGAAATGCTGATGAAGCTGATATGCTTCAGCGGCTGGGCGATGCTTCCGTCTATACTGGACATGCTGTTTCGAAGGAATGTTTTCTACCCTGGCCTATTATTTCTGGGCGCGCCTGCGGTCATTCGGGATCAGCTTAGTGAACGCGTCGAATGGGATGATGAAAATCGGAACCATCTGCTGCTTGCGCTTGCCTGGATCGGCGATGCAGAGGTCGTAAGCCAGTTCGCAAAGTGGCGCGAGCAGCCGCCTATGTGGCGGGATAAGCTGCATGTTGCGCCTGAGCGTTATGCGCATGAGGCAGGCTGGGAGCTGAGCGGGCAAGGCAAACGGCGTAATTTGTTCGAGGAGGGCTGCTTTGCGCTCGTGGCAGAAACAGCGTCATCCTTGCCGCCCATTTCGAGGCTGGAGCCGAGCGAACAGAAATGCGAATGGTGCGGAGCGCCTTTGACGGTGCTTCTGGATCTGGGCCATGAGCAGGCGCGCATTGCATTCAAGCAGCAGCGAGGGAACAGAACTAGAATTGCCACCTGCTTGGGCTGTACTTGCTACAGTGTGGTATATACGGACATTGGGCCAAACGGCGAGTTTAGCTGGAGCAAGCATAACCAGCGTCCTGCATATTTGGATGATGCCGCAGAGGAAGCGATGGATTTTGGAGGCAGAGAGTGGTACTTAGCCGCGGAACCTCGGCACACCTATTATGCTGCCAGCTGGGTCCTTGAAGCAGGCGCTTCTCAAGTCGGCGGCTATCCGACGTGGGTACAAGACGCGGAGTATCCGGCTTGCCCAAGTTGCCGCGAAACGATGGCCTTTCTCGGCCAGTTGGACGGTGGAGAAATGATGGAATATGGCGAAGGCATTTATTATGCTTTTTTGTGCTCGCCCTGCCAAGTAGCAGCGACTCATTACCAGCAAACGTAGACGAAACCCTCCTCTAGGATGGCTAACCACATTAAGAGGGGTGAACAATAGACACGTATACGCAAACACACGCACATATACACATACTCATACTCTTATACATACGAGTACAGACACGCATACACATACTCTGACTCTTACATTTACTCCTATGCACGCCAATGCACACACACTTATCAGGCAAACGAATGGTTAAATAGTAACTTATACAAGAGCTATCCCCCAAGCTATGAAAGCTGGCAGGAGGATAGCTTTTCTTATGCTATTTTGTGTTTTGGTTGATGATGGGTAAATTGACGCGCAGAATAATTTGATTGATTTATTTCTTTAAAAGGGCTTATGTTTTGTTCTTAATTTTTGATCTGAATTCTAGATGGAAAAGGTCAAAATAATTCTTTAGAAAGAATCAGATCTAAAAAATAGATATATTACTGCCAGGTGGCTCCACTTCGGCAGAAACCTGCTATATTCTTGAGAAATAGATCTACAATTTAGATCTAATTTATTAAAAATAGACTCATTGAACGAAATAGGTCTAAAAAGTAGATCTAAAACTGCCATATGGCTTTAAAAGGGTGATAAATCGTTGGTTTTTGGAGAAATAGATCTAAAATTTAGACTTAATCGACCCAAAACAGAACCTCAGAAAGAAATAGATCTAAAAAGTAGATCTATGATCGTCAGGGGGAGTCAGAAAGAAAGACAATGTCCATATCATTGAGTAATATGATGGCTTCCCAAAAAGTAAGCCAAGAAGTAAATACTCATCTAGAAGAGTTACCAGACCATTCCAGAGGAGAGTATTTAAACATGGCTCCATATCAGGATGCACAAGATCATCAGTTATTAAACCAGCTGTTTGCCTTAGAATCTCGAGATGCGAGCGCGGCTGCGTAGCTGGGGGGCATCTTGATTCAAATGTTGAAACCCCGGCCATTTGAATATAAACAATCTGATTTAGCTGAAATTCCTCCCACAAATTCCAAGGAATATGACGATAATGACGAGAAATGGCCCAATTAACGGGACAAATTCCATCTAGTTTGCCTGACCAGCGAATATCGCGATTTTAACGGGATAAATTCCAGCTAAATTCTCGTGATGCCATAGTCAGCCCTACTAAACGTGCGAAAACAGCTCATTTCGTCTCTATTTTAAGTTCGTTATATATATTTACATAATTCGAGTTTATATTGTTTATTATGTATCAAAAAAGAAGCCATTCCCCGTCAAATGACGGCTGAAATAGCTTCTTTTTTTAGAGAAGGCTGCAGTTGGGCCTGGACTTAATTAATCTTGAGCAGTTGAGCCTGGACCAACCTAAACCTGAGCAACCTTGATCAAGTTCGTCGCTCCAGCTTGGCCGATCGGAACGCCTGCGGAGAGTACGATGATGTCGCCGGTGTCGATCAAACCCGTTAGTTTGGCGTTGCGCGTGGCGGATTCGAACATTTCGTCCGTCGTTGTCACCGCATCACCCTTAACTGGAATGACGCCAGAGAGGAGGCAAATTTTCGGCAGCACATGATCATGTTGCGTGATTGCGATAATAGGCGCGCTTGGGCGGTATTTGGAAACCATGCGTGCCGTAAAGCCGCTTTCGGTCGAGGTAAGAATCGCTTTCGCATTCAGCTCAAGCGAAGAGCTGACGACGCCTTGGCTGATGACTTCGGTAATATTCGTGCTTTGCTGAGCTCTTCTTTTCTCGAATTGCTCTTTGTAATCGATCATGGATTCTGCTTTTTTGGCAATAGAAGCCATGGTGCGTACGGAAGGCACCGGATATTTCCCAGCAGCCGTCTCGCCTGAGAGCATGACTACGTCTGCGCCCTGAATAACCGCATTGGCTACGTCGCTGACCTCAGCTCTGGTTGGGCGAGGGTTTACTTGCATGGATTCAAGCATATGGGTAGCAACGATGACTGGTTTGCCAACCAGGTTGCATTTGTTGATCATTTCGCGCTGCATCATTGGCACATCCTCGATCGGCACCTCTACGCCGAGGTCACCGCGGGCAACCATAATGCCATCGGAAGCTTCGATAATCTCATCGAGATTATTCATGCCCTCTTCGTTCTCGATTTTGGAGATGATTTGCACATGGCTTGCATTGGATTGTTCAAGAATATTGCGAATTTCTAAAATATCCTCGGCTTTGCGAACGAATGATGCGGCGATAATTTCTACATTGTTTTGAATGCCGAATTGAATGTGTACGACGTCGCGCTCCGTTACGCCCGGCAAAGTCGTTTTGATGCCCGGCAGATTGACGCCTTTACGCGGCTTCAGCGTACCGCCGCTTATGATTTTACAACGAATATCGTTTCCTTCTATGGACAGCACCGTAAGATCCACAAGTCCATCGTCGATCAAGATCCGGTCGTTTGGCTTAACCACAAGCGGAAGCTCGTTATAGTTCACAGGCAGGCGAGTCGCATCGCCAAGCACATCCTCCGTCGTTAGAATCAGCTCTTCGCCGACGATAAGCTCGCAAGAAGCCTCTTTCAGCTTACCGATCCGGACTTCAGGTCCTTTAATATCCATCATAATCGGCACGAACGTGTTCAGCTCGCGCGCTGCTTGCCGTATATTGTTCATCCGCATGACGTGGTCTTCTAATTCGCCGTGAGCCATATTCAGTCTACCAACGGTCATTCCTGCTTGGATCATTTCTTTAATCGTTGAAACGGAATCGCAAGCGGGACCCATTGTACAAATAATTTTTGTTTTTAGCATGTTGTAGGCCTCCTCGTTTTTTCCATTGTAGCGCGAAAATTCGAAACAGATTAAGAACTATAGTACAATGAATGTACAATAGTACAGAAAACGGGAGTGTGTCTTATGATTGCGATTTCGGAAGCGCATCAGGATAATGGAGCGGATTGGTACGAGGAGGGGGCGGGGCGCCAGCTGGCATTCCATCTGTCGTTGGTGACCTATGGAAGATGTGTCTATTGGGTGAACGAGGAGAAGCTCATCTTGGAAAAAGGCGATTTGCTGCTGATTCCCGGACATGTTCCGTACTATGGAAAAAGCATTCCAACCGTCGTCCACACCAAATATGTGGTCAACTTTCATAAGCTTGCAGAGGAATGCGCGCTTCCGCTGCTTCGGCTGGAAGAGCCCTTTAAGCAGAAGCTTGGCTGCTTTGAGGTCGTTCAAGAGAGGCTTCGCGGCATTTTGACGCAGTATAAAGAAAGGCCGGCCTACTATGAGCTGATGGCGGAAGCCCTTTTGACTGAAACTCTGATATTCCTTAATCAGGAGAAGGACCGAGGCGTCATTTCCTCCGAGAAGCACCGGCGCGTAGAGAGCATGAAGCAATATATTGCGACGCACTACCGGGAGAGAGTGACTAAGGAGGAGCTGGGCGATGTGATCAGCACGACGCCTAATTATGCCGCGACCTTATTTAAGGCGGTCACCAATCAAACAATCAGCGAATATGTTCATAATCAACGGATGAAAACAGCGGTTTATATGCTGACGGAATCGCAGCTGATGATTAGCGAAATCGCCGATTATTTGGGCTATAATGACGTTTCTTATTTTTACCGCATTTTTAAGCGGAGCACGGGCCGCTCGCCCTCCGATTTCCTTCATGAGCGTTCTTCAACCGTGTAAAGCGGAGAATCGCCATGGTTGACATCCTCAGAAGTTAGGATTACAATTTAGCCAGAAATAGGCTATGACCAAAGACATGATTACCTTTACGGGCTGTCCAGAGAAAGAGGCGATTGCTGAGAGCCTCTCCAGCTGACGATTGTGTAGTTACCCCTTTGCAGCCGTGTTATGGAACCCGCTGCTTGACCGGGCGGTTGTAAATAACACCGAATCATCCCCGTTATCGGATGCTCAATAAGGATCTTGCTTTTGCTAATGAATGGCGTAGCCATAGAGATAGTGGCAGATCGAATGAGGGTGGAACCACGAGCTGAACGCACTCGTCCCTTTCTGGGAGAGATGTGTTTTTTTGCGTTCCACTAATTCGATCGGAGGCTGCATAATGAGTATTGAAATTACATTACCGGATGGAACAGTTAAGGAGTATCAGAGAGGCACGACACTTGCGCAAATCGCGGAATCCATCAGCATGGGGCTCGCTAAAAACGCAGTCGCAGGCAAAGTAGACGGGAAGCTGGTTGATCTGCAACGAGAGGTCAATGAGAACAGCCAAATCGAAATCGTGACGCTCGACAGCCCGGAAGGGCTTGAAGTATACCGTCACAGCACGGCACACGTCATGGCGCAAGCGCTCAAACGAATTTACGGGGAGCAGGCTGTGAAGCTAGGCATTGGCCCGGTGATCGAAGACGGCTTCTATTACGACATTGATATTGAGAAGCCGCTATCGAGTGATGATCTCTCGGCTATCGAAGCCGAAATGGGCCGGATCGTTCAAGAGAATTTGCCGATCGTCCGCAGCGAGGTTAGCCGTGAGGACGCGGCGGCATTATTTGCCCGGCAGGAGGAGCCGCTCAAGCTGGAGCTGATCCGTGATTTGCCCGAGGACGCGGTTATTACGCTGTATGAGCAAGGCGAGTTTGTTGATCTGTGCCGCGGTCCGCATTTGCCATCAACAGGACGGGTTAAAGCATTCAAGCTGCAAAATGTAGCTGGCGCCTACTGGCGCGGCAATTCGGACAACAAAATGCTGCAGCGGATTTATGGCACATCGTTTCCGAAGAAGGCACAGCTGGATGAGCATCTGGAGATGCTGGAGGAAGCGAAGAAGCGCGATCACCGCAAGCTCGGCAAGGAGCTGGAGCTGTTTATGTTCTCGGAGGAAGCGCCGGGCATGCCCTTCTATCTGCCTAACGGCATGACCATTCGTACAGAGCTGGAAAATCTTATCCGCGGCCTGCAGCGGCAGCGCGATTATGATGAAGTGCGTACGCCGTTCATGATGAACAGGCGGATGTGGGAGCAATCGGGCCATTGGGATCACTATAAAGACAATATGTATTTTACAGACGTTGACGACACGCCCTATGCGCTGAAGCCGATGAACTGCCCGGGGCATATGCTTATTTTCAAAAACAGCCTGCACTCCTACAGGGAGCTGCCGATCCGAATGGCGGAATTCGGACAGGTACACCGGCATGAATATTCGGGAGCCCTCAATGGCATGATGCGTGTCCGCACGTTTTGCCAGGATGACGCGCATATTTTCGTCCGGCCGGACCAAATCGAAGAAGAGATCAACAAGGCGATCGCGCTGATCGACCATGTTTATAACGTGTTTGGCTTTGAATTCAAAATCGAGCTATCAACAAGACCGGACGATTCCATGGGCTCGGAAGAGCTGTGGGATCAGGCCGAGCAGTCGCTGCGGAGCGTGCTGGACAACCGCAATATTGCGTATCGCGTGAATGAGGGCGACGGCGCGTTCTACGGACCGAAAATCGATTTCCATATTCTCGATGCGTTGAAGCGCAGCTGGCAGTGCGGCACGATTCAGCTCGACTTCCAGATGCCAGAGAAGTTTGACCTCTCCTATATCGGCGAGGACAACCAGAAGCACCGTCCGGTAGTTATCCACCGCGCAGTATACGGTTCAATCGACCGCTTTATCGGGATTTTGACGGAGCATTTCTCTGGAGCGTTCCCGCTCTGGCTCGCTCCGGTTCAGGTGAAGCTGCTGCCCGTATCCGAGAAATATATCGATTATGCGCTGCAAGTGAAGCAAGCGCTGGCGGAAGCCGGTATACGGACATTGGTGGATTCACGCAATGAAAAGCTAGGCTACAAAATCCGCGAGGCGGGGCTTGAGAAGGTTCCTTATACGTTGGTGGTAGGCGAGAGCGAGAAAAATGCGGGTACGGCCGCGGTTAGGAAACGGGGCGAAGGAGATCTTGGCTCCCAGTCGCTCGACGATATCATCCAGCGTGTAATCGCAGAAATCCAATCGAAGCTATAAACAGCAAGGCTGAGGAAGCCGCCCAGTTCGTCAATATGACGTGCTGGGCGGCTTTTGTCATCACTAACCAAGCCTGTAAGCGAAGCAGCGCCTGTAATGTTGTTTAATCAATAGAGGTTATGATGTCATAGCACAGTTAAGGTTTGGTCATAAATGGAAAAGCTAGCTTTTTAATTACAAAAAAGCATTGACAATAAGCTAGGTATTAATCTATAGTAATTTCATCGGAATAATAAGAAATTGAGCTGATTAGAAGACTAAAAGCTCTTATTTCAAGCAACGGCAGAAGCAGCCGTATGCGTTGGAATAAGAGCTTTTCTGTTTTTACTGGGCGCTTGATTTACTTGAAAACAAATCGGAGCAGGGGGAAACATGAATGAAGCAGAAAATCGTAATGGTTGTGCTGACTCTGGTATTAACAGCGGCGCTTGCTGCTTGCGGCAGCAAGTCGGAATCCAATGGAGCAGAGGGCAGTGGTGATAAGGCTAAGCTGAAGGTTGGCATATCGGCAGGCGTCGAGGAGGAGATTTGGAAGCAGGTGCAGGAGGTTGCTGCCAAGGACAATCTAGAGATTGAGCTGGTTGTATTCAATGATTATGTACAGCCGAATAAAGTGCTGGCTGAAGGCGAGCTTGATGCGAACGCATTCCAGCATGAGCCTTATCTCGATCAGTTCAAGAAGGACAACAATTTGGACATCGTGAAAATTGCCAATACGCTTAACTTCCCAATCGGATTTTATTCCGAGAAGATCAAAGAAGTTTCGGAGATTAAGGAAGGCGATGTGATCGGTTTGCCAAATGACCCGACCAATGGTGCGCGTGCACTTATTTTGTTCGAAAATGCGGGTCTGATCAAGCTCAAAGAGGGCGTGGGCATTACGGCAACCGTACGCGATATCGCCGAGAACAAGCTGAATCTGAAGTTCGAGGAGCTGGACGCGGCCTTTATTCCAAAAGCGCTTGGCGATTTGACGGCAGCGGTTATTAATACCAACTATGCGGTGGAAGCGGGCTTCGTGCCAACGAAGGATGCGATTTTTATCGAGCCGAAGGATTCGCCTTGGGTGAACATCATCGCCGTAAGAACAGAGGATAAGGATAAACCGGTGTTCCAACGACTGATTAAGGCTTATCACTCCGATCAGGTAAAGAAATTTGTGGAAGAAAAATACGGCACTTATATCGTAGCATCCTGGTAGTCGGTGACTAAAGCCCGGGTCTCTTCTTAGCGGAAGGGACCTTTTACCATTTCAATTGAGGCGGAGGTTGTATTGTGATTTGGATGGAGAAGGTTAGCAAAACGTACCAACAAGGCAAGCAGGAAATCCATGCGGTAAAAGAAGCCAGCCTGCATATCCGCAAAGGGGAAATATTCGGCATTATCGGCTATAGCGGAGCGGGCAAAAGCTCGCTGCTTCGCTGCATCAACTATTTGGAGAGGCCGACGTCGGGCCGCGTGCGAATCCAAGATACGGAGCTTGCCGACCTTAGCGAGCACCAGCTAAGGATGATGCGGCGCAAGATCGGCATGATTTTTCAAAACTTCAATTTACTGATGTCGAGTACCGTCTATCAAAATATTGCCGCGCCGCTCGAGCTTGCAGGAGCAGCGAAGCAGCAGATTCAAGTGAGGGTCAGCGAGCTGCTTTCGCTCGTTGGACTGGAGGACAAGAAGGACGCGTACCCCGCCCAATTGTCGGGCGGCCAGAAGCAGCGCGTAGCCATTGCCAGAGCGCTGGCCAACGAGCCGGAAATCTTATTATGCGATGAGGCGACGTCAGCACTCGATCCGCAAACGACCGATTCCATTTTGCATTTACTGCTCGATATTCATCGCTCCTACGGCATTACGATCGTGCTCATTACCCATGAAATGTATGTCGTAAAGAAGATATGCGATCGGGTAGCCGTTATGGAGGGCGGTGCCATCGTAGAACAAGGTACGGTGCTGGAGCTGTTTACGAAGCCGAAGACGGAAACGACGAAGAAATTTATCAAAAGCGTGTTTGACGCTGACTTGCCGCGCGAGCTGCTGCAGCGAACCGCGAACGAGGCTGCACCAAGGCGGCTGCTGCGTATTTCATTCGTAGGCGAAACGGTAAGCGAGCCCATATTGGCTGATTTGACGCTGCGCTATCAGCTGCGGCCCAGCATTTTGTACGGGAATATAACGAAAATAAAGGATAGCGTATTTGGCTTTCTTATTATTAGCTTGCCGGGCGAGCCGTCTGTCATTCAGGAAGGCATGACCTACATGGAACAAAACGGCATACAGGTGGAGGTGCTGGAGCATGCTGGATAGCTTTATTAACAGTTTTATAGATAATTATGATTTGTATTTGGAGTCGCTTGGGGAAACGGCGGCAATGGTCGTATATTCGCTTTTTTTCTCCACAATTATCGGCCTATTTCTAGGCGTTTGCCTAGTGGTGCTGCGACCTAACCATATCTATGCGAACAAGGTGCTTTATCCGGTCTTGAATGCGGTCATCAACGTGCTGCGCTCCGTCCCCTTCATCATCATACTCATTGCCATCATCCCGATTACGAAATGGATTGTGCATACGACCATCGGCGTGAAAGGGGCCATCGTGCCGCTCGTCTTCTACACCGCGCCTTATATTGCGAGGCTAATTGAGTCTGCTTTGCTGGAGGTGAACCCCGGCGTCATTGAGGCCTTTCAGGCGATGGGCGCTTCTAGGCGGCAGATTATTTGGAAGGTGCTGCTTAAGGAGGCAAGACCGGGAATCGTGCTGGGGTTGACGATTGCGACGATTGGCTTGATTGGCGCTACGGCGATGGCCGGCGTGCTCGGAGCGGGCGGGCTTGGTGATGTCGCCATTCGTTATGGTTACCAGCGCTGGCAGCCTGACGTCATGTACGTGTGTGTCATTATTCTAATTTTGCTCGTTCAACTGATGCAGACAGCCGGAAACCAAATATCGAAGAAGCTGCGCAAGCATTAGAAGATTAACGATTATCGATAAAGATAGCCATGCAAGAATAGCTCCCGGCAAGCAAGGGAGCTTATTGCTATTCAAGCAGTTATATAAATTGAGCTTAAAAACTGAATTTTTAGCGCAGCGACCAAAGTGTGAGTTCTAGTCCATCTAATGTAGGGAAATCATGATTTAACAAACCATTTCGCAGGTTAGCGGGGTGTCTATCGAACGCCTTCCATGGTAATATCGACAGGCGATAAAAGAAAGCGCTTAAATGACAGTTGCGGTACAATAGGGATAGACAACAACAAGGCAGCAGGGAAAAGAGGGATGGCGTTGTTTCGATCACTGGATAAGAAGATGAAAATCATATTATTATCAGTCACTCTATTGTATGTCGTATTGTCCAGTATCCTTGTATTCCGCACGATCGAGAACAGAAGCTCGGAAATGCAGCGCCAGCTTTCCCTTCAATATACGGGCCAGCAGCACAAAAACGCCCAACTGTTCATGAAGTGGATGGAGGAAATGGCCAGCTTGGTTACGAACAATACGGTTGTCCATGAATCCTTGTCGAGCAGCGATTACGATAATACGATACCGCCTATTTTGGACGGGATGATTTCATCGAACCTATATATTTTGGACATGGTTCTATACGGCAATAGCGGCAGCGTCTATGCATCAAGCAATGTCTCTGCGATCCGTCCGTTCCATGAAATTAAGCAGGTGACCGAATATGCGAAGTTTCTGGGCTCTGACCTGACCTCGGAGTGGATGATTCAGTCGCCTAGCTCCCTTGTTTACAAAAATTCCGATCCGCGCAGAAGGCTTGTTTATACGGCCAAAATTATAGATAAGCATGGCAAAAACGCAGGTTTGCTGCTGATGACCGTGGATCTGAAGAAAATGAACAGCTTCTATCATACGGATGATCCTGAGCTTTATGGAGGGTATCCGACGTTCATCTTGACGCATGACCAGTCGGTCGTCGACGCCAATGGATTGCAGCAGGAGCCGGATGAGCGGATTGAGAGGAGCCTGCATGAGACGCTGCCCGATCAGGAAATGACGATTAATCAGACGGATCAAGGGATCGTGCTGCTGTACCGCTTGTATCACTCGGAGGATCGGATGGGCATTCTCATATCGGGGGAGCCAATCAAAAGCGAACTCCGATTGCTAAGAAATACGCTAATCGGAGTCGGCATTTTTATATTGGCTTTGTTTTTTGTCTTAATCCAGCGGTTATCCCGGAGCATACTTGCGCCGTTAAAGGATTTGTACAAAAAAATGCGCAGGCATCACGAGATGTAATCCGCATGCAAGCGAATTCGAATCAGGGCCGTCGTGCCTTTGCCGGGTTCGCTTGTGATGCTTAAACCGGATTCTATGCCATATTCGAGCTTAATCCGCTCGTCCACGTTTCTTAGGCCATACCCGCTTTGAAATAAGATGTTTTTGTCTGTGCTTTGAACGTTGGCATGGCTCTTAAAGCCAACCCCGTCATCCTTGACTTCAAAATAAAGATAAGCCTCGTCCCGCCAGCTTTTTACCTCGACCAGACCTTTTCCCTGCTTCTCGCTCATGCCGTGCTTGATCGCATTTTCCACCAGTGGCTGAAGAATCAGCTTTAAAATTCGAATTTTCCGCAGTGGCTCCGGTATATCGTAGGTCACGTCATATTTGTCCGGAAAGCGCATCAGCTCCACGGTCACGAAGCTTTGCACGAGTCGGATTTCCTCCTCGATAGGGATATGCTTATCCCCTTTATGAAGGCTAATTCGAAAAAACGTTGCTAAAGCAGATATCATGCGCTCGATCTCCGGCTGCTTCTTCAGTCTTGCTGTCCACGTAATCGCATCAAGCGTGTTGTATAGAAAATGAGGATTGATTTGCGATTGCAGCGCAGTGAGCTCCATGACGCGCTGCTTCTCCTTCTCCTCGTTGTTCTCATGAATGAGGTTATTAATCCGGTCGATCATCGAGTAATAGCTGTTTTCCAGCTCGCTGATTTCGTCGCTCGGTTTTTTTCGGTCATTCATCAGCTGCAGGCCTGATTTTCCGATGTTGCTCAGCTTTCTTGTCAAATTAAACACAGGCTCCGTAATTTTGGATGCCAGGTAGAAGGATAGAATGAACAGGCCAATGAACGCCAGCAAGGCAAAAAACAGCGCATTTCGGTTTCCTTCATTAATAGCACCGAATAATTGCGGACGTGACACGACGGAAACCAATTTCCAGCTTACGCCGAATCGGTTGAGGCGCTCGCTCAGCGGATAGGTGCTTAGCACATAATTATCGTGGCCGGAGGATACATTTCGATAACCCGCCTTGTCGGCGGGATGAAACGCATCGGATTCCAGTAGGGTATTGCCGACGACACGTTTATCGGGATGCGAGATGACCTCATTATTCGCCGAGGCGATATAGGAATAGCCCATGCCTTCAAAGGCAGGCTTATACAAATTAAACAGCGAAGATTCTCGCACGTAAACCAAAATGATGCCAATACTTTGCCCGGTATTGAAATTGCGGTATTTTTGCCCGAATACAATATAGGCTTTCTCTTCGGCGTCATGCTTCACTTTGCCAATGACGGGCAGGGTCGATTGCTCGATAGTGGAGATGAGTAAATCATCAGGGTCCTCGAAAATTTCGCTATCTGCCACATAGCGGTACCGCGTGTCTTCATTGGTTATGATGACAACATCGCCGATCAATTCGTTTTTGGCGACAATGCCTTCCATAAGGGAACGAATTCGTGTTTTTTTCTCATCCTCCGCCATAGAGGGATCACCAATTGTCCGATAGATATCGGTATTCACCAGAAAACGAAGCGAGAGCATTTGAATGTCATCAACGATCAGCTCCAAGCTCAGACCGATTTCCTTCTGGATATTGCCGATATGGTTGTATAAATTGTTTTTGAGATAGGTGTGTGCGTAAATGTTGAACACGCCGAGCATGAGCGTCAGGTGCAGAGCTAATCCGGTAACGATGACGAATACGATACGGGTACGAATATTAAATTTTCGCAAAATAGAGGACGACTTGTCGCTGCGGTCCTGCTTATTGATGATGTTTGGCATATTCGCTCGGCGACATTCCGGTCATTTTGCGGAAAATTTGGCTAAAATATTTGGAATCCCCGAACCCAACCTGCAAGCCTACCTCATACACACGGTAAGAGGAATAGCGAAGCAGCCGCTTGGCTTCATCAATGCGGTATTCCGTTAAACATTCATAGAAGGTTTTGTTGAGATCCTTCCGGAACAAATGCATGAGATGGGTGGAGCTGACATGTACCTTGTCAGCGACCATATCGGCTGTAATGTTATCGGCATAATGAAGCCGGATATAGGCGAGCGCGTCCCGGACCTCGCGTCTGGAGCCCGAACGCTCGTCCTCCGACTCAAACAGCACGCCGCCGAGACCCGAAATAGATTTGCGAGCAGCCTCGCGCGATTTGACAAAGGCCGCATGAATGCCTGCATACCGGTCACATGCTTCGGCAAAACCCACCGTTACCCTGAAGCCAGCCGTATCCTCGGCCGCTTTGATGACAGCGTAACCAAAAGAATACATGACGGCAACAAAATCGGCGAGCGGCTGATTGGTTGCAGCAATTAAGGTCCATTCGGTCGTTGCGCTTCTTATCATGGATATGGCCGAAATATTATATTCTTGCAGGTAATGCTGGAGTCGCTCCTCGATGGAGGTCCATTTGGCCTTGTCATCGTAATCCTGGGCGGTGACCGAGTCAGGCACAATGGAGACGACCGCAACGATAAGCTTGTTTTCCGGCGGTATTGCAATGTGGAGCCAATCGTATTTCTCTTGAATCAAGACGGGGTCGGCGAGCCGGCCAAAGAACAAATCCAGCCAAAATTGCGAGGAAATCGCATTTTCTTCTTGCTTATATTTTTGAAACTGCATGCTGCTCGTTTTTTTCTCCAACGTTTGACGGCCGATCTGCTGAACGGTTTCCGCTAATTCCTCAATATTAACGGGCTTGAGCAGATAGCTCGCCGCCCCGTGGCGGAGTGCCTCCTGTGCATATTGAAATTCATCGTATCCGCTAAGCACGATCACGCCGCACTGCAGGTTATGTTCTTTAATTTTCTCCAAAAACTCCAAGCCGTTCATATACGGCATACGTACATCTGTAACAATGACATCGGGCTGGTGGAGCAGAGCGAGCTCAAGTCCTTCCAAGCCGTTGCTGGCGTCCCCGACAATCTCTACGCCGTATTCGGCCCATTCGATGGTCTCGCGAATGCCGGTCCTAACCAGGTATTCGTCATCGACGATAAGCGCTTTCAACATGGTGTCCGACTCCCCCATAACCTATTGTTGTCGATCCTATTCATTATAGTATAACGGGTGCCATCCGTCAGCGCGATGGAAGGTTCCGACAGAATACTCCACTCTTTCGCAGGATAGCAACCTACTTGCCCCTCTTTGGCCTATGCTACCATGAGCAAGAGAAATGATTCTATTGAAAACGGGGTGGAAGCAGCGTGTTGGAATGCCCGAAGGCAATCGTCCAGCATCTGGACGCGCTCATGCAAAACGGGATAACCGATAGTTATTCCTTGGCACTTTATTACGAAGGCAATATGTACGAGGCCCATAAGGGCAGCGTTCGTTCATCTACAGGCGCGGCTATTGCCGTGCAGCCGAATACTCCCTTTAATATAGGCTCGGTTACGAAAATCATTACGGCTTCGCTAGTGGTCAAGCTGGCAGAGAATGGGCAGCTATCACTGGATGACAAGGTGTTAGCCTTTATTCCGGCCTATCGATATCCGCATACGATCCGGCAGCTGATGCTTCATACCGCGGGCTTTGCTCCGCCGGAGGGTCTCTCTTGGCCGGTTCCTGAGCAGCTGGAGCCATTTAAATCGAAAATCTATAACCATCCCGTGACGACAGCTGCCGACCAGCGAGCGGAGTACTATACGCAGGGCTACACGGTTTTGATGGAGATTGCAGAGGAAGCCAGCGGAATGAGTCTGGAGCAGCTTGGCCTTAAGTATCTTTTTCAGCCGCTTGGCATGACAGACAGTACCTTTGAGATCAGCGGCTGGACGCCGGGTACGTATACGCTGCCTTATGACGGCATGAACGCGGGTCCCGTTAAGGAGCTGGAGGGGCTGGCAGTCACCGGCGATAGCGGGTTGTATTCCACTGCTTCGGATCTGCTCCGCTTTGCTGTCATGCTGGTCTCGGGCGGTCAGTACGGGGAGAAGCAAGTCTTTTCCCCCGCTGCCGCAAGGCTAATGAATTCGGAGGTTACGCAAGGACGCTTTAACAAGACGCCGACCATGTGGGTGAAGGGGGAGCAGGACCTCTACGGCTGCTTTGGCGACCTGCTGTCGCCTTCCGCTATGGGTCACCCTGGATTTAGCGGATGCATGCTGGTGCTTGACCCGTCGATTTCGTTCGCTGGGGTGCTGGTCACAGCCAGTCAAAAGCTGCATGCCGATTGGTCAAACTACCGAAGGCTTTGGAACGTAGCGATGAGCAGCTTGTCAGAACATAAATAAGCTTAGCGAAGGAGCATTTTGCATGCATGAAATTAGACTTGATTCATTGAACTGGAAGGTTAAGGGCTTCTGGCCATGGGTGCCGATTAAGGGAACGAGCATGGAGCTGGGGCAGGAGCTGATGGGGGTAACCGATTGGCTGCCTGCCACCGTCCCCGGCGGCGTCCATTATGACTTGTACCGTGCGGGCTTGATTACGCATCCGTACACAGATTTGAATAGCACGCACTGTGAGTGGGTCGAGAACCGTTGGTGGATGTATAAAACAACCATTGAATGGCCGAGTGAACGGGGCGAACGCGTCGAGCTTGTGTTCAAGGGTCTGGATTACGAAGCTGCTATCTATGCCAATCAAGAACTGCTCGGGGAGCATAAAGGCATGTTTCACGAGGCGGTTTATGACATGACTGAGCTGCTGAAGCAGAACGAGCGCGTGGAGTTGTCGGTGCTGCTTCGGCATGCGCCGGACGAAATGGCGCAAATCGGGAAAACGTCAGAGACGTTTACGCAGAAAAGCCGCTTTAATTACAAATGGGATTTCTCGACGCGCCTAGTCAATATTGGCATATGGGATGAAGTCGTTCTCCGTGTTCAGCAAGCCCACAGGCTGGACGAGGTTTATTTGCATACGGATGTTGAGGGCCTGGATTCCGGTTCTGCCAAGGAGGCAGTGGGCATTATTGGGCTAAAGGCGAGCGTGTTGGATTACGAATCAGGCGAGGGCGAGAGTGAACGGCTGCTCGTCAGTGTTAGCTGTTTCGATCCAGAAGGCCGACTTGTTGCAAGCCAATCTGCGAGCCGCCTTGAGGATGGACAGGCAGAGGTTGAGCTGCGGATTGGCGAGCCTGAGCTTTGGTATCCCAACGGCTATGGAAGCCAGCCGCTCTATCAGGTGAAGGTCGTCTTGCACACGGCAGACGGTACGGAATATGACGAGAAAACGTATAAAACAGGACTTCGCAAGCTGAGCTATGCCCAGAACGACGAAAGTCCGGATGATGCTCTGCCGTATACGGTTGTTATCAACAACAAGCGGATCTATATTCGCGGCGTCAATATGACTCCGCTCGATCATCTGTACGGGAATGTTACGGATGAGCAATACGGCTGGATGGTTCGGCTTATGCGGCAGGGCAATATGAATATGGTGCGCATTTGGGGCGGAGGCGTCATTGAAAAAACAGCCTTCTACGAGCTTTGCGACGCAAACGGCATTATGGTCTGGCAGGAGTTTATTCAGTCGAGCTCCGGCGTAGACAATATCCCGTCCAAGCGGCCGGAGTTTCTAGCCTTACTGGAGCAAACAGCTAGAGCGGCGCTGGCGGATCGCCGAAATCATGTGTCGCTGACCGTCTGGAGCGGAGGCAATGAGCTGATGAGCGCGCCGAACAAGCCTTCGAATGACAGCGACAAGAACCTTGCGATGCTGAAGGAGCTGGTAAGGCAGCTAGATCCTCACAGACTGTTTCTTCCAACCTCGGCATCCGGGCCCGTCGAATATATTACCGATGAGAAAGGGCTCGGACATGATGTGCACGGCCATTGGAAATATATGAACAATCCGGAGCATTACCGCTTGTATGGCGAGAACGACAATTTATTTCATAGCGAGTTTGGCGTCGACGGTGTGAGCAGAGTGAAGAGCCTGCGCAAGTTTTTGAGCGAGCCGCACAGGACTCCCGTCTCCATGCAGGACAGCATGGTGTGGCGCCATCACGGGGAATGGTGGGATACGCTCTCACGCGACGAAGCCTTATTTGGAACGATGCAGGATTTGGCTATCTTCTCCGAAAGCAGCCAATGGGTGCAGGCGGAAGGTCTCCGCTTTATACTGGAGGCCAACCGTCGCCGGAAGTTCAGGAACAGCGGCAGCATTATCTGGCAGTTGAACGAGCCTTGGCCAAATGTTTCCTGCACGAATCTTATTGACTATTTTGGCGAAACAAAAATGGCTTATTATTGGGCAAAGCAGGCATTTGCTCCCGTGCATGTTTCTATGGATTACCGCAAGCTTAATGCGGCAGTCGGCGAGAACTTTCAATCGGATATTTATGTTCATGCCCATCAGGCCGGCTTAAGCGTAGAAGTGACTGCTCAGGTACTTGATTCAACTGGCGCTGTTCATCATCAAGCCGAGCTTGTTGGCGTAACGGCAGAAGATACCGCGCTATGCGTGGGGCAGCTGAAATTCAGCGTTCCTTCAACGGCTAATGGATTGCTGTTTATACGGTTGATTTACCGTTCGGAGCTTGGAAGCGGGCAAAGCCATCCCTACGTGTTCTCGGCAAGCGAGGGGCCGCTCTATAAGGCCGCGCTTTCGCTTAATCAGGCAAAGCTAACGGTGGGTTTATCGCAGGAGTGGCAGTCTTCTGAGCAGGAAGGCATGCTGGAAAATGAAGCTAGCATTACAAATACCGGCGAGGAAGTTGCGCTTCATGTTCATCTGGAGGAGCAAACGAACGGCTACTGGTTGGAAAGTGATGACCAATACTTCACGCTCTTTCCGGGAGAGACGAGAAAGGTAGCCATCCGATGCTTTGAGAAAGCTGGCGGCGGGTTTTTGAAGGAAGAAACAGCTGTAGGCGCTTCTTTGGCCGTGCGTCCTGAGCTGCTGCTCCGTTCATTCCCTAACCTTGTGTTTCCTGTTTAGTAATCTGAATCGTTGTTCATGCGATCTAACCGTGAGATGAAATGAGCCTTTGCGAGAAAAGCAGCTGCTGGCTGCTTCGCAGAGGTTTTTTTCATGCCATGACAAACCATTTCGCAGGGTTGAAGGATGTTGCTCCGAGCAGGGAAGCGTTATCATTTTAAATAAATACATCAACAGGAAAGGATACCAACATGAGCGCAAACGCAGGTACACCCACGCCCACGTACACACCCAAACAGAAGAAAACGACGTTCTTACTGTATTGGATGAAGGAATGGTCCTCGTGGCTTCTTATTATTCCAACGCTGCTATTTTTCTTTTTCTTCTCATGGCAGCCTTTATTGTCCGGGATTTGGTTGTCCTTTTTTAAGACGAAGGGCTTTAAAGCAGAATCCTTTATCGGATTGCAAAACTATATCGATGTCATTACGAATTCGGTATTCCAACAAACGTTGATTAATACGTTTATGTACGTTTTTTGGTCACTTGTCATCGGATTTGTCATCCCTATTTTCGTTGCGGTGATGATTAACGAAATGAGGCATTGGAGCTCGTTCTTCCGGTTTGCTTCTTTCTTTCCGAGCATGATTCCGGGAATCGCAGCATCCTTGCTGTGGATGTTCCTCTTTGAACCGAGCGAGAATGGCTTGGTTAATAAAATTATTGGCTTCATCGGCATCCATCCGCAGGGGTGGCTGCAAGATCCGAACATGACGATTATTACGATCGTATTGACGATTACTTGGAGAAGCTTCGGAGCGACGACGCTGCTGTTTCTAGCAAGCTTGCAGGGCGTCAACAATGAGCTATATGAAGCTGCTTCGATTGATGGAGCGGGCATTTGGCGCAAATTTTGGAACATTACGCTTCCGCAGATTGCCCCACTTATTGGGTTAACGTTAATTTTACAAGTGAGCGGCGTATTCCAAATCTTCAACGAACCGCTCGTGCTGACGGAAGGCGGACCGAACAACGCATCTATGACCTTGCAGCTGCAAAGCTACTTCTATGCGTTCCGTTACTTTGAAGCAGGGCACTCGGTAGCACTCGGAGTGATTACGTTTATGATTTTGATGGTGATGACCGTGTATTATTTCAAATTACAGAAAAAATGGGACATGTAGCAAGGAGTGAGCACATGAAAGCGGCTAAAACATCAGGAATTATCGGAGATTTGGAATATAAGCTACCGCGGGTTAAACTTATTTATTGGCTGTTCTTTACGATTATGATTATTATTTCGCTCGTTTGCATTTTGCCTCCGGTATGGGTTATCTTGTCCAGCTTCAAGGATGTAAAAGAGTTCTATGAAATTCCGCCGACGATTATTCCGCGGTCCTTCCATATTGAGAAGCTGTGGGATACATGGAACGAGTTCAAGTTTATGCGTTATTATATCAATACCTTTTATGTGACGATCGGAACGCTTGCGTTTACCGTGTTCTTTAACGGCTTGGCCGGTTACTTCTTCTCCAAGCTGAAGCCGAAGGGAAGCGCATTTTTCTTCCTGTTGATTTTGTGGACGGTTCTCTTGCCAAGCACAGTCGGCATTGTGCCGTTGTTCGGAAATATCGTAGATTTTCCGCTGTTCCATATTAATTTTACGAATACGTATTGGCCTTTATGGTTTTTGGCGGCGGTTAACCCGGTCGTTATCCTTATCTTCAAAAACTTTTTCGATACGATTCCGGCCTCGCTGGTCGAATCTGCGCATATCGACGGCGCCACGAAGCTAGGCATCTTCCTGCGCATTATTTTGCCGCTTAGCGTTCCGGTGCTGATTACGATCTCGATTTTGACAATCAACGGGGTATGGAATGACTTTTTCTGGCCCTATATGATCTTGAAGGATCAATCGCAATGGACCGTAATTGTTGCCATTTATAACCTGAAAGCTACTCTGCCCGCGGATATTCAGTTCATTGGACTGACGTATGCGATCGTGCCCCCGGTGCTGTTGTTCCTCGTGTTCCAGCGCTATATTATGCAGGGTTATTCGATTGCGGGAAGTATCAAAGGCTAGGGAATAGCGCAGTATATTAAACCGTTTCGCAGAATTGTGCCCTACTGAATGCAATCACGAGTGTGATAGCATTTAGTTGCCGGCAAAAGAAAGCGCTTCAAGAATTTCATAATTATCATTCCAAATCGAAAGCTGGGGGATTACCAATGAATTTGAAAAAAAGAAACACTTGGCAGCTTGCCTGCATGATGTTGTGCGTGCTTGCTCTTGTTATTTCAGGCTGCGGCAAAAACAGCAATAACAATGCGGAGCCGACCGCAACGAGCAGTGGCGGAACGAACACAGCGACCGAAGAGCCGTCTGGCGATAAGCCTACGACCATTAAAGTCAGCAACTGGCCTAAGCCGAACGAAGAAGCTCAGGTTGCGATGTATGAAGAATACCTTAACAAGATGAAAGAGAAATATCCATTCATTACGGTTGATAAAGACGAGTGGGGCTACGATGTAAGCTCGTTCCTGCCGAAAGCGGCAAGCGGTGAGCTTCCTACCGTGTATGAGACGTTCTTCACTGAAGCGGACAAAATTATCAAGGCGAACTACGCCGCTGATATTACGGATATCATGACCAAAAACGAGTTTGATAAGTCGATTAACCCTGAGCTGCTCAAGCTTGTGCAAAAGGACGGAAAATATTACGGCATTCCAAAAGACGGCTACGTTATGGGCTTAATGTACAACGTGAACCTGTTTAAGCAAGCGGGCCTTCTGGATGACCAAGGCGTGCCGAAGTTCCCGAAAACCTACGAGGAGCTTGCGGTAACGGCTCAAACGATTAAAGAAAAAACAGGCAAGTCCGGCTTCTTCTTCCCGACAAAAAACAACCAAGGCGGCTGGATGTTCATGAACATCGCTTGGGCCTACGGTGCGGAATTTGAAGAGCAGGTAGATGGCAAGTGGAAAGCGGTGTTCAATACGCCTGAAGCAGCAGCTGCTCTCCAATACGTGAAGGACCTGAAATGGAAATACGATGTGCTGCCAGCGAATAATCTCGTTGATGTAGGCACGGACCTGTTCCAAATGTTCGGAACGGAGCAAGTAGCGATGAGCTTTGGTATTTCGGACTGGGGCAACGCTATTGTCCAAAACCTGAAGATGTCCAAGGATAACCTGGCGATGTCGGCGCTTCCGACAGGACCAAAAGGAAACGCGACATTGCTTGGCGGTGGACTTTACATGTTTGCGCCGGATGCGACGCCTGACCAATTGGATTCCGCATTCAAATGGCTGGATGTGAGAGGCTTCTCACCGCAAACGTCAGCGGAAGCACTTAACGGATTAGAAACACAATCCAAAACGGCGAATGAGCAAGGCTTGATCGTAGGCCCTCATGGCCTTCGCGTATGGGTGAACGAGGAGCGTATCAATGCTGAACAAGCGATTCTCGACAAATACACCAACGTAAACATGGCGATGTTCGATGACTACATGAATAACGGTTCCGCAGGCTTGCGTCCAGAGGTACCAGTGAATGCGCAAGAGCTTTACAAAGCGTTGGATGTTGTTATCCAAGCGGTACTAACGAACAAAAACGCTGATCCGGCACAACTGCTGGAGAAAGCAGCTGCTGATTTCCAGAAGGATTACCTGGATAAAGTGCAATAAGCTTTGCTGCAAATGAAATGAAGGTTGGGCTAAGATCGAAAGTGGCTGTCCTGAAAGTAGGTGTTCGATGCTGAAGGGCAGCTTTTTCTTTAAAAAGATCGCTTTTTCCTTATTGAAAAAGGTCTAGCAGAGGGGCGGCATGTCCCTAGTCACCTTTTGGTGACTTTTTATTTTTATGTGTGGTTTCTTATCCGATAAGAGCATTCCTAGCTGGAATTTCTAACTGGACTGAGTTAACTCCTGGGCTAACTCCATGCTCAATAAGGTCATTTGTATCCCGCCCACCGTGACTTCATTCGAAACTAACTTATTTAGTGGGGTAGATCTAGTTTTTAGATCTATTTTGAGTAAAGCAGCTAGTTTGGGAGAAATAGGTCTACTTTTTAGATCTAAATGGCTCTGGAGTGGCGTTTTAGCGGGAATTTGGTTCGGTTACGCTTGGGAAGGAGGATGGACGTGAGGAAGTGGCAAGGTGAGGTAACGGTTAAGCATAAAGAGCAGCGTCTGCGTGGGAATCGAAAGCTGGCCTTGTTTATTTTCATGTTGATAGCGCTTACGGTGAGTCTGCTACTGTCTGGAGCGATGCAGAAGAAAACGGGCACGGCTGCTGATTTCATTGTCGTGAATGGCCAGCGCGTTTCGGCAGCTGAATTTGGTTTGTATCTGGATATGAGCAAAGCGCTCGTGGCTGACCATTTCAAGCAAGTTTACGCCGCTGAATACAGCGACCAATTTTGGACAGATTCCTTCTCGGGCGAAACTCCGCTTCAAATGCTGGTGGAAGAAGCGAAATCCAAGCTGATAAAGGCCAAAGTACTGCAGCAGTTAGCTGAGAAGGTTGGTGTCGCCGCGGATACGAGCTATGAGTCACTCCTTAGCGGGATGGAAGCCGAGAACGCCAGGCGAAGCAAAGCCGTTGCAGCGGGTGAAGTCGTTTATGGCCCAATATCTTTTGAGCTGGCGTCTTACTTCAGCTATTACATGAGCAATCTCGAAATCGCCACGACTGAAGCGCTGCAAAAGAGCGGCTGCCTCTCCATTTCGGAGGAGCAAGTCAAGCGCGAGTATGAAGCGAACAAGCAAGTTAAGTATACGCAACCGGGGGAAATCAAGCTTAAATGGGCAGCGCTTTCTTATGGAGAAGGCACACCGTTTACCGACAAGAACGAGGCGCTGAGCGTTATGCAGCAGTTGAAGAATAAAGCTGCCGATCCGGCCGCTTTTGACAAAACCGCTAGCGGTCTGGGCATCGAAGTGCTGGACGCGAGCGTCACGAAAGCCACCCGCCGAACCGCCGCGTTAGAGAATCCCGCGGTGCTGCAAAGCGCAGAGAAGCTGCAAACCGGTCAGCTTGGCGATATTTTTGAAGAAAATGATGCGATTCATCTCCTCTATTGCATCTCACGTGGCGAAAGCCTAGCACTGCCCTATGATGAAGCGAAGGACGTCATCGCAAGCCAATTGCGAGCGGATCAATTTAAGCAAACGGTAGAGAAGTCACAGGAAGAGGCAGTCGTGGAGTGGAACGGCAAGTCTGCAGAAAAAACGGGCCTTGCTTGGCTAGGCCAATAGAATCTTAGCTTCGCAGCTTGAGGAAAGCGCTTCATTAAGAAACGAAATTATAATTTTAAAGAGAAGGAGTCATACACCATGCTGAAAAAATGTACCAATATAGCGCTGGTATTCACCCTGCTTTGTATGCTGGCGCTGCCAGCCGCAGTGGTATCCGCGCATGAATCGGCATCGATTCACGATGCGTTAACGGATAATTCCAAGATTTATGAGGCCTCCGAGAACTGGAGCCTAGACAACACGAACCCGCAATTTTTTGACGGGGACGAGTCCAGATTGGTCAGAATGTCAACAACGACGGAGTATGCCATCTATGAACTAACCGGCATTCAGTCCTTTTCTCTTCAAGCCTATTATTTCTCCGGCTCGACGGCTGTCGTGAAATTTTACGGCTCCGCCGATACTGTGGCTTGGACAGAGATTCCATCCAACTACACGGATCCTGCGGGAACTGGAAGTGGCTGGTATGGAACGGTTTATAAGCCTGCGGGAGTGCTGCCTGGCAGCATCAATTATTTGAAAATCGAAGTAAGCGGTGACGTTGACAACTGGATGATGCAGCTTGGATCGGTTAGGGTATCTAATATTTCGACAGCTCCACAGAAGATTATCGACGAGTTGAATGACGTTTCCAAGCTTTTCTCGCACACCGCTAATTGGTCGGTGGACGACACGAATCCAGCCTTTTTTGGGGGGGATGCCTCCAGAATCGTAAGAACGGCTGTCTCGGATGAGTCCGTCGTTTACCATTTGCACGGCATTCAGCATTTTTCGGCCCGGCTTCATTCCTTTGCAGGTTCGACCGGAATCCTAAAGTTCTACGGTTCCTCGGACGCAGCGGTTTGGACGGAAATTCCGTCCGTGCATGATACGCCGCAGTCCACTGGGGATGGAGCGTGGTCCGGGGCTGCCTATACGCCTGCCGGTCCACTCCCAGCCAATATCGACTATTTAAAAGTAGAATTATCGGGTGATGCGGCCAATTGGCTGATGCAGCTTGGATCGGTTGCGATTGCGAATACCGTTCCGGGCAGCGAAGGCGGCACCGGAGGCGAGGGCGACTATTTTGTCGACGCAGCAGCGGGCAGCGACAGCAATGACGGCAAATCGCAAAGCACAGCATGGAAGACCTTTGCAAACGTCAACAACACGACCTTTGCGGCAGGCGACCGCATTTTGCTCAAGAAAGGCGGGGTTTGGAACGAACGGCTGTATCCAAAGGGCAGCGGTTCAAGCGAAGCGCCAATCGTTATCGACTCGTACAGCAGCGGCAGCAAGCCGATTATTAACGGAGGCGGCATGGCGGGCGGCGCTGTATATTTGCGTAATTCCTCCAACGTCATTATTCAAAATTTAGAGGTAACCAATTACGCGGCAGAGCGTGGCACCACTTACCGCGAAGGTATTTTGGTTGAAAATGCAAATGCAGGCACGCTTAGCAATATTAAAATTTTAAACAACTATGTGCATGACGTATCGAGCAGCTTTAGATATCCGACAACCTCCGGGGCAGAAGGCGGCCCGCATGCGTTCGGCGGAATATCGGTTTATGTAGGCGGAACGACGGCAACGGATAAATTCGACGATGTTCTCATCCAAGGCAATTTGGTAGAGCGGATCGGACGGACGGGTATCGTCGTGTGGGATCAGCGGTGGAACGGGCAGGATTTTGCATCGACAAACGTGATCATCCGCCAAAACCATGTCACGCAAGCAGACAGTGACGGCATCCTAACATTTGGCGTGGATGGCGCTTTAATCGAGCATAACGTGGCAGAAGGCGGCGGGAACTACTCCGAGGTTGGGGAGTTTAACGGCTCAGCTGCAATTTGGCCAACGCGGGGCAAAAACAATGTCGTACAGTACAATGAATCCTTTAACACAAACAAGCCGGAAGGCGATGGACAAGGATTCAACCTGGATATTGACACAAAGGACAGCATCGTACAATACAACTACAGCCACAACAATAAGGGCGGGTTTATCTTGTTCGTGGATGCGCGTCTGACGCCTGGGGTGCTAACGGGATCATCGGACAATATCGTAAGGTATAACATTAGCCAGAACGACCTGACGCACACGTTCAACTTTGCGGGCGGCGTTACGCCGGGCACGCAAATTTACAACAACAGTATTTACATTGGCACGGGTCAAAATACGAGAGTCATAGATCATGAGTGGGATGAGGCGGGAGATTTGAATGCGCCGTATTCCTTTACGAACAATCTGGTCTACAATCTTGGGACGGGCGATTACTATTTGCCTGGAGTAAATGGACAGTTTGATCATAACTTGTTCTATGGCAACCATCCGCTTAACGAACCGGCCGATGCCAATAAAATTACGGCTAACCCGATGCTGGTCCACCAGGGCGGCGGCGGTACGGGCTGGGGTACCGTTGACGGTTACCGATTGCGGGAAGGTTCGCCTGCACTTGGTGCAGGCAAGCTGATTGCAGGCAACGGTGGCATGGACTACTGGGGTAATCCGGTTTCTCAAACGGAAGCTCCAAATATCGGCGCATACAGTGGGGCGGGGCTTGATCCGGCAACGCTGCCTGAGCCTCCCGAGGATGATTTAAGGCTTTATTATCAAGGTCTGAAAGTAATGCCGAGCATTACTGACGATGGCAAAGGAAGCAAATCGCTTCGCCTTCAATTTACGAACAGCTCTACGGTAGACAGCTTAAGCATTGGCAAAATCTCATGGGAGGTAGGCGCAGATGCCGGTTCCAACGCGATAAGCGGAACGGACACGAAGGTGCCTACGGTTTCACCGGGTTTGCAATCAACCTACGTGATTCCTCTCCCAGGCTTGTCCGAGGGCGTCCTTTATCCGCTTGATCTGACGGTGGAAATTGCGGGTTATGAGAGCATACACATCACCAGAGAGATTGATTTCAACCGAATCCTCCATCAAACGGACAAGCGCGAGCCTGTCACGATTGATTTGGCACAGGGTGAAAATATGATCAACGGATTTAAAGGCGACGATGATCTTAGCGGCAAGGTAAAGCTTCGTTGGGATGAGACTAATTTCTATCTTATGGCTGACATGAAAGACGATGTATTCAATCATGCAGCTTCTGGTGCGAATATTTGGCAAAATGACGGCATTCAGTTTAGCGTGGCGCCAGGCGTACCGGGAGACAGCCAGTCTTGGTATGAGTATGGAATATCGCAGACTCCGGATGGCCCGCAAATCTACCGTTGGTTGACGATGCAAGGGAAACCGACGGGAGCGGTAACGAATGGAAAGCTCAACGTCACTCGCAATGAGGAGCAAAAGACGACTACTTACGAGCTTGCGCTGCCTTGGAGCGAGCTTTATCCGATGAAGATGGCAGCAGGCGACTCTTTAAGCTTCTCCATGCTAGTCAACGATAATGACGGTGGGGGACGCAAGGGCTATATCGAGTGGGGCTCTGGCATTGGCGGAGCCAAGGATCCGTTGCTCTTCCGTACGTTCCAATTGCTCGCGCCAGGAACAGACCAACCGCCAACACCGGGCGGAGGCACTGATACTGGCAGCGGCACTGGAAGTGGCAGCAGCTCTAATACTGTGGACAAAGGAATCATAACGGCCAAACCGGCGAGCGCCGAGCAAGGCATTGCCAAAGTGAATGTGACAGAGGCAGAGCTTGCCAAAGCGCTTGAAGGCGCACAAGACGGGCGAGTGACGGTTAACGTTATTGCGTCCGGAGAGACATTAAAAGGGGCGTCCATTCATATTCCCCTAGCAAGCATTAAGGATTGGGGAACCAAGGCGAAGTCCGTAGTTGTTAAGGTTAACGGTGCTTCCATTGCAGTTCCAGTGGAAGATCTTTTAAGCCATCTTTCTTCCTCTTCCAAGGAAGTGGAAATTACGATTGCCGAGGTAGAGAATACAGTGCTTCCGCAAAGTTTACAGGCAAAGTGGAAAAGCAACCCGGTCTACGATTTTAAAGTGAAGATCGACGGGATCGCGATTCAAGCGTTTAACGGCAAGCCGGCTTTGACGGCAACCGTGAAATACGAGCTGAAGCAGGGAGAAGAAGCGCATCAGGTTGCAGCCTATTTCATTGGCGAAGATGGCCGGATGGAAGCTGTTAAGCAGGTGAAATATGATACGGCGTCAGGCACGCTTACGTTCGAGCCTAAACATTTAAGCTTCTATGGAGCGGCCTATGCGGATGTTCATTTTACCGATACGTCTGCGGCATCGAAAACGATGATTGAAGCTTTGGCAGCACGCGAGATCGTGAAGGGTGTGGGCGACGGGCGGTTTGAGCCTAGCCGCAGCATTACCCGCGCCGAATTCGTGCAGCTGCTTGTAAACGCACTTGGCCTAACGGCAGATGATGCGAAATCCACTGGCTTCGCAGATATTAAGGCGGACGCTTGGTACTATTCGGCGGTTTCGACAGCGCAGGCGCTTGGCATCGTAAATGGCAAAGGAAACGGCATGTTCGGAGCGTCAGATGTCATTACTCGCGAGGAAATGGCAGTCATCACTTTCCGTGCATGGGGAACAGCTCTAGGCGAGTCATCTACACCAAGCGAAGCGGAGCCTTTTAAAGATCAAAACATCATTAGTGGCTTTGCCCTTGAAAGCATCGCTGCTCTGCGGCAAGAGGGTATTATTAACGGATACGCTGACGGCTCCTACAAGCCGAAGGGTCTAACGACGCGAGCGGAAGCCTCGGCTATTATTTACCGATTGCTAGGTCTGTAACGGCAATGGAAGAAGGTGTTTCATTCGGTTTATGCCGGATGGGGCATCTTCTTTTTTTCGCAAAAAAAGGCTAATTCGCAAACGATTTCGCAGGCTTGCCTCCTGTCGCAGCCAATTGGGCGAGTGCTATCATTAAGGGATAACCTGCATGTAAGCGCATTAATAAGCGGGTTAAATCAGTCAAACATTGCGGGGTGTCGATCGTTGCAGCAAGATTCTTTCATACCATTCGGCTTTCAATATTATAGGTCTCCCACCCCTTACCGGGATCAATGGGAGCAGGATCTTAAACGGATATCGGATATGGGCTTCAACTGCGTGAAATATTGGGTACAGTGGCGCGCGAGTGCTCCTAGGGAGAACGTTTTTAAGTTCGATGATATCCAGGAGCTTATGGACTTAGCGGCAAAGTATCATTTGAAGGTTGTTTTAAACGTGATTTTCGACGTGGCTCCGGCCTGGTTCTATAAGAAGTACCCTGAGTCCAAAATGGTGACGGCGGACGGAACCGTAATCGAGCCAAGGGCGCTGAGCTATCGGCAGATCGGCGGAGCGCCGGGCCCTTGCTATCATCATGGCCCTGCCCAAGAAGAGAAGGACCGTTTCCTTGAGGCGGCCGTGCTTGCTTTTAAAGACCATCCGGCCCTATGGGTTTGGGATTTGTGGAATGAACCAGAGCTGACGACGGGCATCAAGCGAACGTTAGCCTATGAAAATCAGGTTTGTTATTGCGAACGCTCCCAAGAAGCGTTTGGAGATTGGTTGAAGGAGAAGTACGTAACGATCGACCATTTTAACGAAAAATGGCAGCGCACCTATACGGATTGGTCGGAAGCAGAGCCGCCAAGAGGGCAGGCGGTATTTAATGATCTTGTCGATTGGCGACTATTCATGTCCGATGCGCTAACCGATGATCTTAAACGCAGAGTAACGGTTGTAAAATCGCATGATCAGACTAATCCGGTCATGGTGCATACGGTTCCTGCCCCGATCTTCAACATGATGACAGCGGGCTCGGATGATTTTAAGCTGGCAGAGCCGTGCGATCTGTTCGGCAACAGCCTAGGCTCCTCCGCCTGGTCGGCGGATCTGCTCATTTCGGCAGCCAAAGGCAAAAAAATGATCAATTCGGAAATCCATGCGCTTCCGGGCCATACGGCCATGAAGCCGAAGAAGCTAGAATTCCGGGAATTAAAGCAGCATATTCTGATCCCGCTGGCACGGGGCATTAGCGGCTTCCTCTTCTGGCAGTACAGGCCGGAAGTGCTTGGCCATGAAGCACCGGCGTGGGGAAGCACTTATTTGGATGGCAGCGAAACGCCTTGGCTTAGGGATATGGCGGATTTGAACCAGACCATTCAAACGAACCGAGAGCTGCTGGAGACGGCGGCCCGACCGTCGGACGGCATTGCCATCTTGTACAGCCCAGAGAATCAGATTGCCAATTTCTCTGTGTACACGCATTTGGACACCTATAACGATTCCGTGCAGGGCGCTCATAAGCTGCTGCATGATTTGAACTACAAGGTAGAATTCATTCATGAGAAAGATGTCACCCAGGAAGAACTGGCTAAATTCCGCTGCTTATGGATGCCGTATCCGCTTTATTTGAATGCGCAGCTATGCGGCGTTATTCGGGAGTGGGTAGCAAATGGCGGAACACTGATCTCGGAATGCTCCTTCGGAGCGCTTATGGCGGAGAATGGCAGCCACAGCTACCAGGTTCCCGGCTACGGATTTGACGAAGTATTTGGCGTCCGCGAGACGTGGATTCATTCCGTTGAGCATCTGGATCACAGCTACCACAACGTAACAATTCAATCCACAACGACAATTCCGCTGGTCAGCCGTACAGCCGCAAATGCCGATGGGGCTCCTTTGGCCGGAGCTGGCTACTATTATAAATCCGATATTGAGCTGCAAGACGGCGTAAAGGTTTTGGCTCATTTTGCGGAAGACCAATCGGCAGCGATGACCAGCTCAAGCTACGGCAAAGGCAAAGCCGTGTGGATCGGTACCTTGCTCGCCGCGGCCTATTGGCAAAACGGAAGCACAGGCACATTGCAAATGATCGGCAGCCTCCTCAAGGAAGAGCTGGCGCTGCAGCCGTACGTTGAAGTCCAAAGCGGCACGCTTAGAGCCGATCTGTTGGAGCGGGAGCATGAAGGCAAGCTGGAGCGACTGCTATTCGTTCATAACTGGGGAGTAGAAGCGACCTACGGAACGGTACAGCTCCCTGCAGCTTTCGGTCAAGCGCTGCCTTGGTTTGAAGACGGCTCCGCCGCTGTTTCCAAGTCTGTTGCTGCCACCGAACTTCTGAACATTCAGCTGGAAGCGGGAGATATTCAAGTGTATCGGCTTGTTTAATTTGCTCTATCGCTCTCCTGCTAGTAAATGCCTTATTTGTTGAGCTCGCGGGTACTTATGTTGTAGACCATACAACGTAGGTACCCTTTTTTGTTCAAAATGCGTTGTAAGCGAGCTGTTTGGATGCATATGTGGAGGATAGCCGCTGCTAGAGCGGTAAATAGGGCACATTTGAACCGATTTTTCAACCATTTCGCAGTATTGCCCCCTAATCAAAATTGATGCAATCGCTTACATTTGAGGTGCGTACGAGTGTAAGGCAGCCCTCGGAACGCCCATGACCTGGGGAAGGAGGAACGGGGCAAGCGTTTTATATCTCATTAAGGGGAGGCAACGAAATGTTTAGGATGACTCTTGCACGAAAATGGGGCATGCTGGCTATCATCGCAATTTTGCTCGTATCGACGTTAGGATTGCCGGGCTCAAGCGACAAGGCTTACGCGGCAAACACGACCTACTACGTCGATTCAGCAGCTGGCAGCGACTCTGCGAGCGGTACTAGCACGAGTACAGCATGGAAAACACTAACGAAAGTAAATGCGGTCACGTTCCAGCCCGGCGACAAAATTTTGTTCAAAAAAGGGGGCAGCTGGAATGGGCAGCTGCATCCGCTTGGCTCCGGCAGCGCGGGCAATCCGATTACGATTGATGCCTACGGTACGGGGAGCCGTCCGCTTATTAACGGCGGAAGCATCGCTTCCGGTGCAGCCGTTTATTTGGTCAACCAGCAGTATTGGGTCATTCAAAATTTGGAGATCACCAACCATTCAGGCTCAGACAATTCGGGAACGGCTACGGTGGGCGGAGTTCCTCGGCACGGGATTTATATCGAGTCGAACGGCGGCGGGAAGCTTAATTATTTCCGAATCGCCAATAATTACGTTCATGACGTAAATGGCTGCTTTAACTGCGGAGCAGTTGCGCCGCATACGAACGGCGGCATAAGCATGTTCGCTGGCGGCGGGTACGACGGCTTCAACGATGTTATTGTGGAGAACAATACCGTCGATCATGTCGGACGGAACGGCATTAACATTTGGGATGCCAGCTATCATACGGGCGACCAGACGGTTGTCGTCGCCTCGCAGCTCAGCACCGGCCTGAAGGTGCAAAATAATAGCGTTTCCTATACGGACGGTGACGGAATTTTGGTTTTTGGATTCAAGGATTCCATTATTCAATACAACGTCGCTAATGGCGCAGGGCAAAAAATGATTGCCGGCTTCAACATGAATGCCAGCGCGGGCATTTGGCCAACCCGTTCTATCGGAACGATTGTACAGTACAACGAAGCGTATGGGACTCGAACGACGGATACGGACGGACAGGGCTTTGATATCGATTTGGGCCATTACGGCGCCATCCTCCAGCACAATTACAGCCATGACAATGAGGGCGGTTTTATCCTATTGATGGGACCCTACACCAACACGAGCACGATCCGTTACAACCTCAGCGTAAACGATGCTTATGGAGGGGAGAAAGGGGTTTTCACCTTTTCATGGGGCGTGCCGGAGGGCACTAATATTTATAACAACACGATCTACATTGGCTCGGGGCTCAAAAATCCGATCTATTGCGACGGTTGCGATGCCAGCACGCCAGGAAACTGGAGCTTCAAAAATAACGTGATCTACAACATGGGCAGCGGCACCTATTCTTATCCAAGCGTAGGCGCCACCTTTGACTACAACTTGTTCTATGGCAACCATCCGGCAAGCGAGCCGGCAGATGCCCATAAGCTGACTTCGAATCCGCTGTTTGTGAGCGCAGGCAGCAGCGCGCCGGGACTTAGCACGGCAGATGGCTACAAGCTGGCGAGCGCATCTCCCGCAGCAGGAAGCGGGCTGCTTATCGCAGGCAATGGCGGAAAAGATTATTTTGGCGATATCCTATCCAACACCGCCGCGCCGAGCAGAGGCTTCCATGAAGCCGGAACGTTCACTGCACCAACCCAGCTGATTGACGAGGCTTCTGACTGGAGCGTATCCAGCTCCCATTCCACGAATATGGAGTTTGATACGACGAATCCGGCTTATTTTAACGGGGATGCTTCACGGATCAAGCGCAGCTCTACGGCTACGGGCTATGTGATTTATAACTATGCCGACATGCTGCAGTTTACCGCGAGCATTTATGAATTTAACATTAATCTAACTAAGGTGAAGTTCTATTCCTCGCCAAACGGCACGACCTGGACGCTGGTATCCAGCTCCAATACGACACCGGTGGCAACAGCGGCAGGGTGGGCTGCTACGCAATATACGCCGATCGCTAATCTGCCTGTTGGCACGAATTACTTAAAGGTAGAGTTCTCGGACACAACTTCCGCATGGGGGACGCAGCTTGGCCGTATCGTAATCTCTAAATAGCAGGAATGAACATTCGGCGCGTGAAGGGCAGCATGACGGCTGCCCCGCGCGCTTCTTATAGAAAGGCGGGACCTTATGATCAAAAAAAGGCTCGGGGTTATTTTCGCATGTCTGCTTGCCGCCATTCTTGGAGGCTGTGCGGTTCATCACGATGGCGGCAAGGAAAGTATAGCCTCTAACGTACACGCGGATGAAATTGTCGCCAAGGTAAATGGGGAGCCCATTCGCTTAGGCGAGCTTGCGCTGCTCATGGCACGTAAGCGAAGCGAAACGATCCGGTATTTTTTCGACACCTACCAAGCGGAGGACAGTGCTGAATATTGGACCACTGACTACGAGGGGGAAAGACCGATTGATTGGCTTAAAGCGGCAGCGCTTGAGGAGGCTGTCCGCATCAAGGTTCAGCAAATAATCGCCAAAGACGAGGGGATCGTTGAGCGCATTGATTATACAGCGTTTCGGGAGGACTGGCAGAAGGAAAATGAGCGACGCCTGAAGGCAGCGGAAAAGAAGGAGCTTCTATACGGCCCATTGCAGTATGAGGAAAATACTTATTATGATTATTTGTTCAGCAATATGGTCCTTCAGTACAAGGAAATGCTTAGGGAGCGCGATGGCCTCTCAGTTGCGGAGGGGGAGCGCAGGTATGAGGAGCAGGTCACGAAGGGGCTGGGCTCCGCTGCGAAAGCAACGGAATGGGAGGTCTACAATCGAATCGAAACTCAGTAGTCCAGCAAACGATTTCGCAGGGTTGCCTCCTGTCCGCTGCTTAAATAAAGCGTTATCATAAGAGTCAAATTGGCTAACTCAATCATCATTAGCCATGACCTGGAGGTGCAGACTCATGAACTATTTGCCCTATGTGAATCCGCTGCAAGGAACGGATTCTGTCTATACGTTTTCAAACGGCAATACGCTGCCGCTCATATCAAGGCCGTGGGGCACTACCTCGTGGAGCCCGCAATCGAATGAAGAGGGGGTGGGCTGGTTTTTCCACCCGTCGCATCGCCGTTTTCAAGGCATTCGTCTGACGCATCAGCCGAGCCCTTGGATGAGGGATTATGGCCACTTGATTATTATGCCGCAAAGCGGTCCGGTTTACTTGAAATCGGATGCATGTGCGTCCTCGTACAGAGCGGAGGAAATGATCGTGCAGCCGCATTATTTTGGAATTCGGCTTCCTCGTTATGAGGCAAAGCTGGAGCTGGTGCCTGCCATGAGAAGTACCCGCCTTCGTTTTACCTTTGACCGGAAAGAGGATTGCCGAGTGATTGTATCCCCTTTTGAAGGGGAATCCTCGGTTACGATTGACGGGGCAAAGCGCAGGGTAACCGGCTTTACCCGTGCGCATCATGGCGAGGCGCATGAAAATTTTGCGATGTATTTCATCATGGAATTTGATTGCGCGCTTCAAGAGGGGCAAAGCAGTACGTTTGATTCGGCTTTTGTACCAAGCAACAGTCTGGAACAGATAGGAAACCGGGTCGGCGCCTATGTAGGCGTCGAAGTACCGGAATCCGGCATCGTTAACGTACGGTTCGGAACCTCCTTTATTAGTCTGGAGCAGGCCGAGTGGAATATGGTGCAGGAGCTTGGCGATCTCACTTTCGAGCAATTGAAGCAGCAGGCGGAGCAGGACTGGGAGCAGCGGCTCGGCACAATTCGCGTAGAAGGCGAAGACGAGGAAGAGAAGCGTACCTTTTACACCTGTCTTTACCGTGCCTGCTTGTTTCCCCGTACTTGGCATGAATACAGCCCATCGGGTGAGCAGCTTCATTTTAGCGCTTATGATGGCAAAGTTCACCCGGGGCCTATGTATATGGATATCGGCTTCTGGGATATTTACCGCACGAGCCTTCCGCTTTATAGCCTTTTATTCCCGACGCTGCTTGGTGAGATGACGGAGGCTTGGGTCAATATTTATAAGGAAAGCGGCTGGATGCCCAAGTGGATTTCGCCTGCGGAACGCAGCGCCATGCCAGGCACGCTCATTGATGCGGCAATCGCCGATGCCTATGTGAAAGGCATTAAGGGCTTTGACGTGGAGGCTGCGTACGAAGGCTTGCGCAAGCATGCGACGCTTGCTGCGGATGACGGCACGCATGGGCGGACAGGCTTGAATGCTTATATCGAGCACGGATACTTGCCCGACAACCAGTTCCATGAGAGCGTCAGCAACGCCTTGGACTATTATTATGGCGACTTCTGCATCGCGCAGATGGCTAAAGGATTAGGCAAAGAGGGCGATTACCGTTTCTTTAGGCAGAGGGCGGCCAACTACAGCCAATTATTTGATGCGGGAACTGGTTTTATGAGAGGACGAAACGAACAAGGACAGTGGCAGGCTAACCTTGACCCGCTTGCGTGGGGGGACCCGTTCTGCGAGGGTGGAGCGTGGCAGTGCAGCTGGTCCGTCCCGCATGACATGACGGGGCTAGCTGATCTCATGGGCGGAAATGAGGCATTCACCGAGCGGCTGGATGAGCTCATGACGATGCCGCCATCCTTTAAAACCGGAACATACCCCACGGAAATTCATGAAATGTCCGAAATGGCGGCAATCGATTTTGGCCAATTTGCAATCAGCAACCAGCCGAGCTTCCATATTCCTTATATCTATACCGCGCTTGGCAAGCCTTCCCGCACGCAATATTGGGTTAGAAAGACTATGCGGGAATTGTTCAGCAGCAAGCCGGACGGCCTGCCCGGCGACGAGGACAACGGCAGCCTGAGCGGTTGGTACATTTGGGGAGCGCTTGGCTTGTATCCGTTCACGCCTGGCGTGCCGGAGTATATGCTGGGCAGCCCATTGTTCCGTAAAGCGACGATCCGTTTGGAAAACGGCAAGGAGCTCGTTATCGAAGCAGAAAATCAAGGAGCCAATCAGGTTTATTGGAATCGCTTAAGCTTGGACGGCCAGCCTTGGGAGAAGCTAGCGGTCAGCCATGATCAGCTTGCAGCGGGAGCACATCTACAATTCCATATGGAAAATGAACCATTGGATCGAGTGTTACAAAGTAATGCTTTACCTTACTCGATGAGAAATGAGGCTGATCATGAGTTCGAATAAGCTTGTTTTTGCGCCGGACAGCTATGTGCCGGTGAGCGGTTTTATTTGGCTTAATCAGGGTTTGGCCTTGGTTGACATTGAGGTTCAACCGGACCTCTTGGCTTATATTGCGAGCAGTGAAGGTCGTATATTAGCGGCTTGTTATGCAAATGGAATGGTGGCTTATTTCGATGTACAGCACGTCGATTTGAGTAGAGGATTGGTTCGCATAGAGCCGCGGGAAGCTGGCATCTATACTCTGGTATCGGAGAGGCTCCGGAATGATTTTCCGATTGTTACGAATTGGAATGCAGCGTTGAATGGCGGAAGGGGCGGACCGCAGGCGGGCGCAGCGGATGGCATCGGCGTGCTGCGGCTTCATGCGGAAACGGGAGATCGCGAGGTCGATTTGCAGCTGCGTGACGAGGACCCTTCAAGTCCCTATTATTATCAAACGGATACGTATGCTTTGTTCGCGGGTGAAAAGGAAGGGGAGTCCTTCAGGACTCCCGCTTATGAGCGATATATTGGCGAGACGTACAGCGTGCTGTGCGTAACGGATGAGGTTGCTTTAAAGCTGTCGGACGAGATCCGTGAGCTTACGGGTTATCCGGTTATTTTCCGGGCGCCGACTGCTGCGCCGGAGCAGCTTGAGGGCATGCCAGCCTTTCAGCTTGTGCATGGGCGGATTGCGGGTCAAGGTGAGCATGAAAGCATGGTAAGCTACATTTTGCCTCCGCTGTGGAGCACTTCGCCGAAAGAACGTTATCCAGCGTTGTTTAGCGGCTTTTACGACCAGAGTGAAAATGTGTTTTCGACGATGGGTCCACCTTTGCTAAAGGGGCTTGGACAGGCGTTTTTGGAGACGGGGAAAGGCGCAGTCGGGATCATCTGGAACGGAGGCGGCTCCTTTGGCACGAGAACGGTGCAGGCCTCCATCTATGAGAATTTGGACGATGTATTCCGAATCGCCATCGAGCAGTATGGCGTTAACGGTCATGAAGTCGTAACCGTGGGCGGCTCGCGCGGCGGCATTTCGAGTCTGGTGGCTGCAGGAAACCCAGGCAGTACCGTCTATTCTGTACGGTATGCGGTTTGTTACAATGTACCGCTGGCGTTTGGCGAGGCGTTTAGGGATATGCTGAACCCGACATGCCCGGTGTGCTGGCGCGCGGTTTGCGAGGATATTGGCTACAAGAATGCTTGGCAGCCAGGCTGGAAGGACGGGGAGGGACGCAGCGCCGTTGATCTCTTTCTGGCTACGCTGCTTGGAACGAGTAATTCGGATCGTATTGCAAGCGGGCCTGGTCCAGCCTCGGACGCAATCATCCTTGCTATGAAGGCAAAAGGAACGAAGGTATGGCTGACGCACGGCACGCATGATGCATATACCTCAAGCTGGCTGTCCTTTGAATGGGCAGACCGGGCACGTCGGCACGGGGTTCAGGTGAGGCATGAAATTGGCTATCGCTACGGACATAACAACTGCACCAACCCTTTCGATAGCGCCAAGCTTTGCTTGGTCTCTCTACTGACAGGACAAGAGCTGCCGATGGAAGGCAACTGGCATTACCGCAGAGCCAGTGAAGTGCCGGAAGCTTGGGAGGAATCCGAGCTGTTCGAGCCTGCCAGTCAGCCGGTTTTTCTGGAAGGCCCGAAGATTGCCATAGCAGGCTTGCCGATGCTGTTTATCCTGTACGGTGAGCCAGGAATGGAATATCGTTTGGCGCTGCAGCCTTCACAGGAGCAGAATGCGATAGAACAGATTACAATAGAGCCGATTGTCATGTTGGAAGGATCTATGCCCGTAATTGAAGGCGGCAGAGAAGGCTTCTCTTATGTGAAAAGCGTGCAATCCGTTCCTGAGTCGCTCATTCCTGGTATGTACGTCTATGAGCTGCAGATTAGAAGAAGCGGTACTGAAACGTGGGGGAGACCTGTCATGCATGCGCCACAGCCCGGCATTATAGAACCGGCTACGCTTGAGGTAATTGCGGACGTTCCCAATTTAGCAAATGATGAATGGCTGGAGCGAACGATGAAGCATGCGATTGGCTGGGGATTAAGCGAGGCATAAGTTTGGCCTAAGTACATTTAAAATGCTGATAACATGAGGCTTTTGTTTTCTATATAAGTTTAACTAATGAGTTTAAACTCAATGAGATTCTGAAAGAAGGATGTCATACGGACGCACAGTCGGTCAATGATAGTCCATAGCCCAGCGGCTCCAAATAGGTAGAATATGGATGGGTTTTGGAGAAGTAGATCTAATTTTTAGATCTAATCTGGCGTAAATAGCCGAAATGGATAAAATAGGTCTAAAAAATAGATCTAATCTACCGTAGCGGGTTCAAATGGGCTGGATATGGCTAGGTTTTGAAGAAATAGATCTAATTTTTACATCTAATCTGGCGTAAATAGCCGAAATGGATGAAATAGGTCTAAAAAATAGATCTAATCATCCTGCGCAGCGACCGAAATGCAGAAATGGTAGTTCAATTTATATAGCTATTGGAATGAAAACAGCCGGACAGGAGAAGGTATCCTGTTCGGCTGTTTGTGTGGCATTGTCGTTGTCATTGTCATTGTCGTTGTCATGATCGGTTCGCCCTAATGGCGTCTGTCGTGGAAGCTTCTACACAGCTAACGCCTTTTGGCTTGCGAAGCAGCAAGGCAAGCGGCAGCGCAGACAGTATAATGATTGCAGAAAATAAGAAAGCATCATTAATGCTTAACGTGTAAGCAGAGGGATAAGCCTCATCACTTTTCCCAAGCTGCTCTTGATGGACCGCCAGCCGGGCATAAAATAGCGACGTAAATAGGCCCAGCGCCATCGCGCTGAATATTTGCCGCAGCCAGTTGATGAGCGCCGAAGCGTGGCCGGAGAGCTCCTTCGGAATGGCCATCATGCCGGCGTTGGTCACAGGCGTCAGGGCTAGGCCGGTTCCCGTATTGCGGATCGCAATAATGATCATAATGGCAAGCAGACTGGTGCTGACCTGCAGCCTACTGAACAAGTATGTCGTGGCAATAAGAATGGAGGTGCCAACGATGGCAAGCACAGCCGGTCCGAATTTATGATAATACCGTCCGGAGAAGAAGGTGGCACAAGTTAAGCATGCAGCTCCCGGCAAAAACAACAGCCCGATATGAAATGAGCTGAGTCCGTGGATTTCCGATAGATACAGTGGTACAAAATAAATGCCTGAGTAGAGAGCAACGGAAAGGATTAGGGAAACAACTAAGCTGATTGTGAACGTGCGATTGCGGAACAAGCGCAGCTGCAGCAATGGCGTCTTCGTTCTGAGCTGATGAATAATGAACCAAACCGAGCTGCCGACCCCGACGATTAAGCACACCCAAAAAGCAGCAGATTTCCAGCCCCAGGCATAGATATTTCCAAATAGAAGCAGCAGCGAAAGGCTGCCTGAAGCTGCAAGCGCAAGCCCGATGCGATCCAGTTTGGTTTCCTTATTTACGGAATTGGATGGGAGAATTCGGCTGCCGATCACGAGCGCTAATATGCCGACAGGCACCGTTACGAGAAAGATCAAATGCCAGTCATAGCCTTGCAGCCAGCCGCTAACCGATGGGGCAAGCGCCGTGCCAAGAATCGTGGAGAACGACCATACACTAACGGCAAGAGGCTGCTTGTCAGCCGGAACGGTTCGGTAGATGAGTGCCAGTGAGACTGGCTGAATTAGCCCGCAGAATACCCCCTGCAAAATTCGAAAGGCGATTAGCGCGTAAATGTTCCAGGAGAAGGCACAAAGCACCGAAGTAACCGTAATGCCAGCTAGGCAAAATAGAAAGACTTGTTTTCCTCCGAAACGATCCCCAGCATAGCCGCTGGCCGGGGCAATGACTCCGCAAGCGAGCGAAAACCCGGTTATAATCCACTGTACCTTTCCTAAATCTGTATGGAAAATGCCGATAAAGCCCGGCAGTGATACATTCAGTGAAACAACATGATACATGCCTACGAATGAACCGAAGAAGAGTGTCGCTAAGGCAGGCCAAAACGATGGTTTGGCAATGAACGGCTTACTAAGCTTTTCGGTTAGTCCTGCTGACAACCGCACACCTCCTGATTTTCACATTCGTTTAGGTTTGGGAATAAGGTATAGATATAAAACCAGTGTAACACATCGGAATAATTGCTTATTATTGAAATATTGTATAAAGCGATAGAACGATTTGTGGTTGAGCTCATTTTGGAGTTGAGAAAAAGCGAAGTATTCGTTCCTTCAGACAGCAACAGGCGCAAGCACAAAGAGGAGCTTCTTCATATAATGCAGGGTATAGACCCATTAAGGGAATGCGTCAAAAGAATCGCATATCGTGGGAGGGACTGCAGATGGCTAGGTTTCAACATGTCCACGAGCTTATTGGCAACACGCCGCTGGTCGAACTAAAAGGTTATGTGCTGCCGAATGGAGTAAAGCTTTATGCAAAGCTAGAATATAAAAATCCGGGAGGCAGTGTCAAAGATCGGCTGGGTGTAGAGCTTCTAAATGATGCGTTCGCCAGCGGTCAACTGCAGCCAGGAGGAATGGTCATTGAAGCAACGGCAGGAAATACGGGAATTGGGCTTGCGCTGGCGGCAATCGGACGAGGGATTTCGACAATATTTGTCGTACCAGAGAAGTTCAGTATAGAGAAGCAGCAGCTTATGCGGGCGCTTGGTGCGCGAATTGTGAATACGCCATCAGAGCTGGGCATCCTTGGCGCCGTGACCAAGGCAGAGGAGCTTGTGCGAGAGATTCCGGGGGCGTATTCGCCAAGACAATTTACCAATCCCGTTAATCCACAAACCTATTATAAAACGCTTGGTCCTGAGCTATGGCAGGATTTGGATGGCCGAATAGACATTTTTGTTGCTGGAGCAGGCTCCGGCGGTACCTTTATGGGTACAGCGATTTATTTGAAGGAGCAGAATGCTCAATTAAAGACCGTCATTGTCGAGCCGGAGGGCTCCATTCTAGGCGGTGGTGCTTCTGGCCCGCATCGGACAGAAGGGATTGGCATCGAGAAGCTGGCTCCGTTCATGGACAGTACGTATTTCGATGCCATTCATACCATTAGTGATGAGGATGCTTTTGCGAGAGTGAAGGAACTGGCCCAACTGGAAGGTATGTTGACTGGCAGCTCCTCAGGCGCTGCGCTCCATGCGGCCTTGCTTGAGGCACAGATAGCTGCGCCGGGCAGCTGTATCGTTACGATTTTTCCAGATGGCAGCGAACGCTATTTGAGCAAACAGATCTATTAGGGAGGCGTTGAAGCTGAGAAGGAAAACAAAGCTCATACATGGGGGAACGCCATTTGATCCGCATACGGGTGCGGTAAGTATTCCGATTTATCAGGTCAGCACCTACAAGCAGGAGGAGATTGGCGTCCATAAGGGGTACGAGTATTCCCGCACCGGAAATCCGACGCGACATGCGCTTGAACAGTACATTGCCGATTTGGAGGAAGGGAGACGGGGATTTGCTTTCAGTTCTGGCATGGCGGCAATCCATGCCGTGTTTTCCTTGCTGAGCACGGGTGATCATATCATTTTGACCGATGATGTTTATGGGGGGACGTACCGCATTGCAACCAAGGTACTAAATCGCCTCGGGATTGAAGCAACATTTGTGGATACGACCAAACAAGAAGAAATTGACAAGGCGCTGCAGCCCCATACGAAAGCGCTGTTTGTGGAAACGCCTACGAACCCGCTGCTTAAAGTAACGGATATCGCCAAAATAGCGGAATGGACGAAGTCAAAGCAGTTGTTGCTAATCGTGGATAATACGTTCAGCACCCCGTATTGGCAGACTCCGCTTGCGCTTGGGGCGGATATCGTGCTGCATTCGGCAACCAAATATATCGGTGGGCATAGCGATGTGGTTGCGGGCTTGGCTGTTGTCAATAACGAGGAGCTGGGCGAGGAGCTGCATTTTGTACAAAATGCAACGGGCGGCGTGCTTGGCCCTCAGGATTCGTGGCTGCTTATGCGGGGCTTGAAGACACTCGGTCTCCGTATGGAGGCTCACGAGGAAAATGCAAGGGCGATTGTCGCTCGCTTGTCAGACCTGCCTACGGTTCATGGCATTCATTATCCGGGACTGCCGAGCCACCCGCAGCATGAACTGGCTAAGCGGCAGGCACGCGGCTTTGGCGGCATCATATCTTTTGATGTCGGCAGTGCAGAGCAAGCGGCCGCGGTCATCCAAAGGCTGCAATATTTTACTTTAGCCGAAAGTCTAGGTGCGGTGGAGAGCCTGATTTCAGTGCCCGCCCGCATGACCCATGCCTCGATTCCTCGTGAGAGACGTCAACAGTTGGGCATTACAGATGGACTCATCCGCATTTCCGTAGGAATAGAGGATGCTGAGGATTTAGTGGAGGATTTGGAGCAAAGCTTGCAGGCTTAATGGAGATAACCAGTAACTTCCTTTGTTAAGAAAGGGTTAATCCACTGGATGGAAGCAACTTATTCTGTCCTTTGTTCGTTAGGAGGATACACGTGGAATTCTAACAACAAAGGATGGTAGATGAAATGGCTTTTAAACAATTATGGAATAGAAATATAGCAATAGCATCAGTAACGGCGGCAGTACTTCTTAGCTCGGTAGCCGCAGGGGGGACGGTTAACGGTGCTTCGGCAAACGCATCCGCACCTCTGCAATTTCAAATCGGCAGCAACAAATCTGTAGATTATCGCGGCGAGCATACACTTGGAGCTGCACCTTATGTGGTTAACGGCATTACAATGGTTCCGGTAAGAGCTTTGGCGGATGGCTTGCAGGCGACGCTCGTGTGGGACGCTAAGACAAAAGGGATTCAATTAAGCCGGGATGGTCTTACGGTTCACTTGACACAGAACAGCGACGCGGTGACTGGCACCTATATCAAAAATGTGAAGCTGCCGGCGAAAACAGCCGTCGTGAAGGGCAGCACGTTCGTTCCAGCTAAGTTCGTGGCACAGCTGCTTGGGGCACAGACGATATGGGATGCGAAGCAGAAAAAAATCGTCATTCAGACGAGCGATGCTGCGCTTACGCTGAACTATTCCTTTGATCAAAGCGAAGAAGGCTGGAGCGGTGCATTCGCCGACCTGCCTGTGGACTATGATCCTTCTATATATAATCTCTTCTACGCGCGAGAGCTGCTTCCAACGGCAAATAACAAAACAAACTACGGCCTTAAGCTGAGCGGAATGAATCGCAGCGACGATTTATTCATGTACGTGACGAAAAAAATAGACGGTTTGGAGCCGAATACGGAGTATCAAGCTTCCTTGTCATTCAAGCTGTACACAGATCAATCGGGCGGCATGATGGGCGTTGGCGGAGCTCCTGGAGAAGCCGTCAGTATTAAAGCGGGCTTTGTGAACAAAGAGCCGAAGGCGATAGAGTCCACGGACGAGGGTCACGTGCATTATCGGATGAATCTCGACAAAGGCAATCAATCTACTGAAGGCAAGGATATGAAGATCGTGGGCAACATGGTACAGCCTGATGATACCCTTACTGGCTTCCAGCCGGTAGCGATGCAGCACGCTGCGACGTTGAAAACGAATGAAAAGGGCGAGCTTTATGTCATTGTTGGCAGCGACTCCGGTTATGAAGGGCTGACCACTCTCTACCTCGATGATATTAAGGTTAAGCTATTGCCGCAGGGCTAAATATACACGTAAAGCGATTCTTTGACGGCTTCCATCCGTTAAGGAATCGCTTTTTCGTTTGCGCTAGAGAATGGCGGGAGTTTTTTAGAAGGAATGGAAAAATAAAATTGCACAATATAAACGAATTTTAATAAAATTGGGAAGGATTGTGAGTGCTATAGCTAGAATATTGGTTAATGTCCAACAATATGGAAGCTAGCCGTCCTGGAAAGGTTAATTGGTAAACAACATGATGAAAAACCATATAATTATTGAATCCCATAAAAAATGCGAACAGCAAGGCCTCAATCCGGATGGGCTCCCTATTTATACCGAACGCTTTTCTTCCGCTGAGCTTGAGGCGCGAAGACTTAAATATAAAGAAATCATTGAAGTTATCGGTTTTTTCGTTGATAAATTTTTATCTTCTGTAGCGGGCGATCCTTTTTTTGTAGCCATCTCAGACGCAAAGGGCTATCTCCTCGAATTTAAAGGCGACAACTCCATTATTAGTCAGGTTAGACAGCTTGGAATTGAAGAGGGCCTTCGCTTCTCTGAGGAAATTGGCACAAACGCTGTTGATTTATGCCTGCGCCATCACCAGCCTGTTCAGCTTATTGGAGATGACCATTTTCATAAGGTATTGCATCAGCTTGCTTGTTATACAGCTCCGTTTCATATGGAAGACTCTGGTCAAGTGCTGGGTACCCTTTCGATTATGACCGCTGCACAGTTCGCCCACCCTCATTTGCTTGCTCTGCTATGCACGATCGTCGATTCTATTGAGCGCGAGCTGCTGCTGCGCAAAAACAACACTCAGCTGCAAATTCTCAATCAGGTTCTAATGGATACCAATTACTATGGAATCGTCATTACGGATGCGCTAGGCACAATTGTAGAGATGAATGATAAAAGCACGGCTATTCTAAAAACCATAGAAGAAAGCGGCAGCTGCTGCCTCGGACGCAGCGTGTTTGAAGTGAATAGGATCGGTCCTTACTTTGAGCAGGTGATTAAGGATAGGGAAACCTGCGTTGGCGTCGAGGTCGCGCTGATGAGCGGCATGGAGCCGCAATATTTTATGCTCGATGTTGTGCCTATTTATAATAACGAGCAGCAGCTAACGAGGGTCGTTGGCAGCTTGCGGGATATTACGGAAATGAAGATCGCTGAGGAATTGCTGCGAAATACGGAAAAGCTTGGATTTGCGGGCCAAATCGCGGTCAGCATCGCTCATGAAATTCGGAATCCGATGACCACGGTAAAAGGCATGCTGCAGATGACGAGCAAAACGACCAATCCTCATTACTATAACCTAATGATGTCTGAGCTTGAACGGATGAATGCGATCGTGGGCGAATTCCTCATTTTAGGAAGGCCCCAAGCGATTCAGTACAAAGAAGAGCAATGCCATCTTATTCTTGAAGAGGTATTGTCTGTGTTTGAACTGCAATTAGAGATGAACGGAATTAAGGTGCACTATGAATGTGGTGATAGAAAGAGCATTAGGTGCGATCGAGACCAAGTAAAGCAAGTGTTCTTGAACATTTTGAAAAACGCGATTGAGGCTTTGCCCTTTGGCGGAGAGATGAATATCTTGCTGGATGCCGTTGACGGGTATCAGCAAATTCGCTTTACCGATAATGGCGTAGGTATGACGGATGAAGTATTACAGCGAATTGGCCAGCCGTTTCACACGACAAGGCGGGACGGAAACGGGCTTGGGATGATGATTGTGGATAAAATCCTGTCCTCGCATAACGGTATGCTGTCGGTTTCGAGCGAATTAGGCATAGGCACGTCGGTGGAGGTCAGGTTTCCATCGCTATAATCCCTTTAAAGCGATCATTTGCGGCGAGCCGCCGCGGAATGATCAATTTTTTTTGTTGAAGGAGGAGGGCGTTTCGTAATCCTAAGCACCCTCCTCCTTTGTTTATTGCTTTATTTGAGCTGCGCATCCACTTTGGCGATAATGGCCGACGTTTGCTGCTCGTAGGTGAGAGTCTTCTGTTTATGCTCATTGATTTGCTTGACGCTTGCCAACATTCTGGCGAGAGAGCTTAACGAAGCAGAGGAATCCATTTTTTTGACGGCTTGATTCAATAGGGATGTCTCGGTCGTAAACTGCTTCTTAATGCTGCTGATCGAGCTTTTGGCAGCTTTGATCTTAACTTTAATCGGATCGATATCGCTGAGCGTGTCCCGCAGCTTTTTTATCGTTTTAGCCGTATTGGCCTTTGCTGTCTTAAGAGCAGCTTCCTTGCTGCGTATATCCAGCTTGGCGATCTGTACGGCTGCTTTGGCCGTTTCTACCTGAGGTTTAAGCGAATTGGCTAACGTTTTGTTCTTGTATGACTTAGCGATGCTAAGCTGCTGGTTTAACGAATCATAAAGAGTGAATAAAGGCTCGTATTTCTTCTTGGCCTGAACCACGGCCGCATCCAGCTTTTGCAGCTTCTCTGCGTCGATTTCTTTGATACGCTTGCGGGTAGCGAGCACGGCCTCCTCATTTTGATAATGAAGCTTGTCGATTTTGGTATCCCATTCGATCGTTTGCTTCTGTACCGCTTGCAGGTCCGCATAATGCGAGGTGAGCTTCGCGGCGGTCGATTTGTCAGCGGCGCCATTCATTTTGTCAAAAGCGGTCTTAGCGGTCGCGCTGAATTCGAAGGATGCTGCTGCAATTACGGCTGGGCTGATAAGCGCGAGAATGAGGGCTAGCCCGATTGCGGTTAACTTTGAACCTAATTTCATCAATAATAAAGCCTCCTTATGTGTACGGCGTTACAACGCAAAAAAAGCACCTGCAAGATAGGCGTCATACGCCATCTCTTACGGGTGCTTCCATCGTAAGCCGTACTTATTTAACTAATTCTACCAATATACAGGATGGCTTGGACAGTCGTCAAGGGCGTATTGACCTAGATGCCTATGGCCGGGCATACTCTTCGGGCGTTTTGCCGATAATGGATTTGAAATCTTTAATAAAGTGGGATTGATCGTAATAACCAAGTTCCATAGCTAATTTAAGCAGATCGGTAGGGCTGCTGTTGTCCATTGCTTCAGCCGCGTTTTGCAGCCGGTAGAGCTTGATGACCCACTTGGGGCTAATGCCGACATATTGGCTGAACAAACGCTGCAGTTTTCTTTTGTTCAAATGGAACTCCCCGCATAGCTGCTCGACCGTGGTAAGCTCGCGGTCCTCTTGGATACGCACAATGATTTGGTTGACCAAAGAGGCCGTCAAATCAACGGGCGGCAGATGCTGCAGCAGCAGCGCTTCGGTTAAAGCGATTCTATCTGTTGTATCGGGTTGGGCCGCAATCTGCTCTATATAAGCGGTACTCGCCATTCCGAATACGCTCTTGAGCGACAAAGCTTGATCCGTAAGGTTGGAGAGCGGCGATTGGATATAAGGGTAGAAGCCGCCGGGCTGGAACTTTACGCCGAAGACCCGTCCTTTGCCTTCGATCTTCTGCGTATACATCCTGCTGGCTACGCCATATATGCCGCTTTTGTTGTGTTCCATAACCAGATTGACGCAGGGATTCGGTACGACATCCTGAAAGTATGGAAGCTCGTCTTCAAGGCTCCATGTGATCACCCAGTAGTGCTTAACAAAAGGGCGCAGCTGCTCCGATGGAGGGTAGCGGTCAAGCTGGAATTTCTTCTCTCCTTTGCGCAGCTGCAAAACGCCCATACTGCTCTTTTTATCCGTTGCTGGCATTTATGAATCCCTCCATCATGGGTTGGTTTGTCGCGTTTTTACAATACCGGCGGCGCCGGGAACGGTATAATACATTTAGTTAGAAGCGCGTTGCTACAGCAATAGCTAGACTATTTGAACGATGAGAAGGAGTGCAAGTCATGGATTTCAAATATGAGTTTTATATCGGTGCGGCACCTGAGAAGGTTTGGGAAGCGCTTGTGCTGCCAGAAGGAACGAAGCAAACGTTTTTTGGCTGTGTCATCAACTCTGCCTTTGAGGTTGGCTCGTCCTATCAATACGTTGGCCCAGGCACGGATGGCGATGAAACGGTTCATATCTATGGTACTATTCTAGCATATGAAGAAAATAAAATATTTACCGTTTTAGAACATCCGGGACCAGCCTACAGGCCAAATCATGCAGAACTGGAATCGAGAATAGCCTTCATGCTTGAGGAGGTTGGAGCCACTACGAAGCTGACAGTGATTAATGACCAATTTACGGAAAACCATCCCTCGCTGGAAACGGTGGACAGTCAGTGGTGGATGATCTTAAATAACCTAAAAACTTACGTTGAAACAGGAAAAAGCCTCGATTTCGGCTGGTAAGCTGGCAGAATTAAAGATTGGCAACGGCTCTAGACTGTTGAGGCATGGAAAGAAATCAAAGGAGCATCGGCCGTCGCTGATGCTTTTTTTCTGCATGCGGGAGCGGCAATGATTTCTTTTCCGGCTTCGTTTCTTTATACTGTATAAAAAAGGACAGGCGTCATACGTCTGCGACCACGGACAGGAGAGAAGTCAGCATGGGCTACAAAATTGTTTTTTTTGACATCGACGGCACGTTAATCAATGAACAAAAGGAAATACCTGCGGACACGATTAAAGCTATTGCGGAGTTAAAGGCAACTGGAGTGGAGCCCGTTATTGCTACGGGTAGAGCCCCATACTTTATTAAGCCGCTCGCTGAGCAACTGGGCATTGAATCCTTTGTATGCTTAAACGGCGGATATGTTGTTTACAAAGGAACGCCGCTGTATAAACGGGAAATCGAGAAGAGCAGGCTGGAGGCGCTAGTCAAAGTCGCTGCAGAGCATAACCACGGGCTTGTATTCGAAGGGGAGCACAACTTCTTTGCAGACAAAGAGGATCATCCTTTTATTATAGAATCGGTTAATTCGCTAAAGGTTGACTTACCGGGCTATAACCCGGAATTTTGGAAAACGGACGAGATCTATCAGGTATTCCTTCACTGCGAGAGCCATGAAGAGCATCTGTATGACGGGCTGCATTCCGAGCTTAAGCTGATTCGCTGGCACCCCCAAGCCATTGATGTCCTTCCTGCGGGAGGCTCTAAAGCACAAGGCATCGAGGCCCTGCTCGATAAGCTGGGCTTGACGCCTGCGGACGCGGTTGCTTTTGGCGATGGCTTGAACGATATGGAAATGCTGGAAACGGTGGGCTTCGGCGTTGCCATGGGCAACTCTAATCCGGCGCTGCTGCCCTATGCCGATTTTGTGACCACGCACGTAGATGAGCAGGGGATACGGAATGGTTTGGTGGAAGCTGGATTGCTGTAAAGAATATCAAGCAACTATCCGCTTGTATACGGGAACAGGAGCTGTCTTTCCAGGGGAGAACCCTAGGAAGACAGCTCCTGTTCGTTTTATTATCGGATGATTAAATCATACTCTGCTTCGTTTATGGTAATAATTGCTTTTAGGGGTCCTGTGTCCGTTTCTACTTCCTTAGGCACCTCAGCTAAAAATACGAGCGTTTCGGTTTTTAAGGGCTCAATAGACGTAATGCTCGTATACGTAAAGTCTGCCCCGCCCTGTTCTTCAATGGTGGAGAAGGTGCGATATTCGTATTTGTCATTGTACTTGATCGTTAGGCTTGCGAAATCGTCTGCGCTTTTCCCGGCTGCGAGCAGGCTCTTCAGCTTAATCGTGACTGCAAGGTAGGTGTTTCCTTCATCCTTCGCCTCGTAGTAGGTATGAAAGTCGCCTGGCTTCGAAGGCTTAATCACTTTGTTGAATTGGGTTTTGACCACGGTGAATTCGGCAAAATCAGCAACCGTTACGGCTTTGTTCAGCTCAGCAATAAGAGGAGCGTCCACAGCTGCCGTTGTCGCAGGCTGATCGCTTGCGCTTGCACTTTCTTCCGGCTCGCTGTCTGTATTTACGGCTCCTTGTCCTTCTTTAAGCTGTTCGTTCTCTTCTTTGAGAGCGGTAATTTCTTTCTTCAACTCTGCAATTTCATTGCTAGAGTCATCTCCGGCAGTGCAGCCTGACAGAAGACTTCCAAGCAGCCCCAATGTAATCATGAATTGTAATGGTTTCTTTCCCATTCCGCACCTCTATTTAGCATATTTTTCCTAATATTATAATCTATTAATTGACCAAATACGACATTTTTTTCAAGTTGAATCCCCGTCATGCTTTAAAATTGGAACGAACTGGAACTCTCATTCGTAGAATTATACCATCAAACTGGAACTGAAAGGCGGCTATTGGCGGATGAATAGAACGATAGAGCATACGAAAAGGCAGGATTCTGTGCTTCGCGTTGCGATAAAGGAAGCTGGCTATGAGGAAAACAAGCCGACAATTCGCCACATATGGCTGGATGTTGCGCCAGGTGAGCTTGTAGGCTTGATTGGTCCGAACGGCGCTGGCAAAAGTACGACGATCAAGACGATTCTGGGCTTGATGGCACATGTTGATGGGGAAGTCGTGCTCGGCGGCAAAAATAAACGCTATGCGTATGTGCCGGAGCAGCCGGTATTCTATGAATATATGACGTTATGGGAGCATTTGCATCTGGCAGCTTCGGCCTTCGAAATCGAAGAAAAGCCATTTTCGGCCAAGGCGGATGAACTGTTGGAGCGCTTCCGATTGTCGGAGGAGAAGCATCATTATCCTTCGCATTTCTCCAAGGGCATGCAGCAGAAGCTGATGCTCATTATTGCGTTTCTGCTGGAACCGGATGTATATATCGTGGACGAGCCCTTTGTCGGGCTAGACCCAAGGGCAACGACCGATTTTCTAAAGCTGCTTGAGGGGGAACGAGAGCGCGGAGCAGGCGTGCTTATGTCGACACACGTTCTGGACACCGCAGAGCGAATTTGTACGGGGTTTGTCCTTATTAATAATGGCTCAGTCGTCGCGCGCGGGTCTATGAACGAGGTAAGAAGCGATGCGGGCTGCGCCGAGAATGCGACATTGTTCGAGTGTTTTCACGCATTGACCTAGGGGGTGGACGGAAGTGATCACACCGCGACGATTATTTTGGATGAGGCTCAGACGCAATCAGAGGGACCAGCTTCGCGCTTGGCTAAGCGTGCTTGACTGGACGGTATGGCTTTACCTGCTCCTGCCCGGCTTGTTTATTGGAGGCGGCCTTTACCGGGAGGTGCTGCTCGATATGCCAGCGTGGGCGATCAAGCTGCCTTGGACCACGCTCTATCCCATTCTATTGCTATTTCTATTATTTATAGGACAAGTTCGAATATTTGTGGAGGAGGCAGACCGGCTGTTTCTGCTTCAGCGGCCGGCGTGGCTGCAAAGCTTGAAGCGCCATGGGATCGCCTACACGCTAGTCATGAAAGCATTCGTCATTGCAATTCCATACTTGCTGCTTCTGCCATTTCTAACGAGGGTAGAGGGGCTGACTTGGACTACATTAGCGTTTGCCTACGCCTTTACGATCGTCATGGGGATGGTTCTGGCCCTCGGCATTCAGTTGTTGAACGGGAAGCTGAAGGGATGGCGCAAGGTGGCGCTTGAAACCGGTAGTCTTCTGCTCTTTGGAGCTTTCTATTTATACCCTATGCTCGCTTGGGCGAATGATACTGGCCTGATGGCAATCTCCCTAGCTGTTGCTGCTAGTGTTATGCTTCTGCTGCTGGTTGTGAGCTTAAAGGCACCAATTCATTTCGAGGCGGAGGTGGAAACGGAAAATAATGTGCGTCTGCGAAGCACGGAGCTGTTGATGAGCCAGGTCATTGAATCGAAACCGCTCGTCCGTGTGAAACGGCCTTATTTATTCAGGAGCTCGCAGCGCCTATTCCGCAAGCCGGATGCCGGAACCATTTTGGCGGAAATGAGGCTTAAAGCTTTCCTAAGGGGCATGACGCATATTCGGGTATGGCTTGGCTTTATGTCAGCCGCCACCTATGCCGTGTCGCTTGTTCCCGGGCCGATAGCGTTATTTCTTGTTGCCGCTCTAACGGCAATTGGCATGTCATGGCTGCATATGCAATGGAGGCAATGGTTTGCGGAAGCGTTTATTACACAATTTCCCTGGTCCAAGGCTGCTGCGAGAAGAGGAGCGGTTCTCTCCCGGTTCTGGCTTCTGCTGCCGCTAATGCTGATTTGGTCTGTGATCGCAGGCTACAAGCTTGCCGGTGCGGTTGGCGCTATTGTCGCCGCATTATTATGTGCCGCGATCTGGATCGGGCTTAGCCTCTTTGACCAGCGTAAGCTAGAGACGGACGTGAATGTAACGGAGAGCCAAGGGCAACCTTTCCGAAAAGGTTCATGATCTGCTTATTGGGGTAAGAAAGAATAGACCCGCAGCTTGACCGGAAGAGGGTTCATCACTATTTTCCAGGAGGTGCAAGCAGGCATGAGTACGGACAAGGACTTATATGGAACAGTAGATGAAGAGATTTTGGCACAGAAGCAAGGAAACAGCTATATTTTGACGACAACGAAAGGTACGATTGGTGAAATTACGTATACGATGGTGGATGTGGATACATGGGCGATCGACCATACGTATGTGGATGGAGAATATCGGGGTCGAAATTTGGCTAAGCAGCTGCTGGATTTTGTGGTTGAGGAAGCAAGGGAAAAGGGGAGAAAGATTATCCCTTCCTGTTCCTATGCCTTAGCGCAATTCAAGCGGCATCCCTCTTATGCGGACGTATGGGAGAAAACCAACACAGAGTACTCAGATCCGTATAGCTCAAGCGGAGCAGGTACGGCGGGTGGGAATATTCGAAAATAGCATGGAGAGCAAAGAAGAGAGCCGTGGACTCGTCATCCGCAGCTCTCTTCTTTGCTTGAATAAACAAAGGATAGTATAACGATTCGATGCCATTCGCAGAGGGGGCATACGGCAAAAAAGAGCCGAAACGGGGTTCAGCTCCTAGCTGCAATCGGCATCTATTTATTTTTGAAGCTCTGTATACACAACTAAACGTTCCTCATGTGTCTTCGCTTCCTTATTGAATTCTCCTGTACATGTAATTAAATTCAAATGGCTCTGATAGGAAAAACCAAAAATATCTTCTAAGGGTGCATCTTTACGAGGATAACTCGCTGTGCCCGTGACGATAAAAGTGCGGGTGACACCATCTTTGTCCTTTAAAACAACCTCGTCCCCAGCCTTTAACCGGTCCAGCTTATAGAAGACAGCAGGTCCTGTCAGACTGTCTACATGTCCAGCCATGACGGCGTTGCCTCGTGCTCCAGGCTTAGTGCCGGGCTCAAACCAGCCAACTCCGTCTATATTTTGAGGGACGCCCATTTGTCCATTCTCCATGGTGCCTACCTCTTCAATTGTCGCATCCACGCCTATAGCAGGAATATAAATGGAGACGGGCACGATGCCAAGATCCTCTTCCATTAACTGGTCAGGCGCCTGAAGGGCAGACGTTGTAGGAGTGGGTGAGGGAGAAGAGGCTGCGGTTTGAGTATGATTTGCTGCAGGGGAGACCTCTCTGGAACATGAGATTAGTGTGAGAGCCATGGCAACCATGCCTACCATGGCTAGGAAGAACCGTATTTTCTTTCTATTCATCATACGTGCACACACCTCCGGTACTTTCGATAGGAAAAGAGGAGGGAAGCTCCCTCCTCTTCAGCATTATGATTTGGAAGCGTTCCGGCGTGCGATAAAGAACGGGATGAGCACGGCCATTGCCATAATAAGAAGGGATATCATCAGAATATCCGATGTTGAGGATTTTTGATGGCTCATGCCTCCCATGCCGGTTTGTGGCATTTCCGTGGGCATTTTTCCGGCAAATTGGTCAGGGAATTGGTCCACAATGGCGCTTGTCACGCCGAGTCCGACTTCATACATATGCGCATAAGCTTCGCGAACGGTCGGATATGTCATGGAATAATCCATTTCAGTATAACTATTAAAAGCTTTCAATAGCTCATCAACATGCATTTTCAGGCCAGCTTCCATGTCTGCAGCCTTCAAGCGCCCTTCCGTTGCTGTATCGAGGAAAGCTGCTTGCTCGGCACGGTACTTATCTAGGTCTGCAATCGCTTTGGCTTTGGCAGCGTCGTCCTTGGCGCCAGTTGCTTTCACATAATCAACAAAGTAACCGATATGCGAACTCCAAATTTTCTTGAAGGCTTCTCCGCCTTCTTTGCCGTATACCGATGCAATGGCTGCGGAAAGCTCATCGGTGTTTTCATTTAGAGCAGCAGCAGAAGCATTAAAGTCCTTAGCGCCGTCAATGCCTTTCTGCATTGCAAGTATGGCTAGTGCGGCATGCTCGGAGAACAAATGATTTAAGCTTGCACGGAGCTCGGCGGCTGGGGTATCTACCGTTTTGCTGTCGAATTGGTCAGGGAATTGATCGGTAATGGCCCATGACAATCCTTTGCCTACACCATACATATGATGAATGGACTCTCTAAGGCTGTCGTATGTCTTATCGAAATCACCGGCAACATAATTGTCGAAAGCCCAGACAAGTTGATTGATATGAACTTTCAAGCCTTCCTCCAGTTCCTTTGCTTTTAATCGACCTCCAGTGGCTGTATCCAGAAAAGCAGCTTGCTTCACGCGATAATCGTCCAGATCAGCCAGCGCTTTCTTCTTCGCTGCATCATCCTTGGCGCCAGTCGCCTTCACATAGTCCACAAAGTACCCAATATGGCTGGTCCAAATTTCTTTAAAAGCCGCGCCGCCATCTTCTCCATAGACGGAAGCTACTGCTTTGCTCAAATCATCGGCGTTTTGGAGCAAAGCTCCCGCGGCAGCATCAAAATCCCCTTTTCCGTCAATGCCCTTCTGCATGGCTATTACCGCTAAGTAAGCATGTTCGGATAACAAAGAGTCTAGAGCAGCCCGCAAATCTACCGCTTTGTTGGATGTTTCAGCAGCACCGGCTGTCATCGTTGTCATTGTGCCTCCTCCGTGCGAATGATCGCTTGCGCTTGCAAGTCCGGCTGTTGGAAGAAGTAGAGCGAGGCTAAGAGGCACGGCAACGAAATATTTTTTCATTTTCATGATTGAACACTCCCTTTAATTTCTTTTCTTGTTAAGTAGCACGACTGCTTTGCTTCCTTGGATCACTCCTCACAAAAAAAGTTTTCGTACGTACAATAACCTATAGAAAATCGATGACATGGAGGAGAACGACAGTGATACTTGTTTCGGGCACGAATACCTTTGAGCTAAATCCGCTAACGCTGTCAGAATTGGAAAGAAGAATACTGCAGGCGAAGCAGAAAAGTCAGGTCGTCTACCGCTACCCCTCTGTCGAGGCATTGGAGTTTGAGATGAAGATGCGCACGCATATTGTTGAAGCGGCCAAAGCGCTTTATGCGGGTGGAGCCAACTTTGCAACCTTTGCGGGATCGAAATGCAATGAGGAGTATTGGATCAGGACGGAAAACGGCGGGTTCCAGCTAAGAGGCGGCGTATTGCCTTCGGTAGGGATTAACGATATTTTTGAAAATGGGCATTTGTATGGCTTTGAATGCGCGGGTGCCATCATCATTATTTTGTATAAAGCAGTGCTTGATACGGTAGGCGAAGCGGTGTTCAATGCGTATTTTCAAAATCTGTTTCTAAGGGATTGGCAGTATGACCGCGATTTAAGCCTAATTACGACCTATGATAAAAACGAAGCCTACCCAGGGGATGTCCTCTATTTCAAAAATCCTGAGCATGATCCGGAAACGCCGGAGTGGCAGGGAGAGAATGTGGTTATGCTGGATGACAACCTATATTTTGGCCATGGCATCGGCATTGAGTCAGGACAGGATATTATTGCCGCGCTCAACCGGATGAGGACGCCAGGAAGCACGATTTCGGCTTATTTACAGGATTTGGTCGTTCATCCTGACTTTGAATATTTGCGCAGCTTATCGGTTCGGAATAGTGTGGAAGAAGTAAATCGGACGAATGAGTTCTATGGTATTGCGGCAAAAGTAGGGGAAGGTACCTTTCTTTTCTAATAAGTATTATGATAAAAAGTAACATAAGCAAAGAAGCATCTGTATCGTAAGCGTCGCGGCTTGCTGTACCGGTGTTTCTTTTATTCCGAAACGAGACTGGAGCAGGTTAATGAGAATGCATGTACTGATTGTTGATGATGATCCTGCTATTCGGGAACTGCTGCGCTTCGTGCTGCGGAAGGAAGGGTATGTGGTGCTGGAAGCGGGCGATGGACAGGCTGCCTCCCGGCTGCTGGAGCAGGACCAGGTTCATTTGGCTGTTGTCGACCTTATGATGCCGCGCAAGGATGGTTTCGAGCTTTGCGAGGAAATCAGACGGCATTATGATATTCCGGTTATCATGCTGACGGCGAGAGCGGAGATGGCGGACAAAGAAAAAGGTTTCGATGCAGGTACTGACGATTATATGGTAAAGCCCTTTGAGCCCAAGGAACTTTTATTCCGTATCAAAGCACTGCTTCGCCGGTATCGGCTCGTTTCCTCCGAGGTTATTCGTCTAGGGAGCATTACCATTGACCGTCGAGGTTATGAAATTAAGGCAGGAGATGACGTGCTTACGCTGCCGCTGCGGGAATTTGAGCTGTTGTCACAACTCGCAAGCCATCCCGGGCGCATTTATACGCGGGAGCAATTGATTCAACTGATTTGGAGCGCGGATTTTAAAGGAGACAGCCGCACGGTTGATGTCCATGTCAAAAGGCTGCGCGAGCGCTTTGCCGACTATCAGCATGATTTTACGATTACGACGATTCGGGGATTGGGCTATAAGCTGGAGGTGCATGAGGCATGAAGTCCTTATATGTCCGCATTGTCTTCACGTTTGTTATGGTCGCGTTGGTTAGCGGCGTTGTTGGCTTGCTCTTGACCGGCCTCTATTATCAAGACAAGCAGCAGTCCGGCAACGAGCAGAAAATGCTTGGCATCGCGCAAAATATTAAACAGCAGTATGAGCAAAATCCGGCAATGGATTTGAGCGGCTATTTAACGCATGTGGCGGCGTTAGGTTTTCAAATTTATTTGGTCGGTGCCGATCAGGCAGGACAAGCTTATGGCTCTCCGTTTAAGCACGGGAAGCTGACTGAGCAGCAGATTCAGTCGGTGCTGAATGGAAATGCTTATCTCGGAATGGAGGAGCAGAAGGAGCGGCTGGCGCTTTTCTCTTATTTCAAAAATAGCGTGCTGAATACAGCAGGGCTGCCGCTTCAGACAGATAAAGGTACGGCAGCGCTGTTTATCAGGCCTGATCTCCAGCAGCAGATCGGTGAGATTCGAATTATTGCGGCAATCTTAATTGGTTTTACCTTCATCATTAGCCTGCTGCTTATTGTCGTGCTGTCGCGGCTGATCGTCAAGCCGGTGAACCAACTGACGAGCGCGACTAAGCAAATGGTCGCCGGTGACTTTAATGCGGGGCTAGAGCTCTCCCGAAAGGATGAGATTGGCGAGCTGGCGCGTAATTTTTCCGTGATGACGCAAGCGATTAAGCAGCTTGACCAGATGCGGCAAGAATTTGTCGCCAATGTCTCCCATGAGTTTCAGACGCCGCTGACCTCCATGCAGGGCCTGGCGCGGGCTGCTCTGGATAAGGAGACGACAGCGGAGCAGAAAGAAAACTACTTGACCATTATTGAGAAGGAAAGCAAGCGGCTCTCCGGCCTAAGCAAGCAGCTTCTGACGCTGGCGGCGCTGGATAAGGAGCAGAAGCCGCTGCGTAAATCCTCCTATCGTCTTGATGAGCAAATCCGCGAAATATTAATTACGCTCGAATGGCAATGGACGGAGAAAGAGCTGCAATTGGAGCTGGATCTTCCGGATACGGTTATTCATGCGGATCAGCAGCTGCTTCATGAGGTGTGGTTGAATCTCCTGGCCAACAGCATTAAATTTTCGGATTCGGGCCAAACCATCCGTATAACCATTACCGGCGGGCAAACGATTGTGCTTGAAATTCGTGATGAGGGCATAGGCATTCCGGAAGCGGACCTCCCGTTTATTTTTGACCGTTTCTATAAGTCGAGCAAAACGCGTGATCTTTCTTCGGCGGGAAGCGGGCTCGGCCTCTCCATCGTGCACAAGCTCGTTTCTTTGCATCAAGGCAGCATTAAAGTAGAGAGCCGCCCGGAAGCGGGCACGTCGGTTATGGTGCAGCTGCCGAGATTGTAATGTTCCGTTCATCGTTCGTTCATGTTCCTGCTCAATAATGCAGGGGAAGGATAGAACAGGAGGTTCAAACATGAACGTGAAACCATTGCAAAAGGTGATTCAATATGTAAGCAGTCCCAGAGGGGCGAAAATAACCCTGTTATGCTGGGTACTGCTCGCGATTGCGTTAACGATAGCAGCTCCCGGAGCAAAGGAGCGTGCAGTAAGCGCAGGGGAGGGCAGCGCCAGCGGGAATAACGCAGCGGCGCAGGCGCAGCGCTTGCTGGAGGAGCAGTTTCCCGCAGTGGAAGGGCTGCCGGCGCTGCTCGTCTTCCACCACGAGCAAGGAATGACAGAGGAACAGCTGAGAGAAATTTCGGCGTTCAGCGCATGGTTGTCCTCGGATTCTAAGCCAGCGGAAATCGATAAAGCGATGCCGTTCCATCAGATGCCTATGCCAGCGCAGCAGCAGCTGTTGTCGGAGGATCACACAACATTGCTTCTAGCTGTAACGGTGAATGAGCATGCGGAGTCGGATCAGATCCTGACTGCGATGGATGAGATTAGGGAGAAATGGGAGCAATCCGGCGCAGCCGATGTGCGGCTTGAGCTGACTGGCCCGGCAGCCATATCCGCTGATACGCTTACGCTATTCCGAAATGCGGATGTCGTGCTTATGCTGGCGACGGTCGTGTTGATTCTCGTGCTGCTCGTCGCCATTTATCGATCACCGCTGCTTGCCATTATTCCTTTAGCGGCGGCAGGACTCGTTTACTCCGTAGTTGACCGGCTAATCGGGCTTGCGGGCAAAGCGGGCTTGTTCCTCATTGATAAACAATCCCTATCGATTATGATGATTTTGCTGTTCGCGGTCATTACCGATTATTGCTTGTTCGTATTCTCACGCTACCGTGAAGAGCTGCTGAGAATGGACAACAAACATCAGGCTATGGCATCGGCGATGAAGCATGTTGCTGAGCCAATTCTGTTCAGCGGCGGAACGGTGCTGCTTGCCATGCTGGCGTTGTTTGCGGCAACGTTCCAGCCGTACCGTGGCTTCGCGCCGGTATTCTCGGCAGCGGTGGCCGTTATATTGCTGGCGGGTCTTACGCTTGTGCCAGCGGTGTTCGCGCTATTGGGACGCAAGGCATTTTGGCCGTTTGTGCCTAAGCTTCAGCGGCAGCCGCAGCTCTCGCAAACGAGTGGTGGGCGTCAGCGATTATGGACAAAAATTGGCGCATTTGTTACAGAGAAGCCGAGGCGTGTGGCTGGTATTCTTCTCACTCTATTGGTGCTGGCAGCAGTTAATAGTTTGGGCATCAGCTTCTCTTTTAACCTCATGAATTCTTTTCCCGAAAAGCTGGCCTCCCGCCAAGGATTCGAGCTGCTGGAGAAGCACTATCCGCCCGGCGAGCTCGCTCCTGTAACGATGATACTGAGCAGTGCAAATGACATTGATGCAGATCCTGCGTTTACGGATAAGCTTAGCGCTTTAACGGAGCAAATGATGAAGGAAGGCGAGGTTGCTTCGGTTAGCCCGGAATTGACGGAGGGGAAGGAATGGTCGATTGAGGCATTGTCTAAAGATAAGCATTCCGTGAAGCTGCAACTGGTTTTGAAAATGAATCCGTACGATTCGGAAGCCTTAGATACGGTTGAAGGATGGAAGAAGGAGAGTGCTGCTTGGCTGAAGGACAGCGGCTTTGATCCTGCGCTCCATTCCTTGCAGTTTGCAGGACAAACGGCTGCCCAAGTGGATGTACGAGAGATGAACAAACAGGATACGCTCGTTGTATTCGCGTTAATAGCCTTGCTGATTGCGATCATGCTTGCTTGGCAAACCGGCAGCATCAAGCTGGCGATGTTCATGATGGCTACGATCCTCCTATCCTATGCGGCTGCGCTGGGATTAAGCTGGGGGGTGTTCCACAGCTTGCTGGGCTACGAAACGATCAGCTATCGGCTTCCTATGTATGGTTTTGTCTTTATGGTAGCCTTGGGCGTGGACTACAATATTATGCTCGTCTCTCGGGTGCAGGAGGAAGCGGCAAGTCATCCTTGGCGAGAGGCAATACGCCGTGCGGTGGCATCAACGGGCGGCGTTATCTCATCGGCAGGCATTATTCTGGCAGCCACCTTTGCCGTACTGATGACCCAGCCGCTTCAGGAGCTGTTTCTATTTGGCTTTATGATGGCTGTAGGCATCCTGATGGACACTTTCCTCGTTCGCGGCATGCTGCTTCCTGCTTTGATGAGTTTGTTTATGAACGGGAACAAATCCTTTGAATTAACTTCAACAAGAAATATTTAAGTTTAAAAGGCGAACACTTCATTTCTCCAGAACAATCTTCTCGCTTCGCTTTCACTTCAAATATGTAATTCAGCTTAAATAGGCTGTCTGTAAATAGGCTGTCTGTGTAGCAACAAATACACACAATCGAAAGCTCCCTCCTCTTGCTTCAAACAAGATGAGGGAGTTTTTGATGACGCGCAGGCAATGCTGGAGCGGAATAAGGCCTACTTGCCGCAGTTTTTTGTAGAAGTTGGTGCAGCTGAACAAAGAATGGCGTCCTGGAGCTGAATAGGCTGCTGGGGCGTCTTTTGCATGATTAGGGCAGCCAAGATGTTTAGAATGGCTCTTTTTTTGCACCCAAAGGCCAAGTCGCATTCCGAAAGCAGAACTGGTAATGTAGATAGAGAGGGCGCAAGCTGATGGAATCTTACGCGGAGCAACCTCTGCTCGTTATGCTGCTTTTCAACTTTAGCCTTTGTAAAGGCATGGAGGTCTTTGGATGTCAATGTTTAAAGCGCTGGTGCTTAATCAAATAGATAATAAAATCATTGCAGAAACCAGGCTACTAGAGAGGAGTGATTTGCCTGCGGGCGATCTGCTCATTCGGGTAGCGTATTCGAGCGTGAATTATAAAGATGCGTTGGCATTCAAGGTGAACGGCGGCGTTGTAAAGAGCTATCCATTCGTGCCCGGCATTGATTTGGCCGGAACGGTTATCTCGAGTGAGAACGAGCGGTTCCGGGCTGGCGATGAGGTCATAATAACCGGTTATGGGCTTGGCGTCAGCCATTTTGGCGGCTATAGCGAATATGCGCGAGTACCAGCGGAGTGGGCGGTTAGGCTGCCGAGTGGTCTTTCCTTGAAGGAAGCGATGATTATGGGGACGGCGGGCTTCACGGCGGCGCTGTCGGTTTATGAGCTTCAGCAAAATGGGGTTCGCCCCGAGGATGGCGAGATACTGGTAACGGGAGCGACCGGTGGCGTCGGGAGTGTTGCGGCTGCGATTGCAGCCAAGCTTGGCTATGAAGTGGTTGCCAGTACAGGGAAGCTCGATAAGCATGATTACTTGAAAGCGCTTGGTGTGAAACGGATAATTTCTCGAGAAGAGCTTGCGACCGGATCAAAGCGAGCGCTGGACAAGCAGCTTTGGGCTGGAGCCATCGACTGTGTCGGCGGTGAAGCCTTGTCTATGCTTCTGCCGCAGATGAAGTACGGTGGGGTTGTTGCTGCGAGCGGCTTAACTGGGGGTTCGGAGCTCTCCATGACAGTTTTCCCTTTTATTATTAGAGGAGTTCGTCTTATTGGCATTGATTCGGTTATGGCAAGCATGGAAAATCGTATTCGGGTATGGGAGAGATTGGCGGGTGCGTATAAGCCAGTGAATCTTGATGAGTTGTGCGAGGAAATTTCGCTGAATCAGGTAAGTGAACGGGTGGCAATGTTATTAAAAGGGCAATCGAGCGGTCGAGCAATTGTGAAGCTGTAGGGAAGGGGAGGCAGATCATAGATTTTCAGCAACGAATAAGGTTGATCCCTTTTCTATAGAGGGTTCAGCCTTATTCATCCTTGTGGGAGCTGGAGATGGAGGTCAGGCAGAGCGTGCTTATGATCCTCTGTTCAGTCGCTGACGTGCGCGGAACTGCTTGAACTGAAAATATAACGTACAGCCGATGCAATATCCGAGAATGGCAGCCAGGGCAGCAGCGCCCATCATGCCTGCAAAAACATAACCAGCTACAGACCAGCTAAGTGCGAAGCTTAGCAAAGCAAAGGTGAGGAAGCCTACACCGAGTGAGTTGTTAAAGCGCTGCAGCTCGGCTGCTTCCGTTTGGGCTGAAGCTACGTAACGGGTGAGGAACGGGCGGGCAACGCGAATAAACAAATTGGCTTTCGGGCCGAAGATGAGTCCTGTCACCTGAATAATCCATAGCGCAGCGATGAGCCACGGCAATTGAAGTCCTATGGCGATAAGGAGTACAACGACAATACCAGTCTGATTACTGCGAACGTACGGGATTGGGATCTCCTTCATGCGCAAAACCAACTTTCCTTATTGGATTTATTTAGTTTAATAGTAATGAATTCCGAATGATTTGGCAAGAGTTTGTAAGCGATCTTAAAAAATATAAATAGCTCTAAAGTGAGGAGTGAAAATATATTAAATGATAACTTTCGACAACCCCCTATTTAATTTGCTTTTCATATATAATAGATTCGTACATCTAAAGAACTAATTTCCTAATAAGAGGTAGATTAATAGGTGAATCTAACTGCCCACGAGCTTGGACGATTACTGAAGCAGCATGTCCGTTTTCTGCTATAGTACGGCCAAGTTACGCTTATTAGCAAGGAGCTTGCAGAGCAGACTTTTACCCTCACATTTGAAACAGCATTTGCGAAAAACTCCTTCCTTAGGCAATGCTTTTAAGAAAATCCAATGACATCTAAGTGGCTAACCGTTTCTAACGGACGGAAGCCAGTGCTAGAAGATATGAGCAAGGAGCATTAAAGCTATGAAGAAATACTTTGCGTTCCCTGCTGGAAGCGGCTACATCTAATCAGTTAAATGGAACAAAAAAGAAAGGAGGCTGCTATGAAGCTTAAGCTTATCCATATCATTGCCGTAATGACGGCGCTGTCCGTGTTCCTGATGTATAGGGGATCGTTGGATACGATGGACTATTTCTTCCAAGACCGGTTTATGCAAAAGGAAGGCGATATTGACACTCGAATTGCCATTATCGCCATTGATGACGAGAGTGTAACTGAATATGGGAGTTGGCCTTGGAACCGTAATGTTCATGCGCAGCTTATTGATACGCTTGCCCAAGGGGAGCCGGCGGTCATTGCCTTTGACGTCACGTTCCCTGCGCCTTCGGCGGATGATACTTCCTCAGATGAAGCATTAATTGCTGCTGTAGCGCAAGCGGGCAATGTTATCATGCCGGTATATGGCACATTTGCTTCCTCTGCCAAACAAGGTACGATTGAAGCGCTTGAGATGTCGGAACCATTCCCGGAGCTTAAAGCAGCAGTCGCTGCGGTCGGTCATATTAATACCATCCCTGACCGCGACCGGGTTGTCCGGAACTCCCTTTACAGCTTTCAGTATCAAGGGGAGGCAGTCGAGAGTTTTTCTTGGGTCATTTATCAAATGTTTATGGAGCGCGCGGGCGAAACAGTTGATTCGGAAATGCTGCCGCTGGACGCATTTGGGCGGTTTCATATCCCTTATAGCGGCAAACCTGAACAGTTTGAAGCCATTTCTTATTCTGCCGTGCTGAACGGCGATGTGCCGGCGGATTATTTTAAAGACCGCATTGTTCTCATTGGACCTTATGCGACAGGGTTTAAAGATGACTATTTGACTCCGTTGCAAGTGAAGAATCCCATGTACGGGGTCGAGATTCATGCGAACATTATTCAGGCGCTAATGGATCGGCATTTGAAGCGCGAGCTTGATTGGAAATGGAATGCGCTTATTTTGCTTATCGCAGCGGCGCTGGCCTATTATTTGTTCCGAAAGTGGAACATGCTGATTTCTTTCTTGTCCGTTGCGGTACTTATTGTGGTTTTTGTAGTGGGAAGCAGCTACTTGTATGGCAAGGGAATCATTGTCTCAATCGGATATGCCGTGCCACTGCTCATTATTAGCTGTATTGTGGTTGTTGGCTTTCATTATGTGGAGGAACTGCTGGAGCGACGGAGGGTTACCGATATATTTGGGAGGTACGTAGCGCCCGAGGTCGTTAACCAGATTTTGAAAAATGGCGACGAAGGACTGAAGCTCGGCGGAACGCGCCGGGAGCTAACTGTTTTGTTTGTCGATATCCGCGGCTTTACGCCTCTCTCGGAGAAGGCGGAGCCAGAGGAAATCGTTGAAATATTAAATGAGTACCTCGATCTGGCGGCCAATTGCATCTTTAAGTTTGATGGAACGCTAGATAAGTTCATTGGCGATGCGGCCATGGCTATTTTTAACGCGCCGCTGCTGCTTGAGGATCATCCAATGCGAGCCGTCCAGGCCGCTTGGGCGATGAAGGAAGGCTCGGCTGCGCTGGAGCGCAAGCTCATTGAACGTTTTGGCTTTGGCGTGAAGTTTGGTCTCGGCATTCATACGGGTCCTGCCGTCTTCGGCAACATTGGGTCAAAAAGCAGGATGGATTATACAGCCATTGGCGATACGGTCAATACGACGGCGCGGCTGGAGAGCAACGCAAAGCCAGGCCAAATTATTTTGAGCGATGCGGTGTATCAAGCGGTTAAGGATCGAATTAAGGCGAGTTCGCTTGGGGAGATCAAGGTTAAAGGGAAAGAGCAAGGCATTACGATCTATGAATTGGAGGGATTGCGATGAAGACATTGAAGTTGATGTTCATTTCTTTGCTCGTCATGGCGCTTGTTCTGCCTACGGCAGTGTTTGCGAAGGACACGGATAAAGCGGGAAAAGTGACGACCGTAGCGGGCAAAGCGGAAGTGAAAAAGAGCGGCGGCTCCAAGAAGTTTAATGCTTTTAAAGGGATGGCCATTACGCAGGGCGATACGATCATGACGGGTAGTGATGGTAAGATAACGATGGATCTGGACAGTGACAAAGAGGTGACCATCGGAACGGATACGACGCTGGTTGTCAGTGAGCTTGTCAAAAGCGCTAAAGCGCTTAGCGGCAAGACGAGCCTTAGCTTGTTGAAGGGCAAAGTAGTCATTTCGATTAAAAAGAAGCTGGATGGCGACTCTCGTTTTGAGATTGAGACGCCGACAGCGATTATGGGTGTGATGGGCACGCAGTTTGCCGTCCGATATGAGGATGAGCAAAGCTATGTTGGCGTCTTTGAAGGCGCTGTGAAAACCAAGCATGGTGACAAGCGTGCGGAAGAGACCCTTGTGAACCCTAATGAACAGCTGCAGTTGGACCAAAAGGGAGAGGGAAAGAAAGAGAAGTTAGACTATCTCGACCTTCCACTTATTGGTTTGGAACATTACCTGCAACTGCTAGAGAAGGATGCCAAATCCGACAAGTCGTTAATTGTTCTGGTGAAGCAGCAAATTGAAAAATTGAAAAAAGAAGAAGCTGCTGCAGCCGCTAATGCGAATGCAGTGTCAACGGCTGACTCCACCATCGTATATGAGGATAAAGCGGGTCAAACCGGCGGTGGAGGTGGCGGCAGCATAATTACGCCGACGGCTACTCCGACACCGGCTCCTACGGTGACGCCGACTGTGGCGCCAACGGCGACACCACCGGTGATGCCTACGGATGAACCGGTTGCAACGCCTACAATCGCGCCTACGGAAGGACCGGTTGCAACACCGACGATAGAGCCGTCGCCTATACCGACTGAGTTGCCTCTGGCGCCGCCTGTGCTGGATGTCTCGACATTTTATGGCAGTCTGTATACTTATATGAGAAATGATAAAGCTTTTATATTACCTTTTACAACAAATATTGCCCTCAACAACGTAAATAATATTACTCCTGCTGATGCTTCTCAAGTCATCAAATTTGAGATTTTTCAGCCTGAAACCGAGGGTTATATTGATCGCACCGAGATGGTAGATAAAATCTCCATCGATTCATCTTTTCCTGACCGGATGTATATTGAACTGCGAGAAGCTGTTGCATATGGCTCTGATATTCGAATCACCGTCTACGCTAACCAGCTTAAAAATGCTGATACTGGCGCTGTGCAAGCCGTCGATCAGGTTACTGTAAATGTAGATGGGAATGAGGGTTTTGAATTCAAATTCAAGGAGGATTACACCCAGTTTGATTATATTCATGGGGACCCTGATTCACAGGTAGATTGGATGGCAGCGTTTAGTTCTCTCGGTTACCAGTACGATATGCGGTATGCTGAGGTGACTAGGATCTGTTCTGCTGATGATGAATGTCCGCCAGAATATGTATATAATTTAAATGATATTATGAGTGTTTCCACTAGCGTTTCTCCCTCTTACCAAACGATTTTGAGTGTTACGTTATATGGTTCTTATTTTGCTAGCGAGGATTTGGATGTTGGTTTGTATAAAATAAGCATTCATCCCGTCGATAGAAATGATAATCCCGTTGAAGGGACGATCGACATCTACGCAAATGTTCGCAGGGCTGCTCCGCCAGAACCGTTGAGCGAATCCGCGTATATGAGTGATGCTTCAACATTGGTTCTGCCGTTTACTACGCTGCTTGTAAAGTCGCGTTCTGTGCTTGGAGACGGCTTGGCTGTTAAGGTTTGCGACTTTGGAGAGTCTCCTCCGCTAGTCGAGGGTGGCGAAAATGAAGGTGACCAGCCATGCACAAATGTTAGCGTTGATAGCGTGACTGTGGACCCTGAGAGCGCCGATCAATTAATCGTGGTACTTTCTAATCCTATGGAATACGGAGCGAATATCAAGGTTGTAATTGAACCGTGGGCATGGCTAAATCCGGAAACCATGGATGTACAGAAAGAAGAACATAACTTTTACTTAAGAAGTGCGGCTACTCTGCAACCTTATTACGTTCAATTCCTTTATGATAGCCTGGGACAAACGGACGAAAAAGTCACGATTCATACGCTTGGATATGATATCGGAGAAATCAGAATGTATTGCTATGGATTCGCTGGGTCCTGTGAAGGATTTGAGCCTCCTTATAGATTAGAGGATGAAGTTTATCGATTGACAGGCGATGGGGCAACTCGCGAGCTGACTCTGTTAGGCTCTTACTTTAATCAGCCTTATGTTAGGCCTGGCGTGTATGTGCTCTACATCCCCATTATGCAAAACGGCGAACAAATTGACGAAATTTACTTGAATGTATTGATTAGTCCGCCGCCTCTATAAAATATGAGAAGCCGAAAGGAGCACTCCCATGAAGAAAATGCGATTACTAGCAGTGAGCACGGCGCTTGCTACCGCGCTTGTCGCGGTTAATGTTACGGCCTACGCAGCGGCAACGGAAGCTACTGCCACTGCCACTAATATAGTCGATGCAGCAGCGGTTGTTAAAGCTATTGAGAAGGTCAGTCAGCCTTGGGGGCTGGCTGCTGCGCCGGATGGCAGCATTGTTGTCATTGGTTCGGGCAGCAATCAAATCAACGAATGGAAAGATGGTAAGCTTACGCCGGTAACGGCGCTGACGAAGCAGGGGTATTTTGACGGTACGGCCGCGAATTCAACCTTTAACCATCCTTCTTACTCGGCAGTAAACGGCAAAGGCGTTATTTATGTCAGCGATACAGATAACCATGTCGTCCGCAGAATCGAAAATGATCGGGTGTATACGGCTGCCGGTAACGGCAAAGCGGGAAATAAGGACGGAAAGTTCGGAGAGGCGCAGTTTAATGCACCGGCTGGACTGGCGGTTGATGCGAAGGATAATGTTTATGTCGCTGATTCGCTGAATAACGTCATTCGCGTCATCTCTCCTGAAGGCGTGACGTCAGTTTTTGCGGGGGCGGCAAATGCGGCTGGCGGCTATAAGGACGGCAGTGCTTCTGAAGCGTTGTTTAACGAGCCTGCGGGCCTTGTATTCGACGAGAAGGGCGGATTATATGTAGCGGATAGCGGCAATCATTTGATTCGTTACATCCGTGATGGCAAGGTGACGACAATCGCCGGCAAACCAACGGCTGTAGATGCATTGACCGGTTATATGGCGGGCGGCTATGTAAACGGCAAGAGCGGGGATGCTAAATTCAACCGACCGCGCGGCCTTGCTTATGCGAGCGGCGTGCTGTTTGTTGCAGACAGCTTGAATAACCGGATTCGTGCTGTACAAGCTGACGGGGGAGTTATCTCCATTGCTGGCCAGACTGCGCCTGGAGATATTGTAGGAACGGTGGAGAAATCTCAATTTAATCAGCCCTCCGCTTTGCTTTATACAGCGGGTAAATTATATGTTTCCGATACGTTGAATAACAGCGTCAAGACGCTTGAGGTTGATCCGAAGGCGCTTAAACCTATTCAAACCACAGAGGATTTGATTGCGGGCACGGAGCTTCTGCCAGCGAGCAAAGATCTGCAAGTATGGCTAAATGGCAAGCAAGTTAAGTTCACAGCTGCGCAGAAGCCTTACAAAAGCGGGGATAAGACCTATCTTCCGGCTCGTGCGGTGTTTGAGGCATGGGGAGCGGAAATCAAATGGAACGCGGCGGCAAAGGAAGTTTTATTGACCAAAAACGACTGGAAGCTTGGACTTAAAGCAAATGCGAAGCAAACTGTCGTGTTGGTGAAAGGCACCCTTTATATAGAGGCCAACTATTTCTCAGATGCCGCCTCATTAGTGCTTGTGCAGGATACGGAATACAATGCTATTATTATAGGCAGCGGGCAGTAAAAAGCTTAGCAATATCCTTTGGATGGAGGCTGTGCAATGACACAAGGAAGCCATTCGCAAAATAATATTGATCGTTTCTCCGGATTTGAAAATGATTATGATCAGCATCGACCGAAAGCGCCGACGGCCGTCATAACGATTCTTACCAGTTATTTGGGCCGTTCGCCTGAGCTCGTTGCGGATGTGGGCTGTGGCACGGGCCTCTCCTCCTTTGTATGGCGTGAGCATGCCGAGCGTATCATCGGCATTGAGCCGAATGATGATATGAGAGGCAAAGCACTCTCTCGTTTGACTGAGTTGACGGAAGCGGAGCATATCTCCTTTGTTAAGGGATATTCGGACAAGCTGCCTCTGGACGGAGAGAGCGTTAGTGTTCTTACATGCTCGCAGTCCTTTCATTGGATGGAGCCGGTCAGCACGCTCCGCGAGTTTGCCCGGGTTCTTCAGCCGGGAGGTATATTTGCGGCTTACGATTGCGACTGGCCCCCAACACTTCATTGGAGCGTTGAAGCGGAGTACCAACAGTTGATTAACCACACCGAGGAAATTATCGCTAAGCGAATTCCTGAGAAAAATCGGGCAAGCAAGCGGGATAAGGAACAACATCTGGATCAAATAAGGAAGAGTGGACATTTCCGATTTGCCAAAGAGATTGTATTCCACAATATGGAGCCATGCAATGCGGAGCGATATATTGGTTTGGCGCTCAGCCAAGGTGGCATTCAGGCTGTATTTAAGCTGGGATCGTCAGAGATACATTCGACGCTCCAAGCCTTTAAGAGCAGCGTTGAGCGTTATTTTGCAGGACGGATACTTGAGGTTATGTTTAGCTATCGCATGAGACTGGGTGTTAAGTAGCGTGAAAATGATGGACAACTTTAATAGATAACGCAAAGAAGCAAGCAGCTAACGCCGTTACCCGGCAGGCTGCTTGCTTCTTTGTTTTTCTTGATGGGACAGGGGAGGAGGACTATGGCTTTGTGAATATTCCGCTCTTTAACATAAACAATCGATCGTTAGTAAAATGGTTCATGATCAACCTCCGTGCTAAATAAGTGATAACGGTTGCAATGCGCAGCTGTTCTTATTGCTTAACCAGTAAGTAAACAGTATATCCGATAGCTGCTGCAATAATAGCGATCGTTGCTGTACATGAAAGAACATGGAAGAAAACTTCCCACTTATCTACTTTAGTGCCTCGAATGTCCTTTGCCTCATTCCCCTTCTTCGAAGGTGGTGCCAGATTGTCCTGACGGGGCTTAATGGTGGATCACCCGCTTTCTTTATTGCTATTCTTTGTTTTGCTTATAAACGACCAGAATCGTGCTGCGTTGGTAAGTGTTGCCGGATGTTGCAGTCTTGATCATGGAGCCGTAGCAAATATTAATGACTTGATCGTCATTTAGCTCCGCTAGAAACTCGTTTGCCCTTTTTTCTGCAAATACCGTATCCGTATCGATAAACTCTTTTACCTGTATCATGCTGATCACACCCCCTTGCCAAATAGACAGATAGGCACCCCGCGAAAGTAGCGGAATGCCTTTTCACGTCCACCATAGCATTGGGAATTGTGAGTGTCAACTACGGGAGCTGCATAACTCAGCTTGAATGTAAAAAAAGACGCGCAGCCGCATAAATAAAGCAAAGTCGAGCGTTTTACTTGCAGGATGGAAAGTGACACAAGGTGACTGAAATAGCAATTAAGTGAAGGATTGAATTGTGCGAAAAGTTGACATGAAGAACAACCATATTAGACTCCACATTAGTTTCCATGTTAGATTTTGATGGAGGGATGTAAGCTGTCGTTATCTGTAATTTGCGAGTAAAGCAATAGTTGTGAATAGATGTCATAGTAGAAAACAATATATTAGAACTAGAGTGATTTTGTGTAAAGTAAACTAACATATGTAATCTGCAATAAAGAGAGTAATAGAGTGATGTTAAGAGAATTATAGAGATAAAACCTTTTGTTAACGCTTAATTCGCCATTTTTTAGCTTGTTAACTTATATAACATAAAATAGACTATGGAATAGACAGAGAGAAATATATAACACAGGAGGAGAAGTTAATATGACACAAATGGTAAAAAGCGAGATGGCGAAAAAGGTTCTTATTCCATTATTAGTACTCTCACTGCTAGCGGCAATGGTTGGAGTGCTGGCGAGAACGGATTTTGTTCGCGCTGAGGAAGCGCCACAATTACCTACCTTTAATATTCCTGCTCTGACAGATGAGCAAAAAACTTCCGCTCTTCCTAATGTTATCGTAGTTGCAACTGGCGGTACAATTGCAGGCAAAGCAAGAAATGATGATAAAACAAATTTTCAAAACTATGCAGCGGGAACCTTCCTTATGGCTGATATGGTAGCCCAGCTGCCAGGTAAAAATAAAATTGCTGATGTTTCGACTTTCCAATTTGGAAACAAGGGATCAGGCGGATACACAATGAAAGAGCTTTACGATCTGTCGCTAGCCGTTGATGCAGCGCTTGAAATTTACGATAGCGCCGTTGTAACGACAGGTACAGATACAATGGAAGAGATTGCTTACTTCCTTGATCTTACGGTTCGCAGCGAAAAACCGGTTGTTGTTACGGGTGCGATGAGACCATGGGATGTTATCGGTACAGACGGTCCTGCCAACCTTTATCAAGCGATTAAAGTAGCAGGCAGCGCGAAAACAAAATGGTTTGGTACAGTAGTTATGCTTAACGACGTGATTTATGCGGCTCGCGAAGTTACCAAAACAAACGCTCACCGCAATGATACATTTGATGCTCCGATGTTTGGCGCACTTGGTTATGTAGATGATCCAGCTGTTCGCATTTACCGTGCTACTGCAAGAGCAGCTAAAGCGGGTACAGCAGCTTGGGCTTCGCCATTCGATCTTAAAACCATTTCTAAAGACAGCCTTCCTAAGGTTGAAATTGTATATAGCTATCAAGAAGCAGGCGGCGGCGCTATTCGCGGACTTGTTGAAGACGGAGCTAAAGGAATTGTAACAGCAGGTACAGGTGCAGGCGGTATTTCGTCAGCTCTAAGTACAGCTCGCACAGCTGCAATCAGAGATAAAGGCGTAGTATTCGTATCGACAACTAGAACAGGCTCTGGTTCTATCTATGATAGCGGAAGCGGCAGCGTAATTGGCGGAGACAACTTGAATGCGGCACATGCTCGTATGATGCTGTTGCTATCTCTTGCATTCACTAACGATGTAAGTAAGATTAGAAGCTGGTTCACAACGTTTGGTACGCAAGATGTTGAAATTTCGGTTGATGAAAACACAGTACTGAGCACATCGGTTGAAGAGCCAATTGTTGAGCCTGTCGTTACTGAGCCGACTCCTGAAGTAGAGGTTCCAGCGGCAACAGATGTCATAACAGAGCCTGTTACGACAGAACCAACACCTGAAACAGCACCGGTGACGCCATAATTTTTGAGAGGAGTACGGTTATGACCCAAACAAGCCATTCAAATACAACAAAGAAAATTTTCATTCCTCTCCTCATTGTGGCGCTCCTCAGCACGATACTGACTGGCTATGCCAGCTCAGTCCGCGCTGAGGTAGCAGCACCGGAGCTGCCTACTTTCAATATCCCAGCCTTGTCAGAAGAGCATAAGACCTCACCGCTGCCAAATGTAATTGTTGTGGCAACGGGCGGTACGATTGCAGGCAAAGCTAGAAATGATGATAAAACGAACTTTCAGAACTATGCTGCAGGAACTTTTTTGATGGCTGACATGGTAGCTCAGCTGCCAGGCAAAAATAAAATTGCGGATGTGTCCACGTTCCAGTTCGGCAACAAAGGCTCAGGCGGCTATTCGATGAAAGAGCTTTATGACTTATCGCTAGCGGTTGACGCAGCGCTTGAAATTTATGATAGTGCTGTCGTTACTACGGGAACGGATACGATGGAAGAGATTGCTTACTTCTTGGATCTGACGGTGCAAAGCGAGAAGCCGGTAGTGGTCACGGGTGCGATGAGACCTTGGGACGTTATCGGCACAGATGGCCCAGCTAACCTTTATCAAGCGATTAAGGTTGCAGGCAGCGGCAAGACGAAATGGTACGGCACAGTCGTTATGCTGAATGATGTTATTCAAGCAGCGCGTGAAGTAACAAAATCAAATGCCCACCGCATGGACACATTCGAAACGCCAATGTTCGGCGCACTCGGTTACGTGGATGATCCGGGAGTGCGTATTTACCGCTTGAATGCTCGTGCATTGAAAGCGGGTCAAGCCGACTGGAAAACGCCTTTTAACTTGAAGAAAATTTCCAAGGACAGCCTTCCGAAGGTTGAAATTGTTTACAGCTATCAGGAGGCTGGCGGCGGAGCCATTCGTGCCTCAGTAGAAGATGGGGCAAAGGGTATCGTTACCGCAGGAACCGGTGCGGCAGGAATTTCGTCCCAAATGAGCGCTGCGCGCTCTGCGGCGATTAAAGACCATGGCGTGACATTTGTCTCCACGACAAGAACGGGTTCAGGCACCATTACGGGCGGCGGCAATGGCATTATTGCCGGCGATAACCTGAACGCGCAGCATGCCCGCATTATGCTGATGCTGTCGCTCGCTTTCTCCAGTGATTTCAATCAAGTGAAGAGCTGGTTTGAAACGGTAGGTACGCAGGATATTACGATTGATGCAGAAGAGACGCCAACGACGCCTCCAACGACACCTCCGACAGGCGGATCGGGAGGAAGTGTATCAACTCCTGGAAAAGTGACAATTGGGGCAGGGAATTCCGGCACATTGGGGCTTGATGACAGTGTGACGGTATCCATACCGGCTGGTGCAACGAAGGAGCAAATGGAGCTTTCCATTGAGAAATTGATAGGTAATGGCGGCATCGTAGATTCAACAAGCCAGCTGTTGTCACCAATCTTCGAAATTCTCAAAACGATTTCAGCGAACTTCTTGGTTCCGGCTACGCTGACCTTTAAGTTCGATACGACATTGATTAAGGAAGGCCAAACGGCTTCCGTATTCTACTACGATGAAACGAAGAAACAATGGGTTGAGATGGGTGGTACCATTAACGGAAACCAAATTACCGTTACCTCTGATCATTTCACGAAATTCGCAGTATTCGCTGTAGAGAAGAAAGAAGATTCAATCTCGTTTACGGATATTTCAGGACACTGGGCAGAGGCTGCAATTAAAGAAGCGGTAGCTGCGGGTATCGTGAAAGGTTATGTAGACGGCACGTTCAAACCGAACAACACGGTAACACGGGCAGAATTCTCTGTCATGCTGATGGGCGCATTGAAAGCCGAAGGTGAAGGGGCAGCACTTGCCTTTACCGATAATGCCAAAATCGCAGATTGGGCGAAGGATGCCGTAGCACGTGCGGTTAAAGCAGAAATTATTAGCGGTTATCCGGATGGCACTTTCCGTCCAAGCAGCAACATTCTGAGAATGGAAATGGTATCGATGATTGCGAGCGGTGCGGGTCTCACTTTGGATCCGAATGCAACGACAAGCTTCGTCGATAACAAGGACATTCCTGCATGGGCAATGGGCGCGATTAAGGCTGTGAGTGACAAAAGCATCATTCAAGGCCGTACCGGTAATGTTTTTGCTCCAAAAGCAACAGCTACGAGAGCGGATGCGATTACGATTATTATGAACTTGCTTCATAGCAAATAAACAAACAACAGCATGAAAGGGCGATTCCAAGAGGTCTGCAAAGACCTGGAGGAATCGCCCTTTTCTTTTATTTGATGAGTATATTTGCAATTAAATCAATTTGTCCAACAATGGAGATTGGATCGTAGTGCAGATAGGTGTTGTAATCCAGAATATGCAGATTTCCGTTCTTCACTGCCGGGAGATTTTTCCACACGGGGTTATTCAGGATGTTATCGATGTCCTCCTGCGCGGTTCCCGTGTTGAAGCAGATGAAGATATGGTCGGCATCCGCATATTGCGGGAGAACCTCTAGCGAAATTTCTTTGATTTGCAGTCCGCTGTCTATGACCTCTTTCTGTACGATATCTGGCGCTTTAAGCTGAAGAGCATCGTATATCGCATAGCCTCCGCGGCCATAGTTATCGCCAAGAATAGAAAGTTTCTTTTCCCTGACATTGATGAGAACCGCTGTTTCACCTGGTGCTACGGCTGCCTTGATTTTCTCCCGGCCAGCTTCAGCTGTTTGTTCATAGGTTGCAAGCCATTTTGCGGCTTCCTCTTGCTTGCCTAGAAGCTCGCCGAACAGCTTGACTTCTTCTTTAGGATTTTTATAAGCGGTGTAAGGAACATGCACGGTTGGCGCGATTTTGGCAAGCTGGTCATATATTTCTACGTCAAAATCATTGATTAAAATGAGATCAGGCTCCAGAGTAGTCACTTTCTCCAATGAAGTTGGCGCTCCGATATCCTCAATCATTTTCTCCTGCTCCTTAAGAAAAGGACTGCCCATCCACCATTCCTTGTTCGCGCCGATTGGCTGCAAACCCAGAGCAAGCAAGGTGCCGTGATAATAAGCGGAGACGATCCGCTGCGGATTGGCAGGAACGGTGATGTCCCCTTTGTCTGTTTGGACGATGCGTGTATCGGAGGGAGCGGCAGCTTCCTCATTATTTGTGCTTTCGTTAGCAGTCCCGGTTGGTGAAGCTGACGGGGTGGTTCCCTCGTTATTACCAGAATTGCTGCTGCAAGCGGCTAGTGCGGCAAGAATTAAGATAAGGATAAGACTCGCGGAAACTGTTCTTTTTAAATGAAGCATGATGATCCTCCCTGTGATTAATAATCATTCTCAACGAGAATAGTATCAACCTAGGCTTCCCATCGTCCATGCACAATACTGGCGGATATTCACAATGAATGTGACGTGAAGTGCTCCAAAAGCAGCTTGAGCTGCAGGGATAGGGAGAGCGGGTCGAAGCCGTAGAAAATATCAGCGTTTGATTCGTACACCCGGTTGTTTTGGACGGCAGGAAGCGATTTCCAAACGCTGGAATGGGCTAACTGTTCGGAGGGCTCCACCCAGTGCGAAGGATAATGATGCAAAATAATATGATCACCGGCATATTCGGGCAAGTCCTGAAGCGGAATCCATTCGTTCAGCTTGCGTTGTTCGATGATATTCGCCTGCACGATGGCTGGCGCTTTAAGCTGCAGCCCTTGATAGATGAGCGGTCCGCCCATGCTTCGCAAGTCCCCGTATACGTAAATTTTTTCGGATACAATCTTTAAAATGGTTACTGTCTCAGAGTCGTCGATTCGCTTAGCCAATTGTTTGCGGGCATCTTCGAGCTGCCTATCGAATTGCGCAAGCCATCCCTCACACGACTCGCGTTTCCCCACAGCGTCGGCAATCATTCGAAACTGCTCGCGCCAATTCATCTTATCGTATGCTAAGGGAAGAACCGGAGCTATTTCACGGAGTGCCTCCAGCCCTTGTGACTCCATGTAGCACAAAATAAGGTCGGGTTTTTCGTGAGAGACAAGCTCCTCGCTTTCCTGGCTCCACCAGTCGATGCGTTGAAACCCGGATAGCGAGAGCTTTGTTCCGTAATGCTCAAGCATCCAAGGATCGATATGGCCGAGCCTGGGTACTATTCCAAGCGTAAGTAAACAGGAGGTTGCGTTCGGAATAAGCGATACAAACTGCTTAGGGCGCTTAGCGTAGGCGGAAGGAGATTCGCCGATGAGCTGCTTAAACTTGCGGCTGAAATAGTACTCGTTCTTGATGCCGACCTCCTTGGAAATACTGCTAATAGTGGCGTTCGATAGCTGCAGCAGCTCTCTAGCCTTCTCGATGCGGAGGCGGGTGAGATAATCGACGAAGCTTGTGCCTTTCTCTTTCTTGAACATGCGTGAGAAGTAGGAGGGACTAATTCTGTTCATTCTCGCGAGAAGTTCCCTAGACAGCTCCTCTCGGTAATGCTCCCGCATATAGGCGACAGCGCGCTCGATCGTGGATTTGCTGTCGAACGGGTGCGAGGAGCTCTCCTCTTGGAAAATAAGGTGAAGCAGCTCGTAGAAGAGCAGCTGCGCTTGAAACAAATGGCGATAAGGCTCGCCTGTGGCTGCTTTCTTCAGCTGTTTCACAAGCTGGTGGGCACGGTAGGCGGAAGACAGCCGGACTTCACCGAACTGTGGCCAATCCAACTTTTTTCGGAAGTATTGCCGATCTGGGCTCAAGGGAGCTGTCTCGCCTACAACGTCGAAGGTGATTTTATCGAGCTCAAGCATTTGGTCATTCTCGTTAAATAAATGCATGCCGCTGCCTGCATGGCAGAATAAGGCTGTGTCCTGCTTTAGCTCATGCTTGCGCCCGTTCATATAGAGAATTCCGCTACCTTGGCGTACCATAATTAGCAGGTCTGAATCAGCAACATTCCACTCCTTCTGCGAGTACGGAGCATAGGTGAGGGATTGAATTTCCTTCGGTACAAAAATAGAGGAGTCCAGCAACTCACGGCTTATTTTCTCGCTGAGGGGTGAGGTTGCCTTGCTTTGGTGCTGCTGTTCCTTCAGGACGAGCCGCATAGCATCTGCCTCTTGATCGGATAAGCGGCCGATATGCTTGATTAGACGATGCTTATTTTTTCCATATTCATCCTTGTAAGTGGCGACGATTTTGTAATAGCTATAGGTTTTTCCATTTTTGGTTACGGTGCTTTTTTTCAAAAACATAGGAAGGCTCCTTCATAAAGGTAGGGACTATTTTGGGGACTTTTTTAGCATACCATAACATTGCTGTATCCGTTCATTCTAGTTGCCATGAAGGACGGAAATAGTCATTTCAATTGAGATAGCTGTAGATGGATGAGGGCATGCTTCGGTATAATGGCAAAATGACAGACCGTGAAAACAAAAATAGCGATTGGAAACGAGGGGAAGCTGCATGTCACCAAGAAATGTGGAGAAAGACAAGCTCATGCGCGAGAAGCGAATGCAGCATATTTTGGATTGTGCGCTAAAGGTCATGGCAATTAACGGGTTCCAATTGACGAGCATACAGGATATTGCAAGGGAAGCGAATGTTAGCGTCGGCAATGTTTATCATTATTTTGCATCGAAGGAAGAAATATTTAGCGAGGTGCTGCGTTCGGGACAGACCACTTACGGCAAGTATGTTTCAGAGGTAGCGGCGATGGATATAGACGCAATTACGAAGCTGCGGGGCATCATGTCATCTTGGCTGTCGATTCGCGAGAATTGGGCGTTTACGATTCTGATGCATACGGCAAGACTGTCGGAGGCTACACCGCCAGATATCAAAAAAGCAATCACGGAGCGGTTTACAACGAACTTGAATCCTGTGGCGGCTATTATGCGGGAGGGTATAGAGAAGGGCGTCATTGTGGATGAGGACCCACTGCAGCTGGCCTTTTATTTTGTTAGCTTAATCCAAGGCTTGACGCTGCAAAGGCCGCCTGATTATGAGGTTCCTGTTGATATCAATGTCGATGCGATGATCCGTTTGTTTGAAGTGAAAGAAGCCCGCAGACCGATAGCGAAAAAAAGAGTTGACAAAGCATGAGGCGTACGGCAAAATAAGCAACATAACAAACCGAATACATATTCAACTTGTAAGAATCGCATATGTATGGACAAATCGACCAGACCGCTGGAGATTTAACGTTCCTTTTGGAGATGGGGCACAGGATAGGCGTATGCCTAGATAAAGTGCTTCTTGATCTTCTTGACGAAACGGCTGCCGTTGCCAAATAAAAGACGGAGACAGCCGCTTTCGCATACGAGACGTTAAGTCTTTTTATTTTAGCATAAAACCAAGTAAACGGGTGCGAATAATATTGTATGTTGAAAGGAGCTTTCCTATGGCTGCAGAAATGCTCGTCGTGCAGGAGTTGAACAAGACGTTTGCGACACCAACGGGCGATGTTATTGCCTTGAATCGAATCGGGCTTCAGGTGAAGCAAGGAGAATTTATTACGATTATCGGTCCAAGCGGCTGTGGCAAGAGTACTTTGCTCAAGATTGTAGCCGGACTCGATACGCGTTATGAAGGGACGGTGCTGCTGAACGGAAAACCGATTGACGGTCCGAGTATCGAGAAGGGATTTATTTTTCAGGAGCCTCGGCTGTTCCCTTGGCTGACGGTAGAGAAGAACATTGCGGCAAACCTTTCACTCCGCAAGCCAGAGGTACGGAAGCGTGTGGATGAACTCATTGAGCTCGTACGGCTGAAGGGCTTTGAGCAATCGTATCCGCGTGAGTTGTCCGGCGGGATGGCCCAGCGCGTTGCGATTGCGAGGGCGCTGCTGCGCAGCCCTGATATTTTGCTGCTGGATGAGCCGTTCGGTGCGTTGGATGCTTTCACTAGGTCGCATATGCAGGAGGTGCTGCTCGACATCTGGCAGAAAAACCGGACGACGATGCTGTTCGTCACGCATGATTTGGATGAAGCGGTATTTTTGGGTGAACGGGTCGTTATTATGAATCCGCGTCCAGGGCATATCCGCCATATATTGCCGATTAATCTGCCTTATCCTAGGAAAAGATCGGGAAACGCATTTCAAGAGCTGCGCCATAGAGTGCTGAGTGAGTTTGAGAAAGTAGAAGGTCCTGACATTGATGAGGGTGCAGGCATTTAATCGGTTTATTAGTTTTTCACTATATAGAGGCGATGGGGAGAGATGTAGGATGAAGAGGCAATTACGGTGGCTTACGGCAGCAATCATGATTATGGCGGTGTTTATCAGCGGCTGCGCGGCGAATGGAAATGGCAAGTCCGGCGGCAATAACGCAAGCGGCAACAAGGCAGGCGATGAGAAGGCGGCAAACGAAGAGGTTGGTACCGATAAGTATAAGGGCTTGACCGTAACGATTGGTTATCAGGGCAGCGGCGGCTTGTTCGGTAAAGCGATTGAGGAAAAATGGTTTGAAGAGGAATTCGACAAGCTGGGCGTGAAGGTGGAGTTCGCGGAATTCCAAAGCGGGCCGCCGATGACAGAGGCGATGGCTTCCAACCGCCTTGATTTTGCGGGACTGGGCAACATGCCAATCATTGCCGCTCAAGCGGCGGACATTAAATTTACCGTCATTTCGCAAGCGCTGGAAGGCAAAAACAATGTGGCGATTATTGTACCGAAAGATAGTGCTATTCAATCGATTTCGGATTTGAAGGGCAAGAAGGTTTCGGTAGCTAAAGGCAGCAACGCCTACAATTTCTTGTATCGCGGCTTGGAGGGTGCGGGCTTAAAGTCTTCGGATTTGGAAATTATTCCATTACAGCCGGATGAAGCGCAGCCGGCATTCGAATCAGGCAAAATTGACGCATGGGCGACGTGGGACCCGAATATTACGCTGAACACGCTGCAAGACAAAGCAAGAGTGCTGGCTGACGGCGAGCAGCTGGGCGTATTGTCGCCATCGTTCTACATTGCTAGAAAACAATTTGCGGATGAGTATCCTGAATTGGTAACCCTATATCTGAAAGTATTGGATAAAACGCTGAAATGGGAAAATGACAATTGGGATGAAGCGCTTGACCGTTATGCTGCGGAACGCAGCGTTCCCAAAGCACTGATTGAGGCAATCTTCGTTCGTTCAAAATCAATCAGTATTCCAGTTTCGGATGAAATCATTGCCGAACAGCAGAAAACGGCCGATTTCCAATTTGAGATTAAATCGATTCGCAAGAAAATTGACGTATCCGAGGTTTTTGACAACACGTTTATTGAAGAGGCGCAGAAGTAAGTAGTCTGAAAAAGATAATGAAACGAGGCGTTTGTTATGCAGCAAGCAGAAACGAAAAGGGTAGTGCCAGGGCACATTCGCGCAGAGAAACGCAGGCAACCGAGCCGGTTCTCTATACAGTCGGTCAATCTTTTGCTAGGCGTACTGCTGCCCGTCATCCTGCTTGCTGTGTGGCAAATTGCGGGAATGATGGGCAAGCTCAACCCGACGCTGCTGCCGACGCCAGGCGTGATTGTACAGGAGTTCGTCAGCTTAGCGGCTTCGGGTGAACTGCTTCGGCATCTTGGCGTATCGACCTGGCGCGCCGTACTTGGGTTCTTGCTCGGCGGCGGGCTCGGTCTTGCAGCTGGCCTTTGGGTGGGCTTCTCTTACAAGACGGAGCGGCTCATTGATCCATCGCTGCAAATGCTTCGTACATTGCCGCATCTGGCGGTGGCGCCATTGTTTATTTTGTGGTTCGGATTTGACGAGACATCCAAAATTCTGTTGATCGCCAAAGGAGCGTTTTTCCCGCTTTATGTGAACACGTTTCTAGGTATTCGATCGGTAGACGGCAAGCTGTTCGATGTTGCTCGCGTGCTGCAGTTCAGCCGCTGGCAGATGATCAGCAAGCTGGTGCTGCCGGCTTCGCTCCCGAATATTTTTCTCGGCATGCGGTTGTCTATTGGCGTTGCTTGGCTCGGTCTGGTCGTGGCGGAAATGATGGGCTCCAGCTCGGGAATTGGTTTCTTGATTAACGATGCGCGTTATTTCTCGATTACATCCGTCGTGTTTGTAGGCATCATTGTATTCGCACTTGTCGGAAAGCTGACGGATTCGCTGGTTAAGCTGCTGGAGAGAAGATTGCTGAGATGGCAGGACAGCTACAAAGGGGGAGACGCATCATGAGCGGTCAAGTGGTGGAGAAGAAAACGGCCAATCGTGCCGCAGGCGGGGACTGGCTCAGCCGGATTCCTAAATCACTGCATGGTTGGATCGTGCCGCTCGTGATTACAGCCATCTGGCAGGCGGTCACGGGTATGGGGCTGTTGTCGGAGACAATTCTACCCACTCCCCTTGCCATTCTAAAGAGCTTTGCTGCCCTTGGCGCCAGCGGAGAATTGTTTGAGCATTTGGGCATTAGCATTTACCGCGCCGGCATGGGCTTTTTTCTGGGAGGCACGCTGGGTTTGCTGCTCGGCTTGTTCTCGGGACTTGGCAAGGTCGTGGAGAAGACGCTTGACCCATCGCTGCAAATGCTGCGCACCGTGCCTTTGCTCTCCGTTATTCCGCTATTTATATTGTGGTTTGGCATCGGTGAGTTTTCTAAGGTTTTACTTATCGGACTTGGGGCTTTCTTCCCGGTTTACGTGAATACGTTCCTTGGCATACGGAGCACCGACGCGAAGTTGTGCGAAGTGTCTCGGATTTTTCAATACACGAAGCTCCAGCAGGTTACGAAGCTCATTATTCCTGCTGCTCTTCCTAATATTTTGCTCGGCGTAAGGCTGTCGCTTGGTGTTTCCTGGCTGCTGCTGGTCGTAGCGGAAATGATGGGCACGAGCGCGGGCATTGGTTATATGATTCAGGATGCAAGAGCCTATTCGGAGACGGAAATTGTTTTTGTCGGCATTATCATTTTTGCCGTTGTCGGCAAACTGTCGGATTCAGCGGTTCGCCTACTGGAAACGAGGTGGCTTCGCTGGCGCGATACGTATAAAGGGTAAGGACATCGATGGTTGGGAGAGGCAGGTAATTAATTATGGGGAAACGGCACGAGCAACTCCATCTGGGAGCTTTCATTTATTATGCGGGGCATCACCATGCGGGCTGGCGGCATCCGGATTCAGGCGTCGAGGGCATGTTCGACGTGAAGTTTTATCGGGAGCTGGCACAGACTGCCGAACGCGGCAAGCTGGATATGATTTTTTTCGCGGATTTATTGTATGCAACGAATGTGGGCCAAGCGGTCGCCGGCATGCTGGAGCCGATCACGCTGTTATCCGCGCTGTCGGCAGCTACCGAGAAAATCGGCTTGACGGCAACCGTCTCGACGACGTACAACGAGCCGTTTAACGTAGCGCGTAAGTTTTCTTCGCTTGACCATATTAGCGGCGGGCGCGCAGGCTGGAATATTGTCACCTCGCAGCTGGATATAGAGGCTCATAATTATGGCCGGCCGGAGCATCCGGAGCATGGCCTTCGTTACGAGATGGCGCGAGAGTTCGTTGATGTCGTTACGCGTTTATGGGATAGCTGGGAGGACGGGGCGCTTGTGCTTGATCGCCAGGCGAACCAATTTGCCGATGAGGCAAAAGTGAAGCCTGTGGACTATAGCGGACAATGGTATTCGACGAAAGGGCCGCTTAACGTGCCGAGGTCGCCGCAAGGCTATCCGGTGCTCATCCAAGCGGGCTCGTCTGAGCCGGGTAAAGATTTTGCCGCGAGTACGGGCGAGGTGATCTTTACGGCACAGCAATCGCTGGAATCGGCCAAGGCGTTCTATGAGAGCGTGAATAACAAGCTTGGCGATTACGGTAGAGAACGCGGAAGCCTGAAGATTATGCCGGGACTGTCGCCTGTCCTTGGAGCAACGGAGGAAGAGGCTAAGCAGCGATTCCAGGAGCTGCAGAAGCTTATTCCGGAATCGGCGATTGTCGGTTTTCTATCAGCCTTTCTCAGCTTTGATATTAGCGGCTACTCTCTTGATGAGCAACTGCCGGACATTCCCGATCCAGTCGAGGCGTCCAATGGTATGAAAAGCCGCGTCCAGTTGATCATGGATCTGGCGCGTAAGGAACAGCTATCCATGCGTGATCTGGGCAGGCGAATACTCGGAGCGCGGGGGCATCTGCAATTTGTGGGCACGCCTGAACAACTGGCGGATCTGATCCAGCTTTGGTTCGAGGAGTACGGCTGCGACGGCTTTAACATCATGGCGCCTGTCTTGCCGGGGGGTCTCGACGACTTCGTTAATCTGGTCGTGCCGATTCTTCAGAAGCGGGGGTTGTTCCGGAAGGATTACACGGGCAATACCCTTCGTGAGCATCTGGGCCTGGTACGTCCGAGCGAGCATCATTTCCGTAAGGCGCATCTGGTCGGGCAGGAACAGGCTTAGAAAAAAAGTGACCCGGAAACGGCCTTTCTAATAGAAAGGATCGCTCTTCCGGGTCTTTGCTTGTTAAGGCAGGGCTCTAAGGCGGACTTGCAGTGAGCGATAGGCATAAATACATACAACCTCAACCCATCCGCCTACAATAAAGTCTGAAGCCGAACAATTGCCTGGCCGCGGTCAATGACCTCCAATTTGCTATACAAATTGCTAATATAGTTGCGGGCCGTGCCCTCGGCAATATGCAGCGTGTCGGCAACTTCGCGATTGTTAAGTCCCTTGATGATCAGCTGTGCCAGCTCTTCTTCACGTTTAGTCAATTTGATGCGGTTCAGGTTGCTTTTTTGCATATATTCATATTCCTCGGTGAGCATGCTCATCCGGGCTGCCAATTTAGCCGCTACAGCAGCGGGGAGGATGAACTGTCCCGCTATGGTATCGTGAATGGCAGCGATCATCTTGTCAGCGTCCATATCCTTCAGCATATAGCCGCTCGCTCCGTTTGCTAATCCCTCGACAATATAATCAATCTCGATAAAGGTAGTTAATATCAGAACGAACAGGTTCGGATGGCTTTGTTTAATCCGCTTTAACGCACTGATGCCATCCATAACGGGCATTTGAATATCAAGCAGCACGAGATCAGGTTGAAGTGATTCGACCAGCTCACAAGCCTCTTCTCCATTTTTTGCCGCGCCTATAACTTCTAAATCATCTTCCAAATCCAGTATGGTGCGAAGTCCTTCCCTGGTTAGCAGCTGGTCGTCCGCAATGACAATTTTAATTTTTTTCATGTTCTGTCTCCTATCCAGCGTAATTGATAAGGCAAATCAATGCGGAGTAAACATCCTTGTCCGGCACGGGATTTAATTGATAATGTACCGCCCAGTTGCTCGACACGTTCTTTCATGGCTTTAAGTCCGAATCCCATGAGGATAGTATCTGAACCTTTGCCCCTGTCTTCCAGTCGGAACTGCAAATGAGCTCCGACAGGCTGTAGGCTGAAGTGAAATTCCGCGCTTCCTCCATGACGAATGCCATTGGTTAATCCTTCTTGCAGAGCATGATAGATGGTTTTCTTATAGGCTGTAGACATTAAATCGGGCAAATCGTGTATAGCCTTATGAATGGTTACACCCGCATTCCGCTCAGTATCCCGAATAAGCTGCTGCAGCATGACGGGAAGGTCGGCATACTTATCCTCTTTCAGCATGTGGACGGAGCCACGAATCTCATTCAGGCTGTGCCGGATCAAATCCTGTGCCTCGCCCAGTCGTTTAAGGCCGCTTTCCATATCCTTCTGAAGCAGCCGCTTGCCGGCCTCGATCTGGAGAATGGTTGAAGTGAGCGTATGTCCAACGATATCGTGGATCTCTTGAGCAATCCGATTGCGCTCCTCATAGACGGAAACTTCTGCTAGCGCCGCGGAGGTCTCTCGCATCGATCTCTCCAAGCTGCTGGTTCGTTCTTCCACTTGCTGCTCCAGATTATTTTTTAGATACTGAATTCCGGAATAAAGCTTCGCGTTAGCGATAGATATGGCACATTGATTGCTAAGCAGGTTGAGTACATCGAGCCTCTGAGGAGTAAATACGCCTGGCGACAGATTGTTCTCCAAATAGATCAAACAGATCAGCTTGTTCTGATGTACGATTGGCAGGCAAAGTACCGATTTTAACCCAGATTCCCGGATCTCCGGATTTCGGGAAAACACGCCCTCAACAGCCGCATGATGCAAAAGGACCTTTTCATGCGTTCTTGCGGCATACGCGACAATAGCCGTTGGAACGATTGTGGATGACTCTTCAAGTAGAAGGGACTCGATATGCAGCTTCTCTGCCGTGCCGTAGGCTTCAATAGTCCATGTATCCTCATGGTCAAAAATAACTGCTCCGTATTCCGCTCCAGCATTATGCAGCATAAGTCTCATGAGCGAATCTAATAATCGGCTCATCTCCATTTCGCCCGACAAGGCTTGTGCGGACTGGACAATCGATAGGGTGTCGAAATGCTCTAAGCCCGGCTCCCGCCTGGTGTGCAGAAGATGAGGGAACTTTTGCTTCACATCATCTGCTTTGGCCTTTGCCCCCCATTGCAGGTAGGCCTCGTAGGCTTCGGTCATATATAGTTTGGCTAAGTGCAGCTTGCCTTGGCGAATGCCATATTTGGCATAGCATTCCGCTGCTATAGCCAGGTCGTGGATATAATGGTAAGTACGGGCTGCTTCAATCGCTTGCTCATATTGTTTTTCGGCTTGCTGGTAGTGACGTGATAGCCGAGAGAGCTCAGCCTTGATAAGGAAATATTTATGGCTGAAATTTTCGGGACTGCGAGCCGCGAACTTCTGTATGTACTTTAGATTCTTGCGCATAGCTGCTATATATACACTCTGCTCTTCGGTGGAGGATTGCTCATACAACTGGGACCAGACCAGCGACTCGTAATAATACTGCAGCGTATGGTCTGCTGTCTTATCTTTCCTGGTCTTCAAGATGGCGGCTGATTGGATCAAGGCTTCCTTGGCTTCTTGATATTGACCGAATAAATAGCCGGGCAAATAGCGGCATACACAAATCAATTCATCTACAATTTGAAAATGATCGCCATGAACCGATTCAATATAAGCGGCTTCGTTAATGCTAGCAAGATCAAAGGTATCGTCAGAGGATCGCTCCCCTGTCAACCTGACGAGCAGGGCGACAAACACGATAGCTTGCTTGAGATGGAAGTTGCTATTGTCACGCGAGAAATCCCCTGAATTTTCAATGAGCCGTTGATAGATGCTTCCGAGTGGACTGCTTCCTTGCAGCATGGCCCCGCAATTAATGAGCACGCTTTGATTCCCTTCCCATAAATCGCCGGATTCCAAGCCGACTCTGCCAGCATTTTCAATGAATTTGTCTAACAGAGCGGGATTATAGCGCCGCCAGCTGTTGTAGCAAAGGGTAAAGGCCGTCAGCGTACGAACGTGCAAGGACGGGAAGGGCTCCGATAAGCGGCATGCCAGCATCCCCCATCTGTAGGCCTCCTCATCGTTGCGGAGCTGGTAATATTGAAAGAAGGAGTAGCTCATAAAGCCAATGGAGGCCTCTGGCGTCATGCCATAATCGAGAGTTAGCTCTATCATTTTGAATGCAGTGCCGAGCCAGCCCTTTCTGTTCAAATAAAAGGAGGCATGGCTGGTGTGGGAAAGGGTGGTCATCGCTGTTTTGCGGGCTTCATCCGACATTGGCGGCAGCTTGCTCAGCTCATCCAAAGGGTATTTCCGTAATTTCCGGCGCAGCTTCAGCCATTGGAGAGTCAGTGCTGCGGTACTGGGATTGAAATGATGAGCTACATTTAATAGCTCAAGCGTGTGGCCACCTAGCTCAAGGACCTCCGTGTAATGGTTGCTGCTTGCTTCTAGCTGAATTTTAATGGAATAGATTTGCGCTTTATCCTTATTGTTCGTCACTTTGCTAAGCAGCAGTTGAAACAGCTCATTGGCCTTGTCAAAGTGGGCGCATAAATATTCAAGCTCCGATTGTTCCAGGTAAATTCGAAAGGTAAGCGCATAATGCTGTTCCCAGCTCGATTCTTCCAGTAGGGCAGACGCATAGCGCATATAACGAAGGGATGTCTCATAGGCCGTTGTTTGCTTGGCTCTCAGGCCGGCATCCAGATTAAGCTCTGCAAGCTCAAGCCGCTGCTTGGGAAGAACGACTTGGTCCCAAGCTTGATTGAAATGGCTTAACGCTTCGAAGAGGGTTGTCTTGCCCTTGTCCATTTGCAGAATGAAATGCGAACCAATTCGGTAATGCAAACCGTTGCGATCTGCTTCAGGGACAAGAGCATTCGCTGCCAGGCGAATACGGTCATGCTGAAACTTATATAAGCCAGCCGAAGGATTGCCCTGGATCAGTTGGAGCAGATTCTCCTGCAGCGCTATGGTCAGTGCTTCGGAAAGCTCATGGGCGCCAATGCCGGTAATCGTGCTAAGTGTATCCAAATCAAAGCGCTGCCCAAGAAAAGAGGCTCGGCCCAGCGCAAACACGGTCTGCTCGTTGTACCCTTGTAATTTGTCTGCCAAATATTCAACGGCATTATCAGATATGTTCATCTCGGCAATAAGCCCCAGATCCCATTGCCAGCTCCGGCTGGACTGATTAAAGCTTACGGAATGGTCGGCAACAAGATCTTGAAGATATTGCTTGAGGAAAAAAGGGTTGCCTTCCGTCTTGTGAAGCAAGGCCGCAGCCAAATCTTCGATGGTCGCAGACTCGCTGCGCATGGCGTCGAGAAGAAGCTGTTTCAAGTCACCGGTTGTAAGGGCTGCTAATGGCAGCTTACGCATAGCTATGCAACGGTCCTCTAGCTGCTTCTCCAATTGGGCCAGTGGATGCTGCTCTGTTATGGAGCTGCGGTAGCCCAAGGCGACAAGCAGGTGCGTAGTGGCGTGGTCTTCCAGCAAATACATCAAATATTGAAGCGAAGCCTCGTCAGCCCAATGCATATTGTCGAAAAATAACACCACGGGCCGGTCTCGTTGCAGGAACAGCTGCAGAAATCGGTTCAAAATCTGATGGAATCTGCGTTTGGCTTCGACTGGTGGGAGAGGAGCAATAGGCGGCTGTTGGCCGATTAATAGCTCCAGTCGCGGAACAAGCTCGATCAGGAGCTGGCCGTATCCGTCCATGGCTTGCAATATTCGCAGCTTCCACACTTCCATTTGCAGCATGTTCTCCATTAACAATTGGCTGACCAATTGATCAACAGCATCCTGCCATAGGCCATAAGGAAGCGGAGGGTAATGCGAGCTGCCATTACCGGTAATGATAAACCCTTTGAAGGGGGCTTCGGGTCGGAGGCATTCATGGATGAAGGCCGTTTTGCCGATTCCAATGCTGCCGCTTACCCATACCGTTTCAACAGCGCCGTTGGCAGCTCGAAGCATAGCTTGCTCAAAATGATGCAGCTCGGAATGCCTTCCATAAAACTTATTCGGTATGATCAAGCGTTCCGAAATATCCAGGCTTGCCAGTACAAAAGCTTCCTCATGGCGCGAGGAGTCCAGCCAAGCTGGAATAAGTTCGATGTCTGATTTAATGCCATAGGCGCTGGCATAACGCCCCTCCGGCATTTTCTCCATGCATTTTGCTACTATATCAGAGACGGGTTTGGGAACGGAAGGGTGGCGATGATGCAGCGGCTCGGGTGTGCCAGCTAGATGGCGATACACGATATCAACAACATCCTGCAGCTCGAAGGGCAGGCTTCCAGCTATCCATTCATAAAGAGTGACGCCTAGCGAATAAAAATCGGATCGGTAATCGGGCTCCATTCCGGTTCTCCCCGTATGCTCCGGTGATATATAGGGAAGCATGGACTCGGGCCGGCTGCCGGCCCGCACTAATGGGCTTTGTTCGCCTTTAAAGGAGCACATGCGGATATCTATCAATCTGACTTCATAGGTTGCAGGGTCGACCAGCAGATGAGAGGGGGTTAACTCATTCAGCGTCCAATTCTTCCTATGGATATGCAGAATACAATCGGCGGCTCCTGCTGCAATGCGCAGCCTTGCAGGCAGTGTCAGTAGGGTAGCATGTGTGCGCAAGAGAATATCCATTGTATAACCGTTCATATCCTGCATGAGCAGGACAGGACGGTCCGCCAAAATAGTTAGGCTGAGGGGCTTGATTGCTCCTTGCCCATCTAGTTTTTGAAGCAGCTCATACTCATAACGAAAAGCGGCCACCGCGTCCGATCCCGGGTAGGCATGATAGGTTGTTTTAACGATAACTGTATGTTCATCCTCAAGGTGCTGCAGCCTGTACAGCATAATATCCCCGTTATTACCTATGGCCTCCAGTGTTCTGTACCCTGGCATCTCAAACATAGACTGCACTCCTAGCGACTAATAATGAATTTCGTATGTTCGACTTGAAAAAGCTAATTATTCCTATTATAGCATCGGGTTGGGCTTGATTAGCAGATGGAATGGGTAATGAGGATAGGGAAGATAGAGAAACAGATGAAAAAAAGCGTTCAAATCCACTTTTGCAGTGAATTTGAACGCTTTTTTATACAATACTATTGCGCAGTCCCACACGAATGGGAGAACCTTTGCAAAGTGTTGTTGGTTTTAGTATGCTACTCTACCTTTTTAGGTTCTTCAAAAGTCATGCCAAGCGTGTCTACCGTAACTTTTTTCATCGAGATAGGGTCCGTAGGACGATCATTTGCGCCGGTTGTCTGGTTTACGATCTCATCAACGGCTTCTATGCCTTCAGTTACTTTGCCGAATGCCGCGTATTCATTATCCAGAGATGGAGCATCAGCTACCATGATGAAGAACTGCGAGCCTCCGGAATCCGGTACATTCGTGCGAGCCATGGAAAGTATGCCTCGCGTATGCTTCAGCTTGTTCTCAAAGCCATTGCTGCTGAACTCGCCTGGAATGCCGTAGCCAGGGCCGCCCATGCCGGTGCCATCCGGATCGCCGCCTTGAATCATGAAGCCCGGAATGACCCGGTGAAAGATGACGCCGTCGTAAAATCCTTTGTTCACAAGGGAGATGAAGTTGTTAACCGTGTTGGCAGCGACCTCTGGATAAAGCTCCAGCTTGATGATTTGGTCATTGCTAAGCTCAATAGTAACCACGGGGTGCTTGTCCGAACCTAGCAGTTCAGGACCATCTTCTGCTACAGGCGCTTCTGTAGGCGTTTCGGTAGGCGGCGTAGTGGCTGTGTTCCCGCCAGCTGAGCCTTGGTTGTTGCTGCCGCCCGTTCCTTTGCTTCCGCCGCCGCAGCCTGACAATACGACCAGCAGCGTGAGTGTAAGAAGAAGCATCATTCCAAGACGTTTGTTTTTTGATAACATTCCAATATCCTCCTCAAAATGGCGAACGCAATCGCAGCTCTTAAGCATTCGGAGAGCATAGCGTTCAACTTAGTTCAACTATAAGAATGGATTAGTATTGAAAACGTAATGTCATTCTTATATTTCAGCAAAAAACGAGCTGCTTCAACCAAAAATTGGCAACAGCTGCTAATACTTGTCCAACTTGTATAATAGCATATCGGACGATTTAAATGCGAATGGGAAACGAACGAACGTATGCCGCCCTAAACAAACAAAAAAAGCAGCTATCGTAATTGGCACGATAGCTGCTTTTTTAATTAATGTATTAACGATAGTTTGGCAGCAAATATTGATTGGCATCCAGCATTTCGTCCACCAGCGCCTTGATATTGTCGATAGGCAGCTCTGCTCCTGTATGCGGGTCCAGCAGTGCCGCATGGTAAATATGCTCGCGCTTGCGCGTAATCGCCGCTTCAATCGTTAGCAGCTGCATATTAATGTTCGTGCGGTTAAGCGCCGCGAGCTGCGGCGGAAGCGCGCCGAAGCGGGTAGGCGTCACGCCTTCGCTGTCTACGATGCAGGATACCTCTACGCAAGCCTCTTCCGGCAAATTCGATATGAGACCGCCGGTATTGAGCACGTTGCCTGCGATTTTATAGGGGATATTCGTCTCCATCGCTTCCATGATGTAAGAGGCATATTCATGAGTGCGCGTGTGTGTGACGGAAGTATTGTTGACTAATCCGTTCATCGCCTGCTCCCAATAAAGCTTGTTGCTGTCGCCCCAGCCCTTGTAATTTTCCGTTGGGATATTGTACTGCTCCAGCAGCTCCGGATAGGCGTTCTTGATGAAATAAGGGACGTATTCGGCTCCGTGCATGCTGGATTCGGTTACATAATAGCCGAAGGTATTCATGATTTCGTAACGGACCATATCATCATGCGGTCCTTTGCGCGCTGCTGCCCGTCGTTTGATCTCCGGATACAGATCTTCGCCGCCGCGTTTAATGTCGAGCAGCCAGGCTTGGTGGTTAATGCCGGCAATGCGCCAGCGCACATCCTCCGCGCTCATGCCAAGGCCTTCCAGCAGCTCCTTCGCGCAAACTTGAACGCTATGGCACAAACCTACCGCTTTAACGCCTGTTTCGCGCAAAATCGCTCCTGTCAGGATAGCCATCGGGTTCGTGTAGTTCAAGAACCAAGCGTCAGGGCAGAGCTCCTCCATATCCCGTGCGAACTCCAGCATGACGTCGATCGTCCGAAGTCCCCGGAACAAGCCGCCCATGCCCAGCGTATCGGCGTAGGTTTGTTTCAGACCGTATTTGCGCGGCATTTCGTGATCGCTGCGAATGACGGGCTCGAAGGCTCCGACGGATATTGCATTAATGACGTAGTCGGCGCCTTTAAGCGCTTCCCTGCGGTCAGCATAGGCCTTGATGGTTGCTTTGCCGCCCAGATTCTGATTTAAGTTGATCAGCATCTTCTCCGATTCCTTCAAGCGCTCCAAATCAATATCATGCAAAGCGATGTGCGCATCGGCAAGCGCTGGCGTGAGTATACAGTCGCCAAGTACGTTTTTGACGAAAATGGTGCTTCCTGCACCGATGAATGCGATTTTTGCCATAGTTTCTCTCTACTCCTCTGTTATATGATGAAATGAATGATGTCTCGCAGTTAGCCTTTAACGCTGCCCATGACGATGCCTTCCGCAAAATATTTTTGCAGGAATGGATAGACGAACAGCACGGGGAGCACGGCTACAAACACTTGAGCTGCTTTGGACGTGCGATCGGATACCTCTGCCCACTTCAATATGTCCTGGGCTGCCATAAGCGACAAGTCCCGATTGACGATGACGGTTTGAAGATAGCTTTGCAGCGGGTAGTTGTCCGGCCTATTCATTAGAATTAATCCGTCGAACCACGAATTCCAGTGTGTCACAATGCAGAACAATGTCAGCGTAGCGACTGCCGGAGCGGAAAGGGGCACGGCGATCTGCCACAGCGTTTGCCACCGGCTAGCCCCGTCGATCTGGGCGGCCTGATCAATTTCATCAGGCAGCGATTTGAAGAAGTTGAGCAGCAGAATAACGTTGAAGATCGGTACGGCGCCAGGCAAAATCATGGCCCAGAACGTGTCGATAATGCCGGTCATCTTGATGGTCATGTACCAAGGAATCAAGCCCCCGCTGAACAGCATCGTCACGACGAAATACCAGGCGTAAGCGTTGCGGAAGTGGAATTCATGGCTTCGTTTGGACAATGGGTAGGCAATCAAGATGGTCAGCAGCATATTAAGCGGAACGCCAACGGCCACCCGTCCCAAGGAAATCAGGAACGCCCGCCCGAACTCGGGCTTGCTCAGCACGAAGGAATAAGATTTAAGATTGAAGTCGACGGGCCAAAGGCTTACTTTCCCCGCGCTTACGGCAGCGCTAGAGCTAAACGAGATCGCCAGCACATTCAGCAAGGGGAAGAGGCAGGCAATGGCTACGGCGGTTAAGAACAAATAGTTGAACGCGAGAAACGTCCGTCTGCTTATCGAAGCGTGTTTATTCATGGTCAACCCACTTTTCCTAAAAAATCCGATAGTTTGTCAGCCGGTAAGCAAGCATATAGGAAACGCCGATCATGACGAAGGAAACAACTGATTTAAACAACCCGACGGCAGTAGCGACGCCATAATTGGCATTTTCAAGCCCGATGCGAAATACCAGCGTATCGATAATGTCACCGGTCTTGTACACTTGGGGGCTATACAGGTTAAACACCTGCTCGAAGCCAGCGTTGAGCACATTGCCTAGGCTGAGCACCGACATCAGGACGATCATGGGCAGCAAGGCGGGCAGCGTGACGTTCAGCGTCTGCCTCATTCTGCCTGCTCCGTCCATGGAAGCCGCCTCGTATAAAGCCGGATTGATGCTGGTCAAAGCAGCCAGATAAACGATGGTTCCGTAGCCGAACTCCTTCCAGGTGTCCGTCAATACGAGCGTAAACGGGAACCAGTCGGGATCGCCGAGAAAATAAATAGACGGAATGCCTAACGAGCCGAGCAATACATTCACAAGACCCGTTGACGGAGACAGAATATCGATAAGAATGCCGCTTAATATGATCCAGGACAAAAAATGCGGGAAATAAATGATCGTCTGGATGCTGCGCTTGAACAGCCGATTGCGCGCTTCATTCAGCAGCAGCGCGAACAGGACAGGGACGACAATGCCGGCGGCCATCTTCATGCCTGCGATGAAGAAGGTGTTGCCGAGGACGCTAAGCGTCCCGGGCAGATGCAGCATATACTCAAAGTTCTTCCATCCGACCCAGGGGGACCGAAACATCCCCTTGGACGGAACCAGTCTCTCGAACGCCATGATGATGCCGGCCATCGGCACGTAGCTGTAAATGAATACCAGGAGAAAGCCCGGCAGAATCATTAGATGAAAGGGCAGCTCACGGATGGTCTTACGTTTCATTGGTTATTCGCCTCTTTCTTGCCGGAGAGGCATCCCTTATTGGGAAGCCTGCCAAGCGTTCACTTCTCCGGTAATCGTATTGCCGCCAAGATCATTCCACTGAGTTACGAATTGATCGAATTCGTCGATCGAACCGCCCATGATAATGCGGGTGAATACCTCTAACTGCAGCTTTTGAAGCGTAGCGTTGTTATCGGTCATCCCTTGCGTAGGGGCGCCGAAGTAAGCGTCATCGACAAGCTGCGCGTTTTTGGAGTAGCCGTCAATGACCGATAAGGAGCCGGCTGGCCCGTACATCTGTTCATTGCCCCACAGCTTATGGTCTCCAGCACGGAAGGCCAAAATATTATCATAATAACCTTTCTCCTCTGTATTTAGGCTGGAAGAATCCTTCGCTTCCAATGCCTTGACTACGTTGAGATAGGCGTCGAGATTTTTGCGCGGCGCTTCGCCATAGAGGAGCGCGTATTCGAAAATGGCGGTATTGTTGTTGACGCTATAAACATCTGGCTGGGCCGTTTCGCCCCAAAGCTTCTCGAAGTCGAAGTTCAGCACCTTAACGGCCGCTTCCGGGTTTTTCGCTCCTTTTTTGACCACATAATACGTGTTGATGGCAAAAGGCACTTGCGCTTTGGCGGGTTGGTCGTCGATGGAGACGATCGAAATCGGTTTCCATTCCATCGCAGGTTCCGCATTTTTTCCGTCCTGCAGCCAGCCTGCATTCCAGAAGAAGCCGTAGAACAAACCCAGCTTGCCGCCGTTGGCAGCTTCGCTTACCTTGGTCGCATCCTTGGTTCCGAACTCCTTGTCAAGCAAACCTTGTTTATAAAGCTCCTGCAGTTTAAGCAATGCTGCTTTGGTTTCCGGCTGTACGCTGCCGTAGCCCAGTTTTCCAGAGGCATCCTTCACCCATGTGTTTGGATAGGCATGAAAGCCGTTAAAGAAGCCTTGCATGCCGGCGTAGAAGCCGAAAATATCTTTATTAATGCCAAGGCCGTAAGTGTCGGCTTTATTGTTGCCGTCCGGGTCCTGCTTAACGAAAGCTTCGGCGGTTTTGATCACGTCGTCCATCGTTTTGGGCTCAGGCAGCCCGAGCTTCTGGAGCCAGTCCGTACGTACCCAGAGGACATGGGTTTGTCCAAGCCCGGAGGTCATATTGGGCAGACCGTACAGCTTGCCGTCGAAGGTAGCGGATTTAATGGCATTGCCTCCGTCTTGCGACATAATGCCTTTGGTCAGCTCCGATCCGTACTGCTCGTAGAGAGAGGTGAGATCCTCAAGAGCGTCATCCTCGACCAGCCGTTTCAGCTGGGAAGCGCTGACCGGTGTAATATCAGGCAGATCATCGGAAGCGATGGCGATGTTAAGCTTCTGATCGTATTGGGCAGTCGGTGTTGTCCATAAATACTTCACCTTCACGCCAAGCTCGCTCTCGTAGGCCTTCGACCACACGTTGTTGTCAATGGATTCTCCTTCGCTGTACTTGGTGCCCTCGGTAATTCCTCGAACGGCGGTTACTTCAATCGGAGGATCGTATTTCCCCAAGGGTGTTATCGAAGCGGTGTCCTTGGGCGTGTTGCTGCCAGCCGCGCTTTCTTCAGGTGTAGTGCCTCCGTTATTGCCGTTGCCGCTGCTGCATGCAGCCAGCGAAAGAACGAGAAATGAAGACAGTAAAAGCGCTATTCCCTTTTTTCCTTTCATCGTGCAGACATCCCCTTTCTGCTATCTTTATTCCTTTGCAGCGTAAGTATAGCAAACGCTTGCGATAGGCTGTGAGTGGTTCAATTTTGAAGGTAGTTAGAATATTTTCCGCTCTGCTGAGCCATCAGAAAATTTCCCTCGCACCATATGAGGATTATTTTCTCCTGGTTGCTGCTTCGGTAGACGGTAAAAAGCCTGAACGCGCGCAGCGGATGATGCCGCCAGCCGCTTTCGGGCCTCTTCGATTTAGGGACGCTCCGTATGCAGCTGCCTGAATTCGCTTGGCAGCATGCCGGTTTGTTCCTTGAATAGCTTGCTGAAATAACGCTGGTCCATAAAACCGCATTTTTCGGCGATAAGATAGACCGGATGATTGGTGGACAGGAGAAGCTCCTTCGCGGCGTGAAGGCTTGCGGTCTGAAGGAAGTGGCTGAACGTCAGCCGCATAATATCCCGGAAGCTGGTGCTGAAATAGCTTTTGCTCAGATTAACGAGCTGGCAGATTTCGCTTTGCTTCAGATGCTGGCCGGGGTGCTCTGCAATCAGATCGACGGCTTTGATGACCGCTCGGATGACATCCTCGGAATAGGCGGAGCTTCTCAGCCATGCGGCGAGTTCCGATCGTATGCCTTGCAGCCAGCTGGCGGCGCCGCCGCTACTAGGCAGGGAGGGGCGCCGCTCCCAGTCAAACATCGGAAAGCTGCGTTTCCAGCGCTCCGCTGCAACGGACAGAATGGCATGGGCCTCATTGCCGCCCGCTTGCTCCAGCTCACTAATCGCCTGGGATAGTAGGCTGAACCTGTCGTCTTCCATGACCCACTGCAGATCTGAGCTTGTTTCGGCAGCCGCATTGCGGGCGAGGGCAAGCTTCTCCTTGGCCAAATGGCTGCTCGATGTATCCTGCCGGACGGCCTTCAGTATCCGCTCCATGGTCACATCGAGATCTAATTCCTCCAGCTGTGTTTTGACGATATAATCAATTGCCCCAAGGCGAAGCGCCTCTTGAATGAATTCAAAGTCCTGATGGCAGGTGAGGATAACGACTTTCAGCGCGGGATCATGCTCCTGTGCTTTCTTCATCAGCTCTAAGCCAGACATGCCAGGCATCGTAATATCCGTCATCAATAGCTGAACGGGGTGCGATCGCAAAAACTCCATGGCCCGCTCGCCAGTCGCGGCTTCGCCTGCAATTTCTACGCCAAACTTGCTCCAAGGGAACATGAGCCGCATCCCTTTGCGTACCAAGCTTTCGTCATCCACGATTAGGGCCTGAATCAAGGGCTTCCACTCCTTTTATGGTATCCGGGAGACGAATGGCGATCGTTGTACCGATCCCTGTCCCGCTTTCCATCGTTAATTGTGCTTCTGTGCCATAATAAACGTCCAGCATTTTTTTGACGTAGCGCAGTCCGATTCCGAGCCCCGACTTGCGGAGCTGATCGTCCTCCTCCTCCAGCATCGCGAGGAGCTTGTCAGCCGGGATGCCCTTGCCATTGTCCTTTACGCGAAGGTACAAGGAACTGTCAGCTCGCGTAATTGTCACCTCGATTTCCCCTCGGTCATCGTCATCGAAGCCGTGGTACAGCGCGTTTTCGACTAATGGCTGAAGAATAAAGCGCGGAATCGGGACGTCTAGGCATTCCGGCCCAATGCTCAGCTTAACGTTAAAAGAATGATCGTATCTTATATTTTGCAAATCGATATAATCTCGAACGGCATCGACCTCTTCGCGTACCGTTACGATAATGTTTTTCTTGCCCAGATTATAATGCAGCACCCTTGTGAAAATCGAGACCAGCCGGGCGATATTGGTATGGCCTTCGATGCGGGCCAGCCACTGGATGGTGTTCAGGGTGTTATGCAGGAAATGCGGATTGATTTGGACAAGCAGCTTCTCTACCTCCAGCTGTCCGCGCCGTTTCTCCTTGTCCTCCACGTCGGTAATCAGCTCGGATATGCGCCGGCTCATTTGATGGAAATTGTTCATGATGTGGTTGAACTCTGTCAATCCTGTAGCGGACACCTGAGTAAGAGATGGATTGTAACTGAACCGGGTAATCTCTCGGTTGATGATCCGAATGGGGCGATAAACCATCCGCCAGATTAGCCAGGCGAGAATAATGCCCAGTCCGAAGGAAAGCGAAGCAAACAAGATGAACTGCGAAAGCCATTTGTTTAATTCGCGGTTATAGTCATCCTTCGGAATGAGTTGATATAAGGTCCAGCCTTGCTGCCCGGTTGCTTCAAAGACTTTGTATGCGTGATCAGGCGGTTCGAAGGCAGTTTGCTGGTTATCCGGTCCGCTGGGCATATTCGTATAGGCAATCTGCTTGGCAGGCGTGGTTAAAACGTGGTAGACCGGTGATTCCTCATGGCTGGCTGCTGCCGTACTCGCCTTCGCAAACATCGCATCGAGACCAACGACTTTGGTCTCGATGTAAGCATAGAGGGAGCGTCCTTGTCCATAATTCAGCTTGCGGAGCAAGGAGAATACGGGCTCGGCCTGATTGGCAACGTCCAGCGATTCATGCGGCCCGTAATAGGTGAACAGCTTTTGCTTGAAGAAGGCATGCAAATCTTCGGGTTGGAACTGAAGCTTCACGTTGGCATTTGGGAACAGCAGGGGTTCTGCCTGCTCGGGCGCATAATAAAACATGACGCCCAGATTGGGATTGGAAAAGTTGACATTGGCGACAGATTGGTTAATGTTGCGGTATAAAATCGCGCGGTCAAAAGAATTGTTGCTCGTGATGAAGTTCACGACGTCCCGGCCTATGCCGCCCTCGATATCCATAAGCTGCGACACGCGTCCAAGCTCGTCGAGTTTCCGGTCAAGCTCGTCGCGCTCGCGCTGAACTTTGTCGAGCCATTCCGCTTCGATTTTTTCGGTCTGAACGATATATATCCAACGATACGAAATATAACCGGTCAATAAAATAGGAATAATCGTGGCGATCGCCAAGATGACAGCGAGCCTGCCTTTGAGCGAGCTAATTAATGAAAAGCGATGGACAGATTCCATACGCTAGAAGCCTCCTATGCGGCGATAATCGTTCCGCCTGCCCGCCTTTGCACAGCGAGAGCGAGAACAGCACTATCTTAACATAAGCGGTATCGATTCGGTACAAGCGGGATTTTGGAGGGCGTGTAGAGGAGGAGAGGCGGAAAAAGAGGAGACAGGCTTAGGCCCATCTCCTCCTGCTGAATATGAATGGCTAAAAGTTGTAGCGCTTGAACGTTGCATCACTCTTTAGGGTTGCGGCACTAGCTGAATTGACGGCAGCGAGCTGAAGCACATAGTTATAATGCCGAATGAAGTAGCCGGGCTGGCTGTAGGATTCGTAGGATGCTTTTGTACTATCGGCCCAGCCTGCAACCTGATTAAAGGAGGCATCATTTTTAAAGGTGCCTGTTCCGCTATATTGCTGCAGTACGATTTGGTTGCTGGCGTTGCGCGCCAAGTAGTAGCCAGGCAAATTCATCGATTCGAACGAGACAGCAGATGAGCTGGCAAGTCCCGGTACGATGCGGAATTGAGAGTCCAAGGCGGGCGAGACGTTCTCGTCGATGCGGGCCGCATAATTATAATGGCGAACATAACGGGTAGAGTAATTATGCGATTCAAGCCGGCTATAGCCAGTCGCGTCGGCAGTTGCAGGACCAAGCAAGCGCACTTCATGCACCGTCGGCGTATACCAATTGCTTGGGTTGTTGAAGAGCACGGCATTCACCAGGTTAATGCGCACATAACGGGCCGTAAAGCGGACCGCATCCGTCGTAAAGCCATAGCTCGTATTGCTGGTTCGATCGATGGCTGCATAGTTGATTCCATCGTTGCTTACTTCGATTTTATATTTGTAGTAGGCCTCGGAGCCCTTGTACATGAACCAAGAGATGTCCACTTCTGTAATCGTTTTCGGAGCGCCGAAGTCAACCTGCCACCAAGCAGGCCAGGAGCTGCTGGAAGCGGTCCAACTGGTCTGGGCATTGCCGTCATTCGCATTGCTGGCGGAGGAGGATGAGCCCGTAGAACTCGCGGTGGCCGTTTTTCCTTGCGCATGGTTCACAAGCGACGGCAGGGTGACGGTCCCGGTAGCGGCATCGATGCTCCAAGAGCTGTACCAATTCAGCGAAGCGGCAGCAGTTGAATCATTTAACGTAAGCGGCAGCCAGATGTAATGATGGTCGCTTAAGTTAAGCGGATTCCAGCGATCGCCCATATAAATATAGGAGGTTGTGCTGCTGCCGGTAATCGTTGCGATGCTATGGATCTGCGACCCATAGGCTGCGGGATCACCAAAGGGGGACAAGGAGGACCATGTGCCTGTCATGGAGCTTGCCGTAGCATAGCCGCCTTGGTTTGGATACCAGCCGGAGGCCTGTGAGGTAAACAAGTAATAGGTATTGTTTTTCTTCACGACGGCAGGAGCCTCGCGGTATCCATTCTCAAATACCCAGCCGACAAAGGAGGAGACGTCGGTGTAGCTGGCATTCAGCTGGAAGATCGCCATGGTGTCGTTCGTACCGCCGTTTTTCTTCGATGCAGTCACTAAGTAGCCGGTGCCGTTCGTGTCGACGAAAACCGTCATGTCGCGAGATTCATAATTGAGCGGACGGAAGCTGCCTTGGTAAGTGAAATTCCCGTCTGGTGTGCTGCTTGTGGCAACAGCGACGCGGCCCAGGGAATAATCGGTGCCGTTCTCGTAATGCATCCAGAGCACGTACTTGTTCGTGGCGGCATTGTAGATGACCTTTGGCCGCTCAATCTTGCTGGAGTTCAGCTCGGGAGCAGAGCTTTTTGTTAAAATGCTGTTGCCGAGCGTCCAGTTTTTCAAATCGGTGGAGGTGTATACGTTAACCCTGTCAAACGTCCAGTTTACGGCTTTCTCGCCATACATGTAGTAGGTGGACCCCACCTTTAAAATATTGCCGCTATGGGCGTCAATGGGGTTGCCGGCCGTGTCCAGCCACTCGGTTCCATTCGTGATGCTAACATTCGCTGCTTCCGCGTGTTCAAGCTTTGCTCCTGCATACACTAAAACCATAAGTAAGAACATGGTGATGAACATGGACAATCTTTTTCGGGTAATACGCATACTCTAATTCCCTCCCGTAAACGATGGATGATCCTTCATCAATAAGATAAAAGCATTTGCTGTTATCTTGTCCTGAGGAAAAAAAGTCTGGGCAGCTTGCGAATCTGGATCTCATCCAGAATGTAACGAATATTGTAAACGCTTACAAGTGAACATAACAAACTTATGTGAAAAAAAATGATCTTGTCTGAGTGAACAATTTTGTTCAAGGGGGTGGGGTTGCTAAACAAGCGGTGATTCGCTATAATCACATTAATTCAGTCGAAGGGATTGGGTATCATGTACACATTCCAATTGAATCAGCTTCATCATTTCATTAAGCGTTAGCACCCCTGAACTTTTCTCAGGGCGGGCTAGCGCTTCTCGCGTTGGCCTCCCTGCAGCATACGATGCGCGCAGGACCAAGAGGTCCTGCGCGTTTTTTTATTCCAATTTAACGGGAGAGGATGATCGTGATGCAAAATGTGAAGGGGACTTATGATTATTTTGGCAGGGAACAAGCGAGAAGAAGACAAATCCAGAACATCCTGCGTGATAAATTTGAGCTATATGATTTTGACGAGATGGTCACGACCGAGCTGACGGAGCTTGACTTCCTCACCTCCAAATATGCAGGCGGCGATGAAATTGTGAAGGAAATGTACCAACTGACCGATCAGCGCAAGCGACGATTAGGCTTGCGGTATGACCTGACGATCCCCTTCGCGAAGGTGATCGCCTTAAACCCGGGCATCGAGCTGCCGTTCAAGCGTTATGAGATGGGCAAAGTATTTCGCGATGGGCCGGTAAAACGCGGACGGCTGCGGGAATTTCTGCAATGCGATGTCGATGTGGTGGGAGTGAAGGGACCGGAGGCAGAAGTCGAACTGATGCAGCTGGCGGCAGACGTATTCCGCGCGCTGGATATTGCTGTGATACTGAAATGGAACAATCGGCGTTTCTTGGCCGAAGTGCTGGAGGCAGTCGGTGTTCAGGCCGAGGATACTTCCTCGGTTATGCTGACCCTGGATAAGCTTGCAAAAATCGGGGTTATCGGCGTGAAGGAGGAACTGCTGGATAAAGGTCTCAGCGCTGACGCCACGCGTGGCGTTATGGGACTGCTCGAGCTTGAGGATGTAAACTTGGAGGATATTGTTGGGAAATATGAGCTTCAAGGCAGCGAGGGAGTGCTCGAAGTGCTCGCGGTACGAAATATATTGAGGGAGCTTGGTTTAGATGAGACATGCGTCTTCGATCTGTTTCTCTCTCGGGGCCTTTCTTTCTACACAGGTACCGTTTACGAAATCTTTGACGCATCGGGAGGATATTCCTCCAGCTTAGGTGGCGGCGGGCGGTATGATGCCATTATTGGCAAGCTTGTGGGAAGGGATGACACCGAATCTGAATATAGCGCAGTAGGGCTCTCTTTCGGTATGGAGTCGATTATGGCGGTCCTTGAAGAACGAGCTTACGAGGCCGTTCAAGCTCCGGTTGTGCTAATTCCGGTTGGCGTGAGTGCCATAGAGCTGCTGCAAACGGCAGCAGAGCTGCGCGCTGCTGGCCTTCGAGTAAGACTGGATACGAGCGGGCGCAAGCTGAAAAATATTTTGGCCTCCCTTGCCAGTAGCGGCATCCGGTATGCGGTGCTGGTTGGAGAGACCGAATGGAAGGCTGGCATGGTGCGCCTTAAGGATATGGAGGAGCGGGTGGAGCGGGACGTGAGCATGGATGAACTGCTTTACCGAATTGCAGACAAATATGTCGGATGATTCTTTCCTGTGAAAGTCCGGGCGTTCATGCTGCTTTACGGCTGAGTCGCATGCTTGGCACTGAATTAAGGACATAACGGCAGGCTGGGAATCTGGACGTATATTAATTGATTGGGCTATTTGCCAATCGACAGAAAAAAGGGCAATCCTGTAGCAAACGATGGCTGCAGGATTGCCCTTTTTATGAATCAAACGTGCGTAGGAGCTTTCACCAATTTCTGAATGTGGCTTTCGATTTGCTCCGGTGTATCCTTCGGGCTGAAGCGCTTCAGCACTTTGCCATTCTGATCGACGAGAAATTTCGTGAAGTTCCATTTGATGGATTTGGTGCCAAGGAAACCACGTGCTTCATTTGTCAAATGCTGAAACAAAGGATGCGCGCTGCTGCCGTTAACATCGATCTTCGCGTACAGCGGGAAGGAAACACCGAAGTTGATCTCGCAGGCTTCCGCTACTTTACTGTTGTCGCTAAGCTCCTGATTGGCAAATTGGGAGGAAGGGAAGCCTAGAACGGCAAAACCCTGCTGGTTGTAGCTGTCGTGGAGCTTCTGTAGTCCCTTGAACTGCGGGGCAAGGCCGCATTTGGTAGCCGTGTTCACGATCAGCATGACCTTTCCTTTGTAAGGAGCAAGCGTTTGGGATTCGCCTTTAATTGTCTTCACTTCAATATCGTATATGGACATAAGAAAAACCTCCACGAATTCATTTTATATTTTGTATGATTTAATTTTACGCAATATAAAAAGAAATGTCAAACGAAAAGAAGAGAGAGGCTGTCCTCCTTCAAAAGGAACAGCCTCTCTCTTCTATCGGTTACGACTGCAGCTCAGGCAGAAGACGGCGACTGCCGTTTAGGTTTGTGAGAATAAAACCACTATTCAAGGATGATGTTGGATGCTCCGGCACGTCGCAGCAAGACGTCAGCCTCAGCTTCGGTCTCCGTTTCAGTCAAGAGCAGAATCTTTCCTTGCTCAATGGCATCGCCGCATACTTCCACTAGCCTGCCTGGTATGCCAATATCATGCAGAACGTCTTGAGTGCGGGCGCGCTCGTCCACATCCGCATCCGTCACTCCAATAACGACGCCGGGACTTGCTCCGACTCCGAGTCCTCCGGCTACATAGCCTCCCGAGGCAATTGGTGCAGCTCCGATCGCTGGGACGATTCGCTCGCCGCGCTGCCCTTGCGCATCTCGAATCTCATACACCTCTTCAACGGGTACGTCAGACTGCGCTGCAAGGATTGGGGCAGCTTCTTTATTTTTTACAAAAATTCGCAAGTTGTGATTGCCTGTAGTTGTGGATTGAAAAGCTTGAATAGCTTCCAATACGCCTTCTTCTTTTTCGAAAATACCGATGGTCACCTTCATGGTGAGCCCTCCTCTCGCGATTAAGCTAATATGAGGTTACATTCTCATATACCCTTATTGGCGAGGTTTGAATCGAAGGCTATTATCGGCAAGCAAACAATGACACCTTGCTTATTTCCTCGATTTCATCCGCGGTTAACTGGAAGCGCATGGCCTTCACGTTTTGCTCGGCGTGATGGATCTTGGACGCGCCGGGAATAGCAAATACCGTTTCGCCATGTGCGTGAATCAGCCAGTTCAGTGCCGTTTGCGTAGCTGTAGCCTGATGTCTGCTGGCGACCAGCTCCAATGTATCGATTAGCGGCCGAGACCGCCTAAGTCCCTCGGCACGGAAAGGCGTGCTGAATTTTCGGGGTCCGCTGATTGCTTTGACAAGCTCAGGGTTATGATGGAACTTTCCGCTTAATATGCCCTGCTCAAGGGGAGAATACGCAATAATCGCAATGCCGAGCTCTTTGGCGGTGTCCAGTATTCCGTTTTGCTCAATGCGGCGATCCAGCAGGCTATATTTGACCTGATTGGAGGCCAGCCGCAAGCCTTGCGCTCTTAATACGCGGTCAGCTTCGCGCATTTGCTTGGCCGAAAAATTGCTTACGCCAATATGTTGAATTTTACCCGCAGCTGCGAGCTTGGCCATCTCCTTCATCTCACTGCTTACCGAGGACAAGGAGAAAGGCTGATGCACCTGATGCAGATGGATGGTGCGTCCTTCAAGCAAATGAATACGTTCATCAATGGTTTTGCCAATATTGCTTGCAGTCCGCATCAGCGGCCACCACTTGGTGGCTATATAAGTGTTACTGTCAGCAGGAAGGGCTTCGCGGAGGGCACGCGCGAGCAGTTGCTCGGATTGGCCATTGCCGTAGATCTCGGCCGTATCGAACCAATTGATGCCGCCTTCATAGCTCGTTCGGACAATCTCATTTATCATATCGCTTTGAAGAACAGGCCAGAACTTGCCGACAAGCCCAGTACCGTTGCTGAATTGCCAGCAGCCAAGGCCGAGTGGCGACAGCTGCAGATTCGTAGGGCCAAAGGGACGAAGAAAGCTTTCAGTCACGGTTGGTACCTCCTGATCAGGTGATGGATGGTTGGAATGTTCTTATAATTATTTGGCGGCGTTCTGTTGAATGCGTTGCAGAAATTGATGCATTTGTCCCAGCAGCTCAGCGCCTTCTTCTGGCTTGGCATCCAGCATGCAGGCTAATTGCTCGGGAAAGCCAAGCGCTTGCTCTTTTAATGCCCTTCCTTGCTTGGTCAGTTCAACAAGAACGCTGCGCTCGTCATTGCGGTCACGTGTTCGCGTAATGTGACCAGCGGCTTCCAGTTTCTTGAGCAGCGGAGTCAGAGTGCCGGAATCGAGAAAGAGTTTATGGCCAAGCGCAGTGACCGTCACATGATCCTGTTCCCATAACGCTAGCATCGTTACATATTGCGTATAGGTCAAATCAATCTTTTCGAGCATCGGGCGATACAGCTTCGTAATCTCCCGAGAGCAAGCATAAAAGGCGAAGCAGATCTGGTTGTCTAATTTTAAAATATCATTGCTGTCCATGTTGTGATCCTCCAAAGGAAGGTGTATTTGTTGAATGTTTAGAATACTCGTTTGCTAGGTATTGTGCCCTGTATCTAAATTTAGTAAAATTAAATTGTTATAAATACAATATAGTGGAAGCGGCACTAAGCTGTCAATGCAGGCGTAAGGCTCCTTCTATTTGAAGAGAGACCGTAATCTATGCTATAGTTACAGCGTTTATTCATGAAGGAGTGAGAAGGATGTCGCATACCGCGAATGAAGTTGCAGAATGGATGTTAAATGAATTGAAAGAAAAAGGGATTTTACATCAAAGTGCTGCCGTGGAGTATATCAAATGCCAATTTGGCGAATCGTTTATTTATATTAACGAACACGGCAATGCTTCCATCGATAAAGAAGTAAAGAAGGTTTTTCGCAAGCTGCATAAAGGGAAAGCGGCTTGGGAGAGAGACGGATTTTTCTGGGGCTGGAGTTAGCCCATTAGTGGCAAGCATGGCATTTTAGGCAAAAAAAACGGGCACCTTCGTTTATCGTCCATTTTAGCATAACGGCTTGACAAAGATAACTGTAACTATTAAACTTACAGTATGGAAGTTCAACATAAGACGTCACTTGAGAAATCGAATGTGCAGCGTCTACTTTTTTACAGTAAGTGTAATGAAAAGAGTTACAGTTAAGGGGCTAGTCTAACTATTAGGGATAGGTGGTGTTGGAAGATGAAATTCAACATAAGCGACTGGGTACAAGGGAAAACAAAAGATGGCGAGCTTATTCACGGATTTGTCGAAACAATCGATATTTTACAGGGCTTTGTAACTGTGAATGTTGTGAAGTCGGATAACGAGGAAGTGATTGGCAAAATCGTTGCTGTTCGCTCATCCTGGCTCAAAAACGTATCCGACATTGCTGTAGATGATGGCCAGCTTTTTCAAAACTCAATCAACTTGGCACTGGATACTTGGGATGAGGCCTGGTTTATGGAGCTGACCAACACACGCAAAGCAAGCGAGGGTGCTGCCGCTCAAGCGGGAGACAAATCGAATATATATTCATTTCCGGTTAATCGGCTAGGCCAATCTGCATAAGATTAGCGGCGCCGATCGAATAGTACGAATAGCAATGAGAAAAAGGATGATGCCAGCGTTTGCTGGTGTTATCCTTTTTTTGTGGGTGCTGCTACTTCCAAGCCATGTCTAGAAAACCTAATCTCGTTCGAAGTACCTGCCGGTACGTGGGCGGTCTTCGAATCCATAAGTGCGAAGGCTGTCAGGCCTTATTTTACCTGCAATCCAATGCCCAGAACACTGGCTTGATCAACAAAGTAACGTGCCGCAGCCATATCGAATACAGCCATCCCCATCGGGCAAAACAAGACGGTTTCATCTTTGGCAAAAGGGGCCAGCGCTCCTCTGCACACCACATCGGTCAAAGAAAGAGTGTGCGCTTTAGTTAAGCCTCGTTCCAAATGCAGCTGCTCAATGTCGGTATTCTCGCGGCAAACCTCTTCCCACTCATCGACGACAATCGCTTGGATGCGGTCGATAGCCGCGGTTGTATAGTCTCTTAAGGACACATCCAACAGCAGGCTGCCTGGGGAAGGCGGACGGTCGATATAGCGTTGATTGCTCACCGTGCAGGTGATAATAAGATCGCAGGCTTCGTATAGCTGTTGCCAGCTGTCCGCTACCCGAGTGCGCGCACGCAGAGGCTGGTCCTCAGCCGCTAGTTGCGAGTGGCTCAGCTCGCATCCCCTTAAATCATAAATATATGCCTCTTCGATGTGTTCGTTATACAATTGGCCGCACATTTCGTAGTGCAGCTGTCCGACTGGTCCGAATCCAATAATGCCGAGCCTCAGCCGTCTTTTCTCTCCTTGTGCTTTCAAATAATGTCGAAGCAGCAAGCCGCTGACGGCGGCTGTACGGGCCGCGCTTGGCAACGCCGAGTTGATTATGGCATAAGGGATGCCAGTATCGGCGTGGTTTAGCAGCGTAACGCTGTGTGCTCGCGGCAATCCGGCATTAATATTGCCTGGAAAGCTCGCAATCCATTTGATGCCCGCTGTCTGTACATTGCCTCCCGCATAAGCAGGCATAGCGATAATTCGATTGTCCGGATTGCCGTAACGTAAGTAAGGCTTAATAGGCTGCGCAAAATCACCGGATTCCAGAATGTGTACCGCAGCTTCCGTGCTGTGAACGAGCTCTTTCCAGTGCAGGCCGATTGTGCGAATATGCTCATCACCGAGGTATAACACAGTCATGTTCCTTTCGATGGCAGGATAAGGCATCCTATGTCGATGCGCTTTAAGCGTTAAAAGATTGGCCGAATTGCTGCTTCACCCATTCATCGTTATACACCGTATCCATATAGCGTTCTCCGCGATCATGCAAAATAACGGCACAGACGGAATGGTCGGGAAGCTCCTGTTCAATCGATTTCAAGGCATGAATAACGGCGCCGGAGGAAGGTCCGGCAAGCAGTGATTCCTCCTTGACGAGCAGTCGGCAGCCGGCTACCATGTTTTGGTCTGTGACTTTTATCTCTTGATCTGTAAATGGTCTCTCGCCAAATGGAGGAACGATGCCGGCTCCAAGTCCGGGAAAACGCCGGTTGCCGTTCGCCCCGCCAAAGATGACGCTGCCCGCCGCATCCACGGCGATCACTTTCGTCGCAAGCTTATGGTCTTTAATATATTGGGCGCAGCCGAGCATGGTTCCGCAGGTGCTGACCCCGCCGATTATGTAATCGACTTGGCCAAGCTCCTCAATAACCTCGCGCATGGTTCCTTCATAATGGGAGAGATAATTGTTCTTGTTGGCATATTGATTCGGCCAGAAGCTATTCGGAATACGTTCTAATAATTGCCGTACTCGGCTCAGCCTTGCTGGCAGAAATTCTCCCGATTGTGGATCGGGTTCATGAACCAGTTCAATATGTGCGCCGTAGGCTTGCATGATGCGAATGTTTTGCTGCGTCGCTTTGGGATCAATGACGCTAATGAAGCCCATGCCCAAATAGGAGCAGATGGCTGCAAGGCTAATCGCCATATTGCCAGAGCTGGATTCGATGATGACTGAGCCGGACCCAATCAGTCCCTCCTCCCAAGCGGCGTTAATGATTCGGGCGGCGGATCTATCCTTGGCGCTGCCTCCGGGGTTAAGCAGCTCCAGCTTGGCGTGGACGGTGATGCCGCGATCATTGGCAAAGAGCTTGGAGAGCTGGACGAGCGGCGTATTCCCAATGACAGACAATATATTTCTTCCCATCGACGATTCTCCTTAGAAATAAATTTTTTTGGATTTCACCGCCCCGCGTTCCAACTGTTCGTTATCCGCAGCACGTGTCACCGTAATGCCCTCGAGCATACGATTTTCAATCATTTGTCCAATTTCCCCAATGGTATGCTCGATAGCATGCCGAATATCAGCCAGTCGCTCTTCGTCTAGCATTTTGCTGCGGATATGAACGGACAGCCTGTTATTGCGCAGGCTCACACGCAGCTCGGCATCGGGCACAAAACGATTCACGACGCTTTCGATGTCGTATAGGCTGATTTTTTCCCCATGCTTGAGTTCGCTGCCGATCCGCTTAACGATGCAGCGGAAAGATTGCCTTTCCTGTCCATCAACCAAGATCGTCTGGAAATCCCGGACAACGTCATAAGTGACGTATCGTAGTGCCGGAAACACAGTGCGATTGGAGGAAGTCAGCACGAGGACACTTTCGCTCGCCGGCAGCGGTTCGAAGCGTGGATCGATTTGCTCGGCAGGCAAGGCTTCTGCATAAATGCCGTCCACGAAAAGGTATCGGCCTAAGGTGTGGGAGTAGGATGCGATTGCTCCAATTTCAATGGAGCCATAGGTATCCAAAACATCTGTAGGCTCAATCCCGAAGCGTGCGGCGATATTTGCCTGCCAATCCAGAGGAGCCATTTCGCCTACGAGAATGATCTTTCGGATGCCAAACTGTTTTAGATCATCCGCGGCAGAAGCAATCGCGTCCAAAATCGACGGCATCGTGTAGAACAGATCCGGCTTGAAGGAGGAAAGCTTGCGGATATGCTCCTCGATGGGTAGGGCGAAGGACAAGGAATCCGCCTCGTAGCCGAGGCTCGCAAAGATGGACATCGCAGTGCTTGCCGCGTGTCCGGTTCCCATATCCGCCAGCGCTTTGCGAAAGGGGGGTGCTGTTTGCTGCCCGGTGATTTCGGCGTTGAGCCACTCTTGAAAGGAGGCTTTTTTTGCAGCGATATAGTGCTCGTCGTCCTCTGGGGAATAATAGATCGCCTTCCGAATTCCCGAGGAGGTGCCGGATGTCTTGTATACCGATAGCCCGGGTTCGGTTCTTGCCGCTGCAGCGTAATAATGCTGCTCCAGTCGTTCAGAGGTGATCAGCGGAAGATCACTCAGAATTGTTGATTCGCAGGACTCGGGAGTAATTCCTTGCTGGGAGAGAAGCGTGCTGTACCAAGGGTGGAACTGACAAGTACGCTGAATGAGGGAGTGAAGTGGAAGGATCAGCTGCATTTGGTTTTTCGACCTCCTATAGGACAAATATCACGGTTAACTGGGTTACTAAAGCATATGTTGCTGCCGGATACAGGTTCAAGTTATGGGGACAGCCGCCTACATCCAATTTGCAAAAGGTTCGTATGCTAAGGAGAGCAGATAGGGAACGGAGGGGTTTTCATGGGAAAGAAAAGAGGGGCGGCATTGAAACGTGTTCGGAGTGTAGCGGATAAGTGGGCCAAGACGCAGCTGTACCAAAGGGATGCCATACTGAAAAAGCATTTGCCTGCCACAAGCAGAATGACGAAGGACAGCTTGCTTGGCATGCTGCAGCAATGGGGAATGGTCTATGTGAAGCCCAGAAGAGGGGCGCAGGGCTATGGCGTGATGCGGGCTGAGCTTAATAAGGGAAAAGGTGTGGGGAAATTGGGTCACCTTTATGCTTATCAGCTAGGAACGAGAAAGCTGAGCTTCGGTACTTATGAGGCGTTTTATCAGTCGATAGCCAAGGCTGTAAAAGGGGAAGATTATTTGGTTCAGAAAGGCATCCACCTGCTCAAGCACCAGGGTCGCCCGTTTGATATTCGCGTTGTTGTGCAGCGAGCGCCGTGCGGCGGCTGGGAAGCGACCGGGACCCTAGGGAGGGTGGCTCATCCAGATAAAATCGTAACCAATGGCAGCCAGGGAGGAACGATCTATCCGACGGCATATTTGCTGCGCAAGCACACTAAAGCTGCAGAGCGAAAAAGCATGCTGAATTATATGGATCAGTTGGGCGTTCGTTCCGCCAAGAAGCTGGAGCGGGCGTATCCTGGTATCAAGGAGATCGGATTGGATCTGGCTATTGACCGCCGGCTAAAGCCATGGATTCTCGAGGTGAATACAGTGCCGGACCCTTGTCCGTTTACCCTCCTAGAGGACCAGTCCATGCTCCGCAAAATCATTCGCTACGGCAGAGCATACGGCAAAACGTATGCGCTCAACTGTAAAAAAGCGAAGCGCGGACTATAATCGGTGCAGTTTGTTCGGAACGAGGCTGCAAGCTCAAATATGCTCTTACAGCGCTCAAGTAACATTGGTTAGTGACGTGTAAGAACATATAGTTTCTATCAGAGTGAAATCGGCTTCGGGGTTAGCTCGAAAGAAGGCTGTAAGCACAAGACGCTTACAGCCTCTTGCCTCACTCGGCTGCGAATAACGATTCCATGGAGAAGGCGGTGCGAAAACGGAGGCTCTCGACGGGATCACGTAGATCGCGGCCCGTGAGCCTTTCGCATTTTTCGAGGCGATAGGTGACCGTGTTGCGGTGAACGAACAGCTGCTTGGCGGTCTCAGCCAGTTGGCAATGTGTGTCATAGAAGGTGCTTAGCGTCTTTAGCAGGTCGCTTCGCTCCTTTCCTTCAATGCTCAGTAAATCTTTGAACGTCTCCTCGTAATACTCCTTAAGCTCTTCCTTCGGGATCATTCGCAGCAGATTGCTGAAGTTTTTGGCATGGTAGGGTTGAACAAATTGTTTCTTGCGTGCATCGTAGCCGGTTTGCAATGCTTCAATGGCTTCCTTATAGGACAAGGGTACATCGGATAGTTTGGAAACGGGATTGCCGATCCCGATGGAGATCGGAATATTGTGCACCATGCTTAGGCTGCTGACCATTTGCTTCAGCTGCTCCAGAAACTTGCTTTCTTTGCCTTCAGCAACATCTTGACTGGCATGGAGCGCGATGAGAAAGCAAAAATAATCGTTTTTGGTGAATAGGACAAACCTCAGATCAAGCTTTGAAAACTCGCTTTTGAGCAGGTTGTAATGGCGGTCACGCTCGGATATGAAGCGGCCGTCCGTTTCGAGCGCGCTGGAGGGACGCAGCAGGTCGAATGAGGTATCGCGCTTAGCCACAACGCTGACATAGACGGGATGGTTAAGCAGATCGTAGTTTTTGCTGCGGTGAAGCAGCTCTTGCTCGGAAGTAATCAATCCATCGACGAAGTCGGAAAAAAATTCGTTCTTATACCTCCGTGATCGCTCCTTGACCGCTTGCCTCTTCATCAGTTCAAGCCCGATTACATTAACAGCTTGCTCCATCGCATGTTTAGTGAGGTTGCTGAGCTGCTGGTCGCTGTCGCTCGTCAAGGCAAGCAAAAAGCCTTCCAGTTGAAAGGTAACGATAGGGTGAAGCTCGGCGGTGAAATAAGAGGTGCTCGCTGCAAAAGCTTGCGGAAGCTCCATTGTAAAGGAGCCATGCGGCGACACGGCAGCAGCCTTTGCATACAGCTCAGGAGGAAGCGCGCCGTAGAGCGACTCCGTCATCGAGCTGGAGCGAAAGAGCAGGCCGGCATGCTGATTCATAAGCATTACGGGCGAAGCGATGAGTATGGACAGCGCCTCGATCACATCCTCCGTGCTCTTGCCCTGCATAATCATTTGCGAGAACTGCTTATGGGTAGTCAGTGCGTAGTTTAGCTCATCCGTACGTTTCTCCAAAATATGGCTAAGCGAGTAGTTCGCAATATCGCCTAGCGACTGATCTAACGAAAGCTCAATAATGGGGAATTGAAGCTTCTCCGCGCATTGCAGCACATCGGCAGGCACCTCCTGCAGGAAGCGCTTGGTCTTAATCGCAAGCCCGGCGCAGCCGACCTTGGCCATGTTGGTAACAAGTGACAGCAGCGCTTCAGGATGATCCTTCATCGCGTATCCGGTCGTCAGGAGCAGCTCCTGCGGCTTTAAATAATGAATAATATCGGGAGCGTCCATGATATTGACCGACTGGACGCTATTTGTCATGCCGTCCATTCCAGCAACCACTTTGGCATTCGCATATATCGGCAGAGAAACCAGCTCTTTGAGCAGCATAAAAGCACCACCAATCCAATTTGTGTTAGATAATATTACATAAATATATCAGCTATGCAGCGTACTGTAAATGTATGATTGTATAGGTTATTCAATGAATATCCTCTATTTTTGGTTAATGTGCACAATGACAGCAAGCCGAATTCGGATTATGATGTAGCTACACATCACCGATACATGTTATAAAAGCTTACAACAAAATGGATTGGGGTTGGAAAAATGAAATTAGTAGTGAATCAAGTCGGCAAAAGCTTTGGAGCCAGAACGATTTTGAAAAACGTAGATCTCACAGTCAACTCACACGAGTTTATATGCATACTTGGCCATAGCGGATGCGGCAAATCGACGCTCTTGAATATGATTGCAGGTTACCTGCTGCCCGATGACGGTTCCATCACCGTAGACGGGGATGAGATTAAAAGGCCTTCCAAATCGCGGGGGATGGTGTTCCAGGATCATGCGCTCTTCCCTTGGATGACGATCAAGGACAACATCGCTTTCGGGCCGGAGGTTCAGAAAGTGCCGAAGGCCCAGGCAAAAGAGACTGCAATGGAGTTTCTGAAGCTGGTTGGGCTGGAGCCATACGCTTCCCATTATCCGGGCGAGCTGTCAGGCGGAATGAAGCAGCGGGTAGGCATTGCAAGGGCGCTTGCAAGCAAGCCGGATATTTTGCTCATGGATGAGCCGTTTGGTGCACTGGATGTACTGACGCGCGAGACGATGCGGGTCGAACTGCAAAAGATTTGCAGCCAGCTGAAACCGACAATCTTGTTCGTGACACACAGCATCAGCGAAGCCGTTTATCTGGCTGATCGTGTAGTAGTCATGAAGCATGGCGAGATTGCGGAAATTTTCGAGGTGGGCATCAAGCATCCGCGTTCCTCGCATTCCGCTGGGTTTGGCGAGATGATGAGCCGGATTGAACGGGTTCTAATGGATGAGGAGCACTTGGAGCTAGCGCAAGCAAAGGTGGGGTCGTAATGAACGGAGCAAAAATAACAGCGGTAAAGGACGGCGGTTCAGGCGCGTCGACTCTGGTAGGATCGCCCGTCATGAACAAGCAGGTGAGGGGCAAAAGCTCCTCCGCGGTAAGCCGTTTTTTTCAAAAATACAATATCTTGCCTTCTATCCTGTTCTTCGTCTTCTGGGAGTTGTTCTCCAGAGTAAACGAGACGGCGAAGTTCTTTAATCCTAACTTTCTTCCTGCTCCAACCGTGCTGCTGCAGGAGGGCTGGGAACTTGCGAAGACGGGGATTATTACGGACAGCTTGATCTCAAGCACGATTCGAATTGCACTCGGTTTCGTGATCGGAAGCGCATTTGCGGTAGGGCTAGGCGTCATTATGAGCAAGTTCAAGACGGTAGAGCGTTGGTTTTCACCGATCCTTAACCTGGTCGGACCGATCCCGACGCTAGCGCTTCTTCCGTTGTTTATCATCTGGTTCGGGATCGGCGAGTTTCCGAAGGTGCTGCTCATAGCGTGGACGACGTTTATTCCGGTGCTGGTTTATACGCTTGACGGCTTTAAGTCGGTACCGTCGACCCTTATTCGTTCGGCGCTTAGCTTGGGTGCGACGGAGCGCCAGATTTTTACGAGAGTGATGCTGCCGTCGGCGATTCCGAACTTTTTGGTTGGCGCTCAGGTAAGTCTTGGTTTATCCTTCTCCGCTCTGATCGTCTCCGAGATGATGGGCGCAAAGTCGGGGCTCGGCTACATTATAGTAGACGCGAGGAATTATTTTAAAATATCGAATATGTTCATTGCCATCATCTTGATTGGCCTCGAATATAGCTTGTTCTCTTATTTGCTTAAATTAGTTGAGAAGAGGGTTATGGTTTGGCGCAAGGGCGGACTTCGAGATGCCATCGAGAAGTAACGCCGTGCACGAAGGCATACGAAGCAAGCGAAGGTAAAGAGAGCAAGGCGCAGCACCATTACAAAGAGAAAAGTGGAGGGAATATCGATGAAAAAAACAGGGAATTGGTTGAAATCGGCACTTGTACTTACGACGCTAACTTTTGTGCTTGCAGCATGTGGGGGCAACAATAATGCGCCTGCGGCAACGAATGGCGGCTCCGCATCGAATACGCCGGCATCCACTGAAGCTTCAACGAAGCTGGAGACCGTCGACTTAACGCTGGTAGGCGTGCGTGACGCTCAAATTTCCTCGCAGCAAATCATTGCCGACAAACTTGGCTACTTCAAGGAAGAAGGGCTTAACGTGACGAGCCAGCTCATCGAGAGCGGCCCGGATATCGGTCCGATGGTAGCGGGCGGCAGCGCGCCGGTGAGCATTCAAACGAACTTTATGGATATTATTTTGAAATCGACGGACATTCCGGTCAAAATCATTGCGCCGCTCGCTCAAATTGCCGGTACGCAGGCTGTAGTCGGTTCAAGCAAGCTGGAGCTGAAGAGTGCGAAGGATCTGGAAGGCAAAACCATCGGTATTCCGAGCGGCGCTGACGTGACGATTGCAATCAACAACATGGCGAAAGAGCTTGGCGTTGACGCAAGTAAGATCAAATACGTCAACCTTGCGCCGAGCGACGCGGTTGTGGCATTGGAGAAAGGCGATATCGATGCGCTTGCGGCGTGGGAGCCATTCATTACGAAGGCGATTCAAGGCGGCGGCAAGTTCCTCTTCAGCGGCACGAAGAGCGAGCTGCCTGACAAGGTTGGCGATGTGGACTGGATGAGCGTGCATACGACGATTCAAGTTTCGGATTCATTCCTTGAGAAAAATCCGAACACCTTAAAGGCTGTGCTTCGCGCTTTGAAGAAAGCGACGGATTACATCAATGACAACCGTGAGGAAGCCATCAAGACGCTGGCTCCTGAGCTTCACTTGACCGAAGAGGAGCTGACGCAAATCATGTCCCGCAACGTGTATTCCATGGAGGTTGGCGATACTTACGTGAATGGAAGCAACGGCCCAGCGGTGGGTGAGTATTTGAAATCAGTGGGCAACATCAAGTCGATTCCGGCACCAGCTTCCTACCATGATCTAAGCCTGCTTAAGGAAGTAGATGCTAGCTTGATCGTAACAGAGCTTAAATAAAGGCGAAGCGTAAAGAACAGCCAGGCAAGCGAAGTCGCATGAAGGAAAGTTAGAAGCTTAATCGGGCCGCGGACCTCGTTGTCCGCGGCCTGCTTGTTTAACTGGGGAACGGCTTGGATGGCGGTTGCTGCTGAGTGAGAGACTTGGCTGCGCTTGAAGTAAATACATTAGCGGTGATTTTAGTAGGAATGAGTAGTGGATACACTGGAAATTATCCATTTGCTGAAAAAATAAAATTAAAATAATTTAGCCTCACTGTTTTTATATTTGTTTACAAGCGCGACTCTAAAGAATGAGCTACTCGCGTAGTGACCAAAATGAAAAAAAAGTTCAACTTATATAGCTGGCAATCTCATAGAATGCATCAGAGCAGGCTGGAGAATAGAACGTGGCTTCACCCTACACATGGAAAGGCGGAGAATGGGATGGCTGAACAAGATAAACTGGATTTGCTCATTAAAAACGGAAGCGTCGTATTGCGCAATGAAGTGCGCGTACTTGATATAGGAGTTAAAGCGGGGAAAATCGTGCAACTTGGCGAGGCCTTGAACGGCGCTTTTGCGGCCGAAGTAGTGGATGCGGTTGGACTGACTGTCATGCCGGGGATGATTGATGTCCATGTCCATCTGAACGAGCCTGGCCTCGGCGATTGGGAGGGGTTTGAGACGGGATCGGCTGCCCTCGCGGCAGGCGGCTGCACCACTTATGTCGATATGCCGCTGAACGGCATTCCGCCTACGGTTACGCTTAGCGCGATGGAATTGAAGCTAGCTGCGGCAAAAGGCCGCTCCTACGTGGATTATGCGCTATGGGGCGGGCTTGTTCCGGGCAAGCTTCATGAGCTTAAGCCGCTACATGAGGCAGGCGTTGTTGGTTTCAAAGCGTTTATGTCATCGCCCGGTGATCCGAGTGAGGATGCCTTTCGGGAAGTAGACGATTATACGCTGCTTGAGGGAATGAAGATCATTGCGAGCCTCGGTAAGGTGCTCGCGCTCCATGCGGAGAGCGAGCCGATTGTTGCTAAGCTGGGGCAGACCGCACGGTCGGAGGGACGTTTGACGCCAAGTGATTATGTCGCTTCACGGCCCATTATTGCCGAGCTGGAAGCGATTAATCGGGCTCTCTTTTATGCGGAGCAGACGGGGTGTGCGCTTCATTTTGTCCATATTAGCAGCGAGGCTGGCGTTCATGCGATCAGACAGGCTTCTGAGCGGGGGCTGGACGTTACGGTAGAGACTTGTCCTCATTATTTGACTCTGACGGCTGCGGATTTGGAACTCAAAGGGGCGGTTGCTAAGTGTTCTCCGCCGCTGCGGGACGCAGCAGAGCGAGAGAAGCTGTGGTCGGCGATTGCGCAAGGGCTGGTTGATATGATCTCTTCGGATCATTCGCCTTGCCCGGCTTCAATGAAGGAAGCGAATCATTTTTTTGATGCTTGGGGCGGCATTGCTGGAGCCCAAAGCTCGGTGGAGCTGGTCATCGGTGAAGGGCATGTCAAACGGAGGCTGCCGTTAACGCTGATAAGCGAGCTGTTGGCAGGCGGACCGGCGAGGCGCTTTGGTTTGCAGGAGTCCAAAGGCGAAATACGGATCGGCTTGGATGCGGATTTCGTTATCGTTGATTTGAACAAGCGGTATGTATTAGAGGAAGAGCATCTCTATCAGAAGCATAAGCACAGCCCTTACATTGGCGAGGAAATGTTATGCCGAATAAAAGCGACTTATTTACGGGGCCAAAGAGTATATGAGGAAACGGCAGGACTAAGCGAGAGCAAGAGAGGCGCATGGGTTAGATAGCTTTATTTTGCCAACGAGAAAGGAGGAGCAGCTATGGAGCGAAGCGTACTTCCTCATCCGCAAGAGAGGGAACAGCTATTATCGTATTTTGAGACGCAGGTGATGCAGGTATTGAACTGGCTGGCCACGTTTAGTCCGGATGAAGAAGGCGGCATTACGCGGCTGCTTTATACCGAGGGGTGGCTGGAGACACAGCAGGCGCTTCAGGCCAAGATGGCAAGCAATGGTCTATTGACGGAGTTTGACAACGTGGGCAATTTATTTGGAAAGCTTTTGGGCGAGAATGTGGACGCTCCAGCCATTATAACCGGTTCTCATATCGATACGGTCGTGCAAGGCGGCATTTATGATGGGGCTTATGGAATTGCGGCAGGCTTGCTAGCGCTGGAGTATTTGCAGCAGCAGTATGGCAAGCCGAAGCGGACGCTGGAAATTGTGTCTCTGTGCGAGGAAGAAGGAAGCCGCTTCCCGATGGCTTACTGGGGATCGGGAAGTATCGTCGGCAAGCGGAACTTTGAGCAGATCGTTCACTTGCAGGATTCGCAGGAGGTGTTTTTCGCGGATGCGATGCACCGGTGCGGCTTTGGCGAGGGGATGGCGAGAGACAGCAGGCGCAGCGATGTTGGAGCGTTTATTGAGGTTCATATTGAGCAAGGGGCGGTGCTTGAGAAGGAGGGCATTGCGATTGGCATTGTCGAGACGATTGCGGGCCAGCGGAGGCTCAAATTCGAAGTGATCGGCGAATCGAATCACGCGGGAACGACGCCCATGCATATGCGCAGGGATGCTCTGGAGGGCGTAAGCATGATGATTCAAGCTTTGCGGCAGGAGGCGATCCGAATCGGAGCTCCGCTGGTAGCGACGGTGGGCAGGTTGCAGGTGCAGCCGAATGTGCCGAATGTGGTGCCGGGCAAGGTCATTTTCACGGTGGATGCGCGTCATGCCGATGAACAGGCGCTTGATCGTTTTTGCCGCTGGGTGATGAAGGAATTTACCGCGCTTGCGGATGAACGGCAGCTTAGTATTCAGGGGTCGGAGTGGTTTCGGGAGGAGCCGGTGCCGATGAATGAGGGGCTTAAGCGGCATATGGACGAGGTTTGCGGCAACATGGCCATTACTTCGAAAAGAATGATCAGCGGAGCGGGGCATGATGCCCAGATGTTCGAGCATATTTGCCCGACTGCCATGCTGTTTGTTCCGAGCAGGCGCGGAATATCGCATTCTCCGGAAGAATATACGGAGCCCCGCGATCTCGCGGTGGGTGTGCTTGTGCTAACGGAGCTGCTTTATCGATTAGGTTATGAGGGGGAAGAGCTATGAAGCCATATAAAGATTTGTCGCCATCGCCGCGTACGATTATGACACCGGGTCCGGTGGAGGTTGACCCGCGCGTGCTGCGGGCCATGTCGTATCCGATCCTTGGCCAATTCGATCCAGAGTTTACAGCTTTGATGAACGAGACGATGGGGATGCTTAGGCAGCTGTTCAAGACGGAAAATGAATGGGCGTTCCCAGTGGATGGGACATCGCGATCCGGTATCGAAGCGGTGCTCGTCGGCTTGATTGAGGCTGGTGATAAAGTGCTGGTGCCGATCTATGGGCGCTTCGGCCATTTGTTGACCGAGATTGCCAAGCGCTGCGGCGCGGAAGTGGTTGCCTTGGAGAAGGAATGGGGCAGCGTATTCGGCACGGAGGAAATCGTCGCTGCAATCCGGCAGCATCAGCCTGCACTTGTGGCTTTGGTTCACGGGGAAACGTCGACGGGACGGATGCAGCCGCTCGAAGGGATTGGTCAAGCGTGTCGGGACACGGGCGCGTTATTCGTAGTCGATGCGGTCGCCACCATTGGCGGAATCGAGGTGGCAACCGACCGGCTGCTCATCGACGCGGTCATCGGCGGGACCCAAAAATGCCTATCGGTACCGGCGGGTATGGCGCCTATTACGTACAATAAGCGGGCGGAATCCAAGCTGCAAAGCCGTAAAAAGATTGAACGAGGCTTGCTCATGGCTGATAGTGAGGAGGACCCGCTGTTGCGTCCGATCCAGAGCAACTATTTGGATTTAAGCCAACTGCAGGACTATTGGAGCCCGGCGCGGCTGAACCATCATACGGAAGCGACCTCGATGCTGTATGCGCTGCGCGAAGGGTTGCGGCTCGTAATGGAGGAGGGGCTTGAAGCGCGCTTTGCTAGGCACCGCGAGCATGAGGCTGCACTTATAGCAGGCTTGGAAGCGATGGGATTACGGCTGTACGGTGATCCTGCCTGCAAAATGACAGTTGTCACTTGCGTCGAAATTCCCGCTGGCGTGGATGGGGAATCGGTCCGGTCGATGCTTCTAGACCATTTTGGCATTGAAATCGCCAGCTCCTTCGGCCCGCTGAAGGGCAAAATATGGCGCATCGGCACGATGGGCTACAGCTGTAGCAAACGCAACGTGCTGCTCACGTTAGGCGCGCTTGAAGCCGTACTTCTGCGCCATGGCCACGAGCTGGAAGCGGGCCATGGGCTTCAAGCGGCTATGGCGGCTTATGGGATGTAGGTATATATAGCATTGCTGCATTGCGCGTATGCGGGGTGACTAACCGCTGGCCTCTAGTAGCCCGCAAACGTTGCTATGTTGCACGTATGCAGGAACTAACCTCTAGTAGCCCGCAAACGCTGCTATGTTGCACGTATGCAGTAACTAACCCCAGATTAGTGTGAAAGGCGAGTCTACCCTGCACGTATGCAGTAACTAATCCCAGATTAGCGTGAAAGGCGAGTCTATCCTGCACGTATGCAGTAGAATGCGTCGATTATGAGCCTGAGCTGGGCCGAATAGGGGTCTATGTTGTATGGAGTGCAGGATAGAAGCCGCTTCTACCTGAAAAGCGATCTCCATCCTGCGAGCATACAAGATAGGTTGGCGGTGGGGGGGAGTTAATTGTTTCTTTGAGGTGTGATACATACTCGAAGTCGCGTATTGTCTCTGGGGGTTGTTTGTAACTATATAAGCTAACCTTTAGTAGCCCACAAACGCTGCTATCTTGCACGTATGCAGTAACTAACCCCAGATTAGTGCGAAAGGCGAGTCTATCCTGCACGGATGCAGTAGAATGCGCCGATTATGAGTCTGAGGTGGTTCGAATGAGGGGCTATGTTGTATGGAGTGCAGGATAGAAGCAGCTTCTAACAGAAAAGCGGCCTCTATCCTGCGAGCGTACAATATAGGTTAGCGGTAGGAGCGGGCGAATTAACTGTTGCTCCCGAGTTATGCTGCACGCTCTTATGTATTCCGGAGTTGCGTCCTGACAATGCTATGTTGTTCGTATTTATTAACTAACCTCAACCTCTAGTAACCCTCAAACGCTGCTATGTTGCACGCATGCAGTAACTAACCCCAGATTAGTGTGTAGGGCGAGCCTATCCTGTACGTATGCAGTAGAATGCACCAAATTGGAGCCTGAGGTCAGGCGAATGGGGGTCTATGTTGTATGGAGTACAGGATAGAACCCGCTACTAGTAGAAAAACGGTCTCTATCCTGCGAGCGTACAATATAGGCGAATTAACTAGCGCCTAAATCCATCGATGTTTCACGTACTGGAATTGATACGCTCTAGATTCTAGAACAACAAGTCGAGCGTTTCTTTTTTTAACTCATAGTACCTTATGGTCGTTCCTTTCGAGATGGGATGTAGCAAGCCTTTTAGAACCATGCCTATCAATAGCTTGCGGGCTGTACGAAAATTCAGCTTCCAGGCTTCGCAAAGGTCGATAGGACGGATCGGCCTGCCGAGTTTCCATGCGAGCAGCAATAAGTCTTTTTCCGTCTTGGTTAATGAATTCCTATCATCTTTGCGCAGCAGGTAGGGGCCGAGGGCGAGTTTGAGCAGCGAGCGGCAAATCTCGGGACGGTCCTTGATATCGTCGAAGGAAAAATGGAGCATTTTCCAGCCTATGGCTGTAAGAAAGGTGTCCCGATTTAGCGAATAGCTAAACTTCTCGCGATCCATGTCCTTGATATGAGACTGATAACCATGGCATTCCACATTGAATAGCCCGAAAGGCGGAGTATAGGCCAAGTCTAAAAAATATGATTTGCGATTGCGATCGTATACTTCGAATTCGGGATGGAGATGGTCGAAATGACCGAAGACGGGCCACCATACGTTTTCCAATAATAATTTCTCCCCAAACCCATGGCCTCTCAGCAGTCTCGCTCTTCTTTCGCCGCTTCTGGCATCTAAATGCTTCTCGATAAAGATGGTATGAGCTTGTTCGAATGTGTCCAATTCCTAATCTCCTCCTTTATGTCCACGCAAAAAAACGCCCACATGCCTAATGGTGAAGTGCTCCCTGTCAAGTAGACAGTGAAAAAAACAAAAAAAACGGTTAGGCCTATCCCTCAGTTCAAGTACAGAGAACTGGGGGATTATTTCATTACGCAGCTCGACGATACTCATGGGGAGAC
>NZ_SKCD01000045.1 GCF_006542765.1 Paenibacillus luteus
CGCAGCTGTCACCGTCAAGCTGGCGTTTCCGGTCATCCCATTCCATGTGGCCGACACGCCTGTGTTTCCGGCTGCTGTTCCTGTTGCAAGTCCTGAAGCATGTATGGTGGCCTTCGTTGGATCTCCAAGCGCCCAAGCTGCAACGTTCGTCACATCCTGTGTTGATCCGTCAGAGAAGTTCGCTGTGGCTGTATACTGCTGTGTATTGCCTACTTGGACTGTTGCTGTTGCTGGTGTGACTGTAATGCTTTGGAGCGTCACCGGCGCAGCTGTCACCGTCAAGCTGGCGTTTCCGGTCATCCCATTCCATGTGGCCGACACGCCCGTGTTCCCGGCTGCTGTTCCTGTTGCAAGTCCTGAAGCATGTATGGTGGCCTTCGTTGGATCTCCAAGCGCCCAAGCTGCAACGTTCGTCACATCCTGTGTTGATCCGTCAGAGAAGTTCGCTATGGCTGTATACTGCTGTGTATTGCCTACTTGGACTGTTGCTGTTGCTGGTGTGACTGTAATGCTTTGGAGCGTCACCGGCGCAGCCGTTACATTTACAGTAGCAGTTGCAATTGTATAATCAGCTGTAGTATTAAATATTTTCACATCTAATTGTGCTGAACCAGTATTGATTGCAGAAATTAAACCGTTACTATCTACTGTGAAAATATTTGAATCACTACTTGTAAAGGATGTATATGATGGGCTAGCCATAAAAATCGAGTTAGAAAAAGTTGTGCCATCAAGTGTAAAGAAATACTTATAATGCGGGGAATATGTATTCCCTTTCGTAATATTAATTGCTGCTTTAATAGAAGCTGTAACCGGGTCAGCAATAACTAACTTTTTCTGCGCATTATTATTGTAATAGTATCCCGGCTGGGACTTCACGAAATTAATAACACCTTGGTTAACAGGATCTAAATAATTTATAAAATTACTGTCAATTCTCAATTCAGTTAAGTTTACTAAACCTGAAAGTGCTGAAAGATTTGTAATTCGAGAGTCTGCACCATAGAACGAATACAGATTGCTTAAACCGCTAACTGGACTTAAATCAGTTACATACGATCCTTCTATGTTTAGATATTCCAAGTCCAAACTTCTCACAAAGTCAATATTATCGGCTAATATCTCCCAATTGTTTCGTGTTGCTTCGTCATTGGAAGTTTGATCGCCAATATAAAGTCTTTTAAGGGTTGTTAAAGAACCAATAATAGAATAGTCACTTATACTATTTCCACCAATAGATAAATCATCTATACCAGGAAAATTTGATGGTGTAACAATGGAAATGTCGGATATTTTATTATCGGCTATATCTAGTGTTTTGAGATTGATTAGATTTTTTAAGGGTGTAATATCTTCAATATAATTAATCCGCATAAATAGTGTGTCTAAATCGGTGATATTTTGTAACGGTGTTATATCAGTTATATTATTACTATCTAGACTTATAGCCGTAAGGGGTAGACCCTCAAATATCTCCATACCAGTTAAGTCAGTTATATTGCTATTACTAAAATCCAGCCATCTACCGAAGGTCGTAGGAGAATCAGCAAGCTTTTTTTCAATATCCGATTTATAAACCGAATCCGTCACTGGTATACTTAACCATTCATGAATTTCCTTATTAAGATTTACATCCGGGAAATAAGCTTCAGGATCGGCAGCGTATGCAGTAATTCTGAATATAGGAAGGATCTGTAAAAATAATAACGCTATCAGTAAAATCGAAACAGACTTCATCTTCTTCATGTATATTTCTCCCTTTTCGTTACATTATAGTCACTTTTAATTTTGTGGATTTTATATAAGAAAGCCCAGGTTTCTAACTCCCTAGGCTTCTTTGCGTTTACTTCTTGTAAACTTAAACCCCTACATTTGGCTGGATAATTTCTGTTACGCCTATCCTATTGCATATATTTCTTTCTTTTGGATCGACCTCCTTAATTCGTTTACAATTCGTAATGTACCTGGAACACCAGCGAAACGGATACAGCCACAAATCTCTTTACTACACATCAACATATTGATGGCCGGTTGATTATCAGGAGCATCCCGACCAAAATATAACGACATTGGTCCAGACTTAACTTCAAAAAAACCAATCGGCTCCATAACTCCCGTCTTACACTCTGGACAATTATTACTCACTTCTATCCCCTCGTTTCCTCCAAAATTAAGTTTCTGTAGTGCGTTCTTCATAATTTCAAGCATGGTAGTTCCTCCCTCCTATTGTAACACCGTAAACGTTTATCTTTATATATAAATTTACTTCTATTTAAAAAAGTTGTTACGTTGATTTTAGGGAAAAACCCTAACCCCCTTTAAGCGAATTAGGGTTTTTCCGGCCAATTATCAACGGCCAACTGTAAATAATCTTTAACTTGCTCATTAGTTTTTCGGCTGCCATCCTTGATTACCAAGCGAATCGGAATTTTCTGATCCGATATAAATTCATCCAATTCAATGGTCCGATTTCTAGGTCGTCCCATTTTACGCTTCGGTCGTGGCAGCTCTGGGTATTGCTTTAGAGCCTTTGCGATCCGGATAGAAATGTAAGATCGGCTTACTCCAAGGATTTCAGCAACATCCATATGCCGAAGAAGATCTTTCTTGTCCATTAGCTTGACGATCATCACGCCTTGCTGCTCAATGGTGTAGTTTTGATTCGTTTTCAGCTCACGAATAAGTTCTTCAGCACTCTTTTCTTCGGCTTGCATTAGAAAGCCTTGAACCATTACGAATTACCACACCCTTACTTATCGTCGTGCATCAACAACAACATTTCATCTTCCGATAGACGGTTTTTCTCTTCTTCGGTTTGAATATCCTGCTGTTCATGCATGTCATTGAGGACAAGGGTATCTTCGTCATTTGCAGCTGCTTCAATATTGGAATCTTTAGAAGCACCACGCTTTCTGCGCCTCAGTCGTTTACCTTCCTGAGGTTGTGACGTTTCCTCTTCCGATTCCTCAATAACTTCTCCTTCAATTATACTATCCTGTTCAACCTCGTTGTCAGTGTTAGTATAATTGACTATCTCGGATTCGTCACTATTGGAATCGTCTTGAGCGGCTGCAATGGCTGTTTCAGCATGGCTTTCAATTATAGTATTTGTCATTTTTTCTGAATCGCGGAAGATAGTTTTCGGCAGCGGCCCTACCAATCCAATTAGTTCATCTTCAATAACGTTATTGACTACAAAGAGACAAAGGACTTCTGCTGGTTCAAATGTTTTCGTATTAAATCCAGGAAGCTTGTGAATTTGATCCGGACGCATTCGCAAACGCAATTCGTCCCTTTTCATAGAGTTGATCTGCAATGGATTGAATACCGCTTGGCTAGTAGTGGTTAGATGCTCCCAATACTGACCGATTTTATCAGATAGCATTTTACAGTCTTCAATGTTTGTGCCGCCAAAAATGACTTTTTGTCTGGCATTGTCAAATATACTTTGTTCCAGCAGTTCACTAATTCTTCGCAGCTGTGCAAGACCCTGATGGAAAATATTCATCATCATCCCGGCTTTACGTGCCATTACAAATATCTCTGCGAACGCTTCACTTACATAGTTTTGCGCTTCATCCACATACATAGCCATAGGTGGTAATTTATCTCGAATTTCATCGGGAATACCAGCACGATTAAATGTTTCTGTTTGAATCAAGTTTATCATCAAGCGCCCAAGCACGAAACCAAGATCCAATAATTCAGGATAATCAGTCGTAATCAGAAGCACATGACCGTTATCAAATATGTCTTTTAAATTAACCGTGCTTTTAGAGCATAGCATTCGACGCATATGCTTATTGCCAGTTAATTTCTTTAGATAGGTATTCAAGCCCTTATAATACTGCCGAGCTTGAGGTGCCAGCTTCGGATCTTCAAACATTTCCGCGAATTCGGCTAGATCGTTGCGAATACCGGGATCTGTTATTTGTTTCAAATATTGCTGCCGTAGTGCCTTGTTAATCGGTCTAACAATCTCTAGTATATCTGCATATGTGGCATCGTCACCTTTTACTGTTTTGGCAACTTTAATTGCCAATGTAAGGGCATCCTCCTGTTCGTCCTTATAAAACTGATTGGCGGTGGTCCCTAGATAACTGGTAAAAACCCTTGCGTTCATAACGCAAATTTTGTCGATATTATTACCATCTAAAGGGTTGATAACATCCGATTCGGGATCTGTTGGATCAATAAAATAATATTTCCTTCCAACCTTACGAGCTATTGCTCTTTGGCCCCATACCACATCTTTTGTCGGTTCAAGAATGATAACACCGGTTCCAGGATCGAGAACATCCTGTGTAGCCATATTATTGAGCAAGATAGATTTACCTGTACCGGTTGGCCCAATAACTTGCGTATGTTGGAAGCGTGATCCTTCTGGAATAATTTTCGCTTCCATTTTAGGTTTAGCAAGATTCGGCTTTGTGTTAACAATATGTAAATCAGCCTTTTCTCGCTGCCTAATGATAGAGTCACCATCACCGGCTCTCTTTTGTGCATCCTCAAATTGATCCAACACCGTTTTACTACCAGTTCCTTCAGTCAGCTTAACAGCTATGTACGATAGGAAAGCAAGATAGATAATTAGTGCAGCGACAAGTGAGAATTTTGGAAAGTGTTCATGTAAGAAGTATAGTTCCAAATTTACAATTGCACTGGCGAACGCCAAGCCGCATATTCCTTCAGCTAAAACACTAGACCATTCTTTTGTGAATTTCGTCGCCTTCATAAATGGTGCATTACTGATAATAAACGATCCCCGTATAGATGCTAATCCAATAAAACCTAGAATTAACCAACCATCATCTTTCCAGGCATAGACTTCATAAATTGTTCGTAATGAGCCAACTACATAAAGTAGAGTCACAATACCAACCACGGCAGCTGTAGCATTCCACACAGAGGTTTTGTTCTTATCATCTTTGACATATTCCTTCGACATGAAGAAAAATCGTCGAAATACAAATGATAAGGTCATAAAAACAATTTTCAACACCCACGTAACCCCACTGATGCACTTACCAGCGAAACCAAACGCTAATTGCGGTCCTGCTATCCACCAAATGAGCATAAAGGCGACAAATGCCAGTACAAGCATTGTGAGAACCGGCCCCATGATTCCCAATATAAAACTATCCATGCAGATCCCCCTAGTAATTCATCATACTGTTTATATCGAAATTACCGAGCTCACTTTGCAGATCTCTTATCATAGACAAGCCATCCTTTGCCTGATGAAGCATATTTACCAAAGTGTCCATGCCGATTGTGTAATTTATAAAAACAATTCCGATTACAGCAATGACCATAAGTTGAATGATCTGCGAGAAAAACCACTTAAGTATCATTCAAATCACCCGCCCTTCATTAATAACGACTTTTCGCCCGTAAACTTGTTACGAAGACTGCAAAAAAAATCATTTTTGAATTTAAGCAATAAAACCACGATTTTCATCCTTACGTTTCATTCGACTCTCCCATTTTTCAAGGGCTTCTTTTCTAGAAAAATGATCCGAAATTCCGTTGTAAAGTAAATTTATTAAACTTGCGAACAAGGCAATGGCAGCATATGAGATACAAGCAAAGGCCCATAAGGTTGTTGGATTATCAGAAGAAACATTTTGAATCGATCCGCTAGTTAGTACTACAAGAATAATTGCAGCAAGAATGATATTCCTATACGTTTTTCCGCTGTATAACAGGTTAATAAATTTCATATTCTTTCCTCTTTTCACTGTTTGATTAAAATAAATTAAATATTGATTACTCGTCTATAAGTTTTTTAACAGCTTCACTGAATTCTTCCTCAGTAATTTCGTTATTTAAACGCTTGTAAATCAGCTCTTTGCCTTTCTTGTCTACTTCCTTATTCTCATAACCCCATGAAGCATTTACCTTCTGAAACTCACCATCAAATTCTTCTCGCGAAACTTTCATATTATAACCTCTTGGCAGCAATTTCTTGTTCCATACGCGCTAGTCTAGTTTCGCGTTTGTAGCTTCCTTGCCCATACTTTCCATTATAATGACGAACAAATTTACGCTGCATCGACCAATCGTTAACCCCAGCTATAACGGATATACCGAACCGAACAATAATAAACGCAATTACGAAGAAAACTAAAATTTCCATAGTATTTCCCTCCCCTACCATCTGTCATTGTACCGGCTACGTCCGTAACGGCGTCCGTTTTCCTCTTTTACCTTTGCGCGATAGTTAAAGAATGCAAATGCACTAGCACAAATTATTAGAATAATAACTATTGTTAGTAAACTTTCCATAAAAGAACCAATTCCGTCAATTTCTTTGGAAATTGCTTCAGATCCTTTAGGGGTCATTTTTACGAACAACTCCATACCTGAAGCATTGGGATTAATGTTCATGTTCATAAGTTTGTTCGGGTCTGACATGTTGCTAACGTCTTTTTGGAATCCTCCACCAATATTTTCGATGGCCGGTATCCCGACAAAAATGAAAAGCAATGCAATTACTGCGTAAAAACCTAATTTAATTTTCATAGTTCTTGTCTCCTTCCTTATTGGGGGCTGATAGCCCCCATCTTCAATTAATCGTCATCATTCAACAAATTCATAGCTAGATTACTTGTGGTCTTATTTTTAATTTGAAAACTATTATCTGCATCTTGTTTCTGTTCCAATGGTAGGCTTCCTGGTAGACTCACGACTGATGATTGTCCCGGCTGCGTCATCATTTGATAAATCCATTGCCCTAATATTTGCTTAGTCATTGGAGTTTCAAGCCATTCTCTTTGTTCAGAAGTAATTGGCCCAGGAAGATGAAGGACCATCTTATCACCACCAATGGATGCAGAAGACAATTTGTCATTTATTGCTGAAACAAAGAGAGAAGCGCAGGCGCTACCGTACTTACGCCCCTCTTGTTGTTTTAAATCATTTAGGTAATCTTGGACTGATTGGGCAGTATCTACAGGAAGCCTGAATGAAACGGGCTTTGAAATATCAAAAACATCATCCATCCAAAAATCACACCTATTCTTTAGTTGCAGCTGTCAACTGGATACCGTTTGCCGATAAATAGATTTTTAGCAGCTTGTGGTAAGCCCGAACAATCATCCAAATTGAATCTTCTGGCTTTTCTTCAAACTTGATGATGTACTTCCGGTCGTTCTCGTTCAGTTTGATAATGTAATCTTTCAGAATTGACGAACCGCCACCGATTAGATATGCGACTTGAATCCGTGGAACTTTGCCCCAAATGCCTTTGAGAATGTCATACTGTGCCTTGGCAGCTCGTCCAAGAATTTCGTCAACGATTTTTTTGAACGAATGCCGGTTCGAATTAATCCAAACGTGCATTTTTTCTTCCGGGTCTTTGTGCGTAAGGTTCTCAATCAGCTCACCCCGGCTTTTGAAATACTTCCGAACGCCGAATTCATCATCTACGCGCCGAATAATTTCGTCAAGGTAACTGGAAAGACCCTCTTTTTCGCCATCGGAGTTAATGTTATCCACCGTTCCATCAGGCTTGATAATAGCATCGTCTGTCGAAAGTCCACCAATATCATGTATAAGAACCATTTTATTAATTAAATCTTCGTTGCGTGGCGATCCGTCAGTTTTTGTCGTAAGCTCAATCATGGCCGCATGGCCTTCCGTATTAATAAGCGCATCATGGAACTTAATCCGAATTTTCTTGTTTTCATAACCCGGAGTAGTCAGGAAGGTCACTTCATGCGAATTGCCCTTCAGCTTTTCTTTGAATGCCTTTCGCGTCCCTTTCTTCTTTGCTTCTCCCAATGGCAATCCAGTAGACAAGAAATAGTCGGCTTCAATTACACCATCGTTGTCCTTAAATAAGGAAGCGTTCATTGCGGCATCAAGGGCCATCGCGGACAATAGCATAATAACCGGTTGATCGTGTACGGATTTTGCATCCTCATAAGTCAGCTCGTCATTTTGATGTTGAGCAGCGGCTAAGTTGCCGATCACGTATGTACCAGCTCCACCATTTCCATTGTTCAATGCGCCAGAAACGATTTTGACGTGAAGTGCATCCTTGGGGGCTTCGCCCTGGATGATTTCTCGTTCCTCACTATGAGCCGCCAACACGTTAGGCATGTCCAGCACGTTCTCACCATCACCGAAAATTGCTTTAATACGTGAGTTTCCAATATCCACAGAGCCTTTTCTAACTGTAAGTACCAAACTGATCCACTCCCTTTACGGACGTTAATGTATTGCCTATATTTACATTGTAGACGTTTTGTCTACAACAGTCAATGCATTTGTAGACATTTTGTAGACATTATTTTTCTCCCTCTTGCTTAACCTTTTTTTTTCCGTTCTCAATGTAGGCTTTACACGCTTCTGCAAACTCTAAGAGTCCCTTCTCACACACTAAACTTCTATTGCCATTAACAAGTTCACGTGCAATGTAATCTAAATCACTAATTAATGATTCAGGCAAAGTAATTGATATTGTCTTTTTCCCTGTATTTTCATTACTTATTAATTGTAGAATAGCATTTTCATATGTTGCAGTTTTTGGTTTTCTCCCCATAGATTTAACCTCCATAAATACAATGTTATTTACAATATGTTTTACAATATTATATGAACATATTTTACCATGCAAATTCAAACGATACCACCTTCTTTTGACTGGAAAAGAATGAATGTAGCTGCGCAGAAAGTGACAAGGGAATTCACCTACAATTCCGGTCTTCCATAACTGAAACTTATCTTCCCGATCCCGATAGCTTCAAGCAACATTCGGCGGTGAAAGAATTACTTAACCTTCTCCCGTTCAGATCACAGCTGCCTGGTTCTTCAATTAGTAGAATGAGCGTCCTGGTTTCTCGTATGTGCTGCGTGGTGACTAGCTCCCACCACAGCACAGCTACCGTCTTCTGGAGACCCTTCAAACGGTTTGGATCTTCTAAGACCATCCAGGCTAGGATTAGCCCACCCCAAGAAATGTCATTATGCTTATCATCGCCCTCCGTCTAAAATCCTTCCCTTCGTTTCTTTCCCTCCCGACAACTATTGGCTTTCAGTACTTTTCACTGTCACCACTCATCTATTAGTAGTTATATAAAAGAAATATAAAATACAATGTATTTCGCATTGTATTTTATATTATTAAAGTCTGTTCACGCTGGAAGCGTGAAAATGATTTCACCCTACTAAATGTTAATGCTCTGCATTGAGTTCGCCTTCAGCTCACGCAGGGAAAAATCACAAAAGTCAAAGGCATGCTCCGGACCCTCTTTGTCCACGCTGCCGCGTGGAAGGATCTGCCCTTTCGGTCAGATCCTAAGAGGGACCGAAACACTTATGCCCCTGTGTAGCCTTGCGTTTTGGCGCGTTGCGCCAAACAACGAACCATGTTACGATATTTCATATCGTACATGGATCGTTGTACGCAAGCCTACACAGGGGCATATACGTGTCGCTTTGCTCCCGAAATAGATTTATGCCGTACTACGCATGGGTTTTTCCCCATGCTGCATACAACATAAATCATGGAGCCCGAATCACCTACACCCGCGGCCATCTTACTACGATACAGTTAAACCTCGCTACCGCTCGTTTAACTTGGTATCGTGTAAGATAGCACGCGGCCGGCTCCGGAAGTTTTGTCCCTTTGGGCCAAAACCGCTATCGCGCGCGCAGAGCGCGTTCCTTTGCCTGTGTACGGTGTCCGGGCTCCCTTCAACCCCTTCCGAACCCTTCGCTTTGCGAAGGGCCGCCCCCAAACTCTTGGGGGCTTTCGGCCTTGTCCAGCTACGCTAGACAAGCACGAAATCGCGTGTTGCTCCGCAACTTTTATTCCGCTATTTTTGCCCCTATATGGGGCAAAAAAACGCGAAATAAAACGCGATTTCTATTCAAATTACGTTTCCTTCGGAACGTAATTTGAATGCTTGTCTAGCAGCTGACCAAGGTAAAGATTAAGTGCCTCGCATGATGGAATCATGCGATTGTTTCAAAGCTTCGCATTGAAACAATAAGTCAAAAACAAAGATTCAATCTCCGTATCGGTCGCTTCGCTCTTTCCCGATACATGCAATTGAATCTCCTAAACATGAAATCTTCGCATGAGTATCATGCGGTTGTAACAAGTCTCCGCATCGGTCGATTTGCTCTATACCGATGCTTAAACTTAAAACAATATAATGAAAGGAGAGCTAGTTCCTAATGGATCTTCGTGTTGCTCCTCCCAAGCTTGAAAAGATCATATCGCCTTATCTGCTCCATTTTCTGAAGTCTTATTCAACTACACTTTCATTTGATAACCAGGTCTTAGACTTAGGTTCTGGAAAATGGAGACACGCAAATTTCATGCACCGAATTGGTTTCAAAAAAATCACTTGCATTGACCGATATACCTTTCCAAATCAACCAGATTATATTACTTATATCGAACATAATTTAGAAAATAAAATGCACTTTATTGATAATAAATTCGACATTATAATAGCAACATTTTTGTTTATGTTTATCAAAAATAGGAGAGGTTTAATAGACGAAATAACAAGATTATCTAATCATAATTCTTACTTAATATGTACGTTAAACAACAAAAAAACCAGTACATATAGACCTGCTTTATCGTTCGGTAATTCTACAAATTCAGAAGACATAATTGCACTTTTAGATCCCACTTTCTGGATCATCCTACATAAAAACAAAGACAGTTTTATTGCCCAACGAAGGGAGGGATTAACGAATGGCTAAAGGCAGACGCGGTAAGAAAAGTGAGTATATCAAGGCTGTAAAAACAGCTGAACAAAGAGCGCTCAAAAATCTTTGGCGTACTGGCGTTGTTACAAAATCCCAGCTTGAAAAACATTATGAGCTTCACGGTGAAAGATTGGCCAAGTTTGAAAAAAGTGGTTTCATCTCCATCCAACAAGATTTAATTCGTCTCGATAAAAAAGGCATTGATTATTGCAATAAAGAACTTAAGCTCGATCCCAGTTACCGGTACAGATCCCAGTCCAACCACCTGAAACATGACCTAAAGCTGACCGTTGCCTATCTGAAGCTAAATCCGGAGATACAAGAAACTTGGAAAACTGAAATGCAGCTCTATTACGAAGCGAAGGCCCAGGACAACTTTCTTACGTTCAAGCAAGAAATGACCGAGCAGCATCCTTCTGGCCACTTCAAAGCTGTACCGGACGCAGCCATTCAAGATCCTAACACCGGTCTATATATGGCTTTTGAATGTGTGACCAAAAACTATAATGAAGCTGACATTGCGCAGAAAGAAGCATTTTCCGCTCAATACTTGGGCGGCATCTACAAATTTTGAAAGGAGCTTATCCTATGGGGTTAATTGAAGAAATTCGGGCTTATCATGAAGATCCGAGCAATTTTGAATCTATGACTATATCCGGGGTGTTAATCGACCCAGCGATCCACGCCACCATTGACCGACATTACAAGCGTTTCTTGGAAGTGCTGCTTGAATATTTTCCGTATATTCTCAAAACACAATGGCGCGAGCTTTACGGTAAATCTAAAATGACCGGCCACAATGCTGTGAATGAATTGGTTGAGCTGAAGGTACTAGGAGAAGGGAGCTTCAAGGGCTGCCATTACGTATTTCCTATTACAAGAGCGGTAAAATGGTACACGAAGAAAGAAAATGCAAATCCGTTTGTTCAGAAGCAATCAAACAATAAGCTGCTCGATCATTTCATGCGAGCTGAATATTTCCTGCGAACCAACCAGCTCATACAAATAAGTCCTGATTATTTTTTTAACCGGCTTCTTTGGGATCGCCGGAAAATACTCCTGGAACAAAAGGAAGTCACCGACCAATTATCCGGAATCAATAAGCAGCTGTCCGATCTGCAAGAGCAGATCCGGCAGCTCTCACAGAATGCAGCGGCTAATCTGAACCGAATTATTACCTTAGCCGAACAGAGAGCCAACTTGACCCGCATAATGAAAGAACTTCAGATCCAGGAGGAAATTATTAAAGAAAAATCCAAGGGGTTGCCACCATTTAAGATTCCTGAAATAGCTGAAGGCGGCGCAATAGATTGTGTAGAAGAATACCAAGCGCGGAAGGTATTCGCTGATGGTGTACCGGAATTTAAGACTAAACTTGATTATATTACTTTTGTACAAAAGTGTTTGTCGATCTTACCTGATCGTAACTGCTATTTTGAGAACATCAGTTTGACGGATGCAGGCTTTAAACTGGATCTTGTCATAATCCATTATCATGACTCTTCTAAATCTCGTTATCATAGATTAATTGATGATGTAAACCTCATATGTGATTGCTTCATGAATGGTAGCTTTACTCTTCGTGTTCTTTGCGAAAGTGAGAAGGACCAGGAACGCGCCGATAAGGTTTTAAAAGAAGTCTTTCGTCAGCGAAACAGATCCATTTCTGATATACAGAAAAAGCGTACTAATCGCAAGAATCTTTGCGAGAAGTACATTATTACAAACACTAATATAGCTCGATATTTTCAAAGAGGTGATTCTGACCTCTTAGTACATGAGTCAGATTTAAAAGATTTAGAGCAAATTATTTCACAGCTGCAAGCAAAAATGGACTAAAAAAGTACCCTATTAAAATTATCAGAAGATTCGAAAGCGCGCAGCTGCCGCGCTTTTTTTTGTCTCATAGAATAACTACTTTTCAGTGTTTTATTTGTTATATTTTCATTGCTGCAAGATAGAAAAAATGGTATAATTTTCTCGTAGCCGTTTGTCTTGTATTTGTTTTAAAGCAGATGATCTGCGAGATGTTTTTAGGGGTTGTCCTACGGACTTCTATCTGGATTTATCATTCTCTAACTGAATGGTATTTCGAGATGGATGTCCGTAGACAATCCTAAAAAAACATATCTCAAGGAGGAATGCTTTATGAACAAAAGGCAAAATAATGGTGACGATGGATTTACTGGTTTGTTGGGACTTATTCTACTTGGAATGGCGCTACTTGGGGCAAACAAGGAGAAGGTAGAAGCATTTTTGGAAAAGGCTGGCATTGTCGCTGGTAAGATTCTTACGATTTCGATTTATGTCGGAATTTCAGTTTTGGTATTGCTCATAACCTATAAGATAGTCCGTGCTGTTTACAAGGCAAAAAAACGGAAGAAAGAACGCCGTATTGCTGCTTTGGAAAAAGAACTGACTAATGCAAAGGCTGATATGAACTATTACCTGGAACTGTCTGTATCGGAAGCATTTCATTTTGGCCTGGCTGAAGAAATTGCAGAACGTCATGATCTTGAAGTTTCTGTTTACGGACCGGCTTTGTTTTCTGAAACCAATAACGTGTTGATCGGTAAACGTAAAGTTGCAGATATTCACGAAATTGAATTAGAACTCTATGGCTATACGGAAACATGGAACTATGACAAAAACGTTGTGTATTTAGTCACTGTTAAATTGAATCAAAACCGATTCAATAATGATCTTATTAACGCTCGCCGTAATCGTACTTTGTCCAGAGAAAAGGGTACTCGCTATGCAAGGTCTTAATAATCATTTTACGCTCGATGTTTGCAGCTGCTCTCATGGTTATTATCTTGCAAAAGTATACCTTTACGCTCCACCTCAAAGAACCTCAGAATTCTTTGAAACTGAATTTTTAGCACTTATGCATTATTTATCTATTGCAACCGGTGCTAAAATTTCTATTCTCGACTAACTTTATTCTATCGTGTACTATCGCCTATTTGATAAATATTGATCTCCTTTTTGTGACGATCTATTTATCTCCTGGCAACCGGCTTAAGACAAGAATGATTTTCTTATGATCTGTGCTCCCTTTTTTTGGTTGAGCTATTTCATTTGACTCATTTCTTGTCTTTTTCTTTTTCTACTTGGTTTATTCCCTCTATTATTTGTCCATACTGATGATAGATTCCCTGGCAGCTGCAAGTAAACGACTCCGGCCGGATCTTCATCCCCCAGTAGTCTTCCTTTTACGAGCTTCAGGAATTACCTTTTTAACGATCCGATTCGTGCTATCCTGAAACGATTCTCGAATGAAAGTTTCTAGCACCCTTGTCCCAATAATTTCCGGGGTGACTTCGTGATCAGCATCAACATTTTCGTTAATGGCTTCACAAATCATCTTCAGCTTATAGTAATCGCTTCGCGATAGCCTGGACATAACCGTTCGGTGTTTAAGCGATTCGATAAACATGTCTTTCCACAGTCCCATACGATCACCACCCTATTCTAATATGCTCCAAGCTTTGGAAGGTTGGAGTAATGCAGTGACTGGTTTCATTGGACCTGTAAAATCTTCTTTCAACATCCCAGGAGCTACCTTTTGAATTGTTTTCAGATCATGCAGAGCATAGCGTAGAAGCGCATAGGTCGCATGTGCTAGAAAGGACACCCCTAACCCTATTTGAAACTCACAGAGCTGATCGTAGAGCGTTTGAGAAGCTTTTAACTTAAATCTGTCTCGTTCGCTGTCATCATTTATGTACTCGTAAATGGAACGATATTCTTTATGTCCGCAATATGTAATATTCTCAGTAAATCGAAAATCACGCTTGAAATATGAGCTGAAAAATACAATGCAATCTTCATCTAATAAAGCAGTCTTCACCAGCTGTATTCCAACTTCGCCTTCAGGTAAAGCACAACGATTGGCTATGCGCTGAATCCAGACACGTTCTATATCAGGAATATATGGCGCTATAGCACGTTTCTTATCTGACCTTACCTTACGCTGTTTCACTGCCCTATCGTCCATATCAAGCACCTCAATCTTTAGGAAGTATAGTAGGAACTTCGTTCCGGGGTGACTAACCTAAATATATGCAGCACTAGCGAAAGATAGTCCAAGCATTCGAGAGAGGAGGGAGGTACACCATGAAAGTTAATTTGACTAAAAGAGAAATGGAAGAACTCGCGTTCAGCGCAATTGAATCCGCTAAACGCCTGGGTATACCCCTAAAGAAAAAAAAGAAGAAAGTCGTACTGCAGCTGGTAAAGGGAAAAAAGAAATAACCCGCCTTCGCTGCCGCTACGGTTCCGGATCTGATCGTAGAGGAGTGGGGACAACAAAAATCACGTTGCCCCCAAACCTCCACAATCAGACCGGGGGATTCCACCACCATGAAGCGCTAACGCGCCCATCTTCGCAAGGTGTATAGGATCGGTTAAGTAGCTCCCAGAATCAGAAAGAAAGGGGAGTGTGGACAGAACCAGAAAGACACAGAACTTATCCACAAGAACAGAGATTGTAAGGACGCTTTGCTCCGCAAAGCACCATCACCTATTCCAAGAAGGATTGTATTCCCTCCCACCACCCTCCCCCTGTATATGGAGTATGACTATTTAATCTGGCGGCTCGGGATCTGGCTGTTCCGCTGCATATTTGTCTTTTTTTAATCTCTCAATGCGATCTATTTTACGTTTCCGGAAATCAGCAAACACGACTATACCGATCTCTTCGGGCGTAGACGCCTTGTTCTCGACAACAGGGAAGATAATAAGGTTACTTTCTTCAACTAGATTCTCTAGTGCTTCTGGAAGCTTTATAACGGTCTGACCGCCACGCCCTCTGCGCGTCTCAACGATCACTTTCCCGACTGACTTCAGCTGCCCAAGTATTACTTTGAACGAGGTCAACGGAGATCCTAACCGGTTGGCCAGCTCCTGTTGTGTTCCAGACAACTCCTTTTCAGCCTGAAGTAAATCCAGCAGATCAGCTTTCCATTCATTAAGATGGCTGCGCTCACGTTCAGATCTTGGCTTAGCGCTTGCCCACTGTTTTCGAGTGCGATAATAAAAAGCCATCCCGGTAAGCTCCCGTATGATTGCTGCTTTCGGTCCATGAAACTTTGCACTGCGGAAGACATAGCTTACTTTATATTCCACGTCACGTTCCGTAAATGGTTTTTTACCGGCTTGTGCGCCTTTGGCGCAGCAAGAAATAAACCAATCCAGTAAGGCGGTTTCGGCTTGATCCTCCGACCAATCAGAAGCTTTCATTGCTAACGCTAGGTTAAAAGCAATCACATCACGACTTCCGTAATCACATGGATTTGTCAGTAAATATTGTAAAGCTGGATGACTCATTAAATCGCCTGTATGTACGTTCACAAACCCGCTAGCGCACGGATTAAAGGAATGATTGATCTCACGCCATTCCTTAAACAAAGCGAAGCTATACCGGTTCTCTGGCTCAAAGTACAGCAAGCTTTGTTCGGTTGGGGTTCGGAAAATACGATTGGCCCCAACAGCTGCCTTATCCGCGCCCAGGTCGTCGGCCATGTGCCACATGATAGCCGAGTAAAGACGGATTGCTTTTTCCGTAGCCCGTACCGGCTCCGTAAACATAAAAGTCACATGATGGCCACCGCTTGGCGTACTCGTAATGGCAGTAGGGCGTGGGAGTCCTGCCCGATCGATCCGTTCAAGAACTTCTTTGCTAGACTCTCCGTAATTATCAAAATCAAACGTTAGCGCGTTCATCCAGCGCAGAGATTCCGTCCAGCGCTTATCGCGCCGGAAATAACCATTCGGAGTGTAGAACGGCGTTTCAAACGTTGGATCTGCAAGAATAGCGTTTAGAGTTGATTGCGTGGCTACACTTTTCATTCGTTCTTTTGTTCCGACAAAGACCCATTGCCGTTCATTGTCGCGTTTTCCGACATTGTATTCCTTTCCAGAGCGTTTCGGGTAAGCATTCATATAGCTGCCGAAAAGCAACCCGAAAAATTCTTCGGAGCGCGTAGTCGGGACTATGAAATTCGGAGAGGTTTGCAGCATCTGCGACATTCGGACCAACCCTTTCTTAAAAAAGACAATAGGAAAGCAGGCCCTCGATACCCTAGTTTTCAAAATTTCGGGATTCGGAGCTATATGTTTTCATTCATTTATGTACCTTATATATGAGCAGATGGAGTGACCAGCTAACCGGTGCCATCGGTCCAACAAAAAATCAAAAAGCCCTGGTATCTCCACAAAGGGGAGATACCAGGGCTCGGGTTTCTATTTTAAAATAGTACAATGAAACTACTTCCAAAACCTTTGATACGCTTGAAAATATAGCGTAAAAATGGTACAATATAAGTATCTTAGCTGGTTTGTACAGCTTCAAACCTATATTGTTTACTGGAATGCCATTGTGATGAGCGCCTGTTTCGCCGATGTGATGATCGGATGACACAGCTCGGAGAAGCTGGAAACTTCTTCGATACCGCGTGAAACATAGTGGCTTTTTCAGTTGTCAAAGACTCATAAGAATCTAGTAAAATACTAATTTGCTAAAACCATATTAACATAGTTTATGTGGTTACGGAAGTCGAACATTGGAAAATGATGATAATTCGAATAGAATTTCCTTTTCATTCCCCGATAGAATTACATCGTCTATCCCCTTACCGTGGACGGAATCCCACAAAGCGAAAAGAGGAGAGAGCTGAAGCTCTTTTAATTCTTTAGCAAGTAAATCAGCAGCTTGCTTAACCCAAGGCTTACTATTAAATTCTGAAGAATCATAGGCAACTATATTTCGTCCATCATGTGCCAGCAGCTTACGCAGCCTAGAAACTAATTCAGGTATTTCCTGCCAGTGCGCTACGCCTGGCGCAGCTAATGCCACGCATTTCTTCCTCCATGCAATTACATTTGCTTTTACTGGCCCCTCTGTAACCCATATATCGTTGCTTTGAATCATTGGCGGTATAGCCACATGTACAGGATTTCCGCTATTGGTTCCTTGCTTCTTTCCATCTGTTGAAAGCCAAATATACTTCGTTCTACTGGTTGGACGATCTACTCTTACCTGAATCCCGGTTATCTTTTGATCATAGGACAGTATCGGAATCATAAAACCAGTACCACCAAAGATCGTCCAGTACTCTCCATAAGGCCCTTCCTTCAGGTAAAAGCCAGGAACAGACGAAAGAGCTTCAATACCGTACTTATCAAGTAATCTTTTACCTACCTTATGCCGATCATTTATAGGTAGAGTGCTATAACCATGTTCGCGGATCTCACGCGCCGTCAGTCCTCTTTTAATTAATCCTTCCATGTGTTCCGCAGACAACGAGAATTGTTGAAAGAGATCTGAATATATAGCATGGAGTAAATCTTCATTAGCTTTTGGCTTCTCGATCCGAGGTGTGAAATCTTCTTTTTTACTACTTATTCGATCTTCGAGAGAATGCCACCAGCCACCCTTTTTATTGGGATGTTCGTTTTGTATCCGTTGACAAAGAGAAAGCTTATGATCATCCGAAACCATGCACCAATCATTATGGCCACAGATTGGGCACAGAATTTTTAGTCTGGCAACATTCTTCAAACCCACCACTCAACACGCCCTTCTTTTACTCTCATTTGCAATTATAATAACACCTTTTTAAAACAGATGACCATCTATCTATGTATATACATAGATCGAATCGTGTAATATAATAGGAATATAGTAGCAATTCTATATTCCTATTTTAATGGAGTAAACAGCAAAGGAGGGTTTAAATGACCAGAGAAAACAATATTTTTGACAACATGACTTTACAGGAATACTTACGTGGTGCAGCTAAGCGATTGCCGGAACAATCAGCATCTATTCTCATGATCTTAAAAACAAAGGGCTCAATGAACATGAATCGGCTAACTTTAACGGCTGAAATAAACCGCAGCCTGTTGAATAAATTCGTTACACCACTAGAAGTAATGGGTTTAATTCAATTAGATCGGTATGGTATGACGAAAGAGTATAGCCTTACAGCTTTGGGTGAAGCTTTCTTAAATCTTAAATAAAACCAAGGAGTGACATACAATTATGAAAATGACAAAAAAGAACCTGTATATCTATTCGGGAGTTGGCTTAGTAGCCATTGTCCTGCTTGTATTTTTCGGTGTTATGATGGCCGGGGGTGGCGATAAAAAGCCTGAGCAGGAAATTGCAATTCAACCTACTACACAGCCGGTCATTGCAGATCCACAGCTCACAGAAGAACCAAACAACGATAGCATTAACAGCTCTGATAATACTGGAACGATAACTGCCGGCACAGACACCGAGAACCAACCAACAGCTCCAGTTCCAGCAGCTCTACAAAGTGCACCTTATACAAGAGTGTTTTTTGACGGTAAAACACATATCGTTAATTCCGGCGATCTCGTCATTGATTCTGAAGGAAACCTTCTTATAAAGGCTAGTTATTTGAGTGGGGGATTGAATTTGCCAATCTCATGGGAAGGCGATACGGTTTTTGTTGGTCTACAGCCTGTTCCGGAAACCACCACAAATGAAGTAGCACAATTCATTTCAGATCTCGATTACTTAAAGTTTTATTCCTCTGGCGATAACCTTCAAAAAATGGAACTAGCTAAAGACCAATGGACAAAAGAAACTTACTTTCGCGTGGCTGGGAAAGAGTACAACAAGGGATTGGGTTTCAGCTTGAATTACGGTTGGGGAACTGGTCAAAACGTTGAATTGGATTACAACCTTGCTGGTAACTATAAGACCTTTAAAACGGTTATCGGTGTTGATGATCAAATGAAAAATACGAAAGCAACTTACATTGTCCGTCTGTATGGAGATGACAAAAAAATTGCTGAGACTAAAGAATTTACAGGCGGCGACTTTGCAATTCCAATTGAAGCTGATCTCACAGGTGTAATTCGACTTACAATAGAGATTGCACAAGTAGCAACTGACGGTAATTACAATGAAGTAGGTATTGTCCTGGCCAATGCCAGAATTTCAAAATAAGGAGGCTTTATATGTCAGGGCAGCAGCAACGTATTAATCAAGAGGAAGAAATTACAATCGACTTTAAAAAAGAACTACCTTTCATCCTCCCGGAAATACAGCTAATTATGACAATCAAAAACAAAGGCTTTATGTACTTTGTTGAAATCTTCTTCGGAGCATTCCGAGATGTTGGCCACTTAATCACCAAAGTCATAAATCGTAATAATAATGGCGGTTCTTACAACGCTGGACCAACAGCAGCCCCTAAAGCATCTATGGACTTCTCACCAAATCGCCCGACATTCAAAATTAATCAAAAAGAATTGAATTCGGCATTAACAGAGCTGCATAGCATTGTTGGTCTTGCACCGGTTAAATCTTACTTTCAAGAGCTGCAGGACACAGTTAGCCTTCAATCAGAACGTCACGCAGCTGGTCAAAGCAAACGAAAGCAAACTATGCACATGGTATTCACAGGTAACCCTGGTACTGGTAAAACATCATTGGCCCAAATTGCAGCTAAAATGTTTAAAGCACTAGGGGTTGTAACAAAGGGTCACTTTATTCAAGTCACCAGGGAGGATCTTGTCGGTGAATATATCGGACATACGGCTCCTAAAACTCGTGAAGTTATAAATCGTGCTGTCGGCGGAATCCTGTTCATCGATGAAGCCTACACGCTTTCTCGCGGCGGTGAAAAAGACTTTGGTAAAGAAGCAATTGATACGCTGGTTAAGTTCATGGAGGAGTATCGGGACAATTTAATTGTAATTCTTGCCGGTTACACAAAAGAAATGGACGAGTTTATGAAAGCAAATAGTGGTTTGAAATCGCGCTTTCCAAATATTATTGAATTTCCGGACTATACCCCAGAAGAGTTATTTGAAATTGCTGAAAACCAGCTAGACGCAGATAACTTCATTCTAGAAGGAGATGCTGGAGATGCATTATATTCAGCCCTGGAGCGAAGACAAATTCCTGGACGTAACGAAGATGGTAATGGTCGCCTTGTCCGAAACGTCATTGAAGAAGCTGTTCGTAAACAGTCCAGCCGTTTAACAAATTCCGGCAGACGTTCATCGGAGGATCTTCGAACGATTACAGCAGAGGATTTCGGATATGTTGAAGGGGAAATTTTCAACTTGGAAGCTGAACTCTCTAAAATCGTTGGCAATGAAGACGTGAAGACAATGCTGCGCTCATTGTCCGCTCAGTTGCAAGTACAACGAGCCCGTAAAGAAAACGGTATTACTTCCGTAAATGGCCAGAGCCTACATATGGTCTTCAAAGGAAATCCCGGTACCGGGAAAACTACAATTGCAAGAATCTTAGGTAAAATGCTAAAAGAGATGGGCGTTCTGAAATCCGGTCTGATGATCGAAAAAGACAAGAGCGGACTTGTAGCACCTTACGTTGGTCAAACAGCCGACAAAGTTCTGGATGTTGTTAAACAGGCATTAGGCGGCATCCTGTTCATTGATGAAGCGTACTCCTTAGCAAATGGTGATCAATTCGGAAAAGAAGCTATTGATACGCTTGTAAAAGCTATGGAGGACCATCGAGAAAATCTCATTATCGTGCTTGCCGGTTATAACGAAGATATGGAGAAATTCTTTGATGTGAATGCAGGCTTACGATCTAGGTTCCCGAACGTCTTCGAGTTCCAGGATTATACCGTTGATGAAATGTTCCGTATTATGGAGATGATGCTCGACCAAGCCAAATATCAGCTTTCCTTAGAAGCAATTCCGACCGTCAAAGCTGCCCTTTTGAAAGCTGAAGGAAATCGTGAAGCCGGTAACGGCCGTTACGTCCGGAACTTGATGGAAAGCGCGATTCGAAACATGGCAATCCGATTACATGAACAGTCCGTTTCCGAGGAAATGGATCTTATAACTCTTACAGCTGCCGACTTTGGAGGAGCTGTTGAGAATGAAACATTCGATCTTGAAACTGAGCTGGCAAGTATCGTAGGGAATGAAGAAGTAAAAGAGCATATCCGCGCCCTTGCTGCACAAGTGAAAGTACAGAAGATGAAGCAAGAAAAAGGAATTGCACAATCAACCATTCAAACGCTACATATGGTGTTTAAGGGGAATCCTGGTACCGGGAAAACAACAATCGCCCGGATCATTGGGAAAATGTTGAAACATATGGGGATTTTGAAATCCGGTCAGCTAATCGAAACGGATCGGAGCGGACTTGTTGCTTCCTTTGTTGGACAAACAGCTCCCAAAACTCATAAAGTGATTGATAAAGCATTAGGTGGCATCCTGTTCATTGATGAAGCCTATGCTCTCGCCAGCGGTGGCGAAAATGATTTTGGCAGAGAAGCGATTGATGCACTCGTTAAAGGTATGGAAGATCATCGAGGAAATTTAATCGTAATTCTTGCTGGATATAACGAAGATATGGAACATTTCTTTCAGATGAACGCTGGTCTGAAATCTCGCTTTCCGTTAATCTTTGAATTTAAAGACTATTCTGTAGACGAAATGCTTCAAATCTTCGAACTTATGGCCAACGGATTGAATGTAGATCCAGGCTGCGCAGAAGTCATTCGTCCGATCTTAGGAAATGCGGAAGGTGTACGTGAAGCAGGTAATGGTCGATTTGTTCGTAACCTCCTGGAAGGCGCTATGCGAAATCAAGCTGTCCGACTCCAAAATCTTCCCGACCCAACGCAACATGATCTTATTACATTGCTTCCAGATGACTTCAGAGGGGTGAAATAGACGTATGAGAATTCTTACTTGCTTTATTGCCTATTATACATTTACTCTTTATCTGAAGGGCTTGCTGTACGGAACAATCATCATAGAAACTATCATCACTCATGAAAACAATCCAGCCAGCTTTTTTCCTTTCTGGGACATTTTCTGGGCGGCACTGTGGGGCGGTTTGTTGTATGGCAAACTTAAAGATGCTCCAATTCTAAAGCCTGCCTTTATTATGGCCATCATTATGTACTTCGGTTTTAATTACACTCTTGCATTTATGGAACTTGGAATTTCATCCACTAGCAAAACTGTCATAGCGATCTGCGCAGTGGTGGGAGTCATTGGACTACTTGCAACAAGGATAGGCATGTTTATTTATTTCAAAAGAAATCCGATTCAAGCACAACACTAATACAAGGAGCCGGTCAGGATCTTCCTGTCGGCTCCTTTTCAACAGGAGGGAATTATCATAGAAATCAACCGCAATTTTTTCCGGCCCGAGGGCGCAGAAGTAAAGTCTCGTAGTACAGCTCTAGATCGAATCTATCGCGCTTATAAGAATGAATCGATTATTGAAGCCCCAATTGTCCAAGTCCAGATATACGAAGCATCTACGGCATGGAAAATTGATCTTGAAGGCATACCTGGATATATCCCCTTCATCAATTCTGGATTAGAACATGAAAACCAGCTAAAACAATATGTAGGCCAAAAAATATATATTTTGATTGACTCTATACATCAAAAAGACGGGGATTCTTATGCGGTATGTGATCGAAAAAAAGCAGTCGATATATTAAGCAAAGAAGTACTAGAACAAATTAGACCATTACAAGAGCTAGAAGCAGTTATAAAGGGATTAGGCGATAATACGGTGTATTTAGATATTGGCGGCGGTTTAATAGCGGAGATGCCACGTCAAGAAGCCACATTAAGTAAAATACGTCGATCTCTAAGATCCGAATTTCATATTGGGCAGCTGCTCACTGTCAAGATCGTTAAACTAGATAAATCGAGCGGCAGCGTGATCGTATCGAGAACCGCAATGCTCCCCAACCCTTGGAAACAAAACCAATACAGCGCCGGTGACGTAGTACCGGTACATGTTGTAAATATTGTTGGCCAGCAAATTTATGCGGAGGTCACTCCTGGACTCGTAGGAATGATTGCTACACCAAACACACCGGTAGAGCTATCAATTGGGGATCGCGTACAATGTAGCATAATTCGTTTTGATTCAGAACAAAAAAAATTAAGAATGCGATATCGTCAAAGTCTCAACTAAGAGGTCAATAATGACAAAAATAAGAACAGCAGAACATAGCCAAAAGATTAGCGAAGCATTAAAAGGTCGAAAACTAACTCCTGAACACATTGAAAAGCTGCGACAAGCAAAAAAAGGAAAAAAGCGTGGTAAACGTACTGAAGAAACAAGAGAAAAAATAAGCAAAACGCTGAAGGGAAGACCACTTACAGAGGAGCGCAAGAAAAATATTCGAGAAGCTATGACACCAGAAGTTATAGCTCGGGTATCTGCATTAAAAAAAGGTGTTCCACTCTCAAAAGAGACTCGCCAAAAGATAAGTGAAAGTCATAAAGGGAAAAAACTATCTTTGGCACATAAAGAAAAAATACGATTAACAAGTCTAGGACGTACACACACAGAAGAAACCAAAGAAAAATTACGTGAACTTAATACTGGAAAGAAAATGAGTGAAGAAGCCGTTAGAAAAATGGCTTTAACTAAAATAGGTAAAACTCAATCATTAGAAACAAGAATGAAGCGAAGTGCCGCTATGAAATTAAAAGAATACGGACCAAGAGGTCCATTTTCTGAAGAAACTATTCTAAAAATAAGTGGTGACAATTCAGTCTTCGCAATTTTAACTGAAGAACTTGTGCTTGAAATTCGTGAGCTATATTTACAAGGGAACCATACTCATAGGTCTTTAGCTGAAAAGTATAAAGTAGCAAAATCTACGATTACTGCTATCTTAAGTAGACGCTCATGGAAGCATATATAATATTTAAGCTTTGTTTAGAATGGAATATACTGAAAAAGCAATTCCTACATAAATTCGACAAGGATGTGAGTTATATGATTATAGGTACTCCTAAGCAAATGGACATTAAAGAGCTAATGCAATGTCCGAATACTAGAGGTGATTTATTTAATTTTTATAAGGGAAATGGTGCAGAAAGAACGCAATTTGATAAAGTAGTAGCACGGGTTGAAAAAGGAGAAACGGTTTATTATAGTAAACAATGGTTTGCTTTTTACGATCAAGAGGGAAATTTGTTGGCGGGGGAAAATCCCGATTGGGGAGATTAATTTTTAAAAGTTTCAACCTAGTCACGATTTTTCTGATCGTGGCTTTTTTCAGTGGACAAATTTAACCGAGATCGTTCGGTTTTTTTGTTATGAAGTTCACTGGCCAGCACAAATTTGAGTCAGCTGCAGGAGAAAACACTTAAAAAAAGACGAATGTTTTTATTGATTTTATTATCGATCGTTAGTTTAAATCATTCTAATCTTCAATGACAATAGGATGCACTTCTCTTTTTAATAATCCTCTTTTTCTCCGCTTACCTTTGAACAAATGCCAACCATAACGTTGTATGTTAGAAGGATAATAGAGCTTGTAATCGACTATTTGGCCAGTCTTACCTTTTTGATACTGGCCAACCCTTGCCCGGAAAACGATTTGTTCCCCTCTCTTCAGCTTCATGGCTTCAAACTCTTGGCTATATTCAATCCAAAGGTGATCGGCAAGCAGCTGGCCGCTCTGGTCTTTTATATTACATAGAAGAACCGCAGGACCTGACCCGGAATGCTCCTTTTTTCCGGATACCTTTTCAAACTCTCCGGTGAATATAGATCGTTTCCCCTCTAAGGCTTGCAGCTGCTCACGCACGTTTTTCACCCGCCTACACGATATCGTCAATCTTACATTTATTTAACCCGTTCTTATCCCTTTACCCGAACTAAATGTCCTTCTCGAATATTAATTCCATTGGATCTACCCGAATGAATTTGAATGGGCTCACCATTCACAAAGCTCCACTCGTATCGCCCTGGAATCCAGCCATCACCAAATTTAACTTCTATGTAGCTGCCGGCACGAACGGGGATGTCTTGCACAAAGTGACGCAAACCAGAATCAGATCCTTCATGCCCTAATATAATCTGGCCTTCAACCATATCTTTCTTCTTCGGCTGTGGGGCCATAGGGTCTTTCTCACCGACCCATGTTTTACATTCATCACGTCCAGGAATTGGCTCAACCCAATCAGCATCAAAGTAATGCGTACCTGAATAATTGCTAAAATGATCAGCTGTAAAAAGAATTCGCATTTCTGAAAAAGAAGGATAGCGTTTGTAATCTCCAATATCCGTATCGCGATAAGCAATGAGATCCGACCACAGAGATCCAAAAAAATCATCATTTGTTTTAAATTCTACTCGTGGCAAGGTCCTTTCAAAAGCCGCACGCCGTTTTCCTATTTCAGACTCCTCAAAGTCTTCCATTCTCACATAATCACCGTGGATTAAGAATAAGCCGAAGTGATATAGGTGAATATCAATTTCACCAGCATGATGTTGATCGAGTAAGAATTTCAGAATCGCTACGCGTTCTGACTTTTTGTCAGTCGGCATCCAAATATTATATCTCATCTTCAGATTTCTAAAGTACTCCTTCGGATATTGATACTGATAGTGCGTTTCGGTATCACGTATCTTCCCCTCCCAGCGTCGTATATCAACGGGCCATGTTGCTCCAGCTTTACCATACATGCCCCTTGAATTCAGTTGTTCAAAAAACTGTTTAAGCTTTTCTAGATACTCAACAATCATGGTCACTCCTGGTATCCTCCCTATTCTTAAAATTACTTGTACACTACTCGAACGGTTCTTCGTATTTTATGATTCAAAACCCTCCCTTCGTTTTCTTAAAAGGAATCACCCATAGATAAGGAATTGACTGCCTTCTTCGTTTCCCTCTCACCTGGCATTGTATAGATGCGAGTCGTATTCAAATCTTCGTGACCGGCCAGCTCCGCGACCACTTGCAGCGCATAGCCTTTAATTATCAGATCATGACAAAAGGTGTGGCGCAGAACGTGAGGTGTAAAATCCTCTAGGCCGAGCTGTTCACCTAATTTGCTAATTACGTGCTCGATGCCCTGAAGGGTGAATTTCCCCTTTTTTTGTGAAAGAAAAACAATTTCATCGGGACTTTCTTTCCTAATCTCCATCCATTCACTTAGAGCTTGGAACAGATCATCATTGATCGGAATGTCCCTTTCCTTGCCGCCCTTACCGTTGTGAACGGTCAATCGCCGTTTTGCTAAACCCAGATCCGGTATAATAAGACCTGCAAGTTCACTTACTCGTAAACCTCCCATTAGGAAGGTGTAAACCATAGCTTTGTTGCGCTTATAGTGCCATGTATTCTTCATACCTTCCGGATTGTTGATTTTACGAAGCAGCCGGATCTTCTCCTTGTCTTCCAGCCACCGCACCGTGTTATGACTTTTCTGTATCTTCTGGTTCTTTATTTTCAAAGCTGGATTGTAGCTGATAACACCAGTTTCAATCAGAAATTTGAAGTAAGTCCGAATTACCTGAAGGAGCTTGTTCACCGTAGCAGCTGCCAAACGGCCCCCCCGTTTATTTCTGGCATGCTGAACGAGAAATTGTTTATAATCTTGAAGATCCAGGACCGTTACCTCTTCCGGTTCGAATCTGTCAGCTATCTTTTCCGCTACCCACCACTTTTGAAAGCTTTCGATCTGAAGGTATGTTTTAATCGTTCCAGATGAACGCCCTTCTTCCTGAAGCCACTTGCTGAAATTCTCCAAACTGTTCATTCCCCTCTACAGCGCGGCGACAATACGTCTACTTTAAGTCGTCATCTGACCTTTCCCTGTCTGTCCAATAACTATATTGTGCATTAGCCGATCTGCTTCATCATACGTTCTTACCTGTCTGCCTTTTCCAGTTAAGCCGATTATAAGTTTGTTCATTTCGCGATCTTCTTTTCCGAGCATTTTAATATCCGTCATCTTCCATTCATCTCCTCAATTGAATTCTTTAACATTTGTTTTGATCGAATTCTTTAACATTTACATATATATTATACCGCATTCTTTAACATTTAAAAAGATCTAAATGTTAAAGAATTCATATTCTTTAACATTTTAAGTGTGCGCCGGTTACTCGTTATCCTCTTGCTGTCTTTCTTTGAATTGACGAATAAATTCCTTCATTTGTGTGTGAGATTCTGCGCGTTCTTCAGGCGGGATTGGGACGGCCATAATTCCATCATCCACTTGTTCGGCCCAATAACGTTGAACTGTTTCGTCCAGTTTAACAACCTTTTCAGCAAAGTCCTCCACGTTCGGTTCATGTCTCCAATTACGATACAGCGGTCGATAGTATTTTACTAATAAACTTCTAGCAGCTGCACGATCCAGCTGCTTCAGTTCCATAATATGATCGATCACGCTCTCCCTATATCCTCTCCTGGGCGTATAGCGTCTTTCCATCTTTACCGACTCCCCGTGTTTAATCTATAAGGTTAGGATCTAACCCATACCACTTACAAATTTCATTTCTTACTTGCGATCCAGTTGCTTCACCATACAGCTGGCGTTTATATAGTGCTTCAATATTTGAATTTATTATGATACCTTCAGTTTTTGCAAAGCAACGATTTAATTCCATAGCTTTTCTATATTTTTCTTCATCAATTATTTTTGTTTGAATAATCGCTTCTTTTAATTCTTCAGGAAAAATGAAAGCATCCTCTTCAGGATCTATCACAATACCAAGCAATTCCCAATAAACACTTATTGCTTCGGAATGAGCAGTTCCCCAATCTTTCGGTTTTAGTCCGAAATTGGCTAGCATATAAGTTTTAACAAACTCACATTGATTAAAATATTCCGGATCATCAGGCTCCAAAAGTGTGTATACGGCCATAAGTCGCTCACCTCTAGTGTGTTTTATTTAAAAAGCAGTTTAACTTGCGTACTATTTATTTTATATAATGAAGGTTTATTGATGAAGAAGTTTTTTACTACAGAAAAAGCGAAAGCGAAGGAAAGCAAATCATATTGACTATTTCGAGAAAATGTTCTACTCTAGACACACATAAAAGTGAACGATATCCTCGTTAAGAGGCGAAAGAGCAAGGAGTAAAGAGGGTGTGGCCTATCGGTTGCATCCTCTCTTGTATTTTTGTGGTTTTTTAATGCGAAAGAAGAAAGAGAGTAGCCAGCGCTGCTCTCTTTTTATTTTTGATATGGTATTAATAGCTCACTTTGATATTGATACAACGTACTAAGTTTTATATTCGTTATTTTTGCTATTTCTTCTCTTCCAACTTGTGCGTCCAGCAGTCTTTTTATAGTTTCTAACTTTAGCTGCTTCTTTTCAACCTTTCGATCATAGCTGCATCTTTTGCATCCTCCACTATGATAATATCTCCCCTTTACGGACGCTTGAAATTCGTGGTTGTTTTTGCATCTCCACCATGCCTTGTATGAAGAAGTTGGCCGAACATCGAAAGGAGTCGTATTTTGATTCATAACGGGATGCCATTCCAAGGATAGTTTTGGGCATTTAGCAGCCAGACAATTTTCCTTGGTTACTTCAGTTCTCTTTAAACTAGAACATTCAGGACACCCGTTTCCATGTAACCTATTACTTATTCTAGATCGATAGTTGTGTCCATTCTCACACATCCACCACACTTTCATTTCCGATCCATAAGACACATCTTCAGGCTGCAAGTTTCCGTTTAAGTTTGGATGCCAATCTTTTGTTATCTCTGGACTCATTATTTTCAATGATTTTGAGTCATTCCGGTTTGCTACTTTCTCATAAATAACTGCCTGATCTCTTTCAAGGTTAATAGATAAAAAATGAAGCTTTAACTTTAAGGCTTCGTTATCTTTATAAGCAGATTGAATGTATTTAAATAGCTCCTGGACACATTGTTCCAAAGATTCGTTACTTTTCTCGTCTTCCCTATATAGCACATGTACGTCACTTTGTTCAATATCAGGAAGATACTTCATGCGTACCCTAATCACTTTTTTCCCAAGCTCAAGCAACTGCGTATTCTTTTTTTTATCCCTTATAATTGCCACTTCTCTTTTATGGTAATATCCATCATATTCAATACATAAATCAAGGGATGGAATAAATATATCCACTTCGAGCGTTTTTCCTTTATATTTTAGTTTGTACTTATTTTCTGCGTCAGGATAAATTTGTTTAATATAAAAATAAATTGCTTGTTCAGGAAATGATGACTGTGTTGAAAAGCTGCAAAAGTAACATCCATTTCCGTTATTACGATTGTTTATATTGGCTTCCCATTCATGGTTTTTCCTACACAACCACCATACTTTTAATGTGCTATTCGAATGAACATCCCATGGGCTTAATGTTCCATTTTTTATAGGGTGCCACTCTAAGGAAAGTTTAGTGTTTTTAGCTGCTAAAGAGTTGTTAGGCAGCAATTTGCGTCCAGAACAATATGGACAGCCTTGGTTTCGCTGTGACCGATGGTAAATAGATCTTTCATAAGTGTGATTGTTATCACAAAACCACCACACCTTTTTAACTGAACCGCATCTTACATCAGTTGGTTTCAGAGAACCGTTCAAACTTAGATGCCATTGAGCGGCAATATCAGGATGCGTGGTAGCCAGGCTCGTTTCAAAATTTATATCATTCCCCGAACAAAACCTACAACCATTCCCCTTTGTTCTTGATACAACTTTAGAATCATAGTCATGTCCCTCTGGACATTTCCACCAAACAATTTTATTTGATCCATAAGTGAAATCAAATGGAGTTAATTCACCATTTAACGTAGGGTGCCAGTCTGATATTAATTCAGGAAACATTGCCCCTACTGAGTTTTCGTTAGATACTCTTTTTCCTGCGCAATAAGGACAATTTTGTGCTCCGTTTTTTTGGGTTCTGTCCCGGACAATCAGATCATATGTGTGTCCTCTTTGACAAGTCCACCAAACTTTCAGTCCAGAGCCATTACTTATATTACAAGGGTTTTTTTCATTGTTCATTGTTGGATGCCATTCGTGGATTAAGTGCGGTGTCTTATAAGCTATTGATTTCGGTATTAAAGGGACTCTTGAAATTTTTTTTGTGAGCTCTTTCTCTTCTAGAAAAAAAAGAAACCATTCCTCCTCGGAGACGATTTTTCCTCGTTTTAACTCTTCCCATAGTTTTATATAAAATTGCTCTAACTGATTTTTTACTTTTTTAACTTTATTCCTGGACCAATGCTTCTGATATTCCAGTTTGTCAGGAGCAGCCATATTCATCGCCCTCAATATCTACCATTTTTTAAGATTATTATGGGTTTGAAAATGGAGTTTCATACGTCTTTCATTATTTTTAATAGAGATGAAGAGTACTGATAGACCCGTAAAAAAAGAAGAATACTTTGCTGATCGTCACCGTTAGGGAGATCAAAGCAATAAGTATTCCTCCTCGATAACATCGGGACTGGGAAAAAAATTGAATCTAAGTCCGCTCAATTTACGCTTATTCCTCTTTTCTAATAGCAGCGTACAAAAAAGAGCCGCCCTTTTAGAGCAGCTCCTCATTGTTAACTATAGATCTTCCTTCGATAGCAAGTAACGATACTGTTCGGGATTTTCTCTAATTTGATCAGCTAAATCCTCATACCATTCCGATAAAATAACGGTTCGTATGCGCTGAGCGTTCGGGTCTTTCGGCTGTAAAAATCCGCTCTCGATCCATTGTTTTATTTTATCCCTGGCTGTCCGATCTCCCATACTAAGTAGCATCATGATTTCCGTTGGCGTAATTTCATCCTGTCTAAATACCAATTGCCTGAATAACTGCCGCTGCTGAATATCTAGTTGCCTGATTAGTTCCGGTTCTACCCGTAGCAGCTCAGAATTCTTCTCTTGAACAATTTGCGCTGCCTGCGTGTAAACTTCTGCCAAACCATTCAAAAAGTATTCCAACCAAACCGTTAAATCCGCATCATGACGGCCAAAGTAGTAGTTATGTGCCAATCCCATTTGAAGCGCCTTGTAATAATCGTTTAGATTCCGATCATAGAAGTTTTCGAGCACGAATAATCCCTTTAATCCAAAGCTCCCCCTCCGCAAAATGTAGGTCGCAATCATTCTCGCTGTCCGTCCATTACCGTCCATATAAGGATGGATGGTTAATAACTGCCACATGGCGATGCCAGCTCGAATTGGTGCTGGTAATTCATGCGTTTCCGGAGAATTGAGCCATGCAACAAAGTCCTCCATTAAGACAGGAACATCCGTATACTCTGGCGGCATGTAAAACCCTGATTGATTTCGATTCCCTACCCTGTTTTGCTCTGTGCGGTATTCGCTCAGCCTTGGCCGCCTTCCATGAGAAATACGGATGATCGCATGAAGCTTCTTAATCCATTCTTCCGTAATTGGCAGGCTTCTACGTTCTGAATCTTCTAGGAACTCAATAGCTTTCATTAGGTTATATACTTCCTGCTCTGCATCAACGTTACTACTCTGATAAAGAGCTTTACGTTTTTGTTCTTCATCCAGGTCATTGCCTTCCATTCTGGTGGAAAGTAATACCGTTGTCTCTTTGGCTTCCTTCTGCAATTGCTCCAGCATATCCACGGGCAACGGTAACTGATCGATAACGACACTCGACCTCTGAATCTCTAGCAGCTTATTAACCATCTTCATGGTATTTGAGAATTTCGGTTGAAACATAACATCGCCTCCATACATCTATTATATCATATTTGCCGCTATTTTACCGCTATATACATTTATTTTAAAATTAAAGTCCGGTGTGAATGAAAGAAGACGGCCTACATAGGGTGATCCACAGGATCGGTGGCCAGCTGCAGGAGCTATTCTCTCCGAACGATCGGCAAAAAAAAAGAAGAATACTTTGCCGATCATCACCGTTAGGGAGATCAAAGCAATAAGTATTCTTCCTCGTTTGGAGATCATCACAATTCAGGAGATCGTATCCAAACTTTTTCATACAAGACAAGTACTTTCCTTAAACAGCTTCTTTCATTTCATGATCCGGAAATATTGCAGCTAAAATTTTATTTGAAGCAGAAAGTATACGTTCACCGGCTTTCCTTATGTCTTCAATAGCACTCTCTCCATTACCCCATCCAGCCAAATAGCCAAAAGAATAATGAGAACTATCAATACCAAGCGCGTGACATACAATAAAAGCGGTTGATTCTGCTTCCAATTCCCTAACATGCCTTTGAACTTCCAGAGCACCAGGGCCGATATGAAGTATACCATGAGCCCATTCGTGAATAAGCGTCTTGGCTTTTTGCATACCGGAATTTGATTGCAAAATTTCAATCTTGCCAGAATCGCGATAAATCCGGCCGTTCGCACCATCACAACTTTCTTTTTCCTCAACAGGAAACGGGCAGCTAGACAGCAGCTGGTCATAAAGATCCGTTTCACCCTCCAACTTTCTTACCACATCAGGAGCTGACAAAGCCTTTCCATCAGTTTGTGAAACATCAAATACCGATATCAGATGATATCCCGTAATAATCCGTTTAGGCTTTTGAGTGACTTCGCCATTTTCTTGCTTCTCTTCAACCATTTTGGTTATGGTGTTTGGCGCAAAAATAACTAATCCCTTTTCTCCTTTTTTTACAAAACGACCGATCTTCTTCCAAGCTCCGAATCCAGCAATCAAGGAAGCATTAGGCATTTGTAGCCAAATCATTACCCGGTTATTGAAACTGTACTGATGAAATGTTGAATGAAACTTCAAGTACGAGGTCCAACTTTCCGAGTTTGTGAGAGATCGTATGCCATCCTCCAATTGTTGCATTGCAGCCTGTAGCTTTTCCGTCTTTTCCATGTTGAATCTCCTTTTTTGGCCAGCAAAAAAAACACCAACCCAAATTAGGGGTAAGGTGTTTTAATGGGCCACAACGTTTTTTTTAAAACAATGGATATTAATCTATCCTTTTCATAAGACAAGGCTGAAAGATTATCAGCATAAGACAATGGTACGATGTACCGACTCGATTATAACATCGGGTCTGGGAAAGAAAAAGGACGGATTCAGGTCCGTCCTTTCCCCTTCAGTATTTCCTTCTTCCTCGTAACCGTCTACTCAAATATCAGATAATTGATTTTCCAAGTGTCTATTCAAATTCGCAAGCGCTTGGGATTTTGAAAAACCGCTATTCTAGAATGACCACCGCTCTGGATTGATAGCCACCCTTTACCTTATTATATTTTCCAGTACAAGTGATTAGCGTAACTCTTGCATTGCCATCCAACTGCATGACACTATTCGGCACTTCGTCCAACAGGTATACATCATTTGAAACAACTTTAAATTCTTGTGAGCTGCCATCTTCATACTCTATTGCTACCGTCTCCCCAATTCTTAGGTGTTCAATAGAATGAAAACTTCCTTTTTTCCGCTTCCAATCTCTATGTCCTGCCAGAATTGCGTTCCCCTCTGCTCCTGGTGCTGAACCGTATTTATACCATCCAATTACAGATGCATCTGGAATCGTATCAACCCTCCCTTCGTTATCAAGGGCCACTGGCTGGATTAATGCAGAAATACCAAAAGACGGCATCTCTATTTTAACCGGTATCCTTTTTTCCTTTTGCTCCTCTGTAAGTAGCACTTGAGAATTTTGGATCCCCGGACGTTGGTCCGGTCCATAATGGACTGGTCCAACTAATTTAGGATGAACTGAGGATACTTCTTTCATCGATTCAGAATCTAGCGTTTGTTTACTCGCCGAACAAGCGACAATTGACGCGATTACGATCAAGAAAGCTACAATGATTAATAACTTCCTCATTGTCCAATCTTCCTACTTACTCGTCTAGCTAATACACTTAAAATGAGAGCCAGGGCAACAATGAGGTACAGAGCTGCGGTGTTCGTTTGATTAACTCCTTCTAGTGATCCGTCACCTGTTTTCGGTATACCTGGTGTTTCAGGTTTTATTGGCGTTACTGGTGTTACTGGTGTTACTGGATCTTCTTCTTTAACGGCAATTGTGATTTTTTGATCTTGGTTATTTGAACGATCTATGTCAGCTGTAATGTTTTCTTCATCGACAACAACCATAATTTCATATGTTCCCTTTTCTAGCAGCTGTAACGGGACACTGAAGGTTGTTATTTCTCCGATATTCAATCCGGAATTCACCGTATGTGAACTGAGAAGCTTCCAGCTGGTCAAATCTAAACTTGAAATTGTTACATCGCTTTTTTTCTTATCAGAAACCTTCTTAAAATAAATATTGGCTGTGAAATCGTCCAGTACATTTTCATCCCCGATGTTCTTCAGGGTAATTATAAGATTGAACATATCCCCGACATTTACTTTTTCAGGAGCATCGAGCTGTGCCGTTAAATCCGGATATGTCTTCACTTCAACCGGCTTATTCTTGACCGTCAGCTGCGCACTATCATAAAGCCCTTCAAAATGGGCTGTAACGGTTGTATTCCCTTCCGACACCCCTATTGCCTTACCTTTACTAATTGAAGCAATAGAGTCTTCCGTAACCGCCCAGGAAGCCGTTTGTGTAACATCTTTCTGCGAGTTATTTGAATAGAATGCTGTTGCTGTGTATTCCTGAACCTCACCTACAAAGATTGTTGCATTTTTCGGTAGCACTTCTAACTTTGTAATTGTTACTGGTATCGGCCCTGGTGTATAGATCACGGTCAAGTTGGCATTTCCGGTCATGCTGTTCCATGTGGCCGACACGCCTGTGTTCCCGGCTGCTGTTCCTGTTGCAAGTCCTGAAGCATGTATGGTGGCCTTCGTTGGATCTCCAAGCGCCCAAGCTGCAACGTTCGTCACGTCCTGTGTTGATCCGTCAGAGAAGTTCGCTATGGCTGTATACTGCTGTGTATTGCCTACTTGGACTGTTGCTGTTGCTGGTGTGACTGTAATGCTTTGGAGCGTCACCGCCGCAGCTGTCACCGTCAAGCTGGCGTTTCCGGTCATCCCATTCCATGTGGCCGACACGCCTGTGTTTCCGGCTGCTGTTCCTGTTGCAAGTCCTGAAGCATGTATGGTGGCCTTCGTTGGATCTCCAAGCGCCCAAGCTGCAACGTTCGTCACATCCTGTGTTGATCCGTCAGAGAAGTTCGCTGTGGCTGTATACTGCTGTGTATTGCCTACTTGGACTGTTGCTGTTGCTGGTGTGACTGTAATGCTTTGGAGCGTCACCGGCGCAGCTGTCACCGTCAAGCTGGCGTTTCCGGTCATCCCATTCCATGTGGCCGACACGCCTGTGTTTCCGGCTGCTGTTCCTGTTGCAAGTCCTGAAGCATGTATGGTGGCCTTCGTTGGATCTCCAAGCGCCCAAGCTGCAACGTTCGTCACATCCTGTGTTGATCCGTCAGAGAAGTTCGCT
>NZ_SKCD01000046.1 GCF_006542765.1 Paenibacillus luteus
GGGGAAGTTGTAGGCATATTTAATCATTCGCTATGGACTTCGCAGATTCACTATCCATAAATGGATGCTATTACATATTTGTTTTTTTCAAGTCCTTGTTCCTATGGGCTTTCGTAATTCAGGTTAAACCCATGATTAAAGTCTATTATACCTTTAGCAAGCATCGAATAAATAGTCAGGTGGTGCATCATTAATGAATATTGCGGTATGGATCGTGCAAGGCCTGCTAGCGCTGGGCTTTGTTTATTCGGGATGGCTAAAGGCGTTTCAGCATGAAAAGGCCAAAGCGTCTTGGGGATGGGTAAAGGACGTTTCAAAGACGCTCGTGGTCGTTATTGGATTAGTAGAGTTGTTAGGGGCACTTGGAATCATTTTGCCTCAAGCGACAAATATCTTGCCTGTGTTGACGCCAATTGCCGCACTAGGACTTGCCGCAGTCGTTCTTTTCGGCGCACTCTTCCATGTTAAGCGTAAGGAATATCGAGATATCGGCGTGAACATCGTCTTCTTCGCGCTCGCAATACTTATTGCAATCAGTCGGTTTTAAACTTCCGTACCGCAAAACAAAGAAAAGACAGTACCCCAGAGGATACTGTCTTCTGAATAAATATTAGCTTGCTTTGAAGTCGATGAATTAAACAAATCTTATCTTTGAAACCTTTGTTAGAACTATAGCTTACTTATCTTTAAGCAATGCCTTAAACGTTTTTAATTTATTTTGTGCTCGCCGGTACATCAGATAATCAAATAGATTTGCTATGCATATCATCCCAAGCACTATCCATACGATTGGCATGAATCCCTCTTTATTCTCCATTGTATGGCTTGTGATCATGATTAACGAAGCCATAATGAATGCAGCAACGATTAAGGCAATTAGGTTGTTTATAAAAAAGTAAGTTCTGGCATTTGCCAGACTAATCGGAAGTATCGCAGTTAACCACTCCGTAATTAACCCTATGATAAATCCGATACTCCCGCTAGCTAATACTGCCATAACTTTATATGCGTATTGCATTTCTGTATGATCATAGAACTGTAGTATTACGCCAATGAAGATACCGAGAAAGAATGACTTTATAATATTTTCAAAATTAATGTTTTCCATTTCGGTTCCCCTATATTTTGAGTGTGATCCTCAGTTTTTTCGAGAACATTTTGGATACTTCTAACTCAACGTTGTTATCCATTCTAAGTACATATCTGGAGTTAAACCATGGGATAATTTCTTTGACATGCAGCAAATTAACAAGTTGTGATTTATTGATTCGCATAAAGCCTTTGACTACCCATATGTTCTCATAATATTGCAAGGTTTCTTTGATGCTGTAACGATTGGATTTAGTATAGGCCATGATACCGTCGGAAGCGGCTTCTAGATATAAAACATCCCTGGGTTCAATAACCGCAAATTTATTCTCGCTTAAGCCTGTAAGAGTGTTCATCAAATGTAGGTCTTCTTGAACGCCGGAGACTAGAAGCCTAATCACATCCATATAATCAATCGCTTCGAATACAACGCAAAGCTTTTCGCTTGGCATGTCATATCCTTTCTCGACTAATACCAAATCGCTGTCTTGCTTAATCTCGATTTGGTATTTGGATAATTCTCGCTTCAATTTCTCATAAACTTTATTCGAACACAATAATTGAACCATCATGTGTCTCCTATTGATAGCTTTTTCAGTCATTTATTCCACTATTATTCTATCATAAATCATTCTTATTTTTACTAATTCTTCTATTCCTTTCTCCGCAAAATCTAGTGCTCCAAAATTAGCAATAAAATAAGTGTCCTTCTCCTTATCGTATAACATATAGGTTCCCGTAGCCCCGACTCCGCCGTAAACATCAGTCATAGAGCCTAATAGAAATGACAACTCGCTAAAGTCAAAATACATCATGCCTCTACTGTAATAAATGCCTTTTTCGTAGCGCTGAGTAAAGTCGGTCATCCCTCTGTAAATTTCATCAGAAAGTAACACTCCATTTTCTAAAGCCTTCATAAACGTTAACAAATCATTCATAGTGGTAACCACGCCACCACCTGCCCAGTCAACCGATAATGCGTTCCTGCCGCTATAATCCATACCATTTAGATATATCCCAACAATATCAGCTGGTTCATCTTGATAGAACATCAAATAACTATCCTTCATGTTCAATGGCTTAAATATTTTATCATCTAAAATATCTGCATAAGATTTCCCCTCAATAGCTTCAAGAATGAGGCCAAGCAAAATATATCCCGTATCCGAATAATAAAATTGCTGCCCCGGTTGGCCAATCGGATGCTGGTTTTCTCGCGTGAACGCGATTAATGCTTCTGGAGTAAATGATAGATCCGGATTCGCAGAAATGATATCCAGCATCGGTTTCCAGCTCTTCACCGGTCCTTCGAAATAGTCGCCAACGCCTGACGTATGACTCAGCAAGTGCTGCAATGTGACTTGGTTGCTATAATCGGTGCCGTCGATTACAAATAATCCCCTAAGGATGTCATCCCCTAGGTAAGATTCGATTTTATCGTCATAATTGATTCTACCTTCTTCAACTAACATGCCGTAAACAGCAGCACACATGGTTTTACCAATGCTCGCTGAGTGATACTGGCTATTGATGTGGACCGGTTCATCTGAGGTGAGATTTTTTGTACCTACTGCAAATTGCTCAAAATACCCTGTCTGATTCGAGTAAATCGTCAACAACACGCTGGATAACGAATCATTTTTCGCCACCACTTTGGTTATGTGCTTTTCGATTTTCGCATTAACTGCCTCTTTTGAAATCGGCCTATTCATAAAGGCTAATACACTAAATCCAATAATAAAGATAACGATCAAACCAACCACTATTCTTATTCCTATTTTCATATTAACCACCTTTCGTTTTATGCAGGGGATATACATTAATCTAATCAATGGTTTGCGTTTTAGATACGCTTCTATGCTAAGCGGTCGAAATTCAAGGGTAAGACGACTTTTCGGTGCTCTAACCTTGCCATCCCAGATGGTAACGACCTTCCCTTTATGACAAATGGTAAATGAGTATTGGTACGAACCCTCATATTGATAACTAATCTCATTAAGGACTTTTATGGGGCTAAAGGATTTTCCTAATATTTGAAGAATAGTAATAACAACCTAAAGGAAGGGATTGAGCCCATCAAATGGAACTCTATGCCGTAAAAGTTGGAGAATCGATGTTTAGCTTAAAATATATCTACCGCGATACGAATCATTCGGAGGAACAAGTCAAGATTGCGTGGTCTTATTATATTGCAAAGCATAATCATAAAACGATTTTTATTGATACAGGCTTTCGCGATGAGAATGTAGCCAAGCAATGGGGGATTACGTTCACAGACGTTGAAAACGAAATAGGGAGCATCATTGGCAACCGAAGCTTAGTTGATACGGTTATTATTACTCACAGTCACTTTGACCATATTGATAACCTAGACTTGTTTGATGCACCTGAAATCATTATGTCTAAAATTGACTATGATCTTGCGCTAAAGCAATGTTCGCCATCCATCAAAGAGAAGCTTCTTCAATGCCATGTTGTGGCGGTTGAAAATGAATATCTATGCAATGATCTATTCAGATTCAAAGTGATCGGCGGTCATAGCGAGGGTTCATCGGTCGTTTATTTTGAAACGAATAATCACAACTATATTATCACTGGCGATGAATGTTATTCGTGCGATAATATGATAAGCAATCGGCCGATAGGCGTTTTTTCGAGCACAGAAAATAACGAAAGATTTATTAATGATATTCATCAAAGCGGATTAATTCCGCTTCCATTCCATGATTTGAACATATTCGAACACTATTCTGCCATTTCTAAAAATATAGTCCGAATCCTTTAAAGGTACAGCTTCATTTAGATTTATCATTAGCTGGATCTGCTGTTTTACCACTACTTGTGGTATCCTTCACCCTACCAATCTTAAGCGAACATCAACAAAGGAGCATGCCGTCGCAGCTCCTTTGTTGATGTTCTTATTGTTTTTTTCAGAAATTTAGCTGGATAATTTAAGCTCTTTTACCTCGATCTCCTTTTTGCTAAACTGATACGTTACCGTAACATTTTCTATGTTCTCCGTATTCTGGTATGCAAGGGAACCCTCAAACCTTAACCTATCATTGCTTTCCCACAAGAGATTATTCACAAAGCTATAATTTTCATGGTCTGTACGAATCCATGTTTCTAATTCTTTTTGCGCACCATAGTTGATTCTTGCTGATTCTACGAGCTCCGGACTTGTGATGCCCTCTTCAACATTCAAGATTTGAACGAATTGACTTTTATTAGAGCCCGTTACGATGGCAACAAGCTCCCGATCTGGTGAGGGAATAATTTCTGTAATATACATAGACGGTGCAGAAAAACTAAAATACTTCTCAAGCACATTGTCTTTTATCCGCCAAAGCACATTTTGACTGCCATAATCCGAGTAATTGTTAAACAGCGTAAATAGCATGCTTCCGTCTGCTAGTTTAACTATATAAGGACTGCGATAGCTTTTTGACAAAATATCTACGGCAAAAGCAGCCGCATCCGCGATTTTCGAATGATCATTGTTTAAAAATGGCTGAAGCTCTTTTAACGCTTTCTCTCTTAGCTTTGGATCATTAAAGCATTCAACTAGCCTATTAATAGCAATATAGGTATGTTCATTATTATCGTTCTTTAAAGCATCTAGAAATTTGTCCGCATCATATTGTACAGTAGGCAGCAGCTCCATAGCTTCGTCTGTTAAATAACGGATGTAAGGCTCTGCATTTTGATTTTTATAATATTCGGTTGCTAATAACACGGTGGAGGTTGAACTATAAAGGATGAGGCACGCCAATAAAGTTATCCACTTTTTAGATAAGGTTCTTTGCCTTTTTCCCGCTCCACTATGCTCGGCCGCATCAATTAACCTCTCATCAATAAGCCCGATCTCTTTGTATAGTTCTTCTCTTTTCATACGTGACCCTCCTCTTTGTCTAAAAACACTCTAAGCTTATTTCTTGTCCGGAATAATAGGGACTTCACCTTACTGCTGCTCATATTAAACCTCATTGCTAGATTATCTATTGAATCGGAGTGCCAGTACCTCCTAATAAATACATTTCTCGCTTGCTCATCCAAGGCATATAAAAATTGATTGATTGCACTAGCTGTCTCGCCCGCTTCATACTCTGTTTCTACCGTATTAGGGGAAGCTAAACATCCCTCTAATTCAGTTAAAATGACTTCAAACTCACGATTGCGCTTTTTCGCCGTATTATAACCATGCTTATCCAGCGCAATATTACGTGTGATCCTTCCTAGAAATACAGAGAACTTCCTAGGCAAGTTAGGAGGTATGGCATGCCATGCCGCTAGGTAGGTATCGTTCTCACACTCTTCGACATCCGCATAATTGGAAAGAATATTTCTTGCAATCATTTTGCAATATGCTCCGTACTTATTTTTAGTCTCTGCAATAGCTTGCTGCGATCGCTGTAAGTATAGTTGAACTATTCCTTGATCTTCCACCGAGTATTCTCCTTTTGCTAGCCTCTTATCTATATAGTAGAAAGTTTTTAAAAATGGTTGCACCTGTTCTATTATTTAACCATATCTATCAGAAGCCAAGTGTCTCTAGATAATACAGCTCCCCTTGCGTTCTTAGCTACCAACGACCAGCGATGACAGCTAAAAAACCTTTTCGAACTATTCCAATTCTATAAGGAGAAGCCGAATTCTACTTTTACGTGCGAACTGGTTTAGACAAAAAAAGAGTTGCCCCTCGACAAGGCAACCCGGTTTTTTATGCTTCGATTAACTCGTTTTTCTATTGGGAGGATCATTTAACAATTTTCGTTTCTGTTTCTATTTTTTTCTCCCATATTGCTTGGCATAGGACATAATGCTGCGATACATGCCTTTGTCTTTCATTTGCTTCAGCGGGTAGAACTGAGGTCTTGTATTCACTTCAAGAATCCAAGCTTTCCCTTTTTTATCTAAGGCAATGTCAAGACCCAGCTCTCGAAACCCGCTGCTATGCTTGTCAAATAATTGGCCGACCGATTTGCCAAGCTTCTTTAGCTCTTTTTCTTTCTGATCGATCATGTTCTGGCTAAAGCCTGCTTTAGACAGCGTTTGCCGGAAATATCCCAGCTCGCCGCCTTGATGGTAGTTTGTCGCCACTTTGCCCGGCATTCCTATTTTCGTAAAAATCGCTGTGCTCTTCCATACGCCGCTGTTCGATTTCTGAACCATGACGCGAATATCAAAGGGCCTGCCATTTACAGCAGCTAATTGAATGCCCTTCTGCAGCAAATAGGATTGCCCCGCTGTACGTTTCTTCAATTGGCCATGGAGAAGCTTTACTGTCGCATACCGGCTTTTCTTGGCGTTGTGTTGAATTTGGTAGCCATTCTCTAGTTTCTTTATTCGGTTAATATTAAACCCGCCTGTACCGCCTGTAGGCTTGAAGTACACGGTTGAATACTGAGATAGCATGCTGCTAAGGTTGCTTTGGTTAAAGCGTAATGTACGAGGAACATATTTTCGTATCGTCGCTTTTTTAAGCAGCCACTTCGTTTTTACCCATTTGCTCTTAACGGTTGTACTGTGATAGCCCATAATGTCCAACTCCCCCTTTCTCTAGCATATGAGGGGCTATTAATGATTGCTCGTGCTCCTGTCTACTACCTCAACCTGATGAGAATTCGTTGAATCCCTGTTGACTTCTGCGTTCCTGAGCAAAACGCAAAGAAGTACATCGCCAAAGACGATACCATTTCCTCACAAATCTTTTACTGCGAACTCTTCCCCATATGTTTCCACGATCAATAATTGAAGAATCGAGAATAATCCACCATTGAAGAATCGAGAATAATCCACCATTGAAGAATCGAGAATAATCCACCGATGAGAAGAGGCTCTGACGAACCTATTGCCGACTTCTTTTTACTTAGAAATGACTATGATACATTCCAAAATGCAATACATTGTTTACATTTTACAATACATAAATTACAATAAATTCAAACTTATAACTGGGAAGGATCTCTCGCATGCTTGTTAATAACGTTCGTGAACTGAGAGCTCGCTTCAGATGGTCGCAGCAAGACCTAGCGGATGCCATTGGAGCCACTCGCCAGACCGTAGGGTTAATCGAGAAGGGAGATTACTCCCCTTCGATTACGCTCGCGCTTAAAATTGCCTCAGCATTCAAGTTACCCGTTGAGGAAGTTTTTTATTTAAAAGAGGAGGCTGAATAAGATGTTAACCCGGATCATGCGTTCTCCATTACTCTCAACCACTTTGTTTCTCTGCACGCTCGGTTTGTTTTACCTTTTAAAGTTGATGCTGTCAGGGGAACTTTCAACTACAACGGGAAGAATTTATTGCGCCTTATTTGTTGTCCCTCTAGGCGCTCTGTGGGTGATGCTTGTAGGCATTTATAATCGAAGAAATCCGAAAGACCGCATTAATGTCTGGGCCGTCATTCCCTTTGAACTTCGGGAAGTGGATGAGGGGCAGCAATGGATCACGTTCAAAGCATGCCGCAACGTCTATATTTACTACAGCTCTTGTTTGCCCATCGCTGTAGGAACAGTCATATTGCTTCCACCCGATGCTGCCTATATTTTAATCACTTTTGGATTGTTCGGATTGGGCCAATTTCTCGTCTATGGCCTGACTCTATGGAAGTATAGCCGCGTCTAATTTCAATAGCACAGGCAGGTGACAGATCAACGCCAATATTGTTCAAAACTAAGCGCATTTCTAGCGAGGGGAGATCTATTGCCTATGAATATAGCGGTCAAATGGATGCAAAAATTCAAAGATCACGTTACCGAGAATAAGCTGAAAGGCTATCAGGACAAAGTGCAACTCATCCGGAAGCGGAATTTGGAAGCATGGGACGACCAGCAGCTGCAAGCGGAATCTCTCCGGCTGCAAAAAGCAGCAAAATCGGGTGCGCCATTGGACGAGCTGCTTGTCGATGCCTATGCGCTAGCCTGCGAGGCAGCGAAGAGAAAGCTAGGTTTACGGCCTTACGATACCCAGCTCATGGCTGCCATCGCTCTGCATGAGCGATTTTTGATTGAACAGCATACCGGCGAAGGAAAAACACTCTCTGCTGTTTTGCCCGCTTATCTAAATGCGCTAACTGGCGAAGGAGTTCATATCCTGACTTTTAACGATTATTTGGCTAAGCGGGATGCCGAGTGGATGGGCACGATCTATCATTTCCTCGGGTTAAAGGTAAACTCGGTTCAAGCGGGTATGAGCCTGTCTGAGAAACGGGAAGCGTATGCTTCGGATATCACCTATGTGACGGCCAAAGAGGCAGGCTTCGACTATTTGCGTGACACAATTGCACTAAACGAAGCCGATACCGTGCATCGTCCTTTCCGCTACGTCATCGTCGATGAAGCGGATTCCCTGCTTCTCGACGAAGCACGGGTGCCGCTAGTCATCGCCGGCGAGCCGGGCTCCTCCAGACACGACGGCGTTCGTTTCGCAGAAGCAGCTCGGCAGCTCGAACAAGTTGAGCATTACGACTTCGACGAGTTCCAGCGGAACGTTTATTTGAATGAAGCAGGCTCTGCCAAAGCGGAATCGCTGCTAGGTTGCGACAATTTGTACGAAAGCTATAATAGCCAATTGTTATCGTCAATAAATTGCGCGCTGCATGCGGAATTGTTATTGAAGAAAGACGTCGATTACATCGTTCGAGACGGTGAAATCGAGCTGATCGACGAATATACCGGCCGCGTGGCGGAGAACAGGCATTTGCCGGAAGGGTTGCAAGCCGCGCTTGCAGCCAAAGAAGGGCTGCAGTCGAAAGTCGGCGGGAACATTCTCGGGACGATCACCCTTCAACACTTCCTTAGCCTATATCCGAAGATTTGTGGAATGACGGCTACCGCGCACGCTTCCGCTATGGAATTCGAAGCTATTTATAATCTGCAGGTCGTACAGATTCCACCAAACCGGCTAAACATTCGGATCGACCATTCGCACCGGATTTATACCCATAAACAAGCCAAACTTCAGGCGCTTGTACAAGAAATTTCGTCCGTCCATGCGACGGGACGTCCAATTCTCATCGGGACGTCAAGCGTCGAGGAGTCAGACACGCTGGCGGAAGCGCTAGTAGTTGCCGACGTGCCTTGCCATGTTCTGAATGCGAAAAACGACGCAAAAGAAGCCGAGATCATCACCAAAGCGGGAGAACTCGGCGCCGTGACGGTGTCTACGAATATGGCAGGACGCGGCGTCGACATTCGGCTCGGCGGCGGCAACCCCGCGCAAGCAGACGTTGTCGCCAAGCTGGGCGGGCTATACGTCATTGGTACGCATGTGAACGAAAGCTTGCGGATCGACAACCAACTGCGCGGGCGTTCTGGCCGCCAAGGCGACCCAGGAGCTTCCGTATTTTTCGTAAGCTTGGAGGACGAGCTGATGGTTCGGTTCGGCATCCATAAATTGATTCGCGCTCCTAAGCAGGATCAGGCGATCGAAGAGTCGGCGCTTCGCGGCAAAATCGCGCATATTCAGCGCGCTAATATGGCCCAAAACTTCTATATCCGCCAGGAACTGAACGGTTATTCGGATATGGTAGAGGATCAGAGGCGAATTTTATACGAGGAGCGGCTCGGAATTCTGAAAGGCGAGACACCGATGAGCCCTTCGGAGCAGCGGGTACGGCTTTTTTATATCGATAAGTTCTGGGCTGACCATCTCGCATACGTTTCTTACATTCGCGAAGGCATCCACTTAGAAAGCCTTGCTAACCGCAATCCGATCGACGAATTTCATACGCAAATCATGCGAGCATACGAGCAAATGCCGGCCAAAATAGATAGGGAGTCGGCAAATATGCTTGCACGGCTCAAAGGTTCAAATGATCCGGCAGAATGGGAAAAATTCGGTCTGAAGAGCCCTACTTCCACTCGGACATATATCATTAATGATCAATACATAGAGAATAAGCCCGGCACATGGGGCTTAGATACAGTATTCGCTTATTATATTCGCAAGATTATAAAGCCGATATTCAAGCTATCCAAATATTGATATTTGTCATATGCCAAAAGCCTTCGAGCATGCTCAAAGGCTTTTTTAGCATTCGTTATTCATTTTGACCGCATCAACAAAAATAGAAAATAAGGCACACTCAGCATCGTAACAATAATTCCTGCTGGAATATCAGACTTAAAGCTGACCGTACGAGCAATCGTATCTGCTGCAAGCAGCAATATCGCGCCAATTAGCGCCGAAGCTGGCAGAAGTACTTTGTAGTCATTGCCGACCAGCCTGCGAGCCACATGCGGACTAATCAATCCAATAAAAAAGATCGAGCCCCCGAGCGCTACACAGCCAGAAGCAATGCCGACAGCGGCAATCGCCAGGCGCAAAAATTTCCGTTTTACGGAGACTCCTACTCCTATCGAGATTTCATTGCCTAGCACCAAGACGTTCAATGTCCGAAAATTGGCATAAAGATAGACGAATAGCAACAATACCCACGGTGCCAGCAAGCTGATATAAGACCACTTGTCTCCCCATAAATATCCTGCTTGCCAGCGCTGCGCAAAATCATACTTCTGGTCATCAAGCTTTAAAGTCAGAAATAAAGACAGCGCGCTTAACCCCATATTAATCGCAACACCAGTCAAGACAAGCCGTGTCGAAGAAATCATACGACGTTTTCGATAAGCTAGAACATAGATCAGAACTGCTGCCAGCAGGCCACCTACGAATGCCATAGACGGCAGCAATAAGGTCATAGCAGCGCTTTGAATGCTTACCGTTGAGATTATCAGCAACACCATAAGGCCTGAACCTGAGCTAATGCCAAGCATGCCGGGATCAGCCAGGTCATTGCGCAAGAGCGCCTGCATAACCGTACCGGCCAGTGCCATCCCAAATCCAACAAGCATCGCTAATACGATCCGCGGAAGACGAAACTTATACACTACGAGATGATGCTCTTCCGGGCCTTGTCCAAGCAATACTTGAAATACTTCAAGCGGATTAAGAGACATCTTTCCCAGATTAAGACTAAGAACCGCTCCGGCAAGAAGCAGTATGGAGAGAGAAGTCATCCATATTGTCGCCTTATAAGATTTAACAGCATTCATTTGATCGCTCTCCTCTCTTTGCTTGCAATGAGCAAGAAGAAAGGAACGCCAATCATTGCAAAAATAATGCCCAACGCCGTCTCTGCCGGACGGTTAATCAGCCTTCCTGCGATATCCGCTACAACCATAAGCGCGCCTCCGTAAATGGCTGATGCTGGAATAATATAACGATAATCTACGCCTACAAAAAAACGCATAATATGCGGTACAATCAGCCCTACAAAGCCAATTGGCCCTACAAGCGCAACAGCTACACCCGCGAGTAAAAGAACCGCAAGCGTAGCTATTAACTTGACGAGAACGACCCGTTGCCCGAAGCCTTTCGCTATCTCTTCACCCAAGTTTAAAACCGTAATCGATCGCGAAATAAATAGTGACAACGCCAGCCCGCCTAAGACCCAGGGAATAACTAGCTTGATTTCCGTCCATGTCGCTCCGGCCACACTACCCGATGTCCAATAAGCAAGGGCACGACCAATGCCATAGTTTAATGAGATAAATGATCCCATGGCTCCAAACAGCATTGTAAATGATATCCCCGCTAGCACTAGTCGTTGTGGCGTCATTCCTGAGCGATTCAATGAAGCGGCAAGATACGTCAAGCCTGCGCCAAGCCCTGCGCCAATAAAGCTGATGAGCAATGTTGTCGTCTGCAGTTGCCCTGGGAAGAAAGCGAGTGTAACGGCCATTGCAAAAGCGGCTCCTGCATTGACTCCCATTAATCCCGAATCAGCTAACGGATTTCGCGTATAGCCTTGCATGACCGCTCCTGCTACTGCGAGACACATGCCCGCAATAAGATCAGCCGCCGTACGCGGAAGACGAAGGGAATGGATAATCTGATGCTCGGTCAGTTCAGGATCAAATTTAAAAATCGCTGTCCATGCCGTTGTCAGGCTCATGGAAGCAGAACCAAAAGAGATAGAAGCTGCTACCGAAAGCAGCAGCAGCAATATCCCGATGAGTAAAAACAGAACGAAATACGATTTTCCTTTTAAACGAGGAATATCTGTTGTTCTATCATCTAGCTTTCTATTTTTTTTCATACGCTGACACTAGCTTCTCAACTACAAAATCAAGCTGCTTATCTAGAGAGTAGATATCGGAATAATAGGAGAAATCAAATCCAATTTCGATTAATCTACCTTCTTTGACTGCTGGAATGCTGTTCCAAATTGCATTTTCCGACAAGTCATCAGCCCCATCCCACACCGAGCGGAACACGAAGTCTCCTATATACTCAGGCAACACTTCTAAGGAAACAAACCCTCCTGTTGCCTTCTCTCTTCCATCAATCTTTTTCTGAATAATTTCAGGCGCTTTTAGCCCTAAATATTCATAGATGATCTGAGAGCCCCTTCCGTAAAGCTTGCTATCGATAACCGCCATCTCTTTTTTGCCGCCCTCAATAATGGTTACCGTCTTATCCAAAATTCCAAGCTCAGCAAGCTTCTGCTTACTCGTCTCCACTTTCTCGTGGAAATGATCTAATAGAGCTTTTGCCTCCTGCTCCTTGCCAAATACTTCGCCAATCTTCATGATCCGTTCATCCGTCGACATTTTTTCATAAGGAATAGGAACGGTCGGTGCTATATCCTTCAGTATTTCGTAAGTTTCATCAGAGGCAGCTATGATTAAGTCCGGCTTTACTGCCATAATAGCCTCAGGATTAGGCTCATACCATGACCCCAGATTTTCAACACCCGCCATCTCTTTTGCAAAGGCCGCTCCTTCAAACACGCTCGAAGTCCCTACTGGCTTAATGCCGAGAGCAACAAGATCCCCTTGAAGATATAACACGACAACCCGCTCCGGATGAGCAGGAACGACAATATCTCCTTTCGTCGTAGAGATCGTTCTTGTCTCAGCCTCCTTAGTGGCATTGTCAGTTGCAGTTGAATTATTGGTTGATGATGTAACTTCAGGAGCTTTGGAACCATTAGCATTCGTGGCATTAGAACCAACGTTTGCAGTTCCACATGCACTTAAGAGCAAGGTAAAGCTGAGCAGCATCGCTACAATAAAACTTGATGTCTTTGTTATTCGCATTGGTGAAGACCCTCCGATTGTTTTGTTATGATAATGATTATCATACTCAAACACATTATATCGGGAGGATATGTTCTCGCCAATGGAGAATGTGGCGGCCGTAAATGGACGATTGTCCGATGAACTCATCTGCTTGCTTTCCTTGCGGAATCGAATAGGAGATTGTCCATTATATTTACGGAACAAACGGCTGAAGTAATAGACATCACTATAGCCAACTTCTTCTGCAATATCCCGAAGAGGAGCTTCGGTACAGCGTAATAGCTCTTTGGCATGCTGAAGCCGGAATCGTATCATATATTCAATCAAGCTGACCCCTTTCTCTCCCTTAAAGCGCGACGATAAATGACGCGGGCTGTAATTAAATTGCTCAGCTATGGATTCAAGCGATAAATTATGACGATGATGCTCCTCGATATAACGAACAACCTGTCCAATGACATCGGGTTGCCTGAGATTAATTCCATCCTTTATAAACTGCTTCATTAATTCATGTATGAACTGATAGAACAAGCCTTTCACTTGAATTCTATCCACTAGACTTCCTTGTGCCCAGAGCTGTTCCATTGCCATAAGTTGATAGTGCAATGGCAATGGCTCAACGGACTCGAAGCCATACTGCATCCAAAATGGATTGCTGCGTTCCAAAAGTCTGACTAAATCCTTTCTTCCTGGCAATGAGGCTCTATAAAATAATAGATAATATTCAAACATTTCCCCCGCCTCTATACTTAGTCTCATGCCTTTGCCGCCATGCACAATAAAATGACGGTCTGCTTCATATTCTATGCCATTAAGGTTTAAGCTTGCTGTCCCCCGCACAGTGTAGATAAATCCACAAGCAGGTAACATATAGCTTTGCAGCTTGTCCCCCGGCTCCATCACCGTATGCCGAATATCCAATACTTTAACAGCAGCATGATTCCATGCGACAATATGGTCTTCCAGCTTCATCCTTGCAGTTCACTCCGATCTGACCCACCATCTATTTGAGTTGATTTCATGTTAGAATATTGATAATGATTATCAATTAGTATTAGGCAGATCCTCTATTTTGTCAATCGCTGTTTACGATCGTGGATTCGTATAGCTTCATACGAACTCGAATTACACGGATTCCGATAGAAATAGACATACAATTCGAAATTCTAAATATAGTTACTTCTGCCAAATGATGATATATTCATTGCGAGAGCTCTCTGCAAAGGTACATATCCGTTTCGGCCGGAACGGGTAAGACGAACCTTACTAGGAGGAATGAATAATGAAGAGGATTTTTTCGCTTGTCATGGTCATCGGTTTGCTGCTCGGGATCGCTTCCCAAGCGAGCGCGGCCAATGGGGTTTTTGTGTTTAACCCGTATCCGAATAGCTACGGCGCAGTTCCGAATTATATCGGTATTACGAAGCCGACAGGGGGTTACCAGTACGAGTTCCGCATTCAGGAGATAAACAACGGATCAAGAACCTACTATTCGGGCTTGCTCAACGTGCCGACCAGCGGATACGACATTAATCATACGTTAACAAATAGTACAAAGCTCGTGCTGGCAGGCGGAACTTACAATATTGACGCATCGGTTTATGACCGTTGGGGAACTCTCATCGGCAGGGATATAGTCAAGGTTAATTTTCTATAATGACGTAAGGGATATAATTTCTCCCCTCAATCGCGATTTCCCGCAGACTGGCCCTTATTCGTTCGGGGCCAGTCTTTTCCCCTTTCCCCTCGTCTCTTCTCCCCTTTAGTACGTTCGCACGGCCCTGTCTTAAAAGCAACGTACAATAACCGTTATTGACTTAACGTTTACTTCGGAAATACACAAAAAGCCGCCATGGCCCTTGGGCTACATGGCGGCGTATTGGTCGTTAAGATACGGTTAAACCTTCGTTAGGTTTGCTTCGTCCCCCGTCGCAACCGGGTTCTCGCTATACGAGATCCAGTCGCTCCAGCTGTCGGATATACGCTGAAAATGGTTTCAGGGTAGGGACTTTGTGCATGTACAAAGCCACGAGACCTCGTGGTTACATTGTGTCGTTGACCCTGACGCCCCCTCATCGCCAAGATCAAGAAACTTCAATCAATTTGTATCCATCCTATCCCTTGAGGAAAAAATTGCATGCTAGGCTGGCGCGCAAGATAAGATTATAATATCAATATCCATTTAGGGTTAACGAGCTCCCTTGAACTCGCCTTTCGGCGAAATAGAAAAGCACCCAATCGGGTGCCATTCTATGATCTTATTTATGAAGAGCTATCGCTTTAAGAATGACGACAGCAGCTTCTGCACGAGTGGTATTGATTTTCGCCCTAAAAGTACCATCCTCATAACCGTTAATTAACCCATTTTCGGCTGCCGAAGCTATAGCTTCCGTTGCCCAACTGGAAACATCCGAATTGTCCAAAAAGCTGACGGACTTACTTGAAACTTCCAGCTTCAACGCGCGGACTACCATCACCGCCATTTGCTCACGAGTAATCAGATCGTTCGGACGGAAGGTATGATCTTCAAAACCGGAAACAATACCCAAAGCTGCGGCCGTACCAATCAAATCCTTAGCCCAATGGTCGGTTGTATCGTCAAAGGCGCTGCTATCCTTCGCTGTCAACCGGAGTGCCTTTACCAAGCTGGAGACGAACTCAGCTCTTGTAATAGAGTCATTTGGTTTAAAGGTCCTATCCGTGTATCCGTTGATTGCCCCCGTTTGAACTAAATCTCGAATATTGGCTTCTGCCCAGTGGCCCTTAATATCGGTCAAGATTGTTTCGCTTGTCGACGGTGAGGGGATCTGAACTCGTTTCGAAACGAGAACGGCAAACTTCCCGAAATGGGTGACAGAACCGGATACGGTGGCGCTCGCTTGATCCACCTTCGCATTGTCCAGTACCACCCATTTGTTCGTTTGTTCATTTAGCCAATAGACTGCTGCTTCACTTTTGTTGAAGTCTACCTTTGACTTGTCGAAAGTAAGTACTATCGTAACTGGCTTGATAAATTCTCCATCGCTGTTTTTCTTTACTTCGTAAACATTCCCAATCCATTGAAGGGAAACATCTTTAGGCAATTTTGAGATATCGGCCACTTTGTCCACCGTTACTTGAATGGTTTTGTCCGTAGCCCCTTCCGGAATTGAAAACTTAACGTCACCAAGAGTGAACTCGGCACTGAAGAATGCGCCAACCGTAAAACGATCGGATGGTGCGCTGCCTCCATCACTGCCACCAGTAGGAGGTGTATCCGGTGTAATCGTAACTGGTGTATAGGCCACAAATTTCGTGAAGTGTTTCGTCCAAATGACAATGTCGCTTCCAACGGTGATTTTAGCTTCGCCTCCGGCTGCTATTTCACTGTCTGCAGCAGCTTGGGTGTCCGCCGAAATCGTGCCTGTGATCGGCGTAAACACGCCACCGATTACAAACCCGACCGATTACAAACCCATGTTCGGGATTACTAAACGCACCGCATGATCGAAGGTCATTGATACGTCCGAGGAACCTACTTCAATGACGGCGTTTACTTCGGCATTATTAACTAATACGCTGCTAGTGCTCAGTACGACCGGTAGTTTTATTGTCCCGTCCCAGCTCGCGGGAGCCGTAATTTTCGTTCCTTCCGGAATTGCAACGCTCACATTGCCCAAGGAAGTAGCCGATTTTACGTCTATTAGTGGCAGAGTCGCTTCTTTGTTTGATCCCACCGGTACCGGAGAGACGGTAACATTGGCATCCGTTATGCCTAAGGGAACTTCAATAGATACTGGTATGCCTGGCGTTACCAGTATCGGTGTTGCAGAATTAACTATCGTGACTGCCGCTCTTTGCACGATCATTTTATATGTTTTTGTTGTCGTGCCATCCTGCGCAGTCACTGCCACCGTGATCGTGTTGCTTCCCACGCTCAGGCTGATCGCTTCCGAAGCCGTTCCGCTCTCCACAGCCTTACCGTTTACCGTCACTGCAGCCTTGCTATCCGCCGCCGTCGGCTTAACTTTCAAGCTGCTAACACCATTCGCCAAACTCGCCGCATAGCTCGTTGTGTCCGACACAAACGCCGGATTCAAACTTCCATTCGACAAGCTAAGCGCAATCAGATTCGCGTTGTTGCTCGCCGGAATCGCCGTCCACTTCGCATACAGTGTCATATTGCCGCTCACCGTATCCGTGCCGAAGCTCCATAGCGTCGTATAGCTTGCTTCACCGTACCAGCCCTCGAACGTATGCCCCACTCTCGTCGGGTCCGTCGGCTTCGCGATCTTCGTTCCGGCGCTTACTCCGATTGCTGCCGCTACCGCGCTGCCTCCTTGCGTGTCGTAAGTCACCGTGTACGTCGCTGCCGGAATAACAGTCCACTTTGCATACAGCGTCATATTGCCGCTCACCGTATCCGTGCCGAAGCTCCATAGCGTCGTATAGCTTGCTTCACCGTACCAGCCCTCGAACGTATACCCCACTCTCGTCGGGTCAGTCGGCTTTGCGATTTTTGCTCCGGCGCTTACTCCGGTCGCTTCCGCTACCGCGCTGCCTCCTTGCGTATCGTATGTCACCGTGTACGTCGCTGCCGGAATCGCCGTCCACTTTGCATACAGCGTCATATTGCCGCTCACCGTATCCGTGCCGAAGCTCCACGGCGTCGTATAGCTTGCTTCACCGTACCAGCCCTCGAACGTATGCCCCACTCTCGTCGGGTCCGTCGGCTTTGCGATTTTCGCTCCGGCGCTTACTCCGGTTGCTGCCGCTATCGCGCTGCCTCCTTGTGTGTCGTATGTCACCGTGTACGTCGCTGCCGGAATCGCCGTCCATTTCGCATACAACGTCATATTGCCGCTCACCGTATCCGTGCCGAAGCTCCATAGCGTCGTATAGCTTGCTTCACCGTACCAGCCCTCGAACGTATGCCCCACTCTCGTCGGGTCCGTCGGCTTCGCGATCTTCGCTCCGGCACTTACTCCGGTTGCTGCCGCTACAGCGCTGCCTCCTTGCGTGTCGTATGTCACCGTGTACGTCGCTGCCGGAATCGCCGTCCACTTTGCATACAGCGTCATATTTCCCAATACCGCATTGAACCTAGGGTCCCATGGCGTTGAATAACTTGTATCGTTGTACCAGCCTTCAAACGTGTACCCCTCTTTCTCCGGTACATACGGCTGGGCAGTAACATCTCCATAGCTTACTAACACGGGGATGCCGGCTCTGCCATCCTGATAATCGAACGTTATTGTGTACTTGGTGAGCTCCCATTCGTCAAAGAGGGAGAGATCGTCGCTCACCGTATCGGTATCAAAGTTCCACATTTTTCCTCCACGGATATGCCAGCCCTTGAAGGTATAGTGCTCAAACGTCAGATCAGCCGGCTTTTCGAGCTTCGAGCCCGCAAAAACTTTATAGGTGTTCGAGTATCCGCCGTATTCCGAGATGTAAGTGACTTCGAACATTCTCGTCCATTTCGCGTATATAGAAGTAAAACCCATCACCGTATCGGTATCGAAATCCCATGGTGTTTCAAGGCTCGCTTCCTTATACCAGCCGTTGAAATAAATTCCTTTGGATCTACTAATCGGATTCGGGGGCTTCGCGATTTTCGCTCCGCGGCTTACATGGAGCAATCGGGTCTCGAGATCACCTTCAAAGTAGCCGCTTCCTATTTCGAATGTGACCGAATACGTGCTATCCTTCCACTTCGCATACAATGTCGTATCGCCGCTGAGCGTATCGGTCTCCATATTCCACGGCGTCTCAAGACTTGCTTCCTTGTACCAGCCGTCGAATTCGTACTCACCCTCTTTATAAGGGCCTGCCGGCATCGGAATCTTGGCTCCCGGATATAGACCAGTAATGCTGTCCACTTCAATGCCTCCGCGCACGTCGAAAGTAACCGTGTAGCCCGGCTCAGAGAACCAACCCGCATACAACGTCATATCTCTGTTGACCGGATCGGCCGAAAAGTTCCACTCCGTCGTCAGGCTTGCATCCTGATACCACCCCGTGAAGATGTACCCCGATTTGGTCGGGGTTGCCGGAGCCGGAATCGTTCCCAAATAGGTCAACTTGTCCGGAACAGTACTGCCTCCTTGCGTGTCGAAGGTGACCGTGTACACCGCTACCCACTTTGCATAGAGCGTGGTGTCGGCATTTACCGTATCCGCAGCAAAATTCCATTGTGTCGCATAGCTCGGTTCTTTATACCAGCCTTCAAGATAGTGGCCCTCCCGAGTTAGAAGGGGAATGCGAATCTTCTCCCCGGGGCCGACGCCGGTCAAGCTCGCAAACGCAGGGCCTCCCTGCGAATCGAAGGATACGGTGTAACTCTGGCCCTCCGTCCACTTTGCATACAGCGTCATACTCTTGTTCACAATATCCGTCTCGAAGTACCATGGCGTTACATAACTCGCTTCGCTGTACCAGCCCGCGAAGGTGTAGCCCTCTCTGACCGGAGAGACCGGAGCGCTGATTGGTCCCTTCGTAACGCCAGTTAGATATGCGATCGTGCCGCTGCCACCCTGCGCTTCGAAGACGATTGTGTAGGCTTGAACCCACTTCGCGTACAGCGTGAGGTCCGATTCAACTATCTCCGTGTCGAAATGCCATTGCTTGCTGTAACTCGAATCGGCATACCACCCCAAGAAAGAGTGGCCCTCACGGGTCGTAATCGGCTCGCTAATCGTGGTGCCCGGCATAACGTCCGTCAAGCCCGCGACCGGACTGCCTCCCTGCGAATTGAAGGTTACCGTAGCCGCCAGCCTCGTTACTGTCAACGTATAGGATCCCTGCGTCGTTCCGTCTTCCGCTGTTACAATAATCGCAATCGTATTGCTTCCCACATTCAGAGCAATCGGTCTCGATGCGCCGCCGTTTGGCGACGCTTCTCCGTCTACCTTGATTGTTGCAAATTTACTTCGCGTCGTCGGCGTAACCGAAATACTGCCCACGCCGCTCGTAACGCTTGCCGCGAATTTTGAATTGTCCGTCGAATCCCTCGCAATCGTGCCGCTAGATATTGTCAAAGCGTTTAAATAAGCATCCGAAGCGGCCAATCGTTTGACCTTAACCGTGTAGATTCTCGTTGTCGTGCCGTCTTGGGCCGTCACCTTCACCGTAATCGTGTTCGTACCCAAGCTCAGATCGACGGAATTATCCTTGCCGCTTGTCGCCGGTATCCCGTTTATCGTTACCGTGGCCGCGATATCCGACAAATCCGGCTTCACAAGAAGCCTTCCCATGTCGGTAACGGAGCCTATGTCGTAATTCGGCAAACTCGAGTTGAATCCTAAACCAAACGGTCTCTTGTCTTCCGTAGTTATGTTCAAAAAGCTCAGTTTCGCGTCGCTGCCCGGAAGCCCCGCACGGGTTACCGTCAAGGTGTGGTTTCTCTGCGCACCGTCTTCCGCCTTGACCAGAATTGCAATTGTATTAACGCCAACATCCAGGGCAATCGCTTCCGAAGCGCTGCCGCTGTCCACATCCTTAGCGTTTACCTGAATTGTCGCTTTGCTGTCCTGCGCCGTAGGCGTAACCGTGATTTCACTCACATCGTTCGCCACGTCTGCGTAGTAACTCAAAAATAACGCGTCCGACTTATCCTCGTAAGCCGTTCCGCCGGACATCGTCAATCCGCTTAGAAACGCATTAGCGTTCGCGGCAGAAGCATAAGAGGGAAGTAATCCCGCTAGCATGCACAATACCGTGAATAAATAAAAACCGCGCTTCATCATGAAGTCTCAACACTCCTCTTACAATCGTTATTAAACCTGTCTTCTATTATAAAAGAAAGACTAATAGATTTGACCCGCCCTTTCGGGTAGGTCGGCAACACTAAATCGGGTAGGCTTTTTATCGCTGCATGCTCTGCCGAACGCATAAGAGACAGTACCTATAGGCACTGTCTAAGAGCTTTATCCCCGCTATTATCGCCTCAAACCGGATGCCGGTGCTGCTTTGACTCGTTGAATCGCTTGCACCCGATTATGTACCCCTAACTTGCGATAGACATTCTTTACATGGAACTTTACCGTGTCCAGAGTAATACTCAGTTGATCGGCTATCTCCTTATAGATCAAGCCCTCCGTGAGCAAAACAAGCACCTGCTCTTCCTTCTCAGTCAGCACCTCATCCGGCAAAAGCTTATTGGACCGACCATTGCCAGCAGCTTCAAGAAGCAGGCGAATATATTTCAATTGCGACGGTGACATCACAGCATCTTGCCGTTCGTTTAGAAGATCGGCCAGCATTTCAACCATCAGCGGACCCTCGTCGAGAAAACTGCGAATATAACCCGCCGGTTCCGAGAGTTGCAAGGCGCTTTGCAAGGGAGCAAACGCCGCTTCAGGACGATCGGATTGCCGAAGCACCATACTCTGCACGATCTTCAGCTTGATTCGGCCCCGCAAACGATTCTCCTTGTCTGCCAGATGTTCCAGTTGTTCGAGCAATTGCTGTGCGTCCTCTGTCCGGTCGTTCGCTGCAAGAACTCTTGCCAGAACCAGATACTCCTCGTAATGGCGGTCCGAGACTTCATCAGAAGGCGACATCCCGCTCTGCTCCAACCAATCGTATGCTTCCCGAAGCTGCCCCTGATTTAGGAAAAGCCGGGCTTGCTCCGCTATGATTCTCCTCCAAATAACTTGCCGATCGGGCGAATCGACGCTCGAGCCGAACTGGCCAAGCCATTCGACCGCTTGACATCCACTTCCCACCGCCTGTTGAAGCCCCGATGAGACAATACCGAGCTGAATCCAAATCCATACGTTAGTCCGCAAATCCTCTCGGCTCATCGCTTGTCCGAGATACGACTCCGCCTCTTCCAACCGGTTCCACTCGTATAGAAGCAGGACATACGACAAATACAGGTAGCCGATATGCGGATAGACTCTTTTCTTCTCCCATGCCTTAATCCACTTCAGCAGAAATTGTTCCACCTCGCGAAGTTCGTCGGTCAGCGAGAGAAGATCCATAAACCCTTCATGCCCCTGATACCGTTTGCTTGATGATTGCTGGAAACTGCTTCCCTCCGGCAAATACAGCTCCGACAGCTCAAAATAGTGTGAAGTCAGCGGCAAGTTCTGCTGTAAATACGAGAAAATCCCGCCTAGATAATAGAGATTGCCAATCAACTGATTCCATTCGGGCTCAGGGATAAAGGCTTTCATGGCTTGGAACCGCTTTTCTGCTTGTTCGATCCTGTGCAGCCCTTGACTCCATTTTCCATCCAGCAATAATTTAGAGATGTAGAACAATTCGAACGTCGGCTTGTGTGCGTAGCTGCTCTCCGGCAAGGACGCAATCCATCTTAAAAGCACATTGCTCTTCAATAATAGGAGAGCCGGCATAATACGTTCGATAAGCCGAACGGCGTCCTCTGACTGCTGCGCCTTAATGTAATGCTCCACCGCCTCTTCGTAGAGCCTTTCAGACTCATGCCAAATCGCAGCCCGACGATGAGATTGTTTCCACAGCTCCGGATGTTCCTTGGCGCTCAGTTGCTGCAGAAACTCGGCCAAAAGATGGTGATACCGGAACCAATAGCGCTGTTCGTCCAAAGGAATAATAAACAAATTCAACTGCTCTAATCGCTCAAGTTGGCCCTGGCTGTCGGTTTGTCCCGTTACCGCTGCGCACAACTCCCCGTTCATACGGCTCAGAACGGAGGTGGATAGCAGGAATCTCCGCAAGGATTCCGGCAAGTCCACGAATACTTCTTCCAATAAATAATCGGAGATTTGACGCTGTCGGCCGTTGAACTGACGAATGGTATCAGCGATATTGCCGCTTCGTTTCAGCGTGATGGCCGCAAGCTGAAGTCCGCTCACCCAGCCCTCCGTTTGTTGAAATAATGCGACGACTTGCTGCTTCGTTAGCGATAAGTCCGTCGTCTCCCGGAAGAAAACAATCCCCTCCTCCAGCTCGAATCGCACGTCCTCGATTCTAATGACATGCATCTCGCCTTTTGCAAGAAGCCTGGTCGTGGGAAAAGGCACCTCGGTACGGCACGCGATATAGAGATGAACATGCTGAGGCAGATGTTGCAGCATATATCGGATCGATTCGTTTACAGGTGCATTGTAAATGACATGGTAGTCGTCCAGAATCAGAACAAAATCGCTGTCAATCGTGCTAAGTTCATTTAAAAACGCCGCAATGGCGGAATCAATGGAAGACGCCGACTCCTGTTCTAGCAGAAAGCCTATTGATTCACCGAAACGCGGCAGCCTTTCTCGTATGGACGCCACAATACAGCTCCAGAACGCGCTCCAATCGTTATCGTACTTATCCAGCGAAACCCAGGCAACCAGAGAGCCGCATTGCCGCGCCCATTCGCTTAATACTGTCGTTTTGCCGTAGCCGGCTTGGGCAGACAGCACCGTCAGCTTGACCTCCATGCCTTCCTCCAGTTTTCGCGTCAGCCGAGGCCTTTCAATCAGTGCTTTTCGCGCAGGGGGAATAAGAAATTTTGTGCTTCTAATCATGATTGATTCCTCCGTAAGCTGATTAATCCATTTATATAATCGGTATTCGATTTATTTTGACAATTATCCTTTTTATTCTCTAAATAATGACTCAACCTCAGTATCAGTGTTTGACATGCAATGAACGGACACCATGTACTTCTGTCAAAAGAGTTGACACTGTAAATTGGTCAATTCGTAAAATTATATGACTGTAATATAGTGCCAAACAGCTCAGCCACCCGGAGCGTGAAGTTAGACGACCGAACAGCTAAAAAGATACAACCTTTTTCCATAAATTTTATCATAAGTAGCGTAAGTAACATGCTCGACTAGCACAACGTGGCGTTGGTTTTTCTCCATAAAAAAATACAGAGCGACGGCGACAAACTCACCTTGCTCTGCTTCAATAGATATTTAAAAATAGATTCATCCAATCTTCTCAGCACACTGTCCTGCCGCAGGAGCATTGTCCCCAGTGATGTACGAAAAAATTCCATCCATACCATCGACTGCTGTCGGAAAATAACTATTTTTTTCTTGGGCTGCATCGATCTTCTTTCGCATCCTTGCCATGACTTGATCATGATCAAGCAATTGCATCCCCGTTACGTGTCAGAATTACGGGTTCATGCAGTTCATGACAAAGCTTTGAAAACCCATTGTAGTCCTGTCTAATTGTCGTTGATGGCTTAATATGCACGTTGTACACTTCTTTTCGAATAGCATTATTCTACTAAATAATATCAAGCAGGTTGGACATTTAATCCCTATCCGAAGGATTCTCTTGCGCTACTTCGGCGCGAATCGAGTTTCGCCTTTTTTCGTGTTGACTCCAAATAAAAAAACACATCGCCCAAGGCACAAGCCCCATATGGCGATGTATTCAAGATCCGCATACTGTATTACCGCTTAAGCCTTCTCTTCGTCCCCAGTCGCTATCGGATTCCCCCCATAACTAATCCAATCACTCCAGCTGTCGGTTATCGCATGAAAATGATTTCAAGCAAGTCACATCGAGCCATGTACGGACACATGATCGAGAGTGACGCGGTTGCTTCATTGTATGTACGCAGCTGAGAGAGAAACAGCCTTGATGAAGGCCGCTGTCCCCAAACTCGGATTGCCTAGCACGCTAGCATCATTGGCTCGGAGAGCGAGAGATGAGGGCGACAAAGGGAGTACAACCCCAAGGTGAGCGAGTTGCGCGAAGTGCCGAAGTTGATGACCTGCCAGAGACGGAGCAGACAAGCAAAGCCCAACCAAGATCGCCAACAGGAAAGTAGAAAATACAGCCCCACACCAGCCAATCTAAAACACAGCCTACATAGGCATGTAGACAACAAACTGCCCGCAACGCCCACTACTGTCCAAGACCTCTCGGCGGATACCAACCCTTAGCCGACAAGAACCTCAACCTACATTGCCCAAAAGCCCAAAAAGTAACTAACTACTAAAACACAATATTCTCTCTCTGTTTCACGTTGTCCGAGTGTGGGCTACGGGCAGAAAATCACTCGCTCTCTTGCTGACAAGGCTGCCGATACTGCCCAGACCCTATGGGTAGGTTCGGGCAAAAGAAGTTGAAGTACTTGCCGACAAGCCGCCCTTGCTAATTTGCATGTTGGGCATGTGCGCCCAGACTTGCTGATCTGTACAGCCCAACAATCTTAAAACCTGTAATCTCTATTCTCGTATGTATTCACTGGGAGCTTCTCTCGCCTTCGGCTCCCTGATGATGGTGGCTATATGAGCCTACATTCTCAAGCCATGACCCGATTCAGGAATATTTCTTGTACACCGTTCCGACCGCCCAGCACCAGCAGCTCCAAGCCCAAAGCTTGCCTACTCTCTTTCCGAAAAGGCGGTTTAACGTCGTTAACTGGGTTAAAATTCTCCTATGACCATTTTTATGAAATAATTACAACACGCTGCTGCCCTGCGATTAACTCTCTTGCCCCAGACGCTCAATGTGGCATGTACGTTCGGGCTACTACTAAAATCAAAATAGAATATCAAATTCCGTTCTACACTACTCTCAATATTACAAATATCAAACTATCAATATTTAGTTGCACGCCAAGAAAGTTAGAAATCATACTAGTTATGCCGTAAATCATCATTCAGCACTGGTTGCAATGGCCGATTCGACCTCATTAGTTGCTGCTGATTTAATGTCCCCTTCGACTCGTTCGAGCAAAGCTTCAATTTCAGTATTCGGACGCTTCGGTGTTCGACGTTCGGCATAAAAGGTCGTGGCTGATGGCACGATTTCGGGATGATTATTTAGGGTTTTCTCAATTTGATCTAGATATTCCTTTTGAGGCTTAAGCAATTGCGCATCAATTAAATCCTTTACTGCTTCCTCTTGCATGTCCAATATTTGGTGACTTAACGCCCGATTCCAATAAAAATTAGCTTCTTTTTGCATGTCTATCGCTTTTGTATAGGCTTCTATTTCCTTCTCCAAAAAATTGGCTCTATCTTTCTTACCATTCGTTTTCCTTAACTGATCGTAGATTAGCCCGATCCAGTTATAGAGTGACGATAATAATTCCACATTTTTATCTTCCACGAGGTCTATCGCAAGCTCGAAGTTGGTTATCCCTATCGACATGTAGTATGACGCACTATCTCGTTTTTTTGTCCCAACGTACATCTTACCTAATCGGTAGGCACTATTCCCTAAGTTGCGATAATGTTTATGATTAGGTTTATCTACTATCTCCAATGCTTTTTCATGCATTTGATAAGAGATCATATAGTCTTCTTCCGTCTCCAACTGCCCATGACAGATCGCGCGATATGAATACCATCCTGAAGGCCATTCCTTGCCACCGACTTCAAAACTTTGTTTGAAATAGGTCGCTGCCTTACTGTACATTTTTTTATTGTGAAGCGCCAGACCGATGCCATACAGCAAATCGTAGTCGGCTTGCGCATAGCGGCATAATTCTTCCTCTTTGGCCGAGAACAATGCCTCGAGATGCTCGTGTTCTTCCCCGAGCAGGTCGATCATTTCCTGCACAAGCACGAACACTTTGCCTTCGTTCTCTATATCGGGAATAATATCTACCATGCCATCTTCCGAGATGATAACTATAACACATTTTTTCCCTAAGTGATTTAATTTGGCCAAATATCGATGAGCGGAATTGAACCGCGCACCACGACTTGCGTCACCCTGCCCTTCTTGAGCAATGCCATCAAGAATAACACCTATTGCATGGCACTCTCCTGTGTTATCAAAGTAAATCGCGCCGTCGATTGCTGTTAAATATTTAATATAGTCTGGATTTACCTCCATTGGTTCAATCAAGGTGGACTGTTTTTTTAGTTTAATTACTTCATCCTGAGCGGTATGCGAGTCCGAAATGACAACCATCGTTCCGTGTTTTTGCTCACGGGCTTTACGGACGATTTGCTCCAGCTTAGTCGCGTTTGCTGCAGCCTCTATACCACTATCATCGCCCTCCCAAAATTGAGACATCACGATTTTCGTAACCCGGTCCGGCGCATACCCTTCTTCTCCTAGACGTGGGTTTTTGAAAGCGACCGATACAAGACGGTGATCAGTAATAATGTGATCTCGGTCAATACGATATACCTTACGGTCACCCCCATCGAGAAGTCGGCCTTCTCTTCCTTCTCTTACCATCACATCCGTAAACACGAGGTTGTACTTAGACAAGCCTTTGAAATCGACACGGAAACATAACGTATCTTTCAGATCGTTCCACCGAATTTCGCCAAGTCCGTAAATCGACCTATGGTCACCGATAAGGTACAAATGCTTTTCTTCGCTCGTCAGCTCAAGCAGCTTACGGATGCGCTTGGCATCCTCCAGATCAATCCTGTCGTCTTTAGAGAATTTGACAGCGTATTTAATCATACCGTTCTTATGTTCCAACACATTCTCATTAAAAAAAAGTATAGAGCCAAATGGGCTAGCGCTTTCATATGTTTTGGTCGATATTTCATCAATCTTCTCTAAAAACGTGTTAACATAGTATTCATTCCTGATTTGGTTCTCAATCTGCTCCCCCCATGAAGAAAGGCTATCACTTTGCAACAGTAACTGAGCTTTACCGAAAAATAGCCGGATCATCCGCCGGAGAAATTGAGTGGTGTCTTCTTTGTATTTCCTGTCGAGCTGGTTACTGGCGTTTAAAAATAGTAATGCACCACCGGAACCAGGAGAATAAAAGTCCATAAAATAGTAGTCAAGCACCATTCGCAGAAAGGATAACTCGGGTTTATCGTAATACAGCCTGATTGCATCAGTTTCAACGTTACGGATGCCTATCAAACAGGTGATCGTGCCCGTCTCCTTCCCCACTTTAACATCGAAAGTCTTACCGTAATAGATTAGCTGTCCCACTTGTAGCGAAGTGGTTGCCGCCGTATTAAGTTCTAGTACAGGTTGGGCGGAATTATACTTGATTTTGACCGCTTCGCTCTCCGAGATTGTCAGCTCTTCCGTGTTCGTCCCCGAGTACAGCCGGTAAACGCGATTGTTGAAATCGTGGTTGTCGGTGAGAACATCGTGCGGCAAGTTTAACTCGTCCAAGGCCTGCTCAATCGTCTTCAGTTTATCGTGAAGACATCTGATCCGACGATCTAGGTTGACGGAAACCGTCTTCTTTACACGAAAAATCTTGCTTACGCCGCCTTGTTGGTCGTGATTAATGCAAAAATATTTGAGGTGTATGCGTGGAGAAATTTTTTTAAGTATCGAGCTGAGGTTATAATGGATCATTTCGTTGATTTGCATTAAATCGTTCGTGGTAATTGGCATAATGCCCCCTGCAAAATATTTTTTAGAATATTTTACCACGGGTTTCAACTCCTTACAATGCGTGCCATTTAATAGAATGAGGTTATTATCCCTTTCTGGCAACCACGTTGGTACTTAACTGCCGGAGTCAATAAACAAATCATGAAACAAATAACGCAGATGAAGAGTAGGCGCTAGTAACTGTTAAAAATTATTACGCTGAAAATGTTTTGACTTTAAGTGGTCAAATTATTATTAAGAGACTGTCGATTAATTATTTTGGGCATGTGATTTTCGAACATTAATCGAAAAAGCGGGTTACCAAGCTGTTTGTAAACGATTTTAAAAATCTCGTTGAGAAGCACCCCTCACAAAAATCGATTTAAAGCGAAATTGCCCAAAATTAATCGACACTCTCACTAATCAAATTAATAAGATTATTAGCATCTAGAATTGTTGATTTGACGTTGATTTTGTTCTAATATAAGATTTCTCTGTTAACTCGGAATAAATACATATAAATTCCATATAGAAATAAGTAAGGAGAAGGGGCTGTCCGGCCTTCTTTGTGTGAATACAGCGTCGAGGATCTGCATGGCTCCTCGGCGGGCCGTACGATACATTAAGAATGCACATACAACAAGTGCTCGGCTCGGGTCTTCCTGTAAGTGCTTTCAAGAGCTGAGTGTTGACTTCGAGCATAAAAAATACACCGCCCAAGGCCCATATGGCGATGTATTCAAACTTTACATACTATTATATGTCTCTCAGCTCTTACTCTTCCCCAGACGCAACCGGATTCTCGCCATACGAGATCCAATCGCTCCAGCTTCCCGCATACAAGCGCACTTTCGTGAAGCCTGCTTCCTGCAGCGCAATGACGTTTGGCGTAGCTGTGACACCGGAGCCACAGTAAACGATTAGATCGCCGTTCTTGTCCAGATCATGGAACCGATCAGATTGAGCGGCGGCCTCCTTCCACTCACCAGTTTCTGCTAAACCATCTTTCCAGAAACGGTTAATCGCTCCTGGAATGTGGCCTGCGAGGCGGTCGATTGGCTCGACCTCGCCGCGGTAGCGAGGAGCTTCACGTGAATCGATGAGCGTGACTCCTTCGCTGCCCAACAGCTCCCTTACCTCATCCATTTCCACTAGCATATTGTGCTGCACTGTTGCAAGATAGGTTGCAGGCTGCACCGCTTCCTTCTCCGTTGCTACAGGCAATCCTTGGTTGAGCCAAGCCGAGAAGCCTTTGTCCAGCACATAGACTTGCTCATGCCCCATATACTTTAACAGCCACCACAGCCGTGAAGCCATCGCTCCGCCTTGATCATCATAGGCGACCACAATCGATTCGTTGCTTATGCCAGCCTTGGCAAAGGTAACCGTCATTGCAAAAATATCCGGAAGCGGATGGCGTCCGCCATGCTCCTCGACCTCACCGGATAGATCCTTCTCCAGGTCCAAATAAACAGCCCCGGGAATATGCGACTCTTCGTATGCTCGGAGTCCTGCTCTCGGATCGTCCAGCCGAAAACGGCAATCCGCGATGACTAGCTTCGGCTCGACCATTTTTCCCTTCAGCCATTCCAACGACACGATGTTATTCATTCCGATTCGCCTCTTTCATTCATTTATGTAATCTATTATGAAACCTTAGCCTTAGCTTGCTCCAATTACCTTCCTATCTATAGTATATTGTGTGTTTCCAATCTTCAATGGAGCGTTTCAGTCAATTATAAACAAAAACCGGGAGTGTCTCCACTAAGGAGGCTCCCGGCCGGCATTTTTTAATTCAAGACTAATTGGTTGCTTTCGCAATCGTTCTCGTCGGAACGCAACTATTCCACCTAGATGCCGCCTACGATTATGATTATTTAATCATCTGAAATACTTGCTCAACATCTTTGTCTCCGCGGCCAGAAAGGTTAATAATCAGTATTTGATTCTGATTCATCGTCGGCGCTAGCTTCTTGGCATAAGCCACCGCATGCGCGCTCTCTAGGGCAGGGATAATCCCTTCCGTACGGGAAAGCTCTTGGAACGCTGCCAGTACTTCCTCATTGGTAACCGTCGCATATTCAGCGCGTCCCGTCACCTTCAAGTGGCTATGCTCCGGCCCGATTCCCGGATAATCGAGGCCCGCAGCAATCGAATACGTCTTCCGTGGCTCACCTTCCTCGTCGAGCAGTACCAAACATTTGAAGCCGTGAATAATGCCTGGAACGCCTTCCGTTAAGGTCGGGGCTTGATCGGGTTCAACACCGATTAGACGAACGCTTGGCTCGTCGATGTAATGAGCGAATGCTCCAATCGCGTTGCTGCCGCCGCCCGCACAGGCAATCACGGCGTCAGGCAAACGACCTTCCTTCTCCAAAATCTGCTGCTTCGATTCTTCGCTGATGACAGCTTGAAAATGCTTAACCATCGTTGGAAACGGGTGTGGACCAACCGCCGAACCGAGCAAATAAAACGTATTTTTATAATTGCGAACCAGATCGCCTAGCGCTTCGTCCACCGCATCCTTCAGTCGACCCTGCCCCTTATCCACCGGTACGACAGTAGCACCGAGCAGCTCAATCCGGAACACGTTGAGTGCCTGACGACGCATATCTTCGGCTCCCATATAGATGATGCACTCCATATTAAACATGGCACAGGCCGTCGCAGTCGCTACTCCGTGCTGACCGGCACCCGTCTCGGCGATAATTCGCTTAGCTCCCATCCGCTTGGCGAGCAGAATCTGACCAATGGCATTGTTGATCTTATGCGCCCCTGTATGGTTCAGATCTTCGCGCTTTAAGTAAATTTTGGGTCCTCCCCATGCATTAGTCAGCCGCTCCGCATACGTCAGCGGGCTCTTGCGGCCAACATATTCGCGCAGGTAGTAGCTCAGCTCTTCCTGGAATTCCGGATCGTCTTTGAACTTGTAAAATTGTTCGCTCAAATAATTTAGCACTTCCTGCAATTCCGGCGGAACGAAGCTTCCTCCAAACTCCCCGAAGTACCCCTCTTGCTGCAACTGTTGGTCCATAAAGTAAGCGCCTCCATAAAATAAAATGGTAATCTATCACAACTATATTACCATAAATTTCAGCTATGTTTTATACAAGCGTTTTGTAATTCTATATAATGATAGCGAAGCTGAATAGATAACTTCCCACCCCCACAGTAGCCGAATACCCCTTAAAACTATTCAAACAATCCAGTCATCACTTATACTATGAATGAATTTCCAAAAAGGACTTTTGCCCGTTGCCTTCAAAATGTATTTCTCACTCTCTTCGAATTCCTAAAGTATAAAATCCATATTGCCCCCAAGACAATTACTATCGATAAATCCAATAGTTCAGTGAAATCCTTATTTGACATGATATAGTCAACGAGTCCAATTATTATTCCTAATGATTCAGTCACAATTACAGTTTTTGGAGCATACTTTTTTCTTAATAGCAGTAAAACTAGTGAAAAAATAATTAAAATTTCAATAATTAAATACGAGCTAATATTATAAGTTTTTTCTATAGTTAACTCCGTATGCTTAAATAGTTTGAACAATAGAAATTCATTATATAAACCTAATAAGTTAATAAAAAAAATAATTACAGATAATAAAATGTAAAAAAGTAACCATCCTTTTATCCCTTGAATTTGTTTAGTTTGCATTGAGCGGTCCAAGCTCCTTTGATGAGAGTTAATTTTCTTCTAGTATTTACATTCGTTTTGAACGATGTCTTATGTATTAACCTGAATTACGAAAGCCCATAGGAACAAGGACTTGAAAAAAACAAATATGTAATAGCATCCATTTATGGATAGTGAATCTGCGAAGTCCATAGCGAATGATTAAATATGCCTACAACTTCCCC
>NZ_SKCD01000047.1 GCF_006542765.1 Paenibacillus luteus
CCATGCAACTGTCGTAACTATTGTAGGCGAATCGTACCGATTGAAGGATCATTTCGTTCAAGAGGACAAGTGATTTTGTACATCCTTAAACAAGCAAAAGTGTACATGTTTATGTTGACATTTACAAAAATCACTAACCAACCAAGAAACATTTCTATAATAAAGCTTAATCATATGCTGTTGTCATTAGTTTCATACTGCTAAGGTTTTGGTCAAACCTTACTAATTCATCTAATCTTTATTCCAAGATACCAAACTATATTTTAAAGCAACAAGTGTGATGACCGTGACATTCTGAAGCATTTGCGCTTAGAGATTTTAATCCATGCGGAGTGCGACGGAGCAAATGAAGGCATCGCTAAGGAAAAGGGCAATTTCAATCCACACACTCCATACGGAGTGCGACAAGCTGCAGCTCTCGCTCTTGGTTGTTCTTCCGATTTCAATCCACGCACTCCATACGGAGTGCGACAGCGAAAATGTACTTCATTGATGCAATAATAACATCAATAACATACATTTTCCTCCTAATCATACTAAAAAAGCATAGAAATGCAATTGACTATGCTTATATTGATCTTTTTAAATAGTTATTCGACAAATTTCGAGGTGCGAAGGAACCAGTGAATTCATGTGAGCTACCCATTCGCACCCCCGCTCCCCCTATCAAATCCCCATCTTCAGCAGCCAAGCGGAAAGCTTTTCCTCCCGCACCTTAACATCATCGCTATCAACATGATATTTCCCTAAATACTGCTCGCCTACGATTTCTCCATCCTCCATCAACAGGACGCGCTCGGTTTTGGCAGCGACTTTGACGTCGTGGGTGACCAGCAGTATGGTGGTTCCAGATTCGTTGATGCTGCCAAGCAGCTCCATGATGTCAGCCGTCGCTTTGGAGTTCAGCGCTCCCGTCGGCTCGTCTCCGAGAATGATCTTCGGCTGGTTCATGAGCGCCCGACAAATGCTGACCCGTTGGAGCTGTCCGCCGGAGGCCTGGGTGATATCGCGATCTGCAAGCGCAGCGATACCCGTTTTCTTCATCAGCTCCTCCGCTCGCAGGCGGATGGAGTCACGGCTCTCTTTGGCGGCAAAATATTCGGAGAGAATGATATTATCGAGCATGCTGAGATTTTTGAGCAGATGGATCTGCTGAAAAATAAATCCCATTTTGTTCTGGCGAAGCTGATCCAATGCCTTCTCTGAAAGGGAGGAAATATTTTGCCCATCGAACAGGACTTCTCCAGAAGTCATTCGATCCATGCCGCTGATGGTATAGAGCAAGGTCGACTTTCCCGAGCCCGATGCCCCCATGACCGCAACGAACTCACCCTCGTGTATTTGTAAATTAATATTTTTCAGCACGGCCTGTTCCTGCCCTTTGCTGATTGAATACGTTTTGTTCAGGTCCGTAATCTCCAATATGTGGTTCATGCATTATCCCCTCATTCGGTTATCATTCTCGTCATGCTGTATTTTTTCATCGATAGCGTACCTACCAGCGTTGTAAGGGTCACAACTAATCCCAGAGCTAATGGATACAAGAAATAGGATACCCATGGGTTCGTCACAAATTGGATATTGGAGGCCCCCATCGAAGACATCAGCATACCTACCAGACTTTGTCCAAACGTATGGGCCATAAGCGTACCCACGAGAATACCGCCTGCAAGCACAGCCAATATTCGTATCACATACTGCTTTCGAATATGTGCGACGGCAATGCCCAGGCTTCTCATAATGGCGATGCCGGAATAGTCTTTTGCGGTTAGCAGCTTTAAGAAGAGCGAAGTAATCAAAATAGAGATAAACACAGCAATAATAACGGCAAGGACAGTAACCATCTTGATCTGCTTAATTGTCGAGCCGAGTGTCTGATGCATATAATCTTCGAGATGCGTCACTTTCACCCCTGGAAAAAGACCCGTATATTCGGTTATTTTGGCCCCTATATCGCCGCCATGTCTAATGTCCGCATTGAGGGTATACCAGAGTACATCCTCCGGTTGATAGGGAAGCAGCGCTTTGGCTGTTTTACCGCCATTGGTCACGTCCTGATAAATACCGCTAACGGTCATCTCATGGTGCTTACCGTTAATGACTAGGACCAACGAGTCTCCCACTTTTTTCGCCAAAGCGTCAGCGTTTAGAGTGGAGAGAGCCATATCGTTTTGGTTGATAGGAGCGTTCCCGCTGCTGTACTTCAAAGGGAAAATCGAGAAATCCCCCGTTTCCACTTGGATGCTCTCTAGTGCCCCTTCACTTCCTATGACGCTGTATTTACTCGTCACGAGCGGAGCGAATTTCACTATTTCGGTATCTTGAGCAAGGTACTGCTGCACTTCATCGAATCTCTCCTGCATATAATCGGAATGCTGCAAATCCATTCGCATATCGCTTTGTCCGACACCCATGTACGAAACGAAGCTCGGCGACTGCATCGTATGGAGGAAATTGACCGGAACAATGATGATGAAGAAACAAATGACAAAAATAAAAAACAATAAAAGATACATTTTAAACCGTCCGACGACATCCTTCAATGCCAGGAATACGTTAACACTAGGAACCCTGCTCTTATATAGCGGCATCCGCTTCGTATTCAGCTTAAGCTCGCCCATCGCACCGGCGCGCAGCGCTTCAACGGCTGAAATTTTATGAAATCGCCTCAGCACAAGGGTGCAGCAGAGCAGAACGAATGCAAACACCAGTCCAGCCACCAAAATAGGAATCAAGCTTTGCAGAATGCTTTGCGGAGCAATCCCGATATATAACGCCATATTGGATAGGAATAGCGGACGTATACAAAGGGATACCACATATCCAAAAATACTAGCGGCTCCCGCCAGAACGATATATTTGGTTAGATAGACGTTGCGAATATGCTGTTGACGGATGCCGAAGGCTTTCATGACGCCAATCTCTTTATAATCCTCTTCCAGCGTGGTCAGTATGGTGAATCTCAGACACAGTACTGCAATAAGAACTAATAAGCTGCTAACCAGGAAGATGATGACAGCGACCACCCCGTCCGTTAATGCATGAAGCATCTGGAACAAGGAATAATCAATAGCAGGGCCTTTTGCCGGTAATCCTGCTGACTGGTAAGCTGTCTTGAATTCATTGAGCTTGTTTAGATCCTTAAGCTGAAATGCAATCATATACTCGATTTCTCCGGTCATGCTCTTCAACGCTTCATGATCCGCTGCGCTTACGACGAATCGCTTGGAGCTGATAATCGAAGGATTCATTTGAACATCCCGCACAAACTCTGTAATGGTAAACGTCATGTCCGATGATCCAGCCGAAACTCGAATCGTATCGCCCAGGTTCAAGTGATGCTGCTGCCTATAATAAATAGGAACCGCAATCTCCCCGTGCAAAACCTCAATTCGCTTATTATCTAATGAAAGTAAATAGTCGAAGCTCTTGTTCTGCACGACAAAGCCGTTATCCATAACGCTGCTCGTATCAGCTGCTGGATTGTCGCCAAAGTAGATATTCGCGTTGTCAATCACCAGCATTTCAGATATTTGCTCGCTCTTGACCAGAGAGTTCTCTGCCGCAAAACTATGAATGGCATCTCTGTCCACTGTTCCGGCGTGCATTTGAACGTAGTGCGGCGCGCTGGATACGGCAAACAAATGGTTGATGGAGCGAAATAGCTGCGTCATCATCGTTGTCCCGCTGGAAGCAAGCAGCACAGACAGCATAATGAACACGAACAGGATAATCGCAATCGCCTTATTTCGTTTAAAATCTTTTTTTAATATTTTCGCTAGCATGTTATTCCCTCCTTTCCTTACTTCGTTTCCAGCGACCGAATCGACTTCAGCCTTGTCATAACAAGGGCTAATGCCATGACCAAAATGCCAGAAACTACAAATAACAAGGCAATGCCGCGCCCTTGGCCGCTGCCGATCCATTTTCCAACCGTGGAAGCTAGCCCCCCACCTTCAACCATCAGAGGATTAAATACATAGTCGGATAAAAGGCCTGCCGATGCATACGCAGCAATATAGCCGAATTGGGATACCACTCCGATCATTCCCCAAGCCCTGCCTTGTGCTTCGTTTGGTATGTTTGTTCGAATCAATACATCTGCGCTTGTATTAACGAAAGGCAAGGTCGCAAAAAACAGAAAGCCTGCGGCTGCGATTACATAAATATTCGTTGATACTCCAATAAGCGAGAAGAAAATGCCAGCTGTAAAAAGTCCGGCCGACAGCACGCGCGCATACTGTTGATTAATGCTGAAGACGCCAATAAATAAGCTGCCAAGCAGCAGTCCTGTCGCACTGACTGATTGGACGATTCCTAATGTCTTGGCATTAGATAGAGGAAGTACCATGGGCGTAAATAAGGTTTGCAAAATGCCCATATAAAAGGTGACTACGGTCAGCAGCAGCGTAAGCGCGAAGACTCCTTTTCTAGAAACAAGAACTTGCCAGCCCTCTTTCAAATCCTTTGCTAAGCTGAACTGCTTCTTGCTGACAGATTTAGTAATCAAGCTTCGGCGAACGGCGGAAATCGTAATAATCGTGATAAATACCGTGCATATATCGATAATCAGAAGTGCCTCGATATCCACCACAGCAAGCAGCATGCCCGCGAGGATCGGGGAAAATAAATACTTAGAGGAGCCGGCAAGCTGCACCAGTCCGCTCGCTTTCGCAAACTGTTCTTCGGGCAGCAAATCGGTAATCGTCGCTTTATAAGCCGGATCGGTCAACGATGCGAATATAGAGCTGATCGTCACTCCCACACAGAGCTGCCAAAGCTGTGCCTCGCCTGAGAACATGACGATGACAATATAAATGAGCCCAAGCGCCGAACCCCCATCACCTAGCAGCATCATGAGCCGTCGATCGAATCGGTCCGCCAATACCCCGCCAACAGGGCTTAACAGGATCATCGGCAAAAAGGTGCACAGCGTTACCAGTGACACCGCCGTGGCGGAATGGGTCGTCTGGAAGACGTAAACCCCTAAGCCAAACGCGGTTAAGCCGCTGCCGATACTAGAGACAAGTTCTCCGATCCATAGAATGATAAATTTTCGAAAAGCATTATTCGCCATTTGGCTTACCTTCTACCGGGTCCGCTTGCTCAAAGAGTCTTACCACGTACGCGAAGCTGCCTTTCTCTGCTCCAAGCAGCGTCTCCATGGCATGAATGAAGCCTACTATTTTTTGCGGCAGCTCCTGCGGCTGCCAGTTGAATATGCCCTCGTCAAAAAGGGTCACAGCAGACACAAGCAATAGCTCTATCGCTTCCTTGGGGTACGGTGTGGCAAACAGATTTTCTTGTATTCCTTGCTCCGTAACCTCCTGCAAAATAGGAGTCAGCTTCCGCACCGTTTCTGATAAGCTTTTTTGATGCATTTGGGCGTTGTTGACATCATGCATCGCTTCAATTAGTTGGCTTTTTGTGCTGTTGGAAGGCGGCTTTTGCGCGAGCATGATGTATAGGAACTTCTCGTGGACGGTAAGGCTCGTGTTTGCGGCGATTGCTTTGGCTGCCAGCACCCCACTATCCACAATCCTGACGACGATCGCATCCATCACTTCTTCTTTTGATTTGAAGTAATAATAGAAGGTTCCTTTGGCGATACCGATCTCTTTCAAAATATCGTTAATCGTTGTCTTGTCGTATCCCTTGCTATGGAATAAAGCTTCCGCCGTATCCATTATTTCATTTTTTCGTTCTTCCGGCTCTTTGAGCGTTCTCATCAGGATTCCTCCGTTCACTAGACCGACCGTCGGTCTATAAAAGGAATTATAGTATATGAACCTTATTTTGTAAATAGCGGGGCTGCATCAGGCTTATTTTCTCTATTTTTTCATGTAAAATAAGGACCGCTGGGCTACCCACCCAGCGGTCCTTATACGTTTTAGCCGCGCAGCCTTGAAAGGAGCATCAATCTCTGCTCTGTTAGTTCACCCGCATTATAATTCGCATATTCGAACGGTTCTGCGAATCTAACTTTCCCAGCCTCTTCAATTCCGTAATTCCGCTCAAGCGCCGGAAGCATTTCGTTCGATACCTGGAAGAACGTCGACCACCCTTCCAATATAAACTGCCGCTTCCCTTCCCAATCATGCGGCACCGGTTTGGACATCCCTTGCTCAAACGGGGCAAACTCATAAAACTGAGTAGCATGGGAGTGACATGCAAGCAGCTTCTTCTCCAGCACTTGGCCGATATCGATGACAAGATCCGCTTTATACGATGCACGCATAGAGTAATCCGGCATCAGCAGAAACAGCGGCGAATCATCCAAACAAGGCGTATCAGGAACGATATTCGGCACTTTGGCTACGAATGCGGAAGCATCGGCGACGACCCGCCCCGCATATCGATTATCCGTATGCGTACCCCCTTCCGGATGAAAGGCAATGACGATATCCGCCTTCCAGGTACGAATACGCTGAATGACTGCTTCCCTTAGTTCCAACGTTGGAAGCAGCGCTCCGTCATGGTTGTCAAGGATTTCATATTCCGCAACGCCTAAGTGCTTAGCCGCTTCCAACGCTTCGGAAGCTCTTCGCTTGGCAAGCGCTTCGCCTGACATCTCATAGTGCCCAGCATCCCCGTTGGTCAAGGAGAGATATTTCACCTGATGGCCTCTTCCGGCCAACAATGCCGTCGTGCCCCCAGCGTAAATTTCGGGCTCATCCGGATGAGCAGCGATGACTATGACTCGAAGGACGTCCTTCACACGATCACCTCTTCCGTCAAACTCTCAATAAACACGCGAACCCGCTCTACTGTCGAACCCGAGTTGTAGAAAGCGAGCTCGAACGGCTCAGCGTATTGAAAGCGGCCCGCCTCCAACTCCCCGTACAATGCCACGAGCGATGGTGTCATCTCTTTCGAAACGTGCAGAAAATCCGATAGGTCGCGCAGCAGCCACTCCCGTCTATCCTCCCAGACTGCCGGTACCTCATCAAGCTTTCCGTTCGTCCAAGGCTGATATTCGAAAAACTGCGACTCATGTGCGCCGCAGCCAAGCAGCTTATTCTCTAGCGCTTCGTCGATTCCGACGACAATATCCGCGCTGTATTTCTTCTTCATAGAATAGTCCGGCATAAGCAAATAAAGCGGCGATTTGCGTAAGTCTCTCGTATCCGGAACGACATTCGGAACAAAGGCTACGAACGCCGCGGCATCACTTACCGCTTTGCCTGCGTATCGGTTGTCCGCATGGGTACCGCCTTCCGGATGGAATGTAATGACGACATCGGCCTCCCACTCCCTAATCCGTTTAATAATGGCATTGCGCAGCTCAAGCGTCGGCAGCAGTGATCCATCCCGGTTGCCGAGAATCTCGTAATCAGCAATGCCTAAGGCAGCTTGCGCTTTCGCAGCCTCCTCCGCTCTTCGAAGCACAAGCTCCTCTCCCGATAATCGAAAATGCCCTCCGTCTCCGTTAGTAAGCGACAGAAACTTCACCTGATGGCCGCGCCTGGCAAGCAGAGCTGACGTGCCTCCGGCATACTTCTCGCCCTCGTCTGGATGCGCGAATATAACAATTACATTTAACGATTCACTCATTCATGATAGCTCCCTTCAGATTCGAGCGGTAATCGCTCGGCGTAACGCCTACTTCTTTTTTGAACACGGTGAAAAATGTGCTTCTTGATTGGAACCCTGACTGTGCAGCAATCTCGGCAATCGTCTTGTCCGTTTGGACGAGCAAATACTTGACGAGCTGAATGCGCTCATTCAGGATATATCCCGCAACCGTAATCCCTGTCCGCTCTTTGAATAGCGTGCGGGCATAATTGACGGATAGTGATACGTGATTAGCCATTTCATCGATTGTTAACATGGGATTGTGAATGTTAAGCCTCAAATATTGAAGCATTTCCTCCACTCGCTCGTCTCTTTTGTCACCCAAGCGGCGCTCATACAAGCTGCCTATAATAACCTCGGTATCTTCCTTCAGCTTATCCATTGCTTCATCCAGCGTGTTAAATCGATCCAGCTCCGAGCGAATGCCGTTCATACTGGAGGAATTCATTACTTTGCCGAATGCCTTGTACAAGTGATAGATCAGGAATGTTAGTTGCAGCTTACATTCGTCATAAGACATTTGGCGCAGCCTGTTCGCCGCTTCGTCCAACAGGCGCTTCGCCTTATCGGTCTGTCCTAACCGAATGGAGTCAATGAGTTCTGGTGGAATTGTATTGTCGGGTAATGGTATCGAGCTTTTGGCTTCGTTTTCGTAATCTGATTCTTGATAAATACGGCTCTTCCCATCGATAAAGCTAAGCGTTGCAAGCTGAAAAACCTTGTCGTAGACAGCTTTCATGTCGCAGTCCGGCTTCTGGAGCTCACTTAATCCAACGGTCAGATTTAGCTTCAGCCACTTGTGCACACGGTCATTAATTTCTTCGAAGCAGTGCGGCAGCTCCTTCTTATCTCCTTCGGCACTGACTCCGATAATAAAGACGAGATGGTTGCCTCCAAAATCAATGCTTTCTACCTTCCAAGCCTTGTGTCCAACGGTCTCGCAGGCGATATTGACGATCGTGCCCTTAAGCGTTTTGCGAGAGGAGAAATCATATTTCTCGGATAACGCCATATAGGAATCGATTCTGCATACAGCGACAACGATGCTGGTGTAATCCAAAATCGTACTGGCTTCTTGAAGCCGCTTGCGGGCCGGGCCTTCCAGCTTGCCTTCATTGACCCACTCGCGCAAGTCGTCTTCCTTCTGCCTAAGCCGTCCATCCTGAACCGACTGGCTCAACTGCTCAATCCTCTCCGAAAGAATCCCGAAGCCTTGCTGAATCTGATGAACCTCGTTCTTCGGCAGCAGCCTTCTTCTCCAGCCGCTTTCCGTGGCCATTTCGACCATGCTGGATATTTGCCTTGCCAACTGGCTGACGGGACGATGATAGCTTCTCGCATTCCAAAACAAGATCACAATTAACGATAGCAATAACCCGAGAAACGAATACAAAATTTTGTGCTTAAAAGATTCCACTTTGCGGAACCAGTCGTCCATTCTTGCCGAGTAATAGATCGTCCAATCCTCAACGCCTGCCAGATCATAGGAAACGATCCACTGGCTGTCTTGGACGCTTGTTCGGAATGTTTCTTTGCGCTGTGTCTTGTCCTGCTCACTCAACTGATGGAGCAGGCCCTCGTCAGATTGGCCAATAATGGGCTCACCATTGCCATCTGCCACATGAATGAATACGCCGCTATCCTTGTTCAGCTGCAGCATAGACTTCTGAATGGCATCGCTGTTCAACCGAATAACCAGAAAGCTCTTCGAACGGTCTTTCTCAAGTCCGAACGGCAGCAGGATGGCAAGACCTTTTTGGCCTTGGAACAGCAGCTTTGTCATACGGAAATAATTCGGAGAGTCTCCTTGCACGAGCTCTTCCATGCCATCAATCAGCATTTCATAAGCCGGAAGCATCCCCGTATCGTAATCAAATACGCGTCCTAGGTTGGCGTTGTACACAACAACGGATTCGATGAAAGGCTCATTAACGAGTCTTTTCTTCAATAATTGCACCATGCCGTTAAGCGCGAACGGATCTTCTTCCCGCAATTGTACCCATGTCCTGATTTCCGGCTCTTCGTATAGGCTCAGCGTTACCCGCTTCAGGCGGTCGAACGTAAAGACAAGATTTTCTTTCGTTTGTTCCAGCTTATAACGGTCATTTCGTTCAAGCTCCTGCGAAGCATACTTGGAATACTGGTTCGATAAATAGAAGGAGAAGGGAATAACGGTCATGCTGAACAAAATAACCAATACCAGAAAGACGTGCAGATAAGCCTCAGCTTGGATGTATTTACGCATGTAATCCTCCCCTCTCCCTCTGTTTCTCTATGACGCTACTTGTTCAGGAAATCGTCGATTTGTTTTTGCCCTTCTTCCTGAATTTTTTTGATTGCGGGACCGGCCTTCTCGGAAAACTCCTTCCAATACGTATCCAGATCAACCGCACCGTTGTATATCGGCAGCAAATACTGGTTTTCCAGCGCGTAAAATTGGGACAGCTCGTTCTGAACCGCGCTTGTATTAAAGTTAAAGCCTGTCAGTACATCGACCGTAAAGTTGTCCGCGTTCATGATAAACCGATTTAGCTCGATAGCGGAGGGCTCTTGGCTTGCATCAAGGCGGTCGAATTTCGGATTCCAAATCCAATCGTACGGGAACCATGGGTATTTGTCCGGGGTCAACATCCTATACTGCCGATCCCCTGTGTCTTCCCAGTTCACGCCCTTGATTCCATACGCTAGCAGATCATAATTTTCTTGAGAGGCGTTTGCCCAGTCGAGAAATTGAATTGCTTCTTTTTTGTTTTTGCTCGATTTCGGAACGGTCATGAAATTCCACTGCTTGAATGTCGACGAATTTTTACCCGGCGTCGGCTCGAAAAGTGTATACGATTCAAGATCCGAACCCGGCAAGTTAGAGAGCAGCTTCTTGGCCAGGTCGGCTTTTAAGCCAAAATCCGTCGCTAAGTAAACTGCCGTAGGATGAGTCGTCACCCAGTTATCGGGGTCCTTGATCGCCATCACGTCTGGATTAATGATTTTGTCCTGATAAAGCTTGCGTGCGTTCTCAATCGCGCTCCAAATCACCGGGCTAGGATCGTCCAACATATTGCGGATAATCGGCGAATTCGGAGCCCTATAGAGGATAAAATCAGTCAACATCGGCGTCATCATAACATCGGTTCCTTGCGCTAATCGGAAATGCACCTCCGACATTGGAATTTGCGTTTGGGGCGTCATTGGTGTGATGTCAGGGAACTGCTGCTGAACCTTTCTAGCAAACGAGATAATATCATCATAGGATTGCATAGGCGGCAAATCGAGCTTTTCTCTTAAGTCCTTGCGGATATAATAGGTCGTTGGTTTGTAAAAGGAATTTCCGAGCGGAATGGCGAGCACTTGGCCGTTAATTTTGTTTGCGTCCCACATTTGCTGCGGGCGCGCCGCCACTATATTTTTGCCGTATTCGTCAAGCAATTCCTCTAGCGGCTCATAATAACCTGCTGATGCCATGCTGTCTAAATGCATCCAGGGGGCTTCGAACATCAAGTCAACCGGCTCACCGCTCGTAAGCATGATCTGCGTTTTCTGATGAATGTCCGACCAGGAGGAGAAGATGACGTCGAGCTTTACATTGAGCGTACCTTTAATTCTATTCTCGATTTCCGCGATAACCTTATCCATATCGGCAGGACGATCGCCTGGCATAACAATCTTCAGCGTCACGGGATCTGTAGAAGCCTTCTGTCCATTATTTCCGTTTCCAAGCTCTTCCCCGGCATTGCGAGAGCAAGCGGTAATGAGCAAAGCGATTATGAGAAGCGCAGCGCTTAGTTTGGGCCATTTTGTCATTTCGTTAACCTCCACTGGGTTTATCCCATCATTTATTAACCTTTCACCGAACCAATCGTTAATCCCTTTACGAAGTACCTCTGAATGTAGGGGTACAGAAATACGATCGGACCGATCGTCAAGCAAACCGTCGCGAGCCGTACGCCTTGATTCGGCAATCCCCCTCCATAAGAACCAGGACTGCCTTGAATGTATGACAAGATATTGAGATTGGAAATGAGCTGCCTAATCATAAGCTGAAGCGGCTGCAATTTGTAATTGTCGACAAACAGCAAGGCTAGCCACCAGTCATTCCAATAAAAAATCGCATAAAACAAACTGATCGTCGCGATTGCCGGCACCGAAATCGGCCACATAATGCGGAAGAAAATCCGATAATCACCTGCTCCATCCATGACAGCCGATTCGTAAATTTCGAAGGGAAGCGTACGGAAGAATGAAACTAAGATGAACGTGTAAAATGGATTAATAAGCGATGGCAGGATCATCGACCATATGCTGTCCTTGAGCCCCAACCACATCGAGATCACAATATAGAAGCCGACAAGCCCCGTACCGAACAAAATCGTAAAATAAGTAAAAAACGCGAGCTGGTTTTTGTACCTGATTTTTGGATGGGCCAGCACGTATGCAAACATTGCGGTAATGAGTACAGCGAGCACAGTACCTACGATCGTCACGAATAACGTCACACCGTAGCTATAATAAATTTGATTGCCTGTTAGCAAGTACCGGTACGCATCGAGTGACCATTTGCTCGGCAGGAGACTAAAGCCATGCAGACCGAGTTCACTTTCGGATGCGAACGAATTCACAATAACGAGCCAAAATGGAATAAAAGAAAATAACGCGAATGACGTAACGATCACATACACAGCGGTAATGATTAATTTGTCGGAAGTGCCTATTTGTTTGATGGCGTTTAGCATGGCGATTAACCCTCCTTCCTTTCTAGAAGATGCTCGATTCCTTGTCGATCTTCCTAACGATAAGGTTGAATACACAAATCGTAACCAACCCCAGCACCGATTGATAAAGTCCAATGGACGAAGACATGCCGAAATTACCCAGCTGGCGCAAAGCACGGTATGCATACGTATCGATGACGTCCGTCGTCTCGTATAGAACGCCATTGTCTCCGACGAGTCCGAAAATCATGCCGAAATCACCGTAAAAGATACGTCCAATCGCTAGCAATGTAAGCACGATAATCGTCGGGCGAAGAAGCGGCATTGTAATGTGCCTAATCCGCTGCAGCCTCGTTGCTCCGTCTATTTGGGCGCTCTCATAATACTCCGGCGAAATGCTTGTAATGGCCGCCAAATAGATAACAGCCTGGTAGCCTGCCGTCTTCCATACGCTAATGATCGTTAATATGGCCGGCCAATAGTGAGGCATGCTGTACCAGGATACAGCATCCAAGCCTAACTCCTTCAACGAACGGTTGATTAAGCCATCCGAGGTGTTAAGCAGAGAGAACAGCATCATGCTTACGACCATCCAAGATACGAAGAACGGAAGAAACGCCATTGACTGCGCGACTCTTTTGAATACAGCCTGCCTAATCTCATTTAGAAAAATAGCTAATATTACCGAGATGACAAGACCGAACGCAATAAACAATGCATTAAGAAACAATGTGTTGAACGTAACGCGCAGCCAGTCGCTTCCGCCGAAAAAAAACTTGAAATTATCAAGTCCAGTCCAAGGGCTCCCCCAAATTCCGTCAAAGTAATTGTAATTTTTGAACGCGATCACATGACCGAACATCGGTAAATAGAAGAAAATAATAAGCACCAACAAGCCCGGGACCGCCAACGAATACAAAACCCGATTGCGCATAATTTCTCGAAAAACCATTTTGGTTTCACCCCCTTCACAACGTTATGATAACGTCATGTTGGGGTCACAATATAGTCTCCGATTCAATGATTCAGTTCAAATTTCATGGATTTCGGGGTATTTCACACGTTTTATGTCACTATTAATAACATAAAACTAACACCAAAACTCATTTACTGCAATTTAAACATCAGGAGGTACCTTTTTCGTGACCATTGAAGAAAACTCATGATTAAGAAAAGGGGAAATCTAACAAGGCATTAGAGGTGAAACTGTACGCTAACGAGGAATATTTATTAGTTTCTCTAAAAGAAAAAGGCGCATAAGAGCTCTGCTCCCTGCGCCTTAAATCCGATTTCCACTACATAGAAATGGTTATAAACTAATCACTTGAAGATGAGGATGAACCATCATCTGAGCTGGATGAGTCATAAGATCTACTGTCGTTGCTGGAGGATGAACCATCATCATCAGAGGAGGAATCCCTAGTATTTTGCCGCCAGGAATTTTCATTGTAGCTGATTTGATCCACTTCTTCTTGGTAGTCTTGATCATTGTTGATAATTGAAGTAGAGCCGCTATCTGGATTTGCCGCGAATCGCCCTGGAACAATATGTCCTCTGCCATTACATTTGCTGCAGGTTTTGCTTCTGAAGAAGCCGCTGACTTTGCCCGTACCGCTACATTTCTTGCATGTTTTCACGAAGACACACCCTCTACGATTCTCTTGTCTCTCTTACCATTAATTTCTATATGGTATCACAGAGGGCAGCTTTCGAATAGCTACTTTTTCACCTGAATAGGCAATTGAACAATCACTGTGGTTCCTTGGCCCAACTGGCTTTCCATCGCAATGCTCCCTTGATGGAGGGTCACGATTTTTTTGGCAATCGCAAGCCCTAGACCATTCCCGCTAATATTGCGGTTTCGCGATGAATCGGTTTTATAAAACCGTTCAAATACATATTCTAGTTGCTCCGGTGCTATACCAATGCCCGAATCGGCGATGGAAAGAAATAGGTCGTCCTCCGTTTGGGTCATGCGTATGGTGATATGCCCGTTGTCCGGGGTGAATTTGATGCTGTTGCCAAGCAGATTCATCCAAACCTGATTCAGCTGGTCTTGATCTGCTGTTATTTTGACCGCATCCGCCATTTCTAGGTCAATCCGGATCTTTTTGGCTGACCATTGCGGTTCGCAGGTCACTACGATCTGCCTGATTTGCTCGTCTAGGCTGTATGTGATCGGCTCAAAGGGATGATGCTCCGAGTCCAGCGAAGCCAGCTTGAGCAAATTATCGCTGAGTCTGGATAGTCGGCCGCTCTCTGCAATAATTATATCCAAATAATAATGGCGATCATTTTCCGCAACTAGGCTGTTATTTTTCATGGCCATAGCAAATCCGGAAATGGACGTTAGCGGGGTCTGAATCTCATGGGAAACATTCGAGACGAAGTCCTGCCTCATCTGCTCCAGCTGTTTAAGCTCGCTGGCCATTTCATTGAAGCTTTGCGTCAGAACCCCCATCTCATCAGCGCGTTTCGTTTTGATTTCCACATCGAAATCGCCCTTCGCAATCCGCTTGTTCGCCACCGTCAAGGTTTGGATCGGCTTCACTAAATAACGGGCGGCGATGAGTATGCATAGGCTTCCGATCAGCAGCCCGAGTATTAATATAAGCAGCATCATCCGATTAATAATATTTTCATTCTCCGCGGAAAACTGCATAAACATCGCATGCGGCTCCCCTTCGAACCGGAAAGGCATGCCGACAAACGTCTGCTCGGCTTCACCGGGACTCCGATAAATTTGTCCCCGCAGCACCTGCTGCACCGCTTCTGGCGCTATAGCGAGGTCATTCCTATTGTCGATTCCGTAAAAAGTCACGTTCCCGGAGGCGTCAAACAGATGAATCGGATAGGCCGATAGCTTTACCATACGCTTGATGAATGCGTCCCCGTCGCTAGGGACTGCTTGCTCATAGAGGCTGCTGATCTCCTCGCCTACTGTGATCATGTCATTTTGCCCGATATGGTTAATGTCTTTCTTGAAGAAAGAATAGCCAATGAAAAAGGACGATAACAAACTGAAAATAATGACAGCCAAAAAGGTGAAAATGATGCGGGCATACAAGGTTTTGATCATGTGATCACTAACCGATAACCCAGACTGCGGGCCGTCTCAATCTGAAAATGCTGTCCATCATCGGCGAACCTCTCCCGCAGCCGCTTAATGTGAACGTCAACCGTTCGGTCATCGCCTTCGTAATTTTTGCCCCAAATATGCGTAATCAGCTGCTCCCTAGTAAAAATTTGTCCTGGATGGTTCGCCAGCTTAAACAGCAGCTCAAACTCTTTTAATGGAAGATTAAGCGTCTCGACTCCTCGAATCACCTGATAGTTGCGGCGATTCAGCGTAATGCCGCCTAGTTGTACGGACTGGGAAGAGACGATCATGTAACGCTTCAGCAGCGCCTTTACTCTCATGACCAGTTCTATGGGATCGAATGGCTTCGTTACATAATCATCCGTGCCTAGCTGGAACCCCTTTACCTTCTGAGCAGATTCCGCCTTGGCCGTCACCATCAGGAGGGGGATATTCGAATCGATGCTTCTGATCTCCCTGCATAGGTCCCAGCCATTCAAATGAGGCATCATAATGTCAAGAATCACCATATCAATTTGAGCATTTTCCACAATGTCCAGCGCTTCCGCCCCGTCCTTGGCCTCCACGATTTCAAAGCCTTCATTCCTTAAAAATAAAGATATCAGCTCGCGGATATGCGCATCATCGTCTGCAATTAAGATTTTAGCCATGAGCCTCCCCCTCCTCTCTACTCGCAATCATATTCCTCCCATAGGGGAGGACTCTTGCTTCAACCAAATTGCCATCCGAGCAGATTCCAGTGATAGAAAAACAAGCTTAGCATAACGGCTGCCAGCGCTACGAGCGAGTAATGCACCCGCTTCAGCACGGTCCAATATTTATATTTCCATGTGATTACACTTACAACGATACTTGCTACGGTTAAAATGACAAAAATAATAGGCAAGAATAAATAGACCACTAACGAAGGCGTAATTTGGCTAAGCCGCTGCAGCAAATCCATGCCCATAACGACGAGCAGCGCCCCGGCAATGGCTACTAACGCCCAAGCAGCAGTTAAAGCAGACAAGCGGACAGCCCACTTTTGTGCCAGTGGCATATCCTTGATTTCTTGTCTTCGGTAAACAAATCCAAGCAAAGCAGTAAGGAACAAGAAGGCCGAGATGCCGAGCACAGGAAACCAGAACTTTGTTTGATTGAAAAGCGTTGAGCGCTCAAGCGGCATGGATGACAAAATATCAAGGAACATATACGTCACTTTTCCCGAATCATCCGTACGAAAAGCTAACTTTCCTGTCCCCCCAACCTCTTGAAACAGATTTGGTTCAATCGGAACAAAAACCTCCTGCTCCGCCCCGCTGCCAATCACAAGCTTGTTATCTTCAACCCCGATGCTGAGTTGAGCCATAAAGCTGAAGAACTTATCAATATCGCTATGATTGCGGCGCGTGAACTGATAGCTGCCGGCATATTTCTGAACCGACTTCTCAAGCTCAGGGGATATCGCCGAGGGCGATTCCACTTCACCTGCCGGCAAATACCGATCAAAGAAAGACTTCAGCAGTCCAGCGGCCGCTGTCCCGCCGTCACCGCCGCTGAAAGATACAAAAACGCCGATTTGTTTATCAGGCATAAGATATAATTCCGTGCTGAATAGCGTATCTGCGCCTCCGTGGGAAAGCACTCGCAGCCCGTTCTTTCTAAGGTCTTCAAAGCCAAGGGCCATCGCTGGCAAACGCTCGTCGAATCGGAACGCGGATGAATGCATCAAGTTGACGGTTTCGGGCTTGAGCAGCTGCGTTTCTCCATATCGCCCCTCCTGAAGATGGGCAATCATGAAATGCGCCATGTCCACCGCAGAGACGGAACCGGAGCCCGCAGGGCGGAATCCGCCTTCGAACGTAGGGGGTTTGGCTGTGAATTTGCCTCCCTCCTTGGCATAGCCAAGTACTTCATAAGGCTTCAAGGCTGCCGGAATCGGCTCATGCACCGTCGCGTATTTCATACCGAGCGGTTCGAAAATATTTTGCTGAATATAGTCATCATACGAAATACCGCTTACTTCCTCAACGATAAGTCCAGCCAATGTAGCTCCATAGTTGGAATAAGACATCAACTCGCCCGGAGGCATAACGCGAGCCAGCATATGCTTGTTCAACGTTTCCGAGATTGATCCGGGAAGCTTCTTGGGGTCTGTCGTAATTTGATATCCGACGCCGCCCTCCTCAAACCCAGCAGTATGAGTCATCAGATGACGCATCGTAATTGGCTCTTTATAAGTTTTCGGTATTTTTACCGATTTCAAGTAGGTGTTAATGTCAGTGTCGAGATCTATTTTGCCCTGCTCGACTAGCTGCATGACAGCTGTCCACGTGAACAGCTTCGTGGTCGAGGCGATCCGAAACAGGCTCGTATCAGGATCGATAGGTGTTCCTGTTTCGTAATTAGATTGACCATAGCCTTTAGCAAGCAGCAGCTCTCCATCCTTCACGATCGAGACGACCGCGCCTGGAATTTTATAGCTGTCCATCTGCACCTTCATAATCCCGTCAATGAACGCCGTTAGCCGTGTTGTGTCGTTCAAATCGGGAGTCTCAGATGATGATAAAGCCGATGCCGACACGGGAGCCAAAATGCTGAGCATGCTGGAACCCATTAATACAACCAATAGCGCTGCTACAATCATTTTGTATGATATTTTGTGTATATACAATGACATAATTACCCTCCAACGTTCCAAATAGTTTAGATCTATCTCACTCGCGAGTTAATGGAGATCATATCATAAACGTGTGAACGGAGAGTGAACCATGGCTGGTTTATCGAAAAGAGGGGTTGGATGGAATTCTTTAGGATCGCGGTTGTAGCTAGATTCATTGAGTGACTTATACATTTAATGGTAATATTCCGGCTACAAAGGCGAACACTGCGTTTCTCCTGAACGATCTTTTCGCTTTACTTCAACTTTATTTCATTAGTTCAACTTAAATAAATGAGATGGTGAGAGGTCATATGTCAACACGATGCGAGGATAGACGAAGGAAATGCTCAAAAAAAGAAGAAGACGATGAACATGCAGCAGCTGCTTACATTTTCACCGTCCATATGTACCATCAATATCGATTTTTCGAGAAAGCGATAGCCACTTCGATACTACTTTTTTGCTAAAAAATCGTTAAGCCCCAGCTCACTTAAATAACGGTTGTTCAAGACCAAGCTCTTTACCTTCCCCAGGGTGCTTGGCCCTTTAGGCGTTCCTCCGCTTCTATTCAGTAAGATCCATCGGAGACACGCCAATGCTTCGAAAGCCTCCAACTCATCCCGATCCATTTCATTCTCCAGCAGATAAGCATTGCGGAAAGCCTCGGCATTCCGCTCTGACACGTATATTTTGATCAGAGCAAGCGACCATGCAAAATCATACCTTGGATCACCTAATTGCCCGTTTGTCCAATCGATAACCGTGTATCGTCCATTGTCCTCTAGTAAATTAGCCATATGAAAATCGCCATGAATGATATGTTCCTGTGTGATTGGTGTCTTTTCGACAAGTGTATCTAACGCTTGAGCTAGATCCGGATGCTCTCTTACCCCTGGGAAAAAATAACCGATAAAATCATACTTGGGAAGTTGTATCTGCTCAAGCTCTTCCACACGAATCTGATGCATGCTTGATAATATTTTTGCAATATCGGCCATTTTCTTACCATTTAATTTAAGCACAGGACCGCCATCAAAGGTGGTTAACAGCACCTTGTCTCCGTTTGGATCGATCCCCCAGGCCACTGGCCTTGAGACGGACAGTCCTCTTTCAAATAAGGCATTCAATAAATGATATTGAAACTGGATATCCGGCTTCGAGCTTTTGCTCCACGTTTTCAGCACAAAACTCTCTTCGTCCGAGCTAATCCTCATCACTTCAGCCTCAAAACCATGATTCATTGCATGTGTGGTTAAGGCATCTTCTTGCTTTATTAATTCATTTAGCTTTTCATTTTTTTCAAGCCAATCTATCGCACTTATAAGGGTTCCCATGCTCGCTCTTCCCTTCGAATGGTTGTTTTAGTATAAAGGACTCTACTTACCATTCGACATCAAGAGACATCCACCTTCCCAATTTTATGAAATAATGGAACTAAACCACGTAGAGTGCGACAACTGAAATTGCTATCATTCCTTGCAAAACAAGACCAGTACAGCATTTTCCCCTTCTCACCTTACACGCAGCAAGCAACACAATCAGGACCACCCTGTTCGGGTAGTCCTGTCTGCATGCGAATGCTTTAACTATTTTATTCCTCTTCCTCCGCAACGCCCAGCGCGCGGTTCTTCTCTTTGAAACGGTCGTTATGGGAAGAAACGTAGGCCATGTATGGAGCTTCCGGCTCCATATACTTCTTCGCGCTATTTAACGCCAAAATACCGCTGGTGAAGGTGCCCGCAATCAGCTCCACCTTGTTCGGATAGGTAACGAAATCTCCCGCCGCGTAGATGCCTGGAATGTTGGTAACCATCTGATCGTCTACCTGCATATTCCATTCATTCATATTAAGCCCCCAATGACGGATCGAACCGTAATCGCATCTCATCCCATGACTGACGACCACCGCGTCGACCTCAAGTTTCTGCTGCTCGCCTGTAGCCGTATGAGCTACGGTGACGGTGTCTATCATCGTACCATCCTCGCTATGAAGTGCCTCTACCGTATAGGGGGTAAGGATGGTCACGGAAGACTGCTTCATTTGGCTAACCGTCCGTTCATGCCCGCCAAATTCGCCGCGCCGATGAACAATTGTCACGCTAGCCGCAATCGGCTCCAGCTCAACAGCCCAATCCACCGCGGCATCGCCGCCGCCAGAGATTAATACCCGCTTGCCGCGAAAACCGTCCAACTGCTGCACCGTATAATGCAGATTGGTCACTTCGAAACGATCTGCTCCCTCGATCTCCAGCTTTGCCGGCTTGCGAGCGCCGTAACCGATAGCCAGAATAACCGTCCGGGTGAGATGCTGTTCACCATCTTCTGTCGTCAGCAGGAAATTCCCATCCTCCTGCCGCTCACAATGCTGGATACGCTGGCCGAGTACAATCGTCGGCTCAAAGGTATGGGCTTGTTGAACCAATTGATCAATCAGCTTCTCCCCGCGGACAGGGGTGATCCCCCCAACATCCCAAATCATTTTCTCCGGATAGGTTAGTATGCGTCCGCCCAATTCGTCCTGGGCTTCTATGAGCTTGGTTTTTAATTCTCTCATGCCGCTGTAAAAAGCCGTATACAAGCCCGTTGGGCCGCCGCCAATAATCGTGACATCGAATAATTCTAGGGTTTGGCTCATGACTGCTCTCCCAATATAACCGGAAGCTGCTTAATTAAAGCTTCTCTCGCCAGCGGATCTGTCGTAATGCCTAGCCCCCCATTTATAAAATAAACTTTCCCCGCTTTCACGGCCGGCAAATCTCTCCAGATTGGCTCAGTGATCATTTGCTTAACCGCATCAAGCTCAGGCCCATCAAAATAAACAATAAAGATCCGGTCTCCTGCTATATTTGGAAGCAATTCAGCTGATATGTCTGAGTATCCGTAATTATCAGGATCATCAATCAGTTCTTGGATGCCTGCCGTTGGCTTGAACCCTTTCTCATGATAGACAAAGGTTGGCAAATAGCTGGTCGTATACACGCTAAGTCTTTTTTGGCCTAGCATGTATTGAAAGACGGAAGCCGTTTCGCCGCTCTGAATGGTACCCTTCTGAAGCAAAGAATCCCACATCTCATCGATATCTGACTCATGCTTCGCTAGAAATTCATCCGCCTGTTTCTCAAAGCCGAGCCAATCGCCAATTCTCTTTACGCGGACAGGCATCGGGTCCCACTCATTCGTCTGAATAACCGGTGCAACTTTTCTCATCACATCGAGCTGCTGGGCGTCCGTCATGGATGTAATAATCAAATCAGGCTCTAGCTCAATCAGCTTCTCCGTGCTCGGCGGCCAGCCCACATCGGCCACGTCTTTCACTTCATCCCGGTACACGGCATATTGAAGCCCATCTTGAATTAGACCAATGGGTTGAACGCCAAATAGCAAAATATCCCCCACCGTGTTATCTGTATAAACAATCCGCTTGGGCAAGCTTGGAATCTCCACCTGTTTATCGTAAGCATCTGTCACAAACTTGGTTGCAGACCCATTTTCTTGTTCGTTTCCTTGGTTCTCTGCAGCCGTAGCTGTATTTGTTGGTTTCGCCTCACTGCCACCGCCGTTATGGCCACACGCACTTAATGCCATTGCGATACAAAGCACAGCAAGACCTTTCCGTATATTTTTGCTTTGAATTCCCATCATTGTCTCCGCCCATCTCTTTGTTTTATTGATAATCATTATCAACTATAGCCAGTATAGCTTTTGCTATTGGCACCTACAAGGATAGAATGGGACGTTATTTTATACTAATGGGCTGTTTAATAACCAGAAGGAACCGATTGAAATTAATGTGGCTTTACGGTATGATTTCTTTAATTGATAATAATTCTCAACTAAGCTTGGAGGTTTTCACTTGAATCGGAATGGTTTGGAGGTCAGTCGGCCGGTACATACCCTTTATTTCGAATTGCACCATTTACAACACATTGCCGCTCCCCTAATAAGTGAAATGCCGGGCCAGCCGCTGACCTCCTATACCCTGCTTGTTATGGAAGAAGGGGAAGGCGATCTTCTGTGGAACGATAAAGAATACGCGCTTAAGGCCGGTAGTTGCTGGTTGCTTGATCCTGGGTCGATGATCGACGTGAACCTATTTCACGGTCAGAGCACCTCGTTTTGGCTGCTCAGCTTTTCCATCCTAGGCAACACAGCCAGACCCACCACGACCTATTTGCAAACCGGTGAATGCCGTATTTCCTCTATCAAAGCTCTGCTGCGCATAGTTATGAAAATCAGCATTCACCAGAATGATAAGTCTGCAGCCCGGCAAATGGATAATCACGCGAGATTCCAAAAGCTGATGCGAATTATAATAGAGAGCACGGAAGTTCAGCCAGCTGCCGAAACAACACGGCAAGCGGTGCTGGTCATTATTGAACAGCTCAAAGAGCACTTTACCGAAGACATCTCCGTAGAAGAGCTTGCTTCACAAGCCCAAATAAGCAAACGCAGATTCACCCACTGGTTTAAGCAAATTACAGGCAAGCATGTGTTGGAGTACATCACGGCCTTACGGATGGAATCTGCAAAACAACTCCTATTAAAAGGCGAGCGCCTGCAAGAGATCTCCGTCAAGGTCGGCTATCGGGATGAATTTTATTTCAACCGCCGGTTTAAGCAGACGGAAGGGCTGACGCCCGGACAATTTGTCCGCAACTATGAGAACAAACCCGCCCATATTTGTGCGCTAACCTGCCTTGGGCATTTACTCGCTCTTGGCATTCGGCCCATCGCAGCCGCCAAAAATTTAACCAACAGGCCTTATTTGCGGAATCTTAGTCTGGATATTCACCGTGTGAACAATATTCCTTATCAACTGGAAGAGATCGCCGAGCTGCATCCGGAATATATCCTGGTATCGAACGAACAGGAATGCGAAGAGCTGTCCACCGTTGCCTCTACGATGATCTTCTCACAAAACGATCATAAACCAATGACGTTGTTGGCGATGCTCGGCGAAGCTTTTAACAAACAGAGGATAGCGCAGCAGCTTATTTTGCAATATGAACACAAGGCTGAGCGTTACAGAACGGAATTACGGGGATTCATATCCAAGGAAGAAACGGTTTCTGTTATCGAAATACGCACTGATTCCATCTATGTGTTTGGCAACTTCTGGTGCCGTGGAGCTTATAATTTATACGATGGACTGGGCATAACGGCTCCTCCCATTATTGAGCAAGAGATGCTTAACCGTGAGGCTTATCGCCTGATTACAGAGGAGCAGCTTTCATTATACGCTGGCGACCGATTATTTGTAAGCATCCTTGATCCAGTTCGATTCCGCGCGCTCGAAAAAACTTTCATCTGGAAGCAGCTAAAGGCTGTCCAAAATAATCGAATCTATTTCATAGACCCTGAGCATTTCGCTGTCAGCGACCCTATCTCCATGCACAGCCAAATGGACGTGCAGATGAAGCTGTTGCTTGCTCGCTAGCGTAAGAAGACTCTGGCTAAAGAGTCTCTCTACTCTATTGAATGAGACCAAGATCATGAAAAAAAGCCAGCTATAATAGCTGGCCAAAACTGCATTTGAGTCTATATAAGTTGAACTAAAGAAATGAAGTTTAAGCGAAGCGAGGAGATCGTACTGGAGAAACGAAGTGTTCGCCTTTGTAGCCGGTTTCTTACCTTTACATGTCTTAGTCAATCAAAGAAACTGGTTACAACCGCGATCGTAAGAATGATCTACTCGCATAGCGACCAAAACGAAAAAATTCAATTCAACCTATATCGTTTTTTTCACTCGTTATTTTACTAGCGTAATACCGAAAGTAGATCCCGCGTTTCCAGCAAATACGATATATCCCTTCGTAGGCAGTACGACTTCATTTTTACCGCTAATGACCGTATTATTCACTAGGGCTCCCGTTTCATCGTATACCATAAAGCCGCCTTTAGCCGGCATCTTGACTACCATTTTCTTGCCGGCAGCTGCTTCGGGAACGCTGAACCATCTGGCATAACCATCCGCTTGAATCGTAGTTTTCGACAATTTGCCTTTATACAGCGGCTTCACTCCGTCCTCGCTCATATACACGGTTGTAGCTGCATTAAAGTACTCTACGCCTTCTTTACCATAAAAAAGAATACTCAGTGTATCACGGCCTGCTGTACCAGGAATCTGATGCTGGCTTTCAGCCGTATTGAGACCTGTTATTTTTATATCATTGAAATAGCCTTCCAACTTGTGACCACCGCTTGTCTGTATGGTTGGCCTAATCATGCTCATGTAGTTGACAGAGCTAAATTTCTCATTGATTGGATAGTAGGATTTGCCTTCTCTTTTGGCCCACGCATCTGTCGTCTCTTTATTCAGTACTACAGCTTCCAATTTCTCCGCCTTGTAATCAGAAAATGCAAGCTGGCCTAATTCAGGCACAGAACTATACTGGCTCATCCACAAATAAGTCCGTCCGTTACTTTCTTTGACAAAACTAACCTTTGTGCTTCCATCTTCATCGACAAAAGTTCCATCCTTGGTGTATATAAATTTCTGATCTGGAGCAACTATTCCTGACAATGACAGTTCCCCGTCTTTGATAGTTACATTCCACTGATCGCCTTGAGTACTATAATAACCTGCGTACTTCACAAAATCATTTGGCATGTCAGCCTTAACCGGCTTGCCAAATGATTTATCCGGCTTGATCTCTTTAATTGTGCCCTTCTCTTTCATCGCTTGCAGGAGCAATTCACTCGCTAGCAGCTGATTTATTGAGGAGCTACCGCCTGAGGTAATGACTGCAGCAGCCATGTTCTGCCCGGGAAGCACGACGAAGGAAGAATGATACATCTGAGTGTCCCCTCCTTTGACGAGGGCTTTTATCCCATAATCATTGAACGGGAATAAGCGTACGCTGTCCCAACCAAGTCCGAAGTCCATCGAGTTATCTGCGTCTTTGGGCCATAATCCTCTTCTATACTCTTCTTGCTCCATGGTCTGTGCTGATTTGATGGAGAGTACGTCCGTTCTCTTCCCAGTAAAGATTTGCGAGAATCGGACCAAATCCTCCGCAGTAGAGTAGACTCCGCCTGTACCAATCGCATTGGTCGTCTCCGTTGGAAGCTGCCCCTCATATGCAGGGGAGTAAAGGCCGGCAAATTTGCTCGTCTCTACCATGTCTTGTGGCGTCATGGTATGGTTCATACCCAAAGGTACAGCAAAATTATGATGAATGAATGCCGTGAAAGTCATATTGCTGACTCTTTCTACAAGAATCTCTGCGAGCGTGAACCCATCATTGCAATACACGGAAAAAGCTCCCGGTTCTGCCTTTAACTTCTGTGTAGACAAGTTCTCTAGCAGCGAATCGTGTACGTACGGATCTGGATCCTTGAATAAAAATGCACTGTTTAAGCTCGAACCCTGCAAGCCAGATGAGTGATTCAACAACATGCGCGGAGTAATCTTTTTATAACGTTCATCTTCCATTTTAAAGTCCGTAATATATTGTACGACAGGGGTATCGAGATTGATCTTACCTTCGTCGACTAGTTTCATGACTGCCGACGCGGTAAACATTTTGCTAGTAGAGCCAATGCCATAGATGGTTTCCTTCGTTAAAGGGATTTTCCCTTCTATATCGTTAAATCCTGTTTGTCCCGATACTTTGATTACTCCATTGTCGATCAAGGCATACTGCACGCTGGTTATTCCATATTGTTCAGTTAGAAGTGCTGCTTTCTCAGAAGCAATCTTCTCTAGCGTCTTAGAAGAAACTGCAGCTACCGTGCTGGAAGCCATTGCGTTCGTAGGAATAAGCGGGGTCAGAACTAAGGCCGCTGCAAGCGTCCATAGGTATCGTTTTTTCAAATCATCCACATCCTTTGTCTCTAGTTTTGATCGGTTAAGAATTTAGCTTGAATCTCCTTCCTTACCGTCATTCTAGCATTCCGGCCTTACGTGCTATTGAACATAACCTTAATTTTCAACTGCGATATATAGATGTCCGTTCAGCTCCTGTTAAGGTCATGCTCCATAATTGAGCGGTAGTCAGTATTATGATTCCTGAAAACAAAAAAACCGCGCTAAGCGCGGCTTTAACAGAACTAACGTTGTATATGTCCTTTCTATTGGTAAAGCTAAATTTCATCCTTATATACCTCATCTACATATCGCTTATAAACCAAAAAACTCCTCCGAAGTCTTTCTCGTAGCCTCAGCTACTTCTTCCACTGATCTTCCGATACATCGTGACACGGCCCGCAAAATGTGTGGCAAGAAAGCAGGCTCATTCCGTCCATCTTGCGGTTTCTCCTTCAAATCACGCGGGGTCAGGAATGGCCCATCCGTCTCGATCATAAGCCGGTCCAACGGAATCATCCGTACAAGCTCTTTCAGGTGTTTGCCTCTTCGTTCATCACAAATCCAGCCTGTAATCCCGATATAGAGGCCCATTTCAAGATACGCCTTAAGCTCGGGTAAAGTCCCCGTAAAACAATGAACGACCGCTTTCTGAACCGATTGCTCCTTAAGAATACCTATAAAGTCCGAAAAAGCTTCCCGTTCATGCAAAAACAGCGGCAGATTCTGCTCCAGTGCTAAACCAATTTGCTCGGCGAACCATTTGCGCTGCACATCCCGCGGTGAGAAATCCCGGTTATAGTCTAGTCCACATTCTCCGATGGCAACCACCTGCGGCTGTGCCGCCAGTTGCTTGAGCTTCTTCATCGTCTCATTTGTACAGTTCTTCGCATCGTGAGGATGAACACCCGCAGTAGAGTACAGCTTTCCCGGTAAACGACCTGCATAGCGGGCAGCTTCCATGCTGTTTCTCAGGCTTGTTCCCGTGATAACAAGTGGAGAAACCTCATTCGCTGCCGCTCTCTCAACCACCTGTTCACGATCCTGATTATACGACCGGTGCATCAAATTGACGCCAATATCTATTATTTTATGCTCCATCATTTATTTGCTCCATTCCATTTCATTTCTTGGTGCTTCTTATTATAAACTTTCTAGGACGTGTCTGAAAACTAAATGATTTTGTAGTATAATTTGAGAAAAACGATTGGAGCATCCACCATGATTCAAAGAAGGTATGAACTAAGTGATGAACAATGGGAACAAATTAAGGATATGTTC
>NZ_SKCD01000048.1 GCF_006542765.1 Paenibacillus luteus
GGGAAGTTGTAGGCATATTTAATCATTCGCTATGGACTTCGCAGATTCACTATCCATAAATGGATGCTATTACATATTTGTTTTTTTCAAGTCCTTGTTCCTATGGGCTTTCGTAATTCAGGTTAAAGAATTTTCTAGATAGCATTGTTTTTTGATATTATATATAATACCAAAAATATATAGAAAGGAGTTGAGAATTGGGCAAGATAGAGAAGCTCATCAACAAGATGATACGGAAACCGAAGGGCATAACCTTTGCCGAAATAAAGAAAGTACTCGAACATGCCGGATACAGTGAAGTAAGAGTTCGCGGCTCTCACTATCACTACCGAAATGCACAAGGACTTCTGACAACGGTCAAGAGCGAAAACCCAGAAGCTGTTGGAGATGCGCTCGAATGGTTAGGCAAGTAATAGAGGGGATCCCCCCTCACCATTCCTTCTCATTATCTTATGCCTAAACTTATGGAAAATAAAAAAAATCTTGATTACTATTTGGCCCTGCCCTATACATTCCAAGTCAGACAAGTCAAAGACGATGACAAATCCTATTATTGGGCAAATGTAAAAGAATTAGACGGCTGCCATACTTCTGGTGAAACACGGGAACAAGCCTTTAATGAGTTGCAGGAAGTGTTAAAGGATCACATCGAAATTAAATTAGAGTATGGCGACCCCATACCTGAGCCTCAAGAGGATTTCAGCGGAAAAATTCTTGTTCGTGTCCCCAAGTCACTTCACCGGCAGCTCATCTTCAAAGCCGAAGAAGAAGGAATCTCACTCAATCAGTATATGCTCTATAAGCTCAGCAAGTAGCTATTGTCCATTGCGCTGCAGCGGAGTTGACTACGTGAATAGCTCTGCTTCGGGGACATAAAACAACAGGAGAAGTAAAAGTGACTAACAAAATCCCAATTACTTGGGGAAATGAAAAGTAGCCCACAAGCCAAATAGGTTAGTGGGCTTTTCTGTAGGCGGCAAAAAGAGCCGCAGGCATTCTCAGCCATACGACTCTTTGACCGATACTTTCGGATTTTATAATATACATCAAAGTTCCAATTTTACAATTTCAATGAAATAAAATGCTAGATTTATATTCCACATTTCCAAATATTATGCTACGATAGATTTGTAACAAATTTACATAATTAATAGGAAGGTGGAATTTCATTGTTATTGAAGAAGAAACTTATTGCAGGTGTACTCGCTTTGGGAATATCGTTATCGGGAGCAACTTCTGCTTTTGCTTATGACGGATGGGCTGACACCAAACAAACTGCTTATCAGTTACAAGCACCTATTTTAGGAAATTCGACTGTGCTGAACACCCCATACGATGTGGATTGGTATTCTTGGACAAATAATACAGGAGTTAGAAAAGGAATTGCAGCACGTTTACAAAGTCCAACAGGTTTAATGTACGATTTTTTACTCGTAAAAGGTACTGATTATAATTCAGCACTCCAAGAAGAATTGGGTGGATGGGTTCAATTAACTTACCACTATGTTGAACCAGGGGAAACTGTTTATTTTGCGATCAGAGGTCGGACATTCAATCATTATTCTACTACAGCTAATTATAACTTTTCGATTTGGACTGTCTAAATAAGAATAGAAAAACTACCCACTTATCTAACTGGTCAAGCCCCCATAAAATGGACACTAAAAAAGCCCTAGGCTGCAAGCTGGCACCGGTACTCAACCGGCGTCAGCTTATTTAGTTTTCTCTGCGATCTTTCCTCGTTATAAAATCGAATGAATTCCTCAATTCGCCTTTGTGCTTACACAGTACTTCGGATATCATAGGGATAGAGAGCTTCCACTTTCAAATGAGGAAAGAAGCTTTCCATGGCGGCATTGTCATAACAATTGCCTCGACGAGACATGCTGATTCGGGCGCCAACCTTTAGCAGTATGTCGTGGTAAGCATGAGACGTTTACTGGCATCCCTGATCGCTGTCAACGATCAATCCCGAGATTTTTCCAGTTACGTTTGTTTGCGTTTCAAACGCCTTTCTAAACGTCTCTAGTACAAGCGGATTGTCATTACGCTTACTGATGTGATAGACCACGATTTCACCATTCCAGTGATCCTTTATGGCGGATAATTAAATTCGATCATCGAACACACGATATTGAGTAACATCTGTAACCCACTTTTGATTTGGTCCGTCGGCACGGAAGTCCCGCTTTAGCAAGTTCTCAGCCACTCTCCCAGCCTGCTAACACAGCTCGCTCTGCTCTCTCAATATGCTTATGTCGCTCTCAGGTTCGTCCACATTTTCCTCTGCGAATCGGGCCGTTTGATCGCTTGTCAGTCCCGTATAGCTGCGAGGCATATCGCTGTATGATGGAATCAAAGTCGTCTCCAGCGGGATTTACTCCGTCACTGATATCCCAATACGGAGGCACAGCCATTAATACAGAGGTTGCAAAGTCTACTCTTCGGCAACTCTATAGATACTTGGTTGTGGAAGGAATCTCCATCACACGAATTACTCCGCATGGATTACGGCATACGCATGCCACAGTACTAATCAATAATGGTGTGCCACCTAAAACCATAGCGGATCGGCTGGGCAACAGCGTAGAAATGATCTACAAAGTTTACGGACACTCCTTTAAAGAAATGGAGAACAAAGCAGTAACCGTGTTTTCAGACATCGTCATTGGGGCTAAAATTGGGGCTGATTAAGCCCCTTCCCCTCAGATCCCTTATGTATCAAGGGATTTTTGCAGAAAAGTCGAAATAAATCTAGGAATACGGTATAATTCATTATTGAGGTGAAAGATACGTATGAAAGTAGCCCCTGATTGGTTTATGTATTTTATTGTTTTCTGGGCGGTCGTCATGGTTGGAGCAATGTCGATTGGCGGATTTTTTATGTTCCGCAAATTTCTCAAAGTGCTTCCGATGAGAGATGGCAAGTCCAAGCTCGATTGGCAGAACTACTGGGTGGAACGCAGCCGCAGCATGTGGAATGATGATTCCAAAGAGCTGCTGGACGAACTTGTATCTCCGGTGCCAAGCGCTTTTCGCGATATAGCTAAACATTCCATCGCAGCCAAAATAGGCCAAGTGGCCATTGAGCACGGCGCATCGTCTGTTACGCGCGATCATTGCATCGAAGGCTACATACGAGCTACTCCAAAGCGGGATTACCGCAGCCTTGTCACATTTCTTGATCGTCAAGGAATCGACTACGCTCCCTATAAGCATCTACTTAACAAATGAGTTTGGGCCGTCATGTGGCGGCTTAAGCTCATTTATACATTTGGCCTAAAAAACGTTTCATATACGCAGTTGCTTCATGTTTCCTTTTTACGGTTATATATAAAAATGTAACCTAACCCTTATTCATTTCGTTATAACATGCAGGAGGTGTTTCACATCATGAACACATCAAAGCGAAGAAGAAGCAAAAAAGCAGCGACAGCAGGAGCAGTTCTTCTAGCTGTAATGTTGGCCGCATCAGCTTGCGGCAACAGCTCGAATGCAAGCAACGTGAACTCAGGAAATGAACAGCAAGGCACAGTAGAGGAATCACCGGTGGTCAGCGAACTGCCTGAAGAAAGCGGTGTTCTGGAACCAGATGTCTCCACACCCGAACCTTCAGTTGCGCCTACCGACAATAGCGGATCAATAGAGGATCCCGCAGCGCCTGTCAAAGTTAACGAAGGTACTTACAGCGGTCAAGTCGACTCGCACTCCATAGAAGTTGAAACAGCAGCCGGCGTAATTGTATTGCAGGTGACCGATGAGCAAGCGGGCACGATCGATGCTTTGCCGGACGATGCTAAAGTGAAATTTGAGTATACGGAAAAAGCCGTCGAAGGCGATCCGAGCGTCAAGCAGAATTGGCTCGATAAAATCGAAGAAATTAAGTAGCGGATAAACGAAGGAGCGAGCGGAGATGCGGGTGGCAATTGCGGGTGGTACAGGGTTTATCGGTAGTGCGCTCACCGAAGCCTTGCTAAAGCGAAATGATGAGGTTACGATTATTTCTCGCAGCAATGCTAAGGAGCCGTCAGAACGCTCAGGAGTTACGCGAATAACATGGACGCAGCTTGAAGCAGCACCCGCTTTGCTTGAAGGAATGGATGCCATCGTCAATCTCACTGGAGAGTCTATTAACCAGCGATGGACGGCTGCCGCCAAACAGCGTGTCATGGATTCAAGAACTACGGCAGCAGCCCGCATCTCCAAGCTATTGCTTGCGCTCGAAAGCAAACCGCCGCTGGTCATTAATGCCTCAGGCATTTCTGCATACGGCATATCGGCAACTGAGGTTTTTGATGAATTCAGCCCAGTCAAAGTCACCGATTTTCTATCTGAAGTCGTTCAACGATGGGAGCAGGCTGCCGACGCTATTCCAGCAGAGCGCTTAGTTAAGCTCCGTGTTGGTGTCGTCTTGGACAAGAAGGCTGGAGCTTTCCCGTTAATGGCTTTGCCTTATCGCTTGTTTGGCGGAGGCAAAATTGGCAGCGGCAAGCAGTGGCTCTCATGGATTCATCTGGAGGATATGATCCGGCTGATTTTATTCATTATCGACAACGATCAAATTAGAGGGCCCGTTAACGGCTCCTCCCCTGATCCGGTTACCAATGAAGTATTTGGCCGGGCGATCGGCAAAGCTATGGGAAGGCCGCATTGGTTTCCAATACCGGCCTTGCTGATGCGGTTTCTGTTCGGTGAAATGTCGACGCTTCTGCTGGACGGGCAGCGCGCGCTGCCGCGCAAAGCATTGGACCATGGCTTTACCTTCCGGTTTCCTACGGTGGACTCGGCTATGAACGATTTAGTGGGCCGCGGTTAACTTTATTATTCCTTCGTCCCTTTTCAGTTCATAAGACGGGCCCGCTTCACCTGCTAAATGGATAATGTCTCCTATGGCAAGCTTGTAGCTTTTATAGGGTATCATCGTTTGTCCATTTAGCAGACTTCCATTCCTCGAGCCAAGATCCTTCGCTTTATAATCTTCCTTCACACGTACGATCTCCAGATGCAGACGCGATACACCGCCAGCAAGCTCCTCATAATTTAGCTGCTCTCCCATTCGACCTATTCTAAAGAAACCTTCATTTAATTCCAGCTTGGTATGCTGTCCCTCCCAGCTTCTTTGCAGCCATATTTCCGGATCGGATTTTTGCTCGGTAGACTGGGAATCACGTCCCAGAAAAATCGTCGGTTCTCCTTTAGGAGCAGCTACATTTGCCGCGACCACATGGAGCGGTGCCTGTGCTGACACGGGGCCCTGTTTTAAAGACAGTGGGTTTTGCTTTAAAGACAATGAATTCTGATTTAAAGACACCCCGTTTTCTTTTTTCTCTTCTGACGCCCCCCAAGCGTCCGCTGCACCACGCATGCTTGTACCTGAAAACGTTCCATAGCCAGATTCATGCTGAGCGTGTGCAAAATCTGTATCTTGCAGATTAGAATCTTCATTCCCGCGTTTTCTCCATATAAGCAGCAGCAAAGCCAGGCAAAGAAGTGTAATACCGGAGCTGATCAACAAGCTCTGCCTCGTGCCGACAGGCAAATAAACAAAGCGCCAAACACACGCGATAGCAATCAGGATTCCCGCCGCAATTATCCATTTTTTCTTTGTGTCCGTCTGAGCTTCCCCTTCTTCGTCGTCCAGAAGAATATTCGCATAATCTGCAAAGTCCGAATTCAGAGGGCGATAGGGATCAGCTTTTTTCTCAAATGAAATGTTTGTTTCCGGAGGAAGATTAGGCGGTATCGCCGGCTGTTCCTCCTTATAAAGCTGCGGCTGGCCCGCGATAATTCCCGGCTGCTGCTCAGGTTGCCATGCAGTCTGCTTAGTCACGATGGTCTGCTTTGTCCGATTCTCCCCGATTAGCTCAAGCAGCGTAGTCCGAAGCTCAGCCAGCGGCCATCTTTTCGCCGTAAGATGATGTAATACACGCTTGAGACCATCTCCGTCGATTTGTTCGACATAGGAAGTGAATCTTACGATCAAGGATAACAGGTCCCCTGAGCCAAGCGCTTGCTCGGAACTGCTGCCTTTCATGGGAACATAGGCGAGCCGGATCTGATGCAGGTCATCACCAATAAAAATATATTGCTCATCCAGCAGGCATCCCTCAGGCCGCAGCATATAATGCTTGCATTCATAAAGCGCATCCGTTACGCCCAGTATAAGCGTGTAGTATTGCTCCATCGAAAGCGGCTGCTGCTGCAAGCGGTGCAGCAGCATTCTCATGCCTGACAGCTTATACCTAAAACTCACTTTGCCGTCCATCTCAAACCAATCCATCGACAAAAAATTGGGGATACGCTCATGCTGGAGCATCCTCAGCTCGATTTCATCCAGCTCGCTTCTAAAAATGCCACCCTCGCGGTCTATGGTCATTTCATGCTCTTGATTCATCGTAAAATCAACTCGAAAACTTTGCATTTCCAATCTCCCTTCTTACCAGCCAGCTTAACTCATCATAGACCAAACCGTTATGGCCGCAGGCACTACAGCCAGCATAAACGGAAACTTTTTGCCCGATTCCGCCCATTGCAGCCACTGAAGCTTACGGCCTCCCGAAGCAGGGCCAAGCATCGCCACAGCTCCAGCCGCAAACCTCTTTCCGAAAGCACGATTAATGACAATAAGACAGACGCCAATTGCTCCGGCATACAATATCGAATACAGCATCAGCTGCAGTACGGTCCATACGCCTATCCATGAGCCTAAGGCCGCAAACAGCTTCACATCGCCTGCACCTATTCCTCTTGCCAGATACAGCAGCAAAAGGGGAAAGAACCCTGCAGCAGCACCTGCCGCTGCTGTTCCAACACCGCCTCCGATCGAGAGGTGGTAGATGAAAGCAGCCGTAATTGAAGATAGCGTGAGCCAATTCGGAATGATCTGAAACTTTATGTCCGTAATAAAAGCGATGCTCAAAAACAAGACTACTGCAGCGATCTGAACAATTTCCATACTTGTCTCCTTCCGCTTCATTTTGCTCCGTCACTGGTACTGCTTTTCTCTACCGTAAAATGCATGGCTACAAAATTGCTTTCCCTGTTCGCCTCAGAGGCCGTTAATTCCCAGATGCCAGGCGTTGTATTGCCAGATACATGCCAGGTCCACTTCACATATCCGTCGGCATCAGCAACGGCTTCACCTAAGTGCTTCGCTTTGCTAGACCCACTTTTGTACATCACGCCAAGCGATATGGCAGCAAACGGATTGGTTTTTACAGTTACCGTTGCTTTACGCCCAGGCCGAAGCGGCGTTGGCTCAATCATAACAATTTGAATCGAAAGATTGTCCTCTGGATTGCTTTCCGTGCCATATCTTGCCGGAAGCGCATCACTGATCCATACACGCTCGGATGCTTGCTCCTTGAGAATAATAGGCTTGTTGAAAAAGGGAAGCTTTAAGGGGAAGTCATACTCTACGGCGATCGTCAGATAGGGTTCATCCGCCTTGTCCAGATCGGGCAAGGACAGCCACCCCAAGCTTAGCCGTTCTTTATCCACAATGGCAGCATCAGCCGTCTCTCTTAATAAAGGCTCTACGATTCCTCGTCCTACTTCTGTCGCAGCCATATTTTGCAGCGGCCTGAAATCTCCGCGCAATGCGGAAGACACGAGGTTTCCAATCGGACTCGGCAGCCATTCCGCGGCGTCAGCGGCGATCTCGCTCCATGGTGGCAACACGTGTTCGTTGGGTCCTGGCGCTGATGGGCTTGCCGCTACCTGCTGCCAAGCTAATTCAATCGGATGGATATGTGCCGCAGCTTGTCTTACCGTCTGGGAAGCAGCTGAATGCAAAGCCATCTGAACGGCACATAAACGGATAAGCGTTACAAACACCAGCAACACGATTATAATCATTGGCATGACCAGCGCTGCCTCTACAACAATCGATCCCTGCTCATTTTTATCAGGACCGCACTTAGTACGAACCGCCGATGGTTTGTGTCGTCTCATACCGATTGCCAACAACCTTTCCTTCCAGAAGTCCAAGCCCTCCGATTATTCGCATGACGCCTGGCACAAACCATAACGGCATGGAAATCTTGGCCTCGCCAGTAACCGCGATTGGAACCGCAGACAGCACCACGCCGCTCTTTTGCTCAATCACCGCAATCATCCGTGCCATGCTTGATCGGTCTTCTGCCCCGTGCATCAAGCTAAAAAGCCTGAGGTAATCGGTATAGGACAGATCTACCTTCACGTACTTGGACAAAGGAGCTGAGCCCTGTTCCGTGAAAGCTACCATATCCTCCAGCGTTTTCTCCAAGCCGTAGATAAGCGCTGCCGACAGAATTAGCAGCGGATGGCCGAGACTGCGGCTTTCAATCAGCCCTTCCATCGTTCGGATCACTAGGCGAGCCGCAAACAACTCGCCATATGCAGCAGCTATATTAGCTGCCGGATGGTGAAAGCCATATATAATATATTCCGCCTCCTGGTTTTGCAATTTGAGCGCATCCGACAGTTCTGCGCTATTCCCTCCAACCAGCAAGGAGCGCAAATGCTCTGGAGCGAAGTAGGAATAACGATGCACAACATATTCGCCGAAGTACAAGGTGTCTCTGGTTCGCTCCAGCACATTCCCGATGCCAGTAAATAAACTTCCCGTGAGCGCTGTAGAACGCTCGACCGCCTCGTGAGCATCCCCGGCTACTCCGAAAGCCACATCCTGAGATGCTTCTGTGGTCTGCTGATTAAACAGCATATTATTGTGATAAAGCTCCCTAACCTGCTCAAATACCTGCATATGCTCTTCAGACTGTGGAACAGTATTTAAACCATTAAGCATACTGCGTGCCTTCTTCCAAAGGGAGCCTACCTGTTCTTCTTGCTGCTTAAGCTTCTTTTTTAAATCCCCTTGTTCAAGCGATTCTCTCCGATGGCTAAGGATGCTCGCTGGACGTATGTAGTTTTGTTCATAGCTGACATAAGCACGCCGCAATCGAGCTGCTCCCGCATCCAGCTGATCACCCGCAGCATTCGGAGTAGGCTTGGATACCGCAGCCAAGCTAATCGTCTGGAAACCAGCTGCTGCCCGTTCAATATCGGCCGCTGCTGCGCCTTGGCCTTCCAGCTCCTTCTTGTAATCCGTAAACCATTCCTCCGTTTTGACTAACTCATCTGCCGCTTCTTTCATTTGTTTAATATCCGCTGCTGCACCTGCTGGCACCTCATTTGGCTCAAGGCCTCCCGCAGCCGCTTCAGATACCGCGTCGTAACCAGCATGCTCCGGCTGCCCGTCGGCCTGTTGAACAAGCAGCAGCATTTCTTCGTTCAACAGCCTTGCTGCTTCCAACTCCTTCGTTGCCTCCTCTTGCCGTTTCACAGCCTGCTTTAGCATTACGTCACTACTGCGGCTTATCTCATTGCCAAACATTTTCATTTTATCCTCTAAGGCTTCTATTTCTTTGGCAGCCTTGTCTTGATCAGCCGCTGGCTGCGTTTCAAGCTGTCTAACCTTCGCCTCATAATTGAAATACCCTGAAGCGAGGCCATAGGCCGTATGATCTCCCGCGGCCGACTGCAACTGAATCGGGATCATCTCCGGTATGCCACTGGCCTCCACTTCCGAAGCGCTTTGCTTCTGCAGCTCCAGCACTCTGTCAAGATGAGCCTCCCGTTTCTCGTACAGGCTTCTCATGCTCTCAAGCAGATTTACCGTAACGGATGCCTCTTTCATCGCACCTGCGATAGGTACAAATTTGGCTGCGAGTTCCAAAGTGAAATCAATCGGAGCCTTGTACTTCATTTCCTCCAGTACCTGCCTGGCAAACACATCATGGCTGCCAAGAAATGATGCCGCAAGAAGCGTTGAAGACTCCAATTTATAACGGACCATCCTCATCCCATTTTGATCCGAACCTTCCGGTCCTTCACCATTAGCTGCCAATACTTCGGCAAAGAGCTTCTGTCCCTCGGTTCCGCCCCTGCCGAACAAACCGTATTTTTCATAAAGATTCGTATCATAAGCGGATAGCACGGAACGAACGCTGGAGCGGACAGCATCCTCGGTCAGCTTATGCAAGGCTGCAATGCGGGCATAGTCAATGAGCAATGAGAAAAACAACAGTAGGGTGGATAATACAATAACCGAAAATACCGTCACTGCCCCATCCTCTCGAAAAAGCAACCTGTACTTAGCAATATCCTTTCTGTCTCTCCTAGCTTCCTTCTTTTCCACTGCTGCCTAATCCCTCCCTTCTGCTGATTCACTCCAAATGCTAACTTGCCCGCAATACCTCACCAGCTTGACCCGGCTCTATCCTTTGCTTTCAGCTCCTTTATCCTTGCCTTTATAGGGTGCTAGAGCTTTGCCAGCCTGTGACTTCGCTTCTGTGCTTCCACCACTTGTATTAGCAAATTTCGCGTAATAATATCGCACGAGATCAACGCTTCGAATAAACTCTACAGGGTCCACAACTATGGCTGAGGAGACACTCTTAGGCTCCCGCCGCAGCCAGCTTTTCTCCGCGGACTCCGTCGATAACGGCGTCTTAAGCTTTACCTCTATGCTCTTCTTGAGAACGCTCCGTTCATAACTCACTTGTCCTTCGTAAGCGAGACCCGCTTTACCGAGCCACAAAGCCGCTTGTTTCATTTTGCGTTCAGAAAGCGGGTCATCCTCCGTTGCGCCCGGTGGTTCCAGCGGCAGAGTGACAGCGGAAGCGGGGACTTCCTCCTTCATTTCGAATAAGCTGGCGAGCATCTTATCCTCGCTCATTCTCCAATACAAACCGTCATGTCTATCATCTGCCAACATCCCTGTTCTTGCCTGCCGAAAACTATTATCCCAGCTATAGGCAGTCCTTTCGGCTGTTACCGAGGCTGCATAATATACAATGACCTTTTGGTACATATACATGCCAAACAACACGAATAACAATATAAGTCCCAATAACAGCGGAAGCACAACGGATGACTCCAGCGTAAAGCTGCCTTGTTCTTTTCTCAGCCATTGAAGAAGCTTGTACTTTATCTGCAAAACGTTCACGTGCCAGTTAGCTGAAAATTTTATCCGCTTCGTCATCGGCTTTCCCCATCAGCCTTTCAATAAGCTCTATGATCCAGTCCTTGAATAGCAGCGCAATAATAATGACTACCGCAATAATAAGAATAATCTCGAGTGTTCCAAGGCCTTCTTCCTCTGCCCAAAAGGCGCGAATCGCTTGCATCAGTTTTTTCATCATCTCAACTTCCTCTCTTTTGTGTTAGGACATTAACAAAACCGCAGGTGAAGCGACCAAAATCATAAGTACAAGCAAAATGCCCACCAGTGGGAAAACAAGCTTAGAAGAAGCTTCCTCTCCTCTTGACCTGGCGATAGCCTTGCGTTTCTCCCACAACGTATAGGAAAGCTCGCGCAGCGCAAGCACAAAATGCTCCCCTCCACGCCGGTAATTCAGCAGCAATACCGTTGTAAAAATCGACACCTCCTGAACAGAACAGCGGCGATTGAATCTTTCCATGGCCGAGCTGAAGGCCTGCCCATTGCGCAGCGATATTACCGCATCACGCCACTCCTTATAGAGCGGGTGCCTGTCAGAGTCTTTTCCTTCCAGACATCTGGCTAATGCCTGCTGCACCGTTTCGCCAGCCCCCACAAGCAGCATTAGTTTGCTGAGCATGTCCGGCAACTCCGTAATGATTTGCTGCTTGCGCTGCTCGACTCGCCGACCAGCTTCTACGAAGGGCCGGATCGTAAGCACGATGCCAAATACGACTCCTACTCCAAGCAAGATCGGCTCCCTGCCTAAAAAGCTCAGCCAGGCACAGCCCGTTAGGGCAGCAAAGCCTATCCCCAGTGCAGTGGCCGCTTCTGCCTTGGTACGCTCAATCGTCCATTCGCCATCCATCAATACGAGCAGCTTTAGATGATAGCTGCTGATCGGCAATTGAAGAGAATCATATAAATGCAGGCGTTCAAGCGTACGCGCAAACGGATCAGTTAAACAGAGCTGCTTCAGCTTCGACGAATGAAGCTTGCTTTCTCTTTTTCCCGATAGCTGAAGCCATACCGAACGGAGGGCACTAACTCCCGCCAAATAAATCCATAATGCGGTCAATATAAATGCGGCGATTGCGGAAACCATACTTATCCCTCTTTCCTTGCCTACATGCGGATGGTCATCAGCTTGGCCATGAGCCAAAAGCAAAAAATGAGAAGAAGCAGCGCTCCCGTCAGCAGCAAATAACCACGACCACCATATAAGGGAGCCATATAATCGGGAGCAGCCAAGCTGAGAAACGCCAGGAAAACAAACGGGACAGCCATCATAATCCTACCCTCGAACTTTTTCTGGGCAATCATAACAGCAATTTCCTGCTCAATTTCCAGCTTCTCGCCAATAATGACCGACGTTCGTTTCATTACCTCCAGCAAATCTCCGCCTGAGCGCTTGCATGTGGCAAGAGCATCAACAAATTGCGAGATTTCATCTACGCCGGCACGGTCAGCGAAATGGCGGAGCGCATATTCGAGCGGCTCGGCATTTTCCAATCGAAAACGGACGATTTGAAATTCTAGCAGCAGTTCCGTTCGCGGATCAGGATAAAGCAGCCTAAGATCATCCAGCGTCGACAGAAAAGCATTTTCGAGAGATCGTCCCGCAGCGAGCGAAGAGGTAAGTGAGAACAGCACTTCCTTGAATTGCAGCTTTAAACGCTCTTTACGCTGCTGAACAAGCACTCTCCGCCTAAATCTGGGAGCCGCAATCCCAGCACAAGAAGCGATTAGAGACAATAGGCTGGAATGATAGAAGAGGTAGACAGCCCCATATAGGAGAAGACCTGCCGTTAAAGCAGCTGCAAAAAATTGTTTTCGCGTTAGCTGGTAACGATCGTAATCTATTAATTGCCTGCCCGTCTTCATCCTCCCAATGGTCTCGCTGCTCTCCCAGCCGCACCACTCCAGCGCTCTTCGGATTCGCATTCCCGAAAACCGTCTATGATCTATTAATTTGCTCGCTTCGCTGGTGTTGCTCATACGACCGCCCCTTCCTGTATGCTCTTTCCAGCCATAATCAGCTTATCTAGCCTTGTCAACGCATTTGCCGTTCGTTTAAGCCCGCCGGCAATCCTTCCGTCACTCTCCCCCTCCTCTTCAAAGAGAAAGAGCGGCTGGAGTTTTACTTCTCCCGCCTCCATGCCCACCACCTCGCAAATTTCAGTGACTCTGCGGGTACGATCCCGGAAACGGGATAAATGGACGACGATATCGATCGCAGACGCGATTTGCTGCCTGATCACCTGTACAGGCAATTCCGCTGCGCTCATCGCCATGGTCTCTAGGCGAGCGATCATATCTTTTGCTCCGTTAGAATGTCCTGTAGACATACTGCCACTGTGGCCGGAATTAAGCGCCTGCAGCATGTCCAGCGCCTCTCCTCCGCGAACCTCCCCGACAATAATTCGGTTGGGCCGCATACGCAGCGAAGCGCGGATAAGATCGCGGATCGTAATCTCGCCCTTGCCTTCGGTATTGGCATTGCGTGTCTCCATCGATACCAAATTGGGAACAGTGCGGATTTGAAGCTCTGCTGAGTCTTCAATGGTAACAATCCTCTCATCCGCCCCAATAAATTGCGATAAGGCATTCAAAAAGGTCGTTTTCCCCGTTCCCGTTCCACCACTGATAAATAGATTATATTGAGCGCCAATCATTTCTCTCAGGAAGGACGCAGCCTCCCCCGAAATAGAGCCTAGAGCTACCAGCTGCTCCATCGCAAGCGGCCGCTCGGGGAACTTCCTAATTGTCATGCATGGACCTTTGAGCGCAACCGGCGGCAGCACGACATGCACCCTTGAGCCATCCTTCAGCCTGGCATCCACAATAGGCGATGACTCATTGACAACGCGGTTTACGCTTGCCACTACGGTTTGGATCAGATCCTCCAGCCGTTCCCTGCTTTCGAACGAAACGGGCAGCATCGTCATCTTCCCGCTGCGCTCTACAAAAATTTCCGCATGGTGGTTAATCATAATCTCGCTAATTGAACTATCCTCCATTAGCGGCTGCAAAATATCAAGTCCTCTAAACGAATGAAACAGCCTGCGGACCAGCTGCACCTTTTCCGTAGCGGTTAACGGATGCTGCTCACACCATTCAAATACGATCTCCTCGGCGATTTTCATAAGGTTGTCATCCGACAACGCGCCGCTAAAATCGATCTTTGTCCGCACCTTATTGCGCAGCTCATGCACCGTCTCGTCAGTAAGCAAACACCGTCACCCCTCTTCCACACTAAGCTGCTTGAGCAGCTTGTCCGCTGCGGCTCTGAACAATGGCGATGACAATAGCTTTACGCGGCTAGTCCCTCGCCACTCCAAAATTTCTGGCAGCTCGACACGGGCACGAGGTATACTGCCCAAGTGACTTAGAGAAGGCTCAGCAGTCGATACCGCAAAATTATTTACGCTAATGAATCGGGGAAGCAAACCATGAAACCGACTGCCCCACTTTTGCACCCCATAACGAAGCGCCAGCTCCTGCTTATTTCTCACGGAAGCATCACTCGTCTGCAGCCAGAGCACTTGAGTTGATTTCTCGAAAATCGTCGCATGAAGCTCCTCCAATCCGCTCTCCATATCAATGACGATAAGGTCGTACTGCCCGCTCCCCGCAGCAGCATTCACTAATCCTGCCGCTTCCTCCTCGCTGAGGGTCATTCGATCCTCTACATTCGTCCAAGGCGCCAAATAATCGCCCTGCAGCAATGAGCTTCGCTTCCGATGTTCCATTAGCCAGCTCACCGATTGATCCGGCTGCGCTTTGAGTCCATAGAGCAGCTCAGACAAACCTTCCTTTGCTTGCCCGCTGGCCTGATTCTCTAGGCCAAGCCAATCCTCCGCCGTATTCCACCTCTCAAGATTCAAATAAAATGCCCGACTTCCATACGTGCTGGCGGCGTGTACCAAATGCAGCGCCAAGGCTGTTTTCCCCGTCCCCCCTGCTGCCGAGTAAACCGAGATGACCTTTACTCCCGAAGCGCCTTTAGGAGTTACATCCGCACGGAATGGAAATGCGGCTGCTCTCGCATGTACTTCCATTAATCGCTGAAGCAGTAGCGGCAATGGTTGATATTGGTGCAGCTCATATTCTTCGCTGCTTTCCCCAAGCTTCAGTACTAGCGCAATGGCAGGAACGCCCGGCAGCTCCGATTTTATTTCGGCGAGCAAGTCAGGCTGCGCCGCAATAAGGCTTATGCTATACCCCTGCTTCACATAAGCTTTGCAAGCTTCCGCATGGGTGAAACCGGTGACCTGCCACAGCTCTCCGAATTTGCTATCACGAATATAATCAGACAGACGCTTCAAATATTCTTGTTCCTTAACCGCTACTGCCAGCTGATATTTTTCCAATGGGCTTCCCTCCTTTCATTCATGAAAACACAAAAAAAGCACCATAGAAGGCGCAGCTAGCTGCGGCCTTTTACGGTGCTTCCGTGTGTTCTCATTAACTTTGTATAAAATTTACCATACCCTGATTCCGTTCGTCAACCAACGATTTTTACTTTTGATTTCCCCAATCACTTAAAAACTTATCGATACCAATATCCGTAAGCGGATGCTTCCAGAGCGAAGGCAGCTAGGAGCATTTGCAGAATCCAAGAAAAATTTCATATCTGCTCATCTCCCATTGGCTATTGGAAAAAGAGTTTGATTTCCTTTTCGGCACTCTCAATCGAATCCGAACCGTGGATAATGTTGCTCGCTACATCAATCGCAAAATCCCCACGGATTGTCCCTGCAAGTGCATCGGACGGATTCGTGGCGCCGATAAGCGCGCGCGCATTTTTAATAGCGTCCTTGCCTTCCCAAATCATCGCAAACACAGGTCCAGAAACGATAAAATCAACCAGCTCGTCAAAAAACACCTTTGCGCGCAAATGCTCGTAGTGATGCTCCGCATGCTCCCTTGTTAATTGAACAACCTTCGCATCTACCAGCCTAAAGCCCTTTTCTTCAAAACGAGTGACTACCTTACCCACCAGACCGCGTGCATAACCATCCGGCTTTACCATTACAAATGTTTTATCCATTGATAATCCCCCTTGTCTCTAACGGTATAGCCATTTATTTGTAAAGCCATTCAGTAATAATGCCGGCTGTTTCTTCGATTGCCCGATTCGTTACGTCAATAACAGGACAATTCAACACTTTCATCACGGATTGCGCATAAGCGAGTTCCTCTTGAATTCGCTCATATGTCGCATATTGGGCAGACGCAGGCAGCCCAAGCGTCTTCAGCCGCTCGGTACGGATTTGAAGCAGATGCTCCGCCTCCATCGTTAACCCTACGATCAGTCTGCCTGGCGCAGGCTTTAATTCTTCGGGCGGATTGACCTCAGGCATAAGCGGCAGGTTTGCCGTCTTGATTCCCTTATGGGACAAGAATATGCTGAGCGGCGTCTTCGATGTTCGGGATACGCCAATCAGAACAACTTGGGCCTGTACAAACCCCCTTGCGTCCTTGCCATCATCGTATTTTACTGCAAATTCAATCGCTTCCATCCGGCGATGATAGTCATCATCAATGGAATGCAGCAAGCCAGGCTCCCGCTTCGGAAAGCTGCCGAACGTATCGACATAGGCCTGCATCATGGGACCCATCACATCAACAGCCCGTACTCCTGCTTTAACTGCCTCTTCCTTCATCAGTTCGCGAAGCTCTGGTTGAACAAGCGTATAGCTGATAAAACCTCCGGTACTAATGGCTTCGGCAACGATGCGTATGATCTCATCCTCGGACTTGATATGTCCGTAGCGCTTAATTTTGACATGCTCGGATGAAAATTGGCGCAGCGTTGCTTTGGCCACCGCTTCTGCCGTCTCTCCAACGGCATCGGAGCATACATAAATGATTTGCTGTTTCATAGCTCTGGCTCCCCCAATTCCCTACTCATCGTGATGTCCGCCATCAGACGTATAATGTTCGACTTGGATACCCATCCGGTTACCTCCGGATCAGTCGGCTGCTCCTCGCGCGGAACGATTACCGGCAAGCAATCAACCTGATGGAGCGACATCTTGCGGATCGCTTCCATCACGGAATCATCGGGCATTAGCGTCACGATATTCGGATAACGGGTCATCACCATACTGACAGGAATGGCTGCGGCGCCAGCGTTGCCAAGCGTTATTTTAAGCAAATCCTTTGGGGTCACAATGCCAACGAATCTTTTCTGTTCATTGACGACAAGCAAGGTATCCGCATTCTCGGTAAACAACGTAATAACAGCGTCGTGCACGGATAACGAATCCGGTACGTTAACCGGAACCCCCTGTACTTCTCTTACCTTCATACTATTGAATTGCTGGACCGGTTCGCTATTTGCCCGATAGGTATTACCAAGAAAATAGCCGACCTTGGGCTTCGCATCAAGCAAACCAAGCATGACAAGAAGCGACAAATCCGAACGCAGCGTCGGCCGGCTGACACCTAAGTATTCTGCGAGCTGTTCACCGGTAATCGGCGCATGCCTCTTAACTAGCTCAAGAAGCTCCAATTGCCGCGAGGATAACTGAATCGTACTCTCCTCCAGTTCTTATATGAGTCATATTTAATTATATAGCACCACTATTCGAAAAGTAATATATCATATTAGCAAACCATGTTCAATAAATAGTAGAGTTATTCTGCAAAAATCACTTTATATAGCGCCTGCGTTCCGCTATTTTCTTCACCTAGCACGATAAGTTGTTCATACAAAGAACGCGCAAGCGTTAACCCAGGCAACGAAAGTCCAAGCTCTTCAGCGGATTCTATGGCAATTTTGATGTCCTTGATGAAATGCTTCACATAAAAACCGGGAGCAAAATCCCCTTTAATGATCCGCGGACCCAGATTAGACAACGACCAGCTGCCCGCCGCTCCGGCCTCGATGCTCTTTAGCACCGTCTCCTGATCCAGTCCCGCACGCTTCGCATAAGCAAGCGCCTCGCTCACCCCGATCATATTGGATGCAATCGCAATTTGATTGCACATCTTAGTAAATTGTCCTGCGCCAGCCGCGCCTTGAAACACAATGTTTTTGCCCATCAGCTCGAGTAGCGGCAGTATAGCCTGATAATCCTTATCCGCACCGCCCACCATTATGGACAGCCGAGCTTCCTTGGCTCCAACATCGCCTCCAGAAACCGGAGCATCAAGCGCAGCCAGCCCGTTATTCAAAGCTTCCTCGGCAATGCGCTTTGCCAGTGAAGGGCTTGAGGTTGTCATATCGATGAGTATGGCTTTCGCTTTCGCATTTTGCAGCAGCCCCGATGCTCCGAAATAAATTTCCTCCACATCCACAGGATAACCTAGCATCGTAATCACGACATCGGAATGCTCAGAAACCGACTGAGGTGTTTCATGCCAAACAGCACCATTTGCGACCAAGGCATCTGCTCTGGACTTTGTCCGGTTATACACATTCACTTGATAGCCTCCTCCAAGCAAATGTCCCGCCATGCTTGCCCCCATGATGCCTGTCCCGATAAATCCGATTACGGTTTCCTGCTTGTTTGTCTGCTCTGTCATTTTAATTCCGCCTCTCTATACGAGTCTTGATTCTTATTATAAACCTAATTCAAATGCTTTTTCCTGCGTTGAAAACAATCGCTAATCGCGCTCCGAAAAAATATTACGCAACAAAAAAAAGCCGAAGACAAGTAGATCTCGCTTGTCTCCGGCTGTCCGGTCGGCTTCTTCAACATCATTCCGAGTTATATATTAAGAATTATGCTGCTTGTATGATAACAACCCGCTTTCCAGTTGTCAAACCTTACGGTTACTCGTTTGTCATTTCAATAAACTGATCTACGTCAACAGCTGTCAACGCAACGGCATCGCGCCAGAAATCCTTCTCTTCCACGTTCACGCCCAGATGGGTCTGTGCCAGCTGCTCGACACTCATTCGCCCCGTATCCCTGAGTAGAGCTACATACTGATTTTTGAAATCAGAGCCTTCTTTGAGCGCCTTCGCATATATTCCTGCACTGAACAGGTAGCCAAAGGTATATGGGAAATTATAAAAAGGCACATCTGTTAGGTAAAAATGCAGCTTTGATGCCCAGAAATGCGGATGAACCTCGCCCAGCATATCACAGTAAGCCTCTCGCTGCGCCTCTTCCATCAAAGCGTTAAGCTCTTCTACCGATACCATTCCCTCGCGGCGACGGGCATAGAAACGGGTTTCGAACAAAAACCGAGCATGGATGTTCATAAAAAACGCTACGGAGCGTTGAATTTTATCCTCCAACAGTCCCAGCTTCTCATCATGCTCCGCTGCCGCTTTCATTGCACGATCTGATACAATCAGTTCTGCGAAGGTAGAAGCCGTCTCTGCGACATTCATCGCATATTCTTGGGCTAGGCCTGGCAGATCGTTCATCACATGCTGATGATATGCATGGCCAAGCTCATGCGCCAGCGTTGAAATGTTGGAGGCCGAGCCGGAATAAGTCATGAATATACGCGTTTGGCCGCTCTTTGGAAAAGCAGTGCAGAAGCCTCCTGGACGCTTGCCCGCACGATCCTCCGCTTCAATCCAGCCTTCGCGGAAGGCAGCTTCAGAGAAATCGGCCAGTTCCGGACTGAACGTACGGAACTGCTCGACGATAAATGCAGCTGCCTCGTCGTAGGGAATGATCTTTGTTGCTGAACCGATTGGCGCTTCAACGTCATGCCAGTCCAGTTTCTCCACGCCCAGCAGCTTCGCTTTACGCTCTAGATAACGGACAAGCACCTGCTTGCTCTCTTGGATAGAATCCCACATCGCTGTCAGCGTTGCCTCACTCATACGGTTCATTTGCAGCGGTTCTTTGAGCACGGAATCCCATCCACGCTTCTCATACAGCTTTAAACGGAAACCTGAAATCCGGTTCAACGTCTCCGCGCATAGCTCCGCTTGCTCGGACCACTCACGTTCCCACTCCGCAAAAGCCGCCTGACGAACCTCACGGTCTCCATCGGATAGGCGGTTATGCATTTGTCCCGCAGACAACGTTCGTTTTTCCCCATCCTTGCCCACATCGTTAAACTTCGCACGCGAGACAATGAGGTTATAATAATCACCCCAGCCATGATAACCGTCCACAGCCAGATCCCCCGCTAACGCTTCAAGCTCGGGAGCCATCTTCTGCTTCGCAAGCTCACGGCGCTCATTAAGATTAAATGCGACCTCCGCAAGCGGCTCATCCGCCAGCAGTTCCTTCCACTCCCCGTCATCAAGCCCGCGCAGCCGATTATCGAACCGGGTGAGCACCCCGAGAAATTTAGCTGATAGCGTTTTTACATTATCATTACGGGCGTTGGCAGCGGAATCCCGAATGTTTTGGGCCAATAAACAAGATACGAACGACTCGGATTGACGCAAGCGAATGAGCACGCTTTGCAGCAGCTCCGTCATTTCAGCGATGTCTGACACACCTGTGCCAGCTTCCGCCAGCAGCGCCGAATCAAGCTTTCCAATATCCCCTTCGATCCCTTTCAGCTCTTGCAGGAAAGCAGGCGAGCTCGAGCCTCCCTCATAAAAAACATCCAAATCCCAGCTTTGCGGATAACCCTTAGCCATATGCTTTCATCCTCTCCTTCATAAAAAAAACCAAGAAGCGGCCGCGTTTTTATTTGCGCAAACCTTCTTGGCGGTGTATAACTTAATTATATCCAGATTGGAGGAATATCACCATGTCTAAACCATTGCAAATTTCGGCCGATACCGCTATAAAGCTTTCCGAGCAGCTTGGCGTGCCGATTGAGCATTTGATGCATATGCCGCGCCACATCCTGCTGCAAAAGTTGGCCGAGCTTGCCAAGGCCGATGCGCCGGAAGCTCCCGAAAGCGACAAGCAATCATGATACCGTTCGAGAGAGCATGGCCCTATGATATCATCATGGGCGATCTCTACGTTTCCAGCTGCCCATTCTGCCAAGCAGACAATGTGCTCCTGCCCATCAAGCCAGCCGAGCTTCCTGAGATTCATGATGGCACGAAGCGGCTGCTCGTCTTCCCTTGCTGCCACAACAAAGTAACCGTCATCGATGCCGATGCCGATTACCTGTTAACGAACCGGGTTCTGCGTCAAAAAATCCGCTAAGCGGAAGTTGAAATCGAAGGCTCCAGCACTTCAGAGCCGTCTTGCAATGAGAGGTCGCCAGATGCTTGGCTCGATCTGGCTTCCATCTCCTCCCGAATGAGCTGCCATTGCTCGCGACTTGCACGAATCATCGCGGCATCCACGATTTTTTTGTCATTCACGACACGGGAGAACCAGCGAACCGCATCATTGACTTCTCCGATCCGGCGATTTAATTCCCCGATCAAATACATCAACTTCGCGTTATTAAGCGCAACGCCTTCTGCCTCATATACGCGAACGTAAGCTTGCAGCGCAAAGCGCAAAAATCTTTTTTCCTCATCCAGATTAGACTCATAGCGGTAAAGCCATGCGATATGATGCAAAATACCTGCAAGCACGCGATCTTTCTCGCCAATGGCTTGGGCAGAAAGCAGTGCCAGCTTGTACGTCACCATCGCTATCTTAGCGCTGCGCTCCCCGCTGTAATCACGCGATTCCCACCGAAAGCCTATTTTATCGTTATAGAGCTTCTTTTGCTGATCGCTTAACTGTCCCATACCGTTCTCCGTCGAAGCAAAGCCGCAATAAGGACACACCCTGACCACGTAAAAATCCGGGTTCACCTCAGGCTTATAATAACCGCAAAAATCAGAATCTGAATTGACCGCCCTTTTGAAGCTTGGTCTGACTTTCGATGTCATATAGGTTCTCTCGCAGCAAATGCACTCTATTTTTGATTGGTATAGGGGTTCCACAACGATCACGTCTCCTCTTCAGATGTGTTTACAAAATGATGCGCAGGTCCGGATAGTCTATTAATAACGATGGATTGCAGTTGTTCATCTATGCCAACCTCTTGCAAGGCTCTTCTCATGCAGTCCAGCCATGCCTCAGCACGCTCTGGCGTAATCGGGAAAGGCAAATGCCTTGCTCGCATCATGGGGTGCCCGTATTCGTCCGAATACAAAGAAGGGCCGCCAAAAAATTGAGTTAAAAATAAATATTGCTTGTCGATAACCGGATCAATATTTTGGGGGAACAAGGGACCTAATAAAGGATGGGCTTGTACCTTTGGATAAAAAGCTTCTACAATTAGTCTTAAAGTCTCAGATCCGCCAATCGCCTCATAAATGCTTATATTCCTATTCATCGTCAAAACCAGCTCCATTATGTAGGTATTTAGTATTATATCACATAAATATTATTAAAGATAAACAAAAAAGAGGCCCGCAGCTATGGTGCGGGCTTCATTAGTTAGTACATGTTACCTATTAACCCTCATAGTCCTCTTCTCCAGGCGCTGTAAGAGATTCTCGAATGACATAGACGAAAGCACATACCAGAATGCCTGCGATTATACTCATGGCCATCACTCCAACCGTTTCAAAGGTATATCCATTGTACCATAAATAAATGAGTAATCCAGTATTTTGGAAGCGTTTTCTTGGACGATTATAAATATTTTTAATTTTTTGAAAGTGATGGATGTCCACCTTATGACATATACGTGTAAGAGGGGTTGTACGTCATCCGCCTTCAGCGGTTTACCTATCATTCCGACTAAAGGAGGAGGCGTTGTTCTTGCTGCGCTCGTTCGTTCATCCGCTATCCATTACTGCTTTTGGCGCTATTGGCATCGTACTTATGATGACCGTTTTTCCGACGGAAACATTAGCTTCCTCACTTCGCGGGCTATCCATCTGGTGGCATGTGCTTTTTCCTGCCCTGTTCCCTTTCTTTGTCATCTCGGAGATGCTGCTTGGTTTTGGCATTGTGCATTTCTTCGGCAAGCTGCTGGATCCGCTTATGCGACCTTTGTTCCGTCTGCCAGGTATCGGCGGTTTCGTGGTTACAATGGGCTATATTTCAGGTTATCCCGTAGGCGCAAGACTAACGGCCCAGCTGTGGGAGCAAAGACTCGTAAATCGTGCTGAGGGAGAGCGGTTGGTTGCCTTTACGACAACGTCTGATCCTATTTTCCTAATCGGGGCAGTTTCCGTAGGCTTCTTCCAAAATGTTGCGCTAGCGCCTGTCTTGGCCGCTGCACATTATGGCAGCGGATTATTGATCGGCCTGCTCATGCGCTTCCATGACCGCCATGCGCTCCCTTCGTCCGAAACGCGTAAATCTGATGCTGCCAAGAGAGTTAGAAGGAGACGTCCTTCGCGAATAGCCGCTGCTATCAAAGCGATGCATGAGGCACGTCTGCTTGATGGGCGCGGCTTGGGGCGCCTGCTGCAAGACTCCGTCCAATCGGCACTCCGGCTCATGATCGTCGTTGGAGGTCTCGTCGTTTTTTTCTCGGTCGTTATGGAAATGCTCACCCATGCAGGAATCGTTGAGACACTCGCTGAAGCGCTCCGATATTTATTTCAATTGATCGGCCTCCCCGCACCGCTGGCAGATGCAAGCATATTCGGCTTATTTGAGGTCACGCTTGGCGCACGGGCGGCAGGTACAGCAGGTACGGGCCTTATGCATCAGGTTGCGATTGCTGCGTGGATTCTTTCCTGGGGCGGTTTATCCGTCCATGCCCAAATCGCGAGTCTGCTCAGTAGAACTGATCTGCGTTATCGTCCCCTTTTCCTAGCTAGGCTTTTGCATGGATTCCTTGCGATGGCGCTAGTTTATATCCTTTGGGGCTGGATGGCTCCTTAATTCACTTTGCTCCGGTACAGGATCGCCGCCGTGCATTGAATTTCAAGGCAATTTCCTTTATCATCTTAAGTACTATGGAGATCGGAAGGAGATTTACCTTTGAAGTATGCGGTTATTGATCGAGGCGACGCTTTATCCAAATCGTTAGCGGAAAAATTTCACATCTTGGCTGCAGAGCGCGGCTTCAATCGAAATGATGAAACGCCTGAAATCGTCATTTCCATCGGAGGAGACGGAACGCTTCTGCTCGCCTTTCATAAATATGTCGATCAAATCACGAACGTGGCTTTTGTCGGCGTTCACACCGGCCATCTGGGCTTCTACGCGGATTGGCAAGCCGATGAGCTAGAGGACCTTGTGAAGATGATGGCAGAAGAGACACCACGGATCGTCCGTTACCCACTGGCTGAGATTGAACTGGAGACCCCTACCGAAAATCGTCATTATTTATCTTTGAATGAATTTACGCTCAAAGGCGTGGACGGCACTCTGGTAGCTCAAATTAACATCAACGATGAAATGTTCGAAATGTTCCGGGGGGACGGAATCGTCATCTCCACGCCATCAGGCAGTACAGCGTACAATAAAAGTTTGGGCGGGGCCATTGTGCACCCTTCAATAGAATCACTGCAAATCGCGGAAATAGCTTCTATCAATAACCGAGTCTACCGTACGCTCGGCTCTTCCGTTTTGCTGCCGCAGCATCACCACTGCGACATTATTTCCAAAAAAGAACAACGACTTCAGCTCACCATTGACCATATCAGCATTATGCGCAGCGACATCCAATCCATTCGCTGCAGCGTATCGAGCCGAAAGGTCAGCTTTGCAAGGTACCGCCCCTTCCCGTTCTGGAACCGGGTCCGCGAAGCGTTCCTGGGCTATGACGTTCGCTAATCCACTCTCTTATGATATTGAAAAAAAAAGACACTGCAGCGCCGCTTATGGGCGCTCAGTGTCTTTTTTGTTAGGTCGGTTCGATTCGGTGGATGCAGCAGCGGTCTCGCTCGCCGCAAGCCGGAACGGTTTCTTGCCGCGGTGGTCGTTGCCTTTATATCCACCTTTGCGCTGCTGATGGTCACGTTTTCCGCTGCTTTGGTGTTCATTGCCGCGTCCTTCGCTGGCAGCCGCGTTATCGCCATTGTTCTTCTCATGGTTATTGCGATTCGAGCTTCGATGACGATTCTCACGCGGCTGATGGCGGTTGTGGCGTTCACGCTCATTCGATGGCGCAGCCGCTTCCTTAGCGCTTGCAACCTCATCGCCATCTGCTTCCACGCCCTCTAAGCCATCAACCAGGCCCGCAGCGGCTGCGAGAAGATCAGCTGCTTCAATGCGAGGGCGATGATCGTCAGCATCCAAGTCGTAGTCATCTGGCTCACGCTTCGTGCTTTGTGTTTTTTCTAAAATGAAATACGCACAGCCGAAATTACAATATTCATTGATATAATCCGACATCCCGGAGAAGGTGCTGTCTTTGGTCGCCTTCTGGTGATTATCGCGAAAAAATCCCTTTAGTCTAAGCTGGCTGTAGCCCCAATCGCCAATAATAAAATCGTAACGCTCCAGCACTTCACTATATCGATCACGAAACGCCTCAGGGTTCCACCCGTTCCGATTCTCATGAACAATCTCATATGATTTTCCGCCGATATGAATCAAAGCCATGTTCTCCACCTCATCTTGAGCGTCAGTTACATGCTGCTTGAGCAAGCGCCGGAGGAAACCTCACGGTCGAATCCGGTTTCAACGGTATCTACAGCCATAGCTGCTTGTGCCGAATCGGTTTGCTCATGCGCATGATAAGAGCTGCGTACCAGCGGTGCGGATTCGACATGCCGAAAACCACGCTTCAGCCCTTCTTCTTTTAATTTTGCAAATTCGTCCGGGTGGACGTAACGCACGATCGGCATATGCTTCGGCGAAGGCTGCAAATATTGACCTAAAGTCAAAATATTTACATCGTTGGCACGAAGATCGTCCATCGTTTGCAGAATTTCGTCCCATTCCTCACCAACGCCAAGCATGATGCTGGATTTGGTTGGAATTTTCGGTTTCATTTCCTTAGCGCGTCTAAGCAGTTCCATAGTACGGCTGTATTTCGCTTTGGCCCGCACACGGTCAGACAATCTTTCCACTGTCTCTACGTTATGGTTCAAAATATCCGGATTAGCATCCATGACAATTTGAAGCGCGTCTTTGTTTCCAAGAAAATCTGGAATAAGCACTTCCACGCGGCAAAATGGCATCCGTTTGCGAATAGCATGTACGGTTGCTGCAAAAATAGATGCGCCGCCATCCTTCAGATCATCACGGGCTACCGAGGTAACCACGCAGTGCTGCAAGCCCATTTGCTCGGCAGCCTCCGCGACGCGCTCAGGCTCGTCTAGATCAAGCTCTGTCGGCATGCCTGTCTTCACTGCGCAAAAACGACATGCACGCGTGCAAATATCGCCCAAAATCATAAACGTAGCTGTGCGGTTCGCCCAGCACTCGTAGATGTTTGGACAACGTGCCTCCTCGCATACGGTATGTAATGTCTTGGAGCGCATCATATTTTTAATTTCGGCAAAGTTGCCGTCTGTCGCTAACTTTATACGAAGCCAATCCGGCTTTTTGAGTGTTTCTTGTTGTTTCATATGGGATGACCTGCTTTCAAGTTCATTTATAATTCCTAAACTCATGGGGTTATTATAACATGTTTCAAATAAAAATAGCACTTTATGACGATTTCGTTTCCAATCGTTTGCTTTGCCTATTTGAACCTGAATTACGAAAGCCCATAGGAACAAGGACTTGAAAAAAACAAATATGTAATAGCATCCATTTATGGATAGTGAATCTGCGAAGTCCATAGCGAATGATTAAATATGCCTGCAACTTCCC
>NZ_SKCD01000049.1 GCF_006542765.1 Paenibacillus luteus
CTTTTACAATCGAAAGAGAATCCATGGTTCTTTGGGTTACGAATCGCCGGATCGATTTGAGGAAATGTACTACAACAAGATTAACTAAATACTCTTATTGAGTGTCTACTTTCTTGACAGAGGACCAGATTTCCTACTAATTGATTTGAAGTGAAGCCAAGATCAGCTGAGTCCGTACAGGGATGCAGATTGATGTGCATTATTCCTCTTTCTCGTATTATACAAATCGATTCCTTTTCCAATCCAAGAGAATTACATTTCCAAAAATATAATAAATTGCAACAAGTTGGATGTACTGTTCGTTTAAATATGAAGGAGTCGAACGATAGTATGGCGATGGGAGGATCGAAGAGATGAGGATGAAGGCAGTTAGGGTACAACAAACGGCAATGCTAGTATTTGTTTTTATTGTGGCCGTGTTAAGCTTACCTGTTAATTCAATGCAAGCGGCGGAAGGGAGTCCTACTAATAAATTTCTCACTGGCATTACTCAGGTTGAGATGAGCGGGGGAAATGGAGTAGCCTTGGACAATCAGGGGACTGTATGGAGCTGGGGTGCGAACGATTATGGTGAGCTCGGCGATAATACGAAAGGATTTAAGTCGGCTGCCGTACCTGTGTTTAGTGATGCGGCAAAGATTCAGTTTGACGGGTACACCATGGTTCTCAAAAAAGATGGAACGGTGTGGTATTGGGGCGGTAATGGTAACGGACTGAACGGATTAGGGACATATAATGAAAAAGATGATGATCTTGTTATAGCGCCTGCACAAGTTCATCATTTAGCCGATATCATTGATATCGCATCCAATGAAGGGCATCATTTGGCATTAAAGGCAGATGGTACCGTTTGGACTTGGGGAAGCACTTCGTTTGGAGAATCAGGAAGAATTGACGTAAACGCATATAAACCTGCAGATTACCGAGAACTGTTCAGCAAGGCTGCTGTTCCCAAACAAGTAGAAGGGCTTAAGAATATCGTTTCCGTTCATGCAGGAAGCTTCTCCTCGGCTGCAATCAATAACCAAGGAGAGACATGGTTATGGGGTCATTATTATGGCTGGGGCGACGAAATCCCGTTTCTGATGTATCCGGTTAAACTTGAGGGTATAAAGGGCAAGAAGGTTGATGGCACATGGGAAAAAACATTCGTGTTGGAGCAAGACGGCACGGTATGGGAGTTACAACAAGGATTAAAACGGAAGAAGCTTGCTTCCTCAGCCATTGATATTGATTGCGGAAACTTTGCTTGTGCAGCTCTATATGCTGACGGTACCTTAAGCGCCTTATATAGTCCGGACACAACTCGCAACTATCCCTTCCAAATAGCAGACATTTCAGATGTTAAAGATTTTGCAGTCCATTCGGTCAGTCAAGACCAATTGATGATCGTAAAAAAAGACGGGACGCTCTGGACGAAGGTTCCGTTCGGAATTGCAGCGGGAAATGAATCCGTTATGGACTACTATAACCAAATGAATATCCCTTACGCTGAGATGGACCCAAAGCTGCGGCAGGTGATGAAGGCCATCAATGTACAACTGAACGGAAAGCAACTTCCGCTTACTGCGAATCCGTATATCTATAAAGGCGTTACGTTCGTACCGCTGAGGAGTACATTTAATGAACTGGGTGCAAAAGTATCGTACATACAAGGGAAGATGACGATCTCGACGGCTGGTCACACTCTTAACCTAACCATTAGGGAAAAAGAGGCATTCATCGACGGCCGGGCTGTCACACTGGAGTATCCCCCGATGATTATCAATACGATGACTATGGTGCCTTTGCGTTTTGTCATAGAGGCATTGGAGAATAAAATTGAATGGGACCCTGACAGCCGATTGATTAAAATCAGCAGTCCGAACGATCGGGCTGATCGCTAACAAGCAAGAAGACACAAGCCCCGCTGGAGATAGCTCCAGCGGGGCTTGTTGTATCGCGCCGTCACTCAGGTAGCTTAGCCTATAGGTTCAGCGCGGCAGGCTGTTTATCTTTTAAAGTAAATATGCGGTGTGCCGTAGGTCGCGATCGAGCTGCCGAACGGATCGGCAGAGCTGCTCTTGACGAGCTCAAGCCCGCCCCATTTGGAGATAATTGCGGTGGGGTTGCCGCTGGCATCCCAGCTTGTGACTTTCGCGAAATGGTATTTCGTATAATAAATGGCGTCAGGGAAAGGAATTGGCGTCATCGACGCGGTTGCATAGCTTGTGCCGGGTCTGGAGGCGTGCGCGCCTTGTTTTTTCATAAAGTTGATAATGTCCGTGTCGTTCCCTTGCTGAGGAGAGCCTGCATACAGCGGATCGTAAATGTCGGCAACAAAATGGTAGCAGGTGAAGCCGCTAGTTGCGCCGCCAGCGAAGCTGTTGTCGGTTGGAGAGTTGTAGTACCATGTGGAGTCGTTACGCTGGTAATAGGTTGCATCCATCTCGGTGACATAGATGGGCCTTGAATTGACGACGACCGAGGACCCCCGGATGTCATTGGGATAGGTGGCGGTTATTTTCAATGTCGGTTTCTGTGCGCTCCGGGCATCGTAGTGTTGATGAAAGGTGTAGTCCAAGGTGTAGCGCCCCAGTGCTCCGGAATAAGCCATTGTGCCAAGCGTGGTCGTGCCGCTGCTTGTCGTTACGGAAGCAACTACTGAAGTTGGCGCACCCTCCACATAGGCATCGATGGTGTACGTATTGCCTTTTAACAGGAAAGAGGAGCCGGACCCTGCTTCATAACCTGTCGTATAGTTGAAGGAACTCGGGCTGTTTAGCCGCACCTCTCCGGGAGTAACCGCGGTAATTTCCATTTGGGAAAGATTAAGGTTGGCGGTGCTGCCGCTAAAGTCATACATGTACAGGTAGTAGTCCCCATCGAGGTAATTGGAGTAGGCGTTGTAAGGATTTAAGGTTTGCTCATACATGGAAATACCGTTCGGAAAGTCGGGGGTAATTCGTGCAATGGCAAAGTTGAAGGTCGTGCTGCCGGAGCTTCTGATTTTGTAACGGTATTTGTCAAAATGCATCTTGAACCGCACTTCATTGCTGGTATAGCGGCTTGGTGAATGCGGCGTGTAGGTGCTTCCGTTAAACGTTTCTAATCCGGTGTAGCGAGTGAATACCGTTGCGCCGCTGCTGTACGATATTTCTCCCGGCAGGGCTGATCCGACGACCGGAACTGAAGCCAGCCCCAGTAGTACGAGTGCAGCTATGAGACCTTTTTTAAACCAGTTCATGACTTACGCCTCCTTTATAATAAATGCGATGAATCTACTCTAGATTAAGCGGTAATTTGGAAAAAACAAGCATAATTTCGCGATAAAAGGACATTATATAAAAATATTTTTTTGTTATAAAAATGCAATGAAAATGCGATAATCCCGGACTATAAAAGACAATCTCGCCATATAGGCTTCGGAAGCGAATGTCATTAAAATAAAAGGTTTATGGAAAATAGTGCTCATAATATCTGTTAATTTTGGCTCGTGGTACTTCTGCCCAACCATCGTTATGTCATAATCATCAGTTTCATGTCAAAATCATGATCAATCGTTTAGGGGAATCTTAAATCGGTCTCGTCCTCAAAATTATCCATTATAATGGGTAGCATAACTTCATAGCTAGGGATGGCAAAAAGGGGCAGACGATATGGGATTTTTTATGAATGCTTCGCTTCAGAAGAAAATTATTTTTTTAATGCTGCTGCTGTATGTGCCTCTTCCGCTGCTTGGCCAATTTTGGTATGAGAAATCATACAAAGCAATCAAGGAGAATGCGATCGGCTCAAGCTATCAGTTAGTTAACCAGGTCAATGACCATTTAGACACGTATTTTAAGGAAATCCAGCGGTTAATGTACCCTGTTCTAGTGAATGACCTGACCTCTGATTTCTTAAACGGGAGGATGACGGATTCCTTTGAACGCTTCCGGCTGTCCGAGCAAGTAGAGCGAAAGCTGCTGAATCCCCTTATGACTAATAGAGAGGACATCCACGGAGTTTCGCTCGTTACCGGCAAAGGCATTGCCGTCTCCTCCTCCAGCTTTATGTCGGCAGAACGAAGGTTTGCTACCTATGATAAGCGGATGAAGGACATCGGCAAATTTGTCATTATGGGACTGGAGCACGAAGAGGAAGGCCCTACCTTTCTTACGATGGCGATCAAATTCAGCAGTTTGAATTACGGCGATGAGGATAGGGGCATGTTGATCGTCGATTTGAAGCTGGACGAAGTGATTAACATTACTCAAAATGTCCGTATTGGCAAAACAGGTTATATTTGGATCGCCGATCCCGAGCAGAAAACAGCCTATCACCCAAGCGGCTACGGGGCAGAAACGAGTATACCTGAGCATTACCTCAAGCAAATGGGGGATCAGCGTCGCGGAACATTTACGATGCCTACGGATGAAGGAAACAAGCTGGTCGTGTTTTTTCGCTCCAACAGCACCGGGCTTACCTTGTTCTCCGAGGTTCTCCTCGATGAGCTCAATTCCTCGCTGCTGAAGGTCAGCCGAATTTCTACGTTCGTTTCACTTTTGTTGTTTTTTCTCGTCATGGTTGTTGCAAGCGCAGTCATGTACTCTCTTAGCAACTCCCTGCTAACGCTGCTGCGATTGATGAAGCGGGCAGAGCTGGGCGAGCTTAGCGTACGTGCCCCGGAGAACAAGAACGCTGAGATAGGAAGCCTTTACCGCGGCTTCAATAAGATGGTGGGCGAAATCAAACGGCTGGTCGAGATCGTTCACGTATCGGAGCTTAGGGAAAAAGAGCTGGAGGTGAAGCAGAAGGAGGCGCTGCTGCACGCGATGCAGGCGCAAATTAATCCCCATTTCCTGTACAATACACTCGAATTTATCAATTCCAGCGCGATCGTCGAGGGGAATGACAAAATCAGCCGAATGATCGTATCGCTTGGAGATATGTTCCGTTACAATGTGCAAAATCCGAATGATAGGGTTACTTTGTGGGACGAGAAGCAGCATATCGAGGCTTATCTATCCATTCAAGCCGAGCGTTACGAATCCTTGGCCTATTCGGTTGAATTAAAACCGGAGCTGGGTTACCGCGTGATGTCTGTCCGTTCCATGCTGCAGCCAATCGTGGAGAATAGCTTCAAGCATGGCTTTCAAAAGCATAAAATACCGCCCAATTATGTTCGGGTATCTGCTGCGGAGACGGCTGACGGCTGCCTCGTTTCCGTAGAAGACGGAGGCAAGGGCATGACGGAAGAGGTGCTCGACTCCTATAATCAGTTGTTCGATATGCCTATCAAGGAGCTGATGGAGCATAGGCCCTCGACAGAAAATAAAATGTCTATCGGATTGCTGAATGTGCATACTAGAATACGATTGCTGTTCGGAGAGCCTTACGGGCTGTTCATCGCCGCATCCGGCGCAGACGGCACCTGTATTGATATTTTGTTACCCGTCAAGCTCGAAGACCATCATGATGGAAGCAAAGGAGACGGCCATGAATTACCGAATTCTTCTCGTGGACGATGAAGCGATGAGCAAGAAAAGCTTATTTAAAATGTTGACTGCCGCGAACGCAAGCTACCAAATCGTCGGGGAAGCCTCTGATGGAGAGGAAGCGCTGCAAATCGCTAGGCGCGAGCTGCCTCATATGGTTATAACCGATATCAGCATGCCGGTTATGGATGGCATCGAGCTTATCCAGCGGCTGCGCGAGGACGGCCATGATATGGATATTATGATTTTGTCAGGCTACGGCGAATTTGAATATGCGCAGGAAGCGCTGCGGCATGGCGTCGTGGATTATATCCTGAAGCCAATGAAGCCGGAGCAGGTGCTCGGGCTGGTAGCCAAGCGATTCGAGCATTTTATGAAATCCAGACAGATTGCCATTATCAAAAATCAATTAATCGTACCGATTAGCTCGGCGGCAGAGCGAATCGGCCATGAGCTGTGGATTGCCAATGAGCCGGGTATGCGTCAAGAGATGAACAGTCTCTTTGGGCTGATGGACGATAAGGGGGGCATGCAGGAAGAGCGTGTGTCGCTGCTTCGCGATGCGGCCTCCTTGATCCGAAACCGGCTGCAGCCGCAATTTCCGCATGAAGCGTGGGCATTTCCTTACGAGAGCCAAAGCTATGAAGAAGCCTCGGCTTCTTTCGCAGGATGGCTGGAGGGCCTTTTAATTGAAATCAGGGATAAGCGAAATTGGGGCAAGCGTGGCGTGATCCATCAGGCGATCGATTATATTAAGGCAAACTTCTCGGATTCCGAGCTCCATTTGGAGAAGGTGCTTGCCCCGCTCGGCATTTCCTCGACGCACTTCTACCACATGCTCATGGAAGAGACGGGCATGTCCTATATTGCCTACCTTACGCATATCCGGATGGAGCATGCCAAGGCGCTTTTGGAGCATAGCGATTTGAAAACGTACGAGGTTGGCCAGCGCTGCGGTTACCCGGATTATCCTCATTTTACGAAGCGGTTCAAAAGGCAAATTGGCCTGTCGCCCTCGGAGTACCGAAAAAACATGCGGCATTTATGAAAATTATGAAACCGCTAACATCGATAATGAAAACGACATAGACGCAACGAAAATGCCATTTTATTCGAATTCCCGGTTGACTACAATGAAGGGGCAAGCACATCTTTTACAAGGGGGATACATCTTATGAAACGGCAAACGGCTACACTGATGGCCATTCTGTTAAGCGCCGTGCTGATTCTGTCAGCATGCAGCGGCAAGAACACAAACAATGGCGGCAGCGCTCCGCAAGCGGGAGAAGAAACGCCAGGGAATACAGTTGCGGCGGGTACGGTGAACGAGTTTGGCTGGAAGCTTCCGGCTAAAACAACGAAGATTCACTTCTATCAGGCTGACCAGGGCAATCCCGACAAAATAAATAAAAAACAAGCAGCCTTTCATACCTATTTGCTGGACAAGTTTAACGTTGATATTACGAGAAGCTCCTTGGACGTAGATCCGAAGGAAAAGCTGAATTTGATGCTCGTATCCGGCGATTATCCGGAAGTCATCGCAGCCATGGACGATTCCGCGATTTCGCAGTGGAAGGCTCAAGGCAAAATCATGGATTTAGCTCCGCTCGTGGATCAATATGGACCCAATATCAAAAAAGAGCTAGGCGCGCGTTATGAGTCCTACCTCGATGAAGACGGCAAGCTGTGGGGCATTCCACGCGGCTGGGGCTATCTGCCGATTCCGGACTTTACGGCCCACATCCGCTGGGATTGGTACCAGGAGCTAGGCGCTCCAGCCATTGAAACGCCTGAGGATTACTACAACGTGCTTAAGCAGATGGTGGCAAAGCATCCGACTAACGCCAACGGCGAGAAAACGTACGCGCTGTCTTGGAATTCCGATGTGAACATCAACAATGCGCTCGGCTTCTGGGGATTGAAGGACGGCTACAAAGAGGATGCCGATCATAATTTGACCCACTGGCTGAATACGGAGGAAGGCAAGCAAGCGGTTCTGTATTACAACCGATTTTTCCTTGACGGCATGATGGACCCGGATGCGTTCGTCAATAAGTTCGACGATTGGAGAATTAAATTTTCAAGCGAAAGAATTGCGGGGCATATCGGTCCTTGGTGGCAGTCATGGAATGCCGGCCATGAGGTATGGCTCAAAACGGATGCCGATTACAAAGAGGACAAGCGTTACGTACAGATCGCTTTTAAAGCGCAGGGCGCGGAGAAGGCTTACCTGTCGCCGAAGGACACGCACGGGTGGAACTACACGGTATTGACGGACAAAGCGCAATCGCCGGAAGAAATCATTAAATTCCTTGATTTTATGATGACGCCAGTGGGCACGCGCTTGCTTGGCTGGGGAATTCCCAATATCGAGGATTCCTACTGGAACTATGAAGAGGACGGCAAATGGTCGTTCAACGAAACGACGAAGCAGGCGCTTCTTGACGGCAAACTGGACTTTGAGAAAACGGAAGCCGCCAACGGCAGCAACTCGTTCTGGCTCGCTTATCCTCAGGGACTGCTCAGCGACGACCAGAAGAGCACGGCTTGGTATGACCAGAACTTCATTCAAGATGACAAATGGAAAAAGCTTATGCATGAAAATGTAGGCGACACCATCTACGACAGCACAGAGCGCCGCGTGAGCTTTATGAATGATAATCCGCTTACGATTAAAAACCAGCAAATCGAAGAGCTGATCAAAACCGGCTTTGCGAAGGCAGTCATGTCCAAGACTGAAGCGGAAGCAATCAAAAACTTCGACGAGCTGCGGGAAAAAGCGATCAAAATCGGCCTTGCTGATATCGAGAAATACCGTACGGAGCAATTTAAAAAGAACATTGCTTTGCTGAAATAAACCGGAGAGCGGGAGGGAAGCCGAATCATGAACTACCTTAGACGCTTTTCCAGAGAGAGACAAATTTGGCTGCTTAGCTTACCGATTATCCTGTGGGTGCTGCTCTTTGCTTATTTTCCCATGTACGGCTTAATCATTGCCTTTCAAAATTATATTCCCGGCCAGACGCTGTTTGGCAATTGGGTCGGCTTCGACAATTTTATCCGCTTCTTCCAAGAGCCTGATTTCTGGATGATTATGCGCAATACAATCGTCATTAGCTTGCTGAACCTTTGTATCGGTTTCCCGGCGCCGATTATTCTGGCCTTGCTATTAAATGAGGTTAAGAACCGCGCGTTTAAGAAAACGATACAATCGTTGTCCTACATTCCTTATTTCATTTCTTGGGTTGTTGTAGCCAGCATTCTGTTTACGCTGCTTGGCAGCGATGGCATCATCAACGATCTGCTGCAGCGCATGGGCTTCATTCAGGAGCCTATCCTGTTTCTCGGAGAAGGAAAATATTTTTGGGCGATTATTACCTCAGGCAACCTGTGGAAGGAAATTGGTTTTAGCTCCATTATCTATTTATCCGCAATAGCGGGAATTGATCGCGAGCAATATGAAGCGGGAAGAGTCGATGGGCTGGGACGCTTCGGTCTCATATGGCATATTACCTTGCCAGGGATACGGGCGACAATCGTCCTGCTGTTCATTCTGGCGCTCGGCGGCATCCTGAATGCAGGCTTCGAGCAGCAATTGCTTCTGGGTAGCCCAACGACCCGAGATTATCATGAGGTCATTGATACGTATGTCTACCGTTTCGGCGTGCAGCTGGGCAATTACTCCTACGGTACGGCAGTCGGGTTAATGAAGAGCTTAATCGGGCTTACGCTGGTGGTGCTCGCGAACCGGCTGTCGAAACGATTGATGCAAACCTCGATATTCTAGAAAGGAGCCTACAGGATGAACACACGAACTAAACCGGCATCTGAACGCGTTTTTGATGTCTTGAATATTACCGTCTTGCTATTATTTGGCGCAATGGTCGCCTATCCCTTTCTGAATTTGCTGGCCCTTTCCTTGAATGATGGAGCAGATGCCGCGCGGGGCGGAATCTATATTTTTCCAAGGAAGTTTTCACTGGATGCCTATGTTCTGCTGTCGCAAAACCATAAGCTGCTTGAAGGCTTCGGCTGGTCGGTGCTGCGCGTAATTGTGGGGACGTCCACCGCTTTGTTCGTGACGGGACTGCTTGCTTATATCGTAAGCATCCGGCATTTCTCCGGGCGCAAGTTTATGCGCATCCTGTTCCTCGTTACCATGTATTTCAACGGAGGGCTTATCCCGGTTTACCTGCTGATGGTTAAGCTTGGGCTGACAGACTCCTTTAACGTGTACTGGATTCCTACGCTGATCAGCGCTTATTTCATGCTGCTTATGGCCTCTTATATTTCGGAGCTGCCGGAAGCGCTGTTCGAATCGGCGAGACTGGACGGTGCAACGGAAATTACGATTTATATTAGACTCGTGATTCCGATGTCGCTCCCCGTGTTCGCCGCCGTATTCATTTATGCCGCGGTGGGGCATTGGAATTCATGGTTCGATGTCATTCTGTATAATTCCAGCGGGCATTTCGATACCTTGCAGGTGTACTTGCGGCGTTTGCTTCTGGAGGTTGAAGCTTCCCAGCAAATTATGGACCAGCAATTGATCTATCAGAAATTCAATAGCTTATCTCCGCTGACACTGCGCGCAGCGACGACGATTTTGGTAACGGTACCGATTCTGCTTGTCTATCCGTTCCTGCAAAAATACTTTATTGGGGGCCTGACGATCGGCTCTGTGAAAGGATAATCGGTGATGAAGATGGCCTCAAACAATATAATGTTCCGCTCAGATGACGAGGCGCTGAACCAAGGATTTGAGTGGGCGAAGGGACAGGCGCTGGCTTACTCCCATGACGGGAGCGATCCCGTCGGCCTTTGGTATGAAGGGGCTTTGCCCGGGAGAGAAGCGTTTTGCATGCGGGATATTTCCCATCAAAGCATGGGCGCTTCCGTGCTTGGCTTGCAAGCACATACCCGCAATATGATGCAGCGATTTGCCGAGAATATCAGCAGGGGCAAAGATTACTGCACTTACTGGGAGATTACAGGCGATAACGAGCCCGCGCCGGTGGACTACGAGAATGACGAGGACTTCTGGTACAATCTCCCTGCCAACTTTGATGTGATTGAAGCCTGCTACCGGCAATATTTGTGGACGGGTGACCGTTCCTATTTGGAAGATCCGGTTCTGCAAAACTTCTATCGCTTGTCGGTAACAGAATACGTGAAGACATGGGACAAAGACGGCGACGGCATTCCGGAATACTACCCTTCCTATGGAAGAAGAGGGCTTGCCAGCTACAACGAGGCTGGGGATTATCCCAAGATTGGAGCCGATTTGATCGCGGTTATGATCGCGGGCTATCAAGCCTATGCCGAACTGGAAAAAAAGCTAGGGAACAACGAGCTTTATGTTGAATACTCGGCGAAATCGGCACATCTCCGCCAGCAACTTGAGCAGCAGTGGTGGGATAAGGAAGGCGGTTGCTTCTTCGTCGCCTTGGGACATGACGGTGGCTTCCTCGCGGCAGAGTCCGGTGAGGGCCAATTTCTGCCACTCTATTACGAAGCGATTGCAGATAGAGAGAAGCGGGAGGGTGCGCTGCGCGAGATGCATAAGCAAGGCGTTTCCAACGTGGAGGGCATGTCTTATTTGCCGGAGACGTATTACCGATGCGGCGAAGAAGGCGAGGGCTTGCGCAGCCTGAAGGCGTTGATGGACCCCGCGCTAGATCGTCGCGAATATCCCGAAGTATCCTATTCTGCAGTCGGGGCGGTCGTTTCCGAGCTGATGGGCATCTCGGCAGATGGCGGCAATGTAGTAACTACGGTGTCGCGCTTAACGGAGGAAGTGAGCTGGGCGGAAATTTCTGAAGTTTCCGTGCTCGGAAGAACAGTGAGCGTGAAGCATACAGGCAGAACGTCTACGGCGTTTACCAGCCTATCCGGCGAAGCGCTTGTATGGCGAGCGGTGTTCTATAAGGCGGTGGAAGCTCCGGTTCAGCTGCATCATAATGGTGAAGTGATCGAAAGTGCCAGCGCCTATGATAAGCTTGGCCGTCCTTATGCGTATGCGGAGATTGCGGTTGCGCCTGGAGAGACGCATATCGTCTCCATCGCTTAAGTTAGGTGTAATCTATTGGGGTAAGGAATAGGATTCTAACTTGTTCAAGGAAAGCATGCAGTGCAGCCGATAATCGGCCGCTGCATGCTTTTCTGCTATAAGAGCTTACTTAGGATGCTAACGAGAGAAGTAGCTCTCTTCCGTTTTACGGAGCAGCATAGGCCGGTAGTTATGATTTAGATGGAATTGCTCCCGCTAAAATGGCGTTATTCGTGAGGGGAATGAAATAACAGGAAATATCCTGTTAATTCAGACGTTTTGCGTCATTTTATTCGTATGTACTGGAAATAGAAGGAGAAATTCCATATAAATGCTTCAAAGAGCCAAAATTCCGCTTTATAGCGGGAGAAAATCCTTCTAAATTAAATGGGGAGAAGTTATCGACTACGAAGCTGAACGATCATGCTGCAGGTTTAAACGACGGGGAGTATTGAAAAAATTAACTGTGAGCACGGCATATTTTGAGTAATAAAAGGTTGGTTGTGAGAGTTCAGTTGATATATTTGAGAAAAAAGAAGGTTAACCAAGTTAAAAATTGATCAATTGAAACGAAGCGTTCGCCTTGCATTTGCAATGGGATATTTATCAAATCATCCCGAAGGAAATTGAAAGAATAGGCTGTATCTGTGCCACCGAATTATAATCTACTCGCACATCGCTAATACAGTAATTTATAGAGATGGACTTGCGCACGGAGAGGCGATACTTGTTGGCATCAACCACAGCTGATGAAATCGCCTGCTAAGGTAGTTACCTCAGGTATAGTAGATATAGGTTATATAATATAGTGACTTATTTTTCACTACTTACATCTTGATACGATCTTCTCTAGAATAGAGAGGGGAGTGCTAGAAAGCCTTTTCATTGTTTACACACCATTCTGGAGGAGATGAGTAGAGATGCAATTTCGTCATTTAGGAAAGAGCGGGTTGAAGGTTAGCGAGATTAGTCTGGGAAGCTGGTTGACATATGGAGGTTACGTCGAACGCGAAAATGCGGTAAAGGCGATACAAACGGCTTATGGGCTGGGCATTAATTTTTATGATACGGCCAACGTGTACGAGCGAGGCGAGGCGGAGAAGCTGATGGGTGAAGCGCTCCGTGCTTTTCCAAGGGAATCCTATGTGCTGGCGACTAAGGTGTTTGGCCAGATGGGCGACGGTCCCAATGACCGGGGCTTGTCCCGCAAGCATATTATGGAGCAGTGCCATGCCAGCTTAAAGCGGCTAGGCGCGGATTATGTGGATCTGTATTACTGCCACCGCCATGATCCGAGCACGCCGATGGAAGAGACGCTGCGGGCGCTCGACGATTTGGTTCGTCAAGGCAAAGTGCTGTATATCGGCGTCAGCGAATGGACAACGGCCCAAATGGTGGAGGCGCATGCGATCGCGGATCGTTATTTGCTGGACCGTATCATAGTCAATCAACCGATTTATAATATGTTCAACCGTTATATCGAGAAGGAAGTCATTCCTTACGGAGAGCGCGGCGGCATTGGACAAGTCGTATTCTCGCCTCTTGCGCAGGGGCTGCTGACCGGGAAGTACAGTTCTGTGAACGAGCTGCCTGCAGACAGCCGTGCCGCCAAGCTTGACGGCATGCGGAAAAATGTAACCGAGGAGAAAATCGAGAAAGTGCGCGAGCTGGGCAAAGTGGCGTCCGAGCTTGAGCTAACGGTTGGCCAACTGGCACTCGCCTGGATTTTGCGGCAGCCAAATGTATCAAGCGCGCTGGTCGGCGCCAGCCGTCCCGAACAGGTGGAGGAGAACGCGAAGGCTTCGGGCATCGTCCTCATCCCGGACGCGATCAGTCGGATTGAACAAATTTTAGAAGCGTAAGAAGGAGGAAACGAAGTGCCTAAGGTAGTCGTTACAGGCGGAAGCGGGATGCTGGGTAGATGGGTGGTCAAGCATTTTGTCGAGAAAGGGTATGAGGTCGTCAACGCGGATGTTAAGCATCTGGCAGAGCCGCTGTGCCGTTCGGTCATTGTCGATTTGAACCAGCTTGGCGAAGTATACGGCGTATTGGCTGGGGCGGATGCCGTCGTGCATTTGGCTGCCATTCCCGTTGCCTATTCGCATCCAAACGAGGTTACGTTTCAAAATAATGTCATGTCTACCTACAATGTACTGGAGGCAGCGGCGGGACTCGGCATTCGTAAAGCGGTGATCGCCTCGAGCGAATCTTCCTATGGGCTAGTGTTTGCGCGGGAGCGGATCGGACCGCAGTATGTGCCGGTAGATGAAGCTCATCCGCAAGTGCCGCAGGACAGCTATGGCTTATCAAAGATTGTTAATGAGCAGACAGCGGATATGATTCATCGCAGGACGGGCATGCAGGTCGTTTCATTCCGTCTGGGCAATGTCATCGCACCCGATGCCTATGAGCGGTTTCCGTCTTTCGTTCATGATCCGGAGCAGCGCGAGCGCATCTTGTGGAGCTATATTGATACACGGGATGCAGCGGAGGCTTGCCGCTTAGCGGTAGAGGCAGAGGGACTCGGAAGCGTCGCGCTCAATATAGCCGCGGATGATTCCAGCATGGCGGTTCCAAGCCGTGAGCTGATGGCTGCGCGTTTTCCGGAGGTCCGTGACTTCCGCACGGCGCTGGCGGGGCATGAATCGCTGCTCAGCAACGAGAAAGCCAAGCGGCTGCTGAACTGGCAGCCAAAGTATGCCTGGCGCGATCACGTCAAAGGCTGGGAGAAATAATTTATATAAGATGAAGAAGTAGGCTGTCACTGAAGGCTGCGTCGGAGCTGTAAGGGGCAGTCTACTTTCATAGTATGCACTAATAGAGCAGCTGAAGCTTTTTATCCAGCTGTTTCCTTTTATTATCCACAATTGCCCACAACCGGTCATTGACAGTCTTCCAAACCGATTGCTATAATGTTAATTATTCCTAGTATTTAGGTATGAATTGATAATTCCTAAATAGGGATACATTTGGCATTGAAAAGGGAGAGTATATACATGGCAGCTGTTCAAACCTTTAAAGCGACTGCACAGTTACAAGAGGGATTTAAAGTCAAAACGACGGCTAGACAATTCGAACTGACGATTGATGAGCCGAAGAGCCTGGGTGGAACCGATACGGGGATGAATCCGGTCGAGGCGCTGCTGGCGTCGCTGGCTGCATGTCAATCCATCGTGGCGAGAGCATACGCGACCAAGTTCGAGGTGAAGCTTGACGATTTCCGTGTAGAGGTTGAAGGAGAGCTTGATCTGGACGGCTTTTTCAACCGTTCCGAGGTTCGGCCTGGCTACTCCGATATTCGTTATACGTTTTATATCAAGACAGATTCGCCTCAGGAAAAGGTAGAAGAATTTATTCAATTTCTAGAGTGCAAATGCCCGGTTGGGGACACTCTCGCGAACCCGGTTAACGTGAAGCTGAACCGTATTGTAATTGAGAACTAATCTTATAATTAGAGAGTAGACCATACATTTAAAATGCTTCTGTAATCCTTTCGCTTTAAAGTATTTCACCACTAAATAAATTCAGGGGGGGCTGAAAAAAACAGGAACGTGTTAGAACTAGGCGTTTTTTGGGTATACATGTTTATAAGAGAAGGGAGCTGTTGAAGGATGTTTGATAACGAAGGCAAGCCGCAGGAAATTCCCGACGTTAATCCAGGCAATGAACCGGAAATTACACCGCCAGACGCACCGGAAATCAGGCCCGATCAACCGATACCAGAGATTGTGCCAGATCGGAAACCGGAGATTCAGCCGGATGTAATACCTGAGATCAAGCCGGACATTCCACCAGAAATACCTCCCAAGCAGTACTAGCGACAATAATGGAACAAGACTGAAGGCTGGGTTTCTCTTTGGGAGAGACACCGGCCTTTTTGCGAATATGAAAGTTGTATTAATGAGCTCAAGACTGCTCACAACTCTTGATATATGATTTCACAATTTTCACGGTGTACACTTTGGTTTCTGCAGCCTTCTGTCCTTGATCCCAAGGTTGGGAATAGTTGAAGGTCAAGATGTAAGTGCCTGAATTCATTGCTTTGAACATAAACACTTTTTCATGCGCCCTACCTACTAAGGCTTCATTCTCTGTTTTCGATTTTTTAATGTATTCGGACTCTAAGCTCAACCCTTTTTCGTCCGTTACGTAGCTCCAAGAATATCCGGTTGATGTATTTTCATTTAGTGTAATTTCAAACGATTTTCCAGTTTCAATGTTTATTAAATTCACATTCACATCTCCAGTAACCGTATTCGTGTTTCTACTTTGCGTCCACTGATTCGTACTTTGCCGATGCTGCCAGACCAGAAGAATGTAGCGAGAAAAGACGATGGTCGTATGGCTAATAAGCAGATCGTAAGAGTGACCCTGGAACTCTTTTTGCAGACGCAGCAAGGACTTGACGCACTTGAAAAAGATTTCGATATCCCAACGGAGACCATGCGTCTGGATGATTTCCGGAGCCGTCAGCATAAGATCTGTCGATAGAATGGCGAGCCATTCGTTTTTCTTGGAGCGATGGCGAACAAAGACAACGACTACTGGAATGCCGGGAACCAGTATGGAAAGGACACCTCTTCTGTGATTTAGTGGATCTCGATAATCTCACTATATCAAATGAAGTGCTGTTTTTCTATGTTGGCAATACCCTTACTTAAATTGGCTCTAACTCAAGCCTGCCTTAGGTGTACGATGATTTTCGCTCTGCGAAAGTTGAGTTTATATGTTTTACACAATAAAGCAGTCATATATTTCTGCGAGAAACGGATCGCTTCCTCGTGCAGAGGACGGCGAAGCCGTTTCACCTTGACGTATAGGAAAGTATAGGAGTTTGCTCATACTTTCTCTATACGTTTCACAGAAACGATGGCGTCTACAGAAAGAACGCCGTCAGGCGTTTCTGCTTGATAGTATTCGTTTAGCGCATCAGTAAATACAAGAAATAAGGTACGCTGAGCATCGTAACGATGATGCCCGCAGGGATGTCGGCGCCGAAGCTGACGGTACGGGCGATCGTATCCGCGCTGAGCATAATTAACCCGCCAATGAGCGCAGATGCCGGAAGCAGCAGCTTGTGGTCCGGACCAACCAGCTTGCGCGCGACATGGGGGCTAATGAGCCCGAGGAAGAATATCGAGCCGCCAAGCGCCACGCTGCCTGCCGCAATGGCGACGGCTGCGATAACAAGAGCCAGAAACTCTTTCCTGACATGCGCACCGATGCCGGTGGCCAGCTCATTGCCAAGGTTCAAAGCATTGAGTACCAGCGATTTGTACCCAATATAAAGGAAGAGCAGCAGTACCCAAGGAGCAAGTAGGGCCAAATAGCGCCACTCGGTTCCCCAGAGATAACCAGCCTGCCATTTTTGGGCAAAGGCATATTGCTCATCATTCAGTTTAAGCGTAAGGAATAGGGTCAATGCGCTAAGGCCAACGTTAATGGCTGCGCCAGTAAGGACTAGCCGCGTCGGGGACGGAGCGCTTCGTTTCCGGTAGGCAAGCAAATATATCAGTAGGGCGGCCATTAATCCGCCGACGAAAGCCATCAGCGGAAGAAGGAACGCAGAGGACAGCCCAGTCAGGCCGAATGCGGTTATAAACAGAAGAACCATCAAGCCGGACCCGGCGTTAATGCCAAGCATGCCCGGATCGGCGAGATCATTGCGCAGCAATCCTTGCATCACCGTACCGGAGATTGCCATGCCCATGCCCACGAGCGTGGCAAGCACGATGCGTGGCAGCCGGAACTGAAAGATGACAAGATTTTGCCTGTCGGTTCCTTGGCCGAGAAGCACCTTCCATACCTCTCCCGGATGCAGGGGCATCTTGCCTACATTCATGCTAAGAAGGACGCTGGCGATAAGCAGCAGCAAGAGTGCTGCAATCAGCAAGCTTCTCTTGCGAAGCTGCGCTTCTGGATTCATTCAAAGGCCCTCCTTTCCTTGCGGGAAATCATAAGGAAGAAGGGAACGCCGACGATTGCGAAAATAATGCCTAGAGCGATTTCGTTCGGCCGATTAAGCAATCGCCCACTGAGGTCGGCAATTAGCATGAAGATTCCGCCGTACAGAGCGGATGCTGGAATGATATAGCGGTAATCCACGCCAACCATGAACCGCATAATATGCGGCACAATGAGGCCGACGAAGCCGATTGGGCCAACAAGAATAACCGAAAGCCCCGCGAGCAGCAGGACGGCAAGCATCGAGAGCAGCTTGATGAGGGTTGTTCGTTGGCCGACGCCTCGGGCAATCTCCTCACCCAGGTTCAGAATCGTAATGGACCGGGCAAGGCTGATGGATAACGCGATTCCGATTACATACCATGGGGCTACCAAAGCAAGCTCATTCCAGCTCGCGCCTGCGACGCTTCCTGAAGTCCAATAGGAGAGCGCTTGGCCGACCTTGAAATTAATGGATATGAAAGTGCCGATTGCGCCGAACAGCATCGTGAGGGACATTCCGGCCAGAACGAGTCGCTGCGGCGACATGCCTTTGCGGCTTAGGGAAGCCGTTAAGTAAGTCAAGCCAGCGCCGAGTCCCGCGCCGAGAAAACAGATGAGCAGCAGTACGGTGTACTTGCTGCCCGGAATGAAAGCCAAAGCGATAGCCATCGCGAGCGCAGCTCCTGTATTAATACCCATTAATCCTGCATCGGCGAGCGGATTGCGCGTACTGCCCTGCATGATGGCTCCGGCCACGGAAAGGCTGGAGCCGACCATAATATCGGCTAGGGTTCGCGGAAATCGCAAATACAGGATGATCTGATGTTCCATGAGTTGAGGATTGAAGGTAAAGAGAGCCGACCAGGCGGTGCTGACTTCCATGCGGGCGGCACCGAAGGAGATCGATGCCGCTGCTGCGAGAAGCAGGATCGCGAAGCCGGCCGCCATCATGGCGGCAAAGCGCGGCTTGGACGGTTGCCCTCCCGAAATTGGCTGTATTGTTAAGCCAAGCATGCTGATTTAGCTTTTCGCTGCTGTCGCCAGCAGCTGTTCAACGATAAAGTCGAGTTGTTTGTCGAGAGAGAAGATATCGCTGTAATAAGATAAGCTGAAGCTAAGCTCTATCAGACGGCCTTCTTTCACAGCAGGAATACTGTTCCAAATCTGATTGGTGGTTAGATCGTCCATTCCTTCATAAGAAGAGCGAATGACGTAGTCGTCGATATATTCTGGCAGGACTTCCATAGAAACGCTATCGCCTGACGCCTCGGTAGCCACATCGATTTTTTTCTGCAAAATTTCTGGCGCCTTCATATCTAGATACTCATAAACAATTTGGGACCCGCGTCCAAACTGCTTGCTTGCAATTACGGCCATTTCTTTTTTGCCGCCTTCAATAATGGTAACTGTTTTGTCCTTCAGGCCTGCTGCCGACAGCTTTTCCTTGCTTTCTTCAACCTTTGCATTGAAGTTGTCGAGAAGCGCCTGCGTCTCTTGCTCTTTGCCGAACGCTTGTCCAAGCAAAGCAAGTCTTTCGCCTGTTGTCATGGTGTCATAGGGAACATAGATCGTTGGAGCAATCTGTTTTAATTTATTATAGGTTTCCTCGGAAGGAACGATAATAAGATCCGGATCAAGCGCCATGACGGCTTCGGGATTGATTTCGAACCAAGTGCCGAGCGACTCCACGTCTGCAAGCTCCTTCTCGAAAGCGGCGCCTTCGGAAACCTCAGAGACACCAACAGGCTTAATTCCCATTGCAACAACATCGCCGAGCAAGTAAAGCACGACAACCCGTTTGGGATTAGCAGGCACTTCGACGTCACCCATGGCCGTAGGAACAATTCGTGTTTGTGCTTCATTCGCTTGATTGCCATCGGCGGTGTTCGTTGAATTGGCTTCAGCCGTTGCAGCCGTGTTGCCGGAAGTGCCGTTTGTATTGCTTTTAGCGGCCCCTCCGTTGGTTACGCCTGCAGAGCAGGCTCCTAGCAATAATGTCAAGCTCAGCAGCAGGCTCACAGCCAAGCCAGGTTTTGTATTTCTTCTCATTCGTATAGACCCTCCACGTTTATATTGATAATGATTATCACCATCGTTATCAATATAACGTCCCATTTCCGGTAATCCAATGGATATTCCCGCCAATCTAAATGGATGATCTTCTGAACGTCTGCGCTGTCGCTCTACCTTTTGGAAGCGAACAGGCGATAGACCCGTATATTTTTTGAAAATGCGGCTGAAATAGTAGACGTCTGAATAGCCGACGGTCTGCGCGATTTCCTGTAAAGCAGCGTCTGTGCCAAGAAGCAGCCGGGCAGCTTCTCTCACCCTCACCTGAATGAGGTAATGAATGGGGCTTTCGCCGGTTTGCTCCTTGAAACGCATCGAAAGATGGCGTGGACTATAATTAAGTGTCTCTGCGATCAATTCCAGCGTTAAACCTTCCTGATAGTGTGCATCCATGTATCGAATCGCTTGGGCGACCAAATCCGGTTTTCTTTTGCTAATGCCCTGCATCTCCAGTTGACGCAGCAGCTCATGCAGAAATTGATAGAACAACGACTTAATATGAAGCTGATCGAGGTTTCCCGCACCTTCCCAAATCTGCTCGATGCGGCTGAGGTATCCGAGTAAAGGGAGCGGCTCATCAGGCTCGAAGCCATATTGCAGCGCGAACGGTTGATGCCGATCCATCAGCCGTGTGAGCTCTTTTCTAAGGGGGAAGGCATACACTGCCCTATAAAATAGCAGGTAATATTCGAATTCCTCTCTAGCCTCTATGTCTAGAAGTGCGCCCTTGCCACCATGCAGCACGTGAAAGTGGTTCGCCTCCTGCTGCATGCCATCCAGCCGCAGTCTGGCGGAGCCTCGTACACTATAAATAAAGCTGCTTGCCGGCAGCAGGTAATGCTCCAGCAGCTCTCCCGGGTTCATTATCATATGCCGGATGTCCAGTATCTTTACGGCTGCTTGATTCCACAGCAGCATATGCTCGTCCAGCTTCATTTCAAAATAATCCTCCAATCCGCTCTCTCAGCTGCCTCTGCTGCATCAACACGCAGATTGAACTGAAAGCGATACGATCCCTTCATTATAATGATAATCGTTCTCAATTACAATGGAAATAGGGGATTCAGGTTGTAAATATGCAAAAAATACTGAGTGAAATGTAGGGGAGGCGGCTTCTCGCAGAAACGGGAATTATTTTATTCAGTATAGATTCAAGTGTGTTAAAAGATGTTTACAAGGTTGTTTTAATGCAAAAATAAGCCGATTATTAGTTAGGTGACTAGATAGGAGTACAATTGTAAGGTGTGAATCGGACTTGATATCGAAATAAGCTCTTCTTCTTCTTCTTCTTCTTCTTTGATTTTCTGTGAGTGGGAGTTGAATAGTTTAAATGGGCTTATAAATAGGTGGAATTTCTCCCGCTAAAATAGACATATTCACTCGTATAGTGGATTAGCTGGAATTAATCCCGTTAATTTAGGCTGTTCTGGCCATTTCGTTTAATTCCTTGAGATTAGCGGGAGAAATTCCAGCTGAATTAACCTGAGTTGGGTTCGTAAGTTATATGATGAATTTATGCAAAATATTAAATTCCTTGTTAGCGCGAGCGAAGTCAGTGAATTTCAATTTAAAGCTGACTGGAGCAATGCTTAATTATATTGTCTATTAGAGCAAATTAGCTTTGCATATAATTATGGAGTTAACGTGTTTTTTTTGAAAAAACCTAAAGCAAGAGGGTTGCCTAGACTTATTGGTCAAGGGATGAACTAATTAAAAGAGGAATTATGGGTTTGCAAGAGAGAATGAGAGAGTGCGTGGAAGTAGTAAGGCGGAGTAATAGGGGAATGAGTGAAGGAGGAGTAAAGGGTAATCGGAATGCTCATTAAGAGGAAAGATCATGAAATAGCGAGAGTGTGCGCAATAAAAAACTGTAAGAGAAAGCGGGAAGAAGAAGTATGGGTGTGTGAGGGATAAGCGAAGAAATAGAGAATCAGAGTGTATACTATCTATTCGCTTTACAGCCGTTCAGGCAAGTCATGCAAATACATATGCAGCGCGTCGTTGTTTCTTCTAAGGGCTGCGAGTGTACTGGCGTGGGGGCGAGCATAGATGGTTGGATAATCTAACTCGTCGAGTTCAGGCCTCACGGGAAAAGCGAGTGCTTCCTGCAAGCCGGAAAATTCAGCGGATATGCCTTCCTTATTGCCTCTGGCATCCAATCGAATCCATTGCTTATGCTCTTGTAGGTAAACGGCATTAAGGGCATGGATGCAGTAGCCGGTGTCCGGCATATCTCCGATTGTCAACCTTTGATAGCAAAAGCCGGCAGGAATGCCCTGTACGCGAAGCAGTGCGGCCAGCAGGTTGGACTTGGCGTAGCAAATTCCCTCTTTGTACAGGAGCGCTTCCGATGCCGTTAAGGTAATTCGATTGCTTTGAATGTCCCAGGAATGTGAGATGGAATCCCGTACGAAATGAAAAGCTTGTTTAATCCGAGCGCTTTCATTCTGTTCAGTAGAAATAAGGCTGCTTACAAGTTCTGTTATGGCGCTATGGTTATAATTAATTATCTCCGTCTCTTCCAAGTAGTCTTCTAGCTGGGGTGTTTCACAAATCAGTTGCAATTGGCATTATCTCCTTTTTGTAGCTTGCTGTTAAATCATATCATAAGCCTTAGTCTCCGTGACATTATTTTCTTTGATAACGATATATTTAGCATGATCAAGCGCAACGGGGAAGCCAAAGGCAAACAACATTCGGTTTCCCTACTGCGAATCCTTTTATGACGCAGTTTCCAGTGCTATTTTACTAATTTTATAATAGGTGGTCCCCGTTTGCTCTTCTCCATTGATTTTCCAATTAAGAGTTAGGCTCAGTGGATCAGTGTTTTTGGGCAGTGCGAGTGGATTAATGGTCATGCCACTCTTGAAGTTATCCGTCCGAAGCTCAGCTTTGTAATCCGATGCATTCATGTAAAGCTGTTCGACGTTGCCGTCTCCTGTATATTGTAAAAAAAGATCATAGGACCATGAGGTAGAAGTGGCTTGTACGATTTCCACGCTAATTTTCCAATCCTTAATGCCGCTATTCTCGATTTGTACAAGCTCTACGACAGCAGGTCCCTGTTGAGAGTCCTCTGCTTCTGGATGAGCTTTGCTCTGGCAGGAAGCGAGCAACAAGCAAATAAGTACTGACAAAAGGAAAATCATCTTCGAATGCTTCATTCCAAAAAATACCTCCTTTTTTAAATAAAAGGAAACCAATGAAGAGAATAATGGCAAGGCAAAGGAATAACTTATTATTTGTCGAAAATTAGAGATATGAAAAATTTAAGAAAAGTATTCCTGCTTATGACGATATTTATTACGGCTTTGACAGGGCTGCGTTTGTTTTGGGTTATGGTGGTGACGCCGCCAGACCAGGCGCAGGCTGTACAAGGACAACTGAATTTGCGACAGTGGGATTTGTCGGCGGACCGTGCGATTTCTCTGAATGGCGAATGGGACTTTTATCCCCAGCAATTGCTGACAGGAGCAGAAAACGCGGATCTCGCAGAAAAGATGATTAAAACGACCATTCAGGTTCCCGGCCGCTGGGACCATTTGATGAAAGATGAGCAGAATCCGAATTTTGGATATGGATCGTACCGCTTGCGGGTGCTGGTCGATACGGAAGGCGAGCAAATTTATGGCCTGCGGCTACCGACAATTCCGACTTCGTCCAAAGTATATATTAATGGTCAATTATTGGCCCAATCAGGCAATCCAGGTCCTTCCTTCGGGCAGTATCAACCGAGGATCGTTCCTTACTCAGCAACCTTTACTTCCAATAAGAAAGAAATTGATATTATCGTACAAGTGGCAAATTTTAACGACCGCATTGCAGGCGGCATCTATTGGCCGATTAAATTTGGAAATGATCATGCCGTCAATAGGAGCACTTGGTTTTCCGCCGGGCTGCAATTGTCCGTATGTCTGCTTTTGCTTGGGCATGCGATCTATTCCATTATTCTTTATTGTATGGGCGTTCGCCAAAAAGCGCTGATTTACTTTTTTCTATTACTTATTTTTGGGATTATTTCAATTCTCATAGACAACAGCTTCCTGCTGCTAGTCTGGCTGCCGATCAGCTATGCGTGGAATCTTAAGCTGTATTATTTGGTTTATTTGGGACTGGCGGTTTGCCTATTTCATTATGCCAAACATCTGCTGCCGGATTACAAGTCTTTTTGGGGGCTGCGAACGTATTCAACCTTATGCATCATCTATGCGGCAGCCGTGTTTGTTTTGCCGGTTTCCTGGCTGGCGTATACGGATATCATGCATGCCGTCCTAGTGCTGATCCCTTTCCTAGCCGTTCCTGTGCTTTCCCTATTATCCGCGGCAAGAGGCGATAGGGACGTTATTTTTATTTTACTTGGGTTAAGCGGCATTATGGTTAATATTTTGTGGGGAGTGGTCAAAAATACGGGCTGGATGGAGATGGATTATTATCCATTTGATATGATGGCCTCGTTTATCGCATTTGCCTCCTATTGGTTCAGTCGTTATATGCGCAATTCTGCCGAAACGAAGCAGTTAGCCAACCAGTTGATCGAGGAAGACAAGCTCAAGGACCAATTTTTGGTTCAGACCTCCCATGAGCTTAGAAATCCTCTTCATGGCATGTTAAGCCTTGCACAGACTGTGTTAGACACAGAAGGCAAAGTGGACGATGCCAAAAACCGTGACCAAATGCAGCTGCTCGTATCGGTGGGCAAACGCATGTCATTTCTGTTAAATGATTTGCTGGACATTACCCGGCTGAGAGAGAAACGAATTCACCTAAAGCTGACGAACGTACAGGTGCAGGCTACCGTTTCCGGTGTGCTTGGCATGATTAATTATATGATCAAAGGCAAGCCTGTTCAGCTCTTGAACCGAATTCCCGATTCATTTCCGCCTGTGAGAGCGGATGAAGACCGGTTAGTACAGGTATTGTTTAATTTGCTGCACAATGCCGCGAAGTTTACGAATGAAGGGACAATTATCATCGATGCCCATGTGCAGGAAGGACAGGCGGTGATTAGCATTGCAGATACCGGAATCGGGATTTCCGAGAAGCTGCAGCAAACGATATTTGCCCCCTATGAGCAAGGCAATGTGGGGAATGCTGTGAACGTCAGCGGACTTGGGCTCGGACTCAGTATTTCGAAGCAGTTGGTGGAGCTTCATGAAGGGAAGATATCGGTTAGCTCTGTTCCAGGTCGAGGCTCCGTATTTACCTTTACGCTGCCGCAAGGCGAAATGGCGGTTCAATTAGAGTCCACGGCCTATGCAACTGCATTGGCTGGAGCTGCATTGGAGTTAGCTGCAGCTAATGCCAAAGCTAATTTACTCCCTATGGTCAAGCCAAGCCTTGATCCGCTTGCCGAGAGGCCGAGAATTTTAGCCGTGGATGATGATCCAATCAATTTAGACATTTTGGTGAGTGTTCTTTCCTTAGACCAATATGATATTGTGACTGCTACTAGCGGAGCAGAAGCGGTAGCTTTGCTAACGACAAGGGAATGGGATCTCATTATTGCGGATGTGATGATGCCGCAGATGTCGGGTTATGAATTATCGTACGCTATTCGTGAGCGTTTTACGTTGTCGGAGCTACCGATCCTGCTCTTGACCGCACGCAGCAGGGCAGAAGATATCGATGCTGGATTTAAAGCAGGGGCCAATGATTATTTAACGAAGCCAGTCGATGTTCAGGAGCTGAAATCACGGGTCCGTGCCCTGACGGATAGCAAAAAATCGTTCCGTGAACGTTTGCGTGTGGAAGCAGCCTGGCTGCAGGCGCAAATACAGCCACATTTTTTGTTTAATACGCTGAATTCGATCTCTGCGCTAAGTGAAATTGATATTACCAAAATGCGGTCGTTGCTTGATATGTTTGGCAAATATTTGCGTGCCAGCTTTAATTCTCGTAATTTGGAGCGTTTCGTGTCGCTCAGGCATGAGCTTGGACTTGTACGTTCGTACCTTCATATCGAAAAGGCACGTTTCGAGGAACGAATTCAACTCATATGGGAGGCAGATGAGGACCTACAGCTGGATATCCCGCCGCTCTCGATCCAGCCGCTCGTAGAAAATGCGATAAAGCATGGGATATTAGCGCGGGCGGAAGGCGGCACCATACGGATTCGCGTGTCCGACTATGATGATTTTGCCGAAATCGCCATTGAAGATGATGGTGTCGGCATGGACGCGGATCAACTGAGGCAACTGCTCGAAGGTCAGGCAAAAGAGGGCCAGGGCATTGGTCTTCGCAATACAGATCGGCGTTTGAAGCAGCTGTACGGGCAAGGTTTGCAAATCCGAAGCGAGCCAGACAAGGGAACTACGATTACATTTATCGTAAAAAAGTAAAATCGTAAAAAAGTAAAATTATGCTTCAAAGCCCGCTGAGGATTGCTCCTTCAGCGGGCTTCTTGCCGATTAGTCCCCAATGAGGATTAACCAATATCGACCTGTGGATGGGTGTGATGCCGCTCTCGGTATTGGATAGGGGTGATGCCATATTTTCGTTTGAATACCCGGTGCAGGTAGTTTATTGAATTATTGGGAGATGAGGTTTGTTTTTGAGAGGTTTCTCTCAAAAACAGCCTTCTCCCGGCTATTTGGCGCTCCGTCGTTAAAATAGATCTACTTTTTAGATCTATTTCCTCTAAATGGGCTATATCTGATGAAATAGGTCTATTTTTTAGACCTATTACTCAGAAAACCAGCCTCCTACCGCCGATTTGAGCCTCCGTCGTCAGAATAGATCTACTTTTAGATCTATTTCCTCTAATTGGGCCAATTCCGATGGAATAGATCTATTTTTGGTCCTCTGTCAAGAAAGTAGACACTCAATAAGAGTATTTAGTTAATCTTGTTGTAGTACATTTCCTCAAATCGATCCGGCGATTCGTAACCCAAAGAACCATGGATTCTCTTTCGATTGTAAAAG
>NZ_SKCD01000050.1 GCF_006542765.1 Paenibacillus luteus
ATTTATACTAATACCCACGGATTCTCCTTTTGTAGAGTAGTGGGTAACCAGCCTACTTTCTCTACAATAGGAGTTTTTTTGCGTTTATCCAGTAAAAAACCTACTAAAATTCCATTTTAAGTAAATTGAATGAGATTGAATTCTCATGTAAGGTTTAATGCAAGGCTAGTGTACTTTTTAGATCTATTCCTCCATAAGCCAGCGTTTTATTGCCCATTTGGAGCCACTGAGCTAGATTAGATCTACTTTTTAGACCTATTACTGCCAATTGGGCCGTTTCCGATGAAATAGATCTACTTTTTAGATCTATTCCTCCACAATCCAGCGTTTTATTGCCTATTTGGAGCCACTGAGCCAAATTAGATCTATTTTTTAGACCTATTTCCACCAATTGAGCCATTTCCGATCAAATAGATCTACTTTTTAGATCTATGATCAACACTCATTCTCACGCACGCAGTCACTCCAACTATATCCCCTACAATCTTATATGTGTAAAAACACGTTCCGCCGTTGTGCTCCCCATATCTCACGCTTCCAGCACTTCCAGCACTTCCAACACTTCCAACACTTCCTACGATTCCACCACTGCCACTATACCCATCATTCCATCAAACATCCTCACCACCCCTGCAAACGCAAAAATAGCCAGTCACGGCGTTTACGCCATGACTGACTATTTGGTAACCCTTGCCGCCGAAGCGGAAAGTGAGAAGGATTAGCCCGTATTCCGAAGGCCGGCAGCAATGCCGTTGATCGTAAGCAATACTTCGCGAAGCAGCTCTGGATCATCCTCTTCGTTATCGCGCAGCGCGCGAAGCTCGGTGAGCAGTTGCACTTGCATGTAGCTGAGCGGATCAACGTACGGATTGCGCAAGCGGATGGATTCTTGGATAACAGGAACATTATCCAAAATTTCCGTTTGTCCCGTAATGCTTAGGATAAGATCGGAAGTCAGCTTGTATTCCTGTTCGATTTGCTCAAAAATACGATCGCGGATCGTTTTGTCCTTGATCATATCCGCATATTCCTTCGCGATAACCAGATCTGCCTTAGCCAAAGCCATTTGCAGATTGTCGATTAGCGAGCGGAAGAATGGGAACTTCTCGTACATCGTACGAAGCGTATTCAGCTTGCCTTCGTCACCTTGAGCATACTCGTTCAGCGCTGTGCCCGCTGCATACCATGCTGGCAGCAAATAACGGCTTTGCGTCCATGCGAATACCCATGGAATTGCACGCAAATCCTCGAAGCGGTCGCTGTTTTTGCGTTTGGACGGACGGGAGCCGATATTCAGCTCTCCAACCTCAGGCAGTGGTGTCGATTCCTTGAAGTACGTCAGGAAATCCGGATCGCGGAAAATAAGATCCTGGTATTTCGTAAGCGCCGTCTCGGAAATCGAACGCGAAATCTCGTCCCACTCGGCTTCCGCTTGCGGAGCCTGCTCTGGGTATTTCGCCAAACGCGCAGACGTGATAAGCGCCCATGTTGCTTGCTCAAGGCTACGGTAAGCGATGCCCTGCATCGAGTAGCGCGAGGAAAGAACCTCGCCTTGCTCGGTAATCTTAATGCCGCCGCCAACCGTATGAGGTGGCTGTGCAAGAATGCTGCGGTTGAGCGGCATGCCGCCGCGGCCAAGCGCTCCGCCGCGACCGTGGAAGAACTTCAGCTTCACGTCGTACTCTTTGCCGGTAGCTGTGATTTCCTTAAGCGCTACGCGCAATTCCCAGTTCGCCGTCACCGCTCCGCCGTCTTTGTTGCTGTCGGAGTAACCCAGCATGATTTCATGCAGGTTGCCGCGTGCTTCAACCGCTTGGCGGTAAATTGGCATCTCGAACAGTTCCTTCATGATGGCAGGTGCCGCATGTAAATCGTCAATGGTCTCGAACAAAGGTACCGATTGCAGCGTACAGCGAATCGTGCCATCAGCTTCCTTACGGAACAGGCCAACTTCCTTCGCAAACACCATGACTTCAAGCATGTCGCTTGCAGCCTGTGTCATGCTGATCAGGTAGCTGGAGATGCAATTGACACCAAACTCCTGCTGAGCACGATAAATCGTATGGTAAACGTTCAAGCATTCACGCGTCGATTCCGTATAATCCAGGTGACCCGACGTAAGCGGCCTTGGATCATTAAGAAGACGGTGAAGCAGATCTGTTTTTTCTTTTTCAGAAAGTGCCGCGTAATCCGCAACCACATTCATTTTCGCCAAAATCTCGGCCATCGCATTTTCATGCTCTTGGCTGTGCTGACGAACATCAAGCGCCATCAGATGGAAGCCAAACAGCTCCACTTGGCGAACCAGCTTCGCAAGCGCCGTATCTGCTACATAATCAGCGAAGTGATGACGTAGGCTGCGGTCAATGACCAGCAGATCCGCACGCAGCTCATCCGGATGATTGTAACGCATAGGCGAGCCTTTAAGCGACTCATCACGCGTATTAGCCAGCTTCTCAAGCATAAAGCCAAGCTTGATCCGGTAAGGCTCCTTCGTGTTTCTCCACAGCTCGACGCATTTCAGCTCGACATGCTCGCGGTCCGAACGAATCGATTCCACAAGCTCATCCGAAACCTCAATCAGATTCGTACTGAAGCTAAGCAGATCCATCAGCTCTTCGAGCTTCTCTTCATACTTGCGGAGTGCCAACTGGCGGTGAAGCGAGAGCGCCTCCCAAGTAACCTTCGACGTAACCGACGGGTTACCGTCGCGGTCACCGCCGATCCATGAGCCAAAGCGAAGGTAATCCGGCACATGCCAGTTTTCATCCGGATAATATTTGCTCAGGCAGCGTTCAAGCTCTTCATAGACGTTAGGAAGCACTTCAAACAATGTTTCGTCAAAATAATACAAACCGTTGCGAACCTCATCGATAACCGTAGGCTTACGGTCCCGCAGCTCGTCGGTCTGCCACAAAATAAGAACCTCATTCATGAGCTTCTCACGCAGCTTCTCGCGCTCACGGTAAGTTAATGTCGGATTATCAAGCTCCATCACATCGACGGCAATCCGTTTATGAATATCAAGCACCGCACGGCGAGTTGCCTCGGTCGGATGCGCAGTCATAACAAGCTCCAGCGAAATGTTGCTCAAAATCTCCTGTACATCCGGCATGGAAATGCCGCGTTCCTTCAAATCCTGCACAGCGCTCTCAATTGAGCCGCGTTGCACCGTTTCACCTGCAGAAACCTCGTAATCACGTTTCCGTCTAATCCGGTGATTTTGCTCGGCAATGTTAACAAGCTGAAAGTAAATCGCAAATGCACGAATGACCTGATGCCGAATTTCTGGGCTTAGGGAAGAGATGTTGCCTTTGAATTGATCAAATATTTCCGGTACAAATTCAGCGCGTAGCGCCTTGCTTTGCTCACGGATCCGTTCCACGATATCCAGCAGCTCACGGCCGCCTTGATGAACGAGAACATCACCGAGTATGTTACCTAAAAACCGGACATCGCGTCGCAGCAAATTGTTAGCCTGCTGCCGATTTGTCGTCAAAGTAGATGCAGATTGATCCGACATACTGTTCCTCCTAAATTTATGCGAAGCAGCAATTGCTCCGTAAGCATTTACTTGTTTTGGCAAGGCGAAAACCGCCTCGAAAGCTTGCACTTAAAACGTGAACGTTTTTTGACTTCTACTATCATACTACAAAATCCAACAGGGTTGAAGCCCTCCCGCCAATCCGTTAAAAATCAAATCAGCCGCGCAGCCGTGGGCAGCTTGCTCTCTTTCTTGCGCTCAGAATGAATCGATAACGATGCAAACGCAATCGGCTGTTGACGTCTTTTTGTGGCTACTGCCGATTGCGTGGCGAAATAGCAGACTATTTTACCCTGTAAAATAACTAAATTCTGATAAAAAAAAACCGATCCGCCTTTCAAGGAAAGACGGCACGGTTCAAGGCTGCTGCTGCTTTTAAGCCATTAGTTGAATCAATTTCGCGAGCATTTTTGCCGCTTCTTCACGGGTGGCCGCTTCCTTTGGCGCAAAGTTGCTTGCGTTATTTGCTGCCGGCTTGCCGTTAATAATTCCCGCTTGCTGAACGATGGCAGCTGCATCCTTCGCAAAAGCGCTAATCGCCGATTCATCCGCAAAAGCCTGTGCGTTTGCAGCAGCTGGTAATTTATAACTCATCACATCAGCGAATCTTACGATCATAGCAACCAGCTGTTCCCTGCTGATTTTGGCCTGCGGTTCAAACTTCCCGCTTCCTGTGCCGCCAGTAATTCCATTCTCAGAAGCCCAAGCCACCGCTCCCGCATAATAATCGGTTGCCTTCACATCCGCAAAGCTGGAGGCCGTGTAGCTATCCAGTTGTACGCCTGCAATCCTAGCCAAAATGAGCGTGAAATCTGCTCTGGTAATATTGGCTTTCGGAGCAAACTTTCCATCGCCCATGCCACCGATAATGCTCCGGGAGGAAAGGTAGGCAATGGAATCTGCAGCGAAACTAGCTGACGTATCGCTAAAGCGTACTTGTTTGTAGCCAATAGCGTATGTTGAGAAATGATTAACGGTAAAATATACCTGGCCTGTCAGCGCGTCATACACGCTATTAGGCACAACGATAGGCTGGCCATTGCTTGCCACATAATAGATGACAATTGCCTGACTGTCTTCATTAGCTTGCAGCGTGTAAGGAATGCTTAAACGAGCTTTGCCGCCCTGCAGGTCGGTTACTGCTTTGCTGCCCGCCGTCACATCAAAGGAATACGCAGGATGGCTGCCGATAACCGCCTTGGCCGCCTCGCCAAGCGTCGACTTGTCGGCTGGTTTGACTTCGATCGATAACTCTTCTTTTCCTGCTGCTGCCGTCAGTGTCCCGATGGCTTTCGCATCAAAGGTGACAACTCCTAGCCCTGTATTGATGCTCAGTGCTTGCACGCCGCTGGAAACAAGCTGAGCGATAGCTTCCTTCTCGAAGTGGATGGCAGCTGCAGCAGCCGCTTTATCCACGCTGGCTTTGAACTCCATGGCTAGCGGTTTACCGCTGCCAGCCTTATTTAGAGCCGCAAGTGCAGCAGCCACTTGGCTCGACTTCACAGTTGCGGTCGCTTTTCCGCTGCTATCTGTAACTGCTTCTACATCCGTTACCGCCTTCACTGTGTCGCCGTTCACAATCGTCGTATCCGCATTGCCCGGAACCGGCGTTGGAGTTGGCGATGTAGGCGTCGTTGGGTTAGTTGGATTAGGTGTCGGATTAGGCGTAACCGCACCCTTACTTACCGTTACCTTCGTCTCCGCCAAACCGTAACCATCTGCACTGGTCGCCGTAATCACAGCCGTACCTGCGGCTACCGCTGTCACAGTGCCATTTGCATCTACCTTCGCCACAGCTGAATTGGACGATGACCATGCAACCGTTGCGGAGCTGCCGCTCGCTGGCTCTACAACTGCATTCAGTTTAACCGCAGCGTCGCCCACTTTCATCGCTAGCGAAGCTTGATCGAGGGTTACTTTCGATACATTCAACTGGTACACCCCTACCTTGCCACCAACCTCATATGCAACAAGAAGCAGCGGCATTCCCGTAGGGCTAACATTCGCTGGAATAAACTCAAGACCCTCAGGACCAGTGTCCGTGTCCATATTGTCCTTGCCTTGGCTATCTTTAAACACCCGAGTATTCGTATAGTTGGCAAACTTGGCATTCGCCGGGTCGGTGACGTCGTAGGTCATAAAACCACCGATTCGCTCAAGCCCCACGAACGCGAGCACTTTATTGCCTACTTGGCCGGTTTTGATATCTTCTGGTTCTGGACCTTTTTTGCTACTGCGGTCATCGAGCGCTGTCTTGCTGTTGCTCGTATTGAAGTATGCAGGCAAACGTTTTGCTGTGATCGCCTCAAAATCGCTTCCACTGTCGTACACCTGATCCATGGAGTCGGCATTCCAGATGGAGAAAGAGCGTCCTCCATACATATAGATGCTGTCATTGCCCATATCGCTGGCAACTTCTACACCATCATAAGCCGTCTTGCCGTTCAGAAAAATAGCCGCTTCGGAAAGCGGGTCAAGGCTTCCTTTTATCGCGCCGATCGTTGTGCCATTGGTACGGTTTGGCCACTCCGTTACATCGCCTTCGTTAGCCGTGAACAAGTACGTTTGGCCTTTAATCGTGTGAGATGCGATGCCATCTGGCATATACATGCCTTTGAACGGCACATTTTCTAGCTTGATCGCTCCGTCTTTGACAAGGTCAAGCGCATTTCGCGGATCATTGTAATCTTTTAGACCAAGTGCCTTCACGGCTGTTACTTTACTAGTTGCAATGTCGATCACCGCTATTGCGTTATTTTCCTGCAAGGATACATAGGCGGTCTTATTGTCTTCCGACAGGGTAATGTATTCCGGCTCCAAATCATAAAGAGCATCAGCTTTCGACCCACTGGATTTAATTTTCCCATCCGCTGGATCGGCTTGCCCTCGAATATGCACGCCATCCTCAATGACCGAAGGATCATCGAAGTAAACTTGTACAGTTGTCTTTGTTTCCGTATTGACAATGGTTACGCTGCCCTTTGGATCGGTCGTCCCAAGGCGCGGCTCCGCTTCATCTGCAGTCAAAATATATTTGCCGTCCGGCGTAGATTTAATCATATCCGGCTGAACGCCGGTCGTGTACGTGGTTAGTAGATTTCCATCATAGTCGAGCACGAGTATTTTACCAGCTTTAAGAGGATCAACTTCCTGTACCGTTACAGAAACCCGTTTAGTTGCTGTATTGATATCCACGCTCGTCAAATCGCCGTACAGGAAGCCAGCCGTCTCCGCTAGAGGCTTCACAACAATTGTCTTCTCTTTTACCAAGATGCCATTTCCGCTTCCAATGCCTACAATATCCAAGCTTGGAGGATTGCCGGAGCCATTCACCAAATAAAATTTCCCGTTGTCCTTGTTGAATTTGACGATCTCGGCCACGCCGCCGTCCTTATTGGACAAGCCTACCGAATACTCACCGATCTTGGAAATGTTTAATGTATCGTTAAACTCGGCAGACACTGGCTTAATGACCACGTCAGAGCCAGCATTGGCTACGGTAAGGCGAACCTCTCCGCCAAAAATGCCGATCACGCCTGTCGCTTGTACTGTATCTCCGATTGCAAGCTTAGGAAGTGCCCCATTAACATAAAGCAGCATATCGTTGTCGAGCTTAATCGTTTTTTTCGCTTCATCAACCGATACTGCTTTGCCTGTAGACGTTACTCTTCTGCCGTGCATTTCAGCCGTCACCGAAGCTAGCTTGTCCACCACCAGCATCGAGCCGTCAAACGTATCCTCCACCGTCAAGCTGTAGACATTACGGTTCAGCCTCGTTACCTGCGGCGTGCCTTTCACCCGCACTTCACCCTCACGCAAACCAGCCGTACCCGTCACGCGCACCTCAGCTCCTACTGGAATGGAAGGATCCATTCCCTCTACGGCAATCGCGCCTGTGAACGATTGAACGTAGCGCACAGCTTCTACTTGGCTGTTATCCGACTTCACAGGGGGCGTCGTTACCAAGCCTTCTAGGGTTACGTTCGTATCTGTTGTCAGCTTCTGAAGCGAACCGATCAGCTTGACGAAGCCCGGGACAACAACGGTCTCGCCTTCCGCTTTGCCCGCCTTTGTCGGAGAAGGATCAACAATCACAAAGTCTGCCGCATTATTGTCCGAATCCTGGAAGTTAATCCGGCGCACGCCTTTAACCGCAGCAGGCAGCGATGCTCCATTACCTACTGGAGTTCCTTCATGCAGCGTGGTTTTCACCGCACCGAAACCAACGGCATCAACAATAGCGGAAGTCGAGTACGCCCCTTGGAAAAGCTCAACGGTTCCGTCCGTATCAGACATGCCGATCGATTGCTCTTTTGTGCTTGCATACGCATCGGCTTCGAAAGCCTCGCCGTAGTTTTTGTCGCTCGTATTTCCCCATGTCGCCTCAAGGCGAACCAGATAATAGTCATTAGGCAAGATTACAGCATCATTGTCAAAATCAAAGCCTTGTACCGTTGTTGCCCCTTTATTGCTGTAACGCAAATGATAGCCCGCAAGCGAAATCGGCGACACAGTCGGGTTGTAGAGCTCTACGAAATCGTAAAGGTACGGCGCTGCAACCGGTGGCGTGTCCTTATTGATCTTCCCGCCTCCACCATACACTTCATTGATTAACACATGATTGGCGGCCGTTATTTCCGCTTTAACGGTTAACGCAAACGTCTTGGATACGCTAAGCGGCGTTCCGGCCGTACTGTCTGTTACCGTAATCGTGACCGATCCTTGAGCTACCGCTGATGTAGGCGTTCCAGAAATCTCACCATTCGTCTTTATGCTAAGCCCTGCTGGCAAGCCGTTTGCAGTAAACGTGTATGGCGCTGTTCCGCCCGCAGCCTGAAGCGCAGCTGAATACGCCGAATCAACATAACCGTCGGCAAGCGACGTTGAGAGAAGTTCCAGAGGCTGAACCACGCCAGGTCCCCATGCGCCATCCGCGCTGCTGCGCGGCACTGCTGCATGCAGTGCTTCTCCTGTAACGGCTTCATAATCCACTTGCTTGAAATCCAATTTATTATTGTCCGTATCGGCAAAATTGCTGCGGCGAATCGACTTTTTCTTCGACGTGCCTTCGGATGAGCCCGTTGGATAGGCGGTTTCATAACCGTCGATATCACTGCCGCTATCATTACTGGCTGTGCCAATCATATCCACGTAGCCCTCTGGCTTCGTCAGGAATGGATTCACCTCGGCAAGCAAAGTCTGATTGCTCATCAGCGCTACCTTTAGCCCCTTGTTGTTAATAAAACGCTCCCAAGTTTGGTCCGCTTTACCCGTAAGGTCTACCTTCGGGCTTGCCGCTCCCGTCGAAGCTCCCGTGATTAGAAAAGAGGAGTGAGCCTTAATCGTACCCGTCAGGTTAAGCTTCTCCCACCCCTTCGTAGCGCCAGTCTGCGCATTCGAGCCGCGATCTGCGTATTGCAGTGACCATCCGCTCAGATCAATATCGCTATTGGTAGGATTGTAAAGCTCAATAAACCCGTGAGATACCAGTACACCTGAATCTACAGCTAGTCCACCACCATACACTTGATTAATGACCACATGCGGCACGCTGATGTCATAGGCAGTGTTGGCTGCGTATGGCGTCCCTATCGGCTTAAGGCTTTCAGCCATAACCGGCCCCCCGACCAGCGTCATGCTTGCCGTAATTTCAGCGGCCAATAATAAAGAGATCAACCTTTTGCTATAAATCTTCAAGTCCGACTCACTCCCATTTCTAATAAGTTAGCCTAATTGTAAAGATTGATTATTTGGTGAATATCAATCTTCCGTTAAGCTTTCGTAAAGGGCGGAGTTTAGGAATTGAGGAATTGAGCTTGAGGACTTGAGGACATGCGCATCAGCAGGTTTAGCTACGGGATTGTTTGAATTGACCAGGTTGCCCTGGTTAGCACGTTGTTTACCAAAATAATAAAGATACTCCTCTTCTCCTATTCGGCTGCGCATAGGCAAACGACATTACGGTACAAACACCCAAACACGCAGACCTAAATCTGCATAATCTACATGGTAGTTTAAACATTGGGAGGTGAATGTTTAATGGGTGGATTTGTTGGTGGAGCGAATAACAGCATCGGCTTTATCCTTGTTCTCTTCATATTGTTGGTCATCATCTCATGCAGCTGCGGTATTTGGGGCGGCGGCGGCGGTTACGGTGGCGTAGGCGGAGTAGGCGCAGGCGGATACGGTAAAGGCTACTAAACCATACGAAAACTCATGCCTCCATGCATGCAGGCTGCAAATGGTTCCTTAAAATAAAAAACGAATGGGCTGTCCCTCTCATGGATGAATATCCATGGGAGGGGCAGCCCAATTTCAATTTCATTATCGATTGCGTTAACAATTACATTCACAATAAATCTAAATCTTTTCTCTTACCTTACTCATATCTGACCATAAGTTGAACACATTCATAATAACTAACTGGAAAAGCTCCCACTTAACGACATGTATTGAAGATATCTGATATATAAAAGAATTCGACTTACAGCCATCCAGCCCGAGTATATAGTATAAAAAGTTAGACATGAAACAAAAAAAGCCTTGCTGCGCAAGGCTTTCGGGTTTAATGAGTTGGAGCGGGTGATGGGAATCGAACCCACGCTATTAGCTTGGAAGGCTAAAGTTCTACCATTGAACTACACCCGCGTAAAAAATGATTATGGTCGGGACGACACGATTTGAACATGCGACCCCCTGGTCCCAAACCAGGTGCTCTACCAAGCTGAGCTACGTCCCGAAGTGTAAATGAATTGCGTCTAATGTTGAGAAAATGGCGCGGCCTAAGAGATTCGAACTCCTGGCCTTTTGATTCGTAGTCAAACGCTCTATCCAGCTGAGCTAAGGCCGCACAATTTATGGAGCGGAAGACGGGAATCGAACCCGCGACCCTCGCCTTGGCAAGGCGATGCTCTACCGCTGAGCCACTTCCGCACGTTACTTTCGTTTGTCGTTCGTGATGTTTAACATCGCGGCGACAAGTAATAATATATCACCCCTGAAAACAAAATGCAACTGTTTTTCTAAAAAAGTTTTAAATTATTTTCCGAAGCGCTATACACGTCTAAATCGCTTGCTTGAAAATCGCGTAACGGCGCGGAAAAACGCCCCCTTTGCTCTCGTAAGACTTTTCGTTTTTTCTGCTGTCTCAAACGTAGACATTTGACATTCCCTCGGAATCTTCGACAGCATACGCCTCAAATAAAAACTTGTCATATTTAGTCTGACGTTTGCATACCATTCGACATATGGCTGCTCTCCAACACTAACGTTCGACCAATCACACCTCCTTCACATCCACCACTGACCACTGCAAGTCAGCTATCCTGTATAGACTGAAATTCGCGTGCCATTCGACGTATGGCAGCTCTCCAACACTAACGTTCGACCAATCACACCTCCTTCACATCCACCACTAACCACTGCAAGTCAGCTAGCCTGCACTTTGGCAGGCTAGCTGCTCAATTCCGCTAACACCTGCCGCCTATCCTGCACTTGTACATCGGAATGGACCTTAATAGAGCATCCAGAGCTCTTATGGGCCATCTTAATTTCAGCCATACAGGATAGACAACCAAGATAGCTCAATAATGCAGAAAACTATTGTGAAAGTGCAGGATAGCTAACATGTGACATGTTATCGAGGTTCGAACATTCACTCCTCCAACGCATCCGTCATTGCAAGTCCTAGAGAGAAGGTTGATGGGCTAGTGTGCCAATAATCCAATTAACTGTACAACTGTGTAGTCGTCTTGCTTTGGCTTACGGGGTGAGCAAGAGCGACAGCACGCTTATCAAACAAAAAACAGCTGAGCAAGAAGTTAAACTTCTGCTCAGCTGCTTTGATCAAGGACATGAGCGAGTTACGCCCCTGCCGCTGTTAATGTTTTCTCTAGGCCGACACGGCTATTCATAACAACTTTATCAGCCGCTGGCTGCCCTGCGAGCGCATATGGCAAACAAAGAGGCACGCCTGTACGCGGATCCGGTACGATATCGGCTTCGATATTAAACACTTCACGCATAATATCCGGTGTCATTACTTCTGCCGGCGTTCCTTCACCAACTACAACGCCTGTCTTAATTGCGATCATGTGATGAGCGTAACGTGTAGCATGGTTCAAATCATGCACGACCATAACAACCGTACGGTTGTTCGTTGCGTTCAGCTTTTGGAGCAAGTGAAGCACTTCAAGCTGATGCGCCATATCAAGAAATGTTGTAGGCTCATCCAAGAACAGGATATCGGTCTCCTGTGCAAGCGACATCGCGATCCATGCCCGTTGACGCTGTCCGCCTGACAAATGGTCAACCGGACGGTCCGCGAAATCAGTCATGCCCGTCGCTTCAATGGCCCATTGGACGATGCTGCGATCTTCCTTGGTCATCGAGCCGAAGCCCTTCTGGTATGGAAAACGTCCATACGATACGAGCTCAGCTACCGTCAGCCCGTCCGGTGCGGTCGGGTTTTGCGGCAAAATGGCCAGCTGCTTCGCCACTTCCTTCGTTGATTGCTTATGAATCGATTTGCCGTCCAGAAGAACACTGCCTTGGGACGGGCTCATAATACGGGCCATCGTTTTCAAAATCGTAGATTTCCCTGAGCCGTTGGCTCCTACAAGCGCCGTAATTTTCCCTTGAGGTATAGCAATGTTTAAGTTCTTGACGATAAGACGATCATCATAACCAATATCAAGACCCGAAGTCGTTAGACGAATCATTGGACATGCACGCTCCTTCCGCTGCCGAGGCAGACACCTTCTAAAATATATATTTATTTCGTTTAGCAACGAAAAATGATAACGATTATCATTGACGACTTAATGATAATGTTTCTCACGATAAAAGTCAATCTAAATCTATGTGACAAAATAAAGACCGCCCTGCATGAGGGCGGCTTAAACACTGCTTTTGTTACCATTTCAACTTTGTACCAAATACGAGCCCGTTGCTTAAAAGCCTGCCCGGCGTCGTAATCAACTTGCCTTGCGCATACATGCCCGAAGAAGCTCCGCCATCTAAATTCATCGCCTGCTCAGCACCTAGCTGCAGCATGATTTGTCCCCACTGCTTCATGGTTGCCTGAGGTATGGTCACCAGGATGACAGTTCCGTCCTTTTTAACAAGAATGCCGCTTCTCGCTGCCGAGTCCGTTAAAATTTTGGAGCTGCTGAAGCCTTCGCCCGCTGGGTTGATCGCCAGCTTCCCGTCCTTCACCAGCCTTGGTCCAGCTCCAACCGCCGTATGGACGCGCGACCAAGCAATAGGCGTATTGGACAAATTCGTCATTTCCGTCTTGTAATCCACCAAAGTGCCGACCTTAAATCGTGCGGCAAGCTTCTCTTCCGAACCTGTAAAGACGAGAACATACCCGTCTGCCGGAATGCTTACATTTTCTTTTTTGCTTATTTTGGTCACGACGCCTTTGCTGACAGTTACTGCCGTCCCGAGCGCAAAGCCGAGCTTGGCGCCCCGCTTCGGAGTAAACATAATAGCGGATGAGCCGCCTGCTACAGGCGTACGATTTATGAAATACACATACCAGTTATTCGGCGATTTGAAAGAGCCATCCGTTCCGCCCAATAGCTTAACCCGAAGCGAGTCCATAACGACCGTCCCATCCCATGTAAAACCGATCGCTGTTCCCGTATTGCCGATATGCTCCACATTGCCGTCTGCGATGAGGGTACCATAAGGCTCGGGAATGCCGCCGTACGCTTCGAAGTAAGTCCCGTTGATGGCGGCATCAGCATTGTAGGCTTTCGCAATCGACGCAAGCGGCTGGACAACCCCAACCTTGCGGCTTGCAAGACCTGCGGTCATCGGAACTCCCTTAGGAATGACCACCGTTTGAACCGTGTAGGACTTGCCTGATACGCTGACCTTCTTCGCTTCATGCTTCACCTTTAGCTTGGAGGCCGAAGCTGCCACCTGGACAGGAAGCTTGAGCTGTCCTTTGTAGCCGCTCGCGATGACATCCACATAAAGATTTGCGGAGCCCGCCGCAATCGGGGTCACGATGCCCTTCTCCGTAATGCGAACGATCGCCGCATTATCGGAGCGGAAGCTGAGGGCGACGGGATCGGACAGCTTCAGCTTGTCCGTGAGCAGGAGCCTTGTATCCAGCGGCAGCTTAAGCGTCGCCGCTGCGTAGGCAATCGCGACGGTGCGAACCGGCCCCGCTGCGATCAGCTGGCTGGCGGACGTATACGCGAAGCGTCCGCCGCCCATCGGCGCCACGCCGCTCGCGGGAACCGCGGCGTGCCCGCCGTAGGTGTACAAGATCGACTTGGCGGAGCCGTCGATCGCGTACACAGCGCCGGATCGGCCGCCGGCCAGCACGATGCCGGCGGCCGCATCCGGCGCCAGCGCCGCGGGGCCGAAGCCACCGGCCCCGGCGGCGCTGATGCGCCATAGTTCCGCCCCGTCTGCGAGGCGGAACGCAGCAATGCCGTTGCCGCCAAGCTCAGCGGCAACGACAGCTCCCACATCCCCGGGCAAAAGCACCGGGGATGTCCAGCCGCCTGCGGGCGCTGCCGCAAGCTCGCGCGTGAATCGGACTTTGCCGTCCTCTTCATACGCAGCGACCGCTTTGCCCGCGAGCAGCAGAACGCCGCCGCTAACCCGGTCGGCGGCCAGCTTAGCCCCAAGCAGCGGCTGTTCCAGAGCCGCTTCCCAGACTACCGCTCCGCCGCGCACCGCATACAGCGCGCCGTTGCTGCCAAGCGCGTATACGCCGCTCTTGCCCGCGGCAAGCTCCTTCACGCTTACGCCCTCCGGCAGCAGCGCCGCCTGCTTCTCACCCGCTTCATCCAGCGATAGAATCGCATGCTGATATGCGAAATAAGGGAGCCCCTGCGCATCCGTTACCGTCGCTGATGGCTGAAGATTCTCAGTCTTGCCTTTAAAATAAAAAATACCGGCCTGACCGCCATTTCCCGCTTCATCGTATTGGTATAGCCGCGCGCTTTTGCCGGCAGCAAATATTTTCCGTTTACCGTTCAGCGCCGGCGCTGACAAATTAGTATAGGTATTGATCCGCTTCACTTCTTTGCCCGCGCTGCTAACGATGGTCACCCAGCCGTTCACGGCTGCCGTGAACAGGTTTCCGTTCGACAAAGCCAGCGCCGGATGCAGCGTTCCTTCGGCTGCGTAACGCCAATATTCGATTTCCGCCTTATTGACCATTGCGGCTGCAGTGCTAACCGCTTTGCCTTCCGCCGCCTTAACCGTAACGGTTTCATTTGCGGCGGCAGCTGCCCCGCTTCCGGCATAACTTAAACCCATAGACGCTATCAATAGCGCTGCTATTCCTTTTCTTCCCCACATAATCCAATCTCGCTGCATCAAAGCTGCACTCCTTTATATATGCTTATTCCAAATAGTCCCAATGAACTATATCGACAAAGACATATTAAAAATGAATAACAGCGCATGACAACCCGATATAAGACTTACCATCTGAAAACATGATTCTTTCCTTTACTCAAGCTGCACTTGCTTAACGCTCCCTTTCAATCTTCCTTACTCTCTTCCCAACTCTCTATTAGCTCATATCGAGTCTTGCTTAGCGACTCTGACCAATCACATTCCTTCTGTTTCAACACACATGTCTATCCGACTTTAATCATGAAGCTCCAGCTTGAGCCTCAGCTTCTCCTGCAGCTCGATCTCGGTCTGCTCCATCGTCCCCAAGACATACTTCGCCTTGGCATCAAGCGCAGGATATTCTAATACATACGAATAAGAATCCTCCCGGACACGCGTCCGTTTGCCGTTATCAGAAATAATCCTGTCTCCTTCAGCCGTCTCCAGCCATAACGACGCATATTGCATATAAGGAACGCTCCCCCTAACCTCATAATGGATCAGCGTCTTATCGGGCAAAAATTCAACATCATTTACGCTAACCTCGCCCACCTTGCCCTGCTGCAAAATAATCGGAAACGCTGTCGCAAGTTCCGCTTTTTTCATCCTTTGATCTTCAGTGCGCCTGTCTATCTTGAGCTGATACGGTGTTACATACAATAGCCTGCTGCCCAGATCAATGGGGCTAAATATCATCGTACCGCTAACTATACCCTCATTATTCTCTCCATACTCCAAACTGGAGGCCTCCACCAGCATCCCCTGCTCATCCATCAATTGAAAACCAAGCCATTCCGTGTCTCCCACATAACGGAAGTCTATCCTCGACGTTATCGGCGTCAGGATAACATCAGTTACCTCGAACATAGCTTTACCCGCCTTCACTCTATTCCCTTCCGTCATCCTGTGATGTACGGTGCTTGACAGAGCTTGATTCGTAACTGGAAGCTCGAAGCTCCAGATTCCTGGCAGGCGGTGCGGCTGCTCCCCTTCCAAGCTGCTTACCTGCCCGATGCTCAGCGCGACTATGAAGCTGTCCGAGCGTTCATTAAGCTTAAGCTCCAACACGCCTGCAGACTCGTAATCGTTAATCTTTCTTGGCTTGCTTGTGAAGCCAGCTGTTCTCAGCTCACCATCAATCCTCAGCTCAATGTCTTCCAAAAACATAAGGTTCGGCTGCTCCGAACGCATAAGGTAACCAAGCGACAGTCTCGTTCCATCATACAAGACATCATCGATTCGAATCGTTACGCCATTATCTGTTGCTTCTTCGTTCATTTCCATGGAAAGCCCCAATGCTTTCCCCTTCTTCACGCCGTTATCGCCTGCAAAGCTGAAAATGTCCCCTTCAAACAGCTTCCCTACGACCGGAATTCTTTTGACACGCTCTGCCGATGCCGAGAAAGACATCATAATGCCAAGAACCGCCATAACTAGGAGCACTGAGCAGCCTGCCACCGCCAGTCTCTTGCCTCTCAGGCTCATCAGCCCTTTATGGTTGATTTGAACCATCCGCTGCGCTCCAAGCACGCGAGCCGTAACGTCAATGGGGGGCAAGCTCGTTTGGCTAAACTGCTCTTTCAATTCTTTCTCATCAGTAGGATAATCTCTGTTCACTTCCCTCAACCTCCTTCTTGTCCATCTCACGCTTGAGCTTCTTTCTGGCACGCTCATAGCACTTTCGAATGGCCGCATAGGACATACCCTGCAGCTCGGCAAGCTCCTCGAAGTTTTTTTCTTCTACGATGCGAAGCCATATAATATGACGCTCCTTCGGACTTAATTGGAGCAATGCCTTCTGCAACTGTGTGTTGAAGGTCAGTCCCTCCACGACCAATCCTTCCTGAACGTTAGGCTCGCCCCGCCCAAACCATCGATGAAGCAAATGCTGATAAGTCCTCGCCCGCTTCCGTTTATTCAAGCATTCATGATAGGCGATCTTATAAAGCCAAGCAGAGAAGGAGGTTCCCTCCCTGTACTGCTCCAGCCGCTCTAAGCCCTTCAAAAAAACATCCTGCGTCATATCCTCAGCTTCCTGGAGCTGACCCAGCATATGAAAACAATATTTATAGATTTGCTGCTGATACCGTTGAATAAGAACACCATACCGCTCGATGTCCCCGCCCTTCACAGCGCGTACGCATTCGTCCGTCCACTCCACGCCTTTGCCTCCTTTCCATCCATTCGATAACCCTATAACAATTGAAAATATAAAATTGGGACATTTCGCGCAAAAACGGCCTGCCGAATTGCCGCGATCACCCATAGATTAGCCACACTTATGCGTTTTTCTTTCCTGTTCAATTTTTTCATAGATTTCATGTTTCTTATATCGTCACATTCACCTTTCCACTACAAAAAGGCCCACCGGATCTAAAAGTCCGGTGGGCCTTTTTCGTACTTCTTCTGCCTGCACTAAATCATCATAAGAAGCTCAAGCCAGCAACGCCAGCAGTACTCGCGATATGTCCGGCAGCGCCGAGCGCACCTCTACCGCACCAAGCTCATAAGCTGCTTTAGGCATGCCGTATACAACTGAAGTTTTCTCGTCTTGTGCAATCGTTCGTGCTCCCTTGTTCCGCATAGCCAGCAAGCCTCGGGCACCATCCTGTCCCATGCCTGTCAAAATAATGCCAATGCCCCGGTCGCCTGCTGCCCTCGCAGCCGATTCAAATAGTACGTCGACGGATGGACAGTGACCGCTTACCTTCTCCCCGCTTCGGCATTCCACTCTCCAGCGATCTCCTGCCTTAACGAGTGTGACATGCTTGTCTCCCGGCGCAATGAGTACAGTGCCTTCCTGCACATAGTCGCCATCTTCCGCTTCCTTTACCTTCATCGCGACGGCGAGGTTCAATCGCTCCGCGAACATACGGGAGAATACAGGCGGTATATGCTGTACGATGACCATACCTGGCGCGTTTACAGGCAGCCCCTTTAACAAGGTATAGATCGCTTCCGTGCCACCAGTTGAAGCTCCCACGACGATAAGGCGATTGGCGCTCTTGATAGGCTGCAGCATCTTCTCACTGCTCAGAGCCAAACTGTGTTTCTGGATCAACTTCGCCTGTGAAGCGGCTTTAATGACACGGATAAGCTCCAGCAGGAACAGCTCCATCCGTTGAGGAGTTGCCATACCTGGCTTCGCTACAAACTCGATAGCTCCCGCCTTTAGCGCATCCAATGCCGCCTCGCTAACTGAGCTGACCGTAACAATCGGCAGCGGATATTGTGGAAGCAGCCGGCGGATAAATTCAATCCCGTTCATGCCCGGCATCTCAATATCGCAGGTGAGCACGTCCGGCTTATATTCCAGTATTTTATCCCGTGCTTCAAAAGGGTCCTTCGCTGCGGCAACCACCTGAATCGCCGGATCCGAAGAGAGTCCCCTTGTCAGCACTTCCCGAAACAGAAGAGAGTCATCAACAACGAGCACCCTGATTGGATTGCGTACCATTCGAATGGATCATCTACCTCCTTTTGCCTAGCGCTTGCGACTATAGCTCCTTCCGGTATACCGAGGGCATTACATACGTATAATCGGTTTTGTCCCGCTCCAGCGACTCTGAGTGTCCAATAAACAAATAGCCTCCGGGCTCGGTCAGCTCATAAAACTTTCTGACTAGCTCCCGCTTCGTTTCCGTATCAAAATAGATCATGACATTCCGGCAGAAAATAACATGAAATCGGCGTTTAAACGGAAAGGTTGATTGCATTAAATTAAATTTCCGGAAAATGATTTCCTGCTTGACCCTATCCGCGACTACTAGCTGGTCATCGTTTATTTTGCGGAAATAGCTAGTTCTCCACTGCTCAGGAACCACCTTGAGTGCATCTTTCGTATAAACGCCTCTTACCGCCGTCTCCAATACCTCGGCAGAGAGATCAGTAGCAAGCACCTGTGCATTCCAGCCGAGCTTTCTCGCTCCAAAATACTCATCAATCAGCATGGCTAAAGTATAGGGCTCCTCTCCTGAGGAGCAGCCCGCACTCCAGGTACGCAAATCCAGATCACGAATGGAACTGGTCAAGCTCGGCAGCACCTTATCTCTAAAATAATAAAAATGGTTTGCTTCCCTCATGAAATACGTATGATTCGTTGTGATTTTATCAGCAAGCACTAGATCGGATGCTCCGCTCCCATCAGCTGATACATAGGAAAAATATTGCGCAAAGCTAGAGAAGCCCTGCTCGAGTAAATGACGCTGCAGGCGGGCGGCCAACAGCGTCTTCTTCTCATGTTTTAGATTAATTCCGAACTTGTTCTTGATATAACTGGCCAGCTTCCTGAATTCCTCATCGGTTATCGCGATCATCGTTAATATTTCCCAAACTCGCGATCACTGAGAAGAATCGTACCGTTTCTTGCAGCGGCTGCTTCAGCCTGATAGCTATCGGGGTTATCCCTTTTGCTTCTTGCTTTTCCAGACATGTTTTCCAGCATACGCAGCATTTCCGGATCGAGCTGTTCATATTCCCTATAAGAGGCAGAGCGTCCTGCTTTGCGCAGGACGAACCGGCCAACCTGTTCCTTTAACATCTCCGCTTGTCCAGTCAGCTCCTCCGAAGCCGCGGCGCTCTCCTCGGATGTCGCTGAATTCGTCTGGACAACCTGAGAAACCTGCATAATGCCTTGGTTAATCTGGGCAACCCCGGTGGCCTGCTCAGTCGAGGCTTCCGAGATGCTGCTGACCAAATGAGCCACCTTAGCGACACCCTCAACAATCTGATCCAACGCTGCTGCTGTCTCGTTAGCTATCTTGGTTCCATCCTCAACCTTACGGATCGAGCCTTCGATCATATCGGTTGTTTCCTTGGCTGCGCTGGCAGAGCGAGCTGCCAAATTACGAACCTCTTCAGCAACTACGGCGAAGCCTCTTCCGTGCTGGCCAGCCCTAGCCGCCTCAACGGCCGCATTTAAAGCCAATATATTCGTCTGAAATGCGATTTCATCAATGACCTTAATGATTTTGGAGATACTGCCCGAGGACGTATTAATATCTTCCATGGCATTTAACATCTGCTGCATACGTTCATTGCCTTGCTGCGCGTTCCCTCTTGCCTGTTCCGCCAGAACATTAGCCTGTACTGCATTCTCAGCGTTCAATTTAGTTTGCGCAGCAATCTCTTCTAGCGAAGCGGTAAGCTGTTCTACGGAACTAGCCTGCTCCGATGCCCCCTGCGAGAGAACGATACTCGACTCCGAGACCTGCCTCGCGCCTGTAGACACCTGTTCCGACGCGCTTTGAATATTGGACAGCACTTCATTCATATTGTCGGTCATCTTGCCAAAGGCGGCAGCCAGAACGCCAACCTCATCCTTCGTATCCACATCGATAGTCAGATTCAAATCGCCATCCGCGATCCGGTCAGCCGAAGCGACAAGCTTGCGAATCGGGCTGCTGATCATCCGTGAGATAAAGAGGCCAAGCAAAATCGCTGCAAGCATCGCAATAACTACGATGATCAGCATAGACAGGATCGTCGTTTTTGATGAATCTGAATACACAATGGAACGTCGGTTCCCTTCGGTATTCTTTTCGTTAAACAAGTCATCGATCATCGTATCCACTTTTCCAGACACAACCGCTCCCGCATCAAGCTCACGCAAGCCTTGCTCCAACTGCCCTGCTTCTGCAAAGGCAAGAACTCGGTCTTGATACTGTCGATACTCCTTAAGCGTATCCTTGAGCTGACCAAATTTTACCCGGGCATCCTCGGTTTGAATGCTTTGCTCAAAGGTAGCAATCAGGCTATCAGTCTGCTTGATTAAGCCATTAATTTCATCCGTATTCGCTTTATGCTGAGCCGAGTCAGAGCGAAGCAAAGAATCCCTGACAAGTGCTCGGATATTTTGAAAATTCATACCAATTATGCCTAGCTCGCCAACCGATTTTCCAAACTGCTGATAAAGCTCGGAATAGTTTTTGTCTATGCTTCTCAAATTCGTTATGCCCACGATACCTACAATGCCAGCCAATAGTGCAACGACAATAAATGAAGAAGTAAGCTTCTTACCAATTTTCATATCGTAAAACCATTTCATTCTATTATTCCTCCATTTATTCAGCTAGTAATAACCGTTCAACTTCATGGTCGTGCAGCAGCTTATCGCAATCAAGCAGCAACATTACCGCTGTCCCTGATTTGCCAATCCCCTGAATATACCGGTTTAAGCCCCCTCCGGCTTCCGGTGGAGGAACAATATCTGCTGATGGAACAGACAGCACCTCCGAGACACTGTCGACGATAAGGCCGACCGACGTCCCTTTCATTTCGATGACAATGATACAGGTCCTGTCGTTGTATTCGAGGAATGGTTTCTTGAACCGCAATCGTACATCCATGACCGGAATAATTTTACCCCGCAAATTAATAATGCCACGAACAAAATCAGGAAGCTCGGGGACCTCCGTAATGGTCTGGATACCTATGATTTCAATCACATGCTTAATCTCAATGCCGTACAGCTCGTTGCCTAGCGAAAAAGTAAGAAACTTATCCTTCTGTGCGTCCTCCTCATAGGCGCTGTTAAAAGTTGATTGTTCAGTCATCTTAAACATCCCTTCATCTGTTATGGGCTAATGCCTGCATGCCTCGATTCCGATTCGTTCCCATCAGATCTGCTACGTCAAGAATAAGGCTAATACTTCCGTCGCCCAGCAGCGTGCAGCCCGCAAGTCCTTCCCTATGAATCACCTGTTTAATGTAACGGGGCAACGTCTTAACAACGACCTGCTGTTGGCCTAGCAGCTCGTCTACGAACAGGCAAAGGCTTTTGCCGTCCTGCTCCAGCATGACGAATATTCCTGCTTCAAATGAGGTGAGGCCGTTTTGGGAATGAAACCGTTCATGCAGGCGCAAGATGGGATAACAATGCCCACGTACCATGATCATTTCATTGCCATCAGGATCCGTAATGACGTCGGTAAGCTTTGGCTTAAACGACTCCTTAATTGAGGTAGTCGGCACCGTATAATTAGCAGAGCCTACTCTAACGTTCATGCCATCAATAATTGCCAGCGTTAAAGGAATTTTCATGGTGATGCTCGTTCCAGCAAGCCAATTGCTCTCCACAGAAATGACGCCGCCAACACCCTCTATATTGCGGGAGACTACGTCCATACCTACCCCTCTGCCGCTAAATTCGGTAATTCTCTCTTTCGTGGAGAAGCCAGGCAAGAAAATCATTCCGAATATTTCTTTCTCTGTTAAATTGACGTCCTGTTCTCCTAACAGTCCGTTTTCTCTGGCTCTCGCTAATATCTGATCCAGATTCAAACCCTTCCCATCATCCGCAACCACGATTTCAACGTAACCACCAGTATTCTTAGCCTCTAGTGTAATGCTGCCAGAACCTTTTTTCCCTGTTTGGGCACGCTCTTCCGTTGATTCTATTCCATGGTCCAGCGCATTTCTAACTAAATGCATGAGCGGGTCCGAAATTTGGTCAATGATATTTTTATCGAGCTCCGTATCTTCGCCTATAATGCGAATGTCCACATCCTTATTCAGCTTCTGGCACATATCGCGAGCTACTCTTCTCATTTTGTGAAAGGTAGAAACAAGCGGCACCATCCGTATAGACATGACGATGTCCTGCAGCTCGCCCGTTATTTTTCGCAGTTGTCCCGATGTCTTATTAAAAGACGTACCCTCTCCCGAGTAACCGGATGACTCGCTGCGCGAAACCATTGCTTCTGCAATGACCAACTCGCCCACCAGATCAAGCAGTTGATCAAGCTTGCTTACACTTACACTGATTACAGCATTGCGTGAGGAACTCTCCAACTTCCCTTGTATCTCGCGTTCTTCCGGCCAATCTGGCAGCTCCACAGAATCATCTGCCTCTACCACTGCTGGGACCTCTAGCAACTGTGCATGCTCTGAATGAGATAACTCCAACTGCTCGAGAAAAGCGGTCTCCATGAAAAAACCATGAACCTCCTGATAGCTTTTATCCGACTCAAAAAAGATATGAAACCCTTGTTTACGAATGGCTTCAATACTTTTCTCGTCTTCAAGAAGATCAGGCGGGTCATGGTGAAAGCTTCTGGATATGTCCTTTAAACGGTGAATAACGTTAAACGCTCGAATATTTTCCATTTCACAATCATTCTGGAATCGAATGCGCGCTTGATAGGCATTCATGCCGGAATCCTTCGCCTGCTTCAACTCGTCCAAATATTGTTTAATAGATGCAATAATGCTCGTTGCTGATTCCTCCGGATGAAGTCCGAATGAAATTTTATTTATTTCCTCTTTAATGAAATCCCCGACTTTCAGAACAAGATCGGAAAGTAATCGGTAATTGAGCTCCTGCTCTATGTTTTCTCTTATAAAATGAAACAAATCCTCAATCGCATGCGCAACCTCGGCTATTCCCATATATTGCATCATGGCCGCCGATCCTTTTAACGTATGCATATGACGGAAAATTTCGTTCACGGCATGGGCTGAAAAAGAAGCAGCTTGCTCGCAATCGAGAATTGTCGTCTCAAGCTGCTCTAATAGCTGTGAGGATTCAAATAGATACATTTCCATAATCGGGTCGCTTAAATCTCTGCCATTCATCATTATCCCTCTTTCTCATCTGCTACGAGGAACTTATCTGTCACGTATACAATAATGGTGATTTAAATCAGAAACAAAGGAAGTAGCCATACAAACGAAGAATTATTTATGGTTGTAGATCTGCAAAAAAGAACAATTTCATCTGCACCGGATCAACGTGTTAATGGCTGCTAACAATAGGAAAGGGCTTCATTGAACCTTTGCTTCACGAGGTTCTTTTTGCGCGTTTATGAAAATTCTACAATCTTCTCCATAAGCAGAGCTTATTCGTCAAGATACGTGCTATTAGACAAATTATATTCGTATATACGAAAAATTGCAACAAATAATCGTATATACGAATACACGTTTAGAAATTATCTGCTTTTGTCAAAACTTACATTGACGTATAACTACTTAGGGGGTCTCTTCATGCATGATATTAAACAAAGACTTAAACAATTAAGACTGGATAAGGGACTTACCATGACGGAATTTGCCAAGTTAATTTCTGTATCTCCCGGCAATGTTGGCGACTGGGAAAGTGAAAGCAGAACCTCAATTCCTGGCGCAAAAGCACTTATTTCCATTGCAACCACCTTACACGTTTCATTAGACTGGGTTCTGCTCGGCCAAGCCACTTCTACACCTTCCATTCATGCAAAGCAGCAAATGAATACTCAGCATGATGCTCCTCCATGCCCTCTGATAGAGCTGTTTCACTCCCTTTCTGCTGAAGATCAGCTTCTACTTATCAGTCTTGCCACGAGGTTGGCTCATTTAACTAAAGAACCATAATCAAATTAAAACCTTCTTATGCTTTTTCGTTATCATTTAAATAGCTCTACTCCTTTTCTATTCCTAATCGATTTTAAAGCGCTGCGCATGAATGAAACACAAAAAAACCAGCAGATCAAATGATCTGCTGGGCGGCTATCTGGTAATCAAATAAAAAAAGCTTCCAAGATCAACAGATCCTGAAAGCTGTGTTTGAAAATATGGTGCGCGTAGAGGGACTTGAACCCCCACGGTCGCCCGCCAGATCCTAAGTCTGGTGCGTCTGCCAATTCCGCCATACGCGCATTTGAGTAAAAGCAGTGCTAGGTTGTAGGAGTTCCACCTACCATATTCAGTTGACATACTGAACGCTTCCCAATAAAGGGTGTTAAAGATGGTGCGCGTAGAGGGACTTGAACCCCCACGGTCGCCCGCTAGATCCTAAGTCTAGTGCGTCTGCCAATTCCGCCATACGCGCGCATGTGAGATAAAAAAATGGTGAGTCATGTAGGATTCGAACCTACGACACCCTGATTAAAAGTCAGGTGCTCTACCAACTGAGCTAATGACTCATAATATAAAATGGCTGGGGATTCAGGGATCGAACCTGAGAATGACGGAGTCAAAGTCCGTTGCCTTACCGCTTGGCTAATCCCCAGCAGCGATATGGTGGACGCTGACGGGATCGAACCGCCGACCCTCTGCTTGTAAGGCAGATGCTCTCCCAGCTGAGCTAAGCGTCCAAGTGTTGAGGCGCCTTTTGTGAAAAAGGTAATTGGTGACCCGTAGGGGACTCGAACCCCTGTTACCTCCGTGAAAGGGAGGTGTCTTAACCACTTGACCAACGGGCCATGCTAAAATTAAAGCTTGTCCTTGCAGTTAAAAGAATTCTGGAGCTCTCAACCGGATTCGAACCGGTGACCTCATCCTTACCATGGATGCACTCTACCTACTGAGCTATGAGAGCATAATGGCTCCCCGAACAGGACTCGAACCTGTGACAACTCGATTAACAGTCGAGTGCTCTACCAACTGAGCTATCAGGGAACATTGCTATTTGCGTTGAATGTCTCCAAGAGCTTCAACTGCAAAAGAGGCACGGTTGAAAACCAGGGTATTACGCCCTGAAAACTGGATACGAAAGATTAGGCTTGCTGAAGCCTTGTCGCTGCTGTCTACCGGATGTATGGGTCACAGTAAACGTGTTTAGGATAAGCCCTCGACCGATTAGTATTCGTCAGCTC
>NZ_SKCD01000051.1 GCF_006542765.1 Paenibacillus luteus
ATTACTTTTTTATCGCTTTTTCGCTTATCCCGAAGGATTTGCGAGGCAGTTATTACTCGTTGTTCAGTTTTCAAAGAGCAATCTATTCTTTCGTTTGTGTTGCTTGTTTTTCTTGTCGTCCGCGTGTTTCTCTCGGCCGGAATTAGAATATACCATGTATGAATAGAGTAATGCAAGTCTTTTTTAAAATAAATGAAGATATTTATGATTTATACGTTTTTATATGCAATTAACATCATGATATAGAGTGAAATCCCCTAGAATAATCATTAAATCCTCCCTCCTCTTAAAAACAATATCGCTATAGGTAGGAGAGAGCAGAACTCTATGGCTGTTCCTAGTCCTCTTCATTCCTACACTAGAAGCATTCATAGCGTTTGCCCGCTCCACTTCATTAAGAAACAAAAGCAAAGGTTAACCCCTCCGCAAAAGGGGCACCTCTGCCTTGTCAACGGAATTGTGCATGTTATTTCCACACCACCTATTTCTTCTACTGGGTTTAAAGAGTCTCTTCTTCACCGATTAATTCGCCGTCAGCGTTATATTCCTTCAAAATGATGTGTATTCTCTCGCCTGAACCTTCGAAGCTGGTTAGGCTGATTTCCTGAACTCTGCCGTCGACAAGCTCGACCCTTAAAGTATCCGCGCTAGTTGCCTCCGCTTTTGCGATCATCGCGTTCGATTCGAAGGGTTCGATGACGGTTGTGAATCTGGTTTGCTCTCCCTTAGTTCTCGCACTCAGCAGCTTTCTGCGGTAAGTCTCATCTCCAAGCGGATAATCACCGCCGATTGCGCTCACAAACCGTATGGCTCCCAGTCCCGTCAGGTCAAAAATAATGACCCCTTCCCGCTCAATATCATCGGGATTGCCTGGCACAGCGTGCGTGTATGTTTTGCCTCGCAGCTTGACGGGACCGCCCCGATAATCCTTGCCCATGCCATGGCCGGGATCAACGTTCTCACACTGGAAAGGAAGCTCGGCTGCGTACACCTTCGTTCCATCTGCAAGAACGAAATACGGATCACCCCAAAAAATCGTCTTTTCCGTTTTGGTCATAAACTCATTCTCATCCCGTACCTCAGCGATTTTGACCCGCAAATGCAGCGATTCCACTCCCGCTACGGCAAGGTCCAAATCGTCCCTTCCTAAAATCCATGCGCCGAATTGGCCCGAAGCTAGCGTCTTGCCATCCCCGCGAACCTCATACCATAGCTTTTTTTCCACCTTAAAATATTCAGGGTCCGTTCCGGTTATTAGCTCGAAGCGCGGTGGCCATACCGTATGAACATCCATCTTCAGCACGCCGTCCTCGTTATATAACGTCCGATTCCCTTCATTGTCGCTGCCTTCGCCGAACGCCATCTCAAAGCTTGCCGTAACAGGTCCCTCTACCTCGTACCAATCACAATCCGTAATAAATTGAGCGCTGCCCAGCGGGTTGGTGCTAAGCTGCTCGGTATGGGCGACATGTGTTGTTTCCTTTGCCGTTATTCCTCTAAGCCCTTTGATATGGAAGAGACAATCATAGGTATGCTCCTGATCGCCGCGCATATAGTCGAAGAGAACGACATAGTCGTCGGTCACAATCGTCATACGTCTCTGAACAATAGGCTCCGTGTATTCGGTTCGTGAAGTGTAAGGCGGGGCTTGCTCTGGCACGGGGACATAGCGACCTTCATGCCATGAACGCTCCTGCAGCGTCTTATCGCCTTTCACGAGCCAGCCGCCGTAAGGGGGATTGCACCAGCGGGCACTATTTTCGACTGCGCAGGCCTGAAACAAATGGCCCGTATGGAACAATTGCCGTTTCGCCTCCGACGGGTCCTGCTGCTTTAGGTCCACAACGACCATATTGTGGGTAATCGAATTTTGCACAAAAAACTTATACATAAAGTAACGGTAGCTGTACCAGACGCTTTCGGGATTATAGAAGCTTTTTCCAAAACGCATCAGCGAGAGCAGGCTCACTCTGTCGTAATGTCCATGCGCTCCGCCATGCGAGCCGTACTTCACGACGGCTTGGAGCTGCTCCCGCGGCGTCCTTCCCGCTTTGCGAGAACGAAGCACAGCAACTCCCGCATTATCCGCATACGCCGACGATAAATAAGCTTGCCCTCCATCCTCCGGAAGCTCGGCAGGTGCATAAAGCAAATCCCTATGCCGGACATCGCTTGTCCTTAGCACATGCACATACTCGGGTTTGCGGTAATGGTAATAAGCTAGATCGTATCTCGGATCCAGAGACCCTACATGCGATACGCCCAGCAGCTTGCTTTCCGCCGAGTCATTTATGCCAAACAAAACGCCTCGATAATCCGCAAACGGCAGGAGGCTGTCCCATAATTGGCTGATCGACCGATAATTCCGGGTGCTAGGCCCCCACACCTCAAGACTGAGACCGTCAATCGTTGGCCGCTCGCCCGAGGATACTTGCTCATAATAGCTGGCTGAAACCCACATATCCGTGAGATTGATGCCCCATGGGCGGCAGCTTTGAGCCATCTCCGAAAAGAGGCCCGCTGCCATCAGGTTATAGCCAATCGAGCATTCATACCACCAACCATCGTCCATCGTGCCTTTTGCCAAATGCTCCAGAGCGCCGCCGCTGCCGAAAATAAAACGCTCCATCCGCTCCCTGTCCTGCAGTACCTGCGCACAATATGCCGCTCCAGCAAGCTCCGCCAGCGTCCAATTGGAGATTGATCCGCCACGGATTTCCCAATCAATCAGATCCATAAACAATCGGAAAGAGGATTCGATATGCTTCCGGTCCTCATCCGTAAACAAACCGCAATCGTACAATAAATCATAAGCGATCGCCAAATGCTTGAACAGTTCCCCTTCATGCACAAGCTCCTGATGGCTGACGCGCAAGCGTCCCGGGTACCCGTTTAATGGATCAACGACTCTTCGAAGCAGCATCACCGCTTTGGCTGCAAACGCAGCCTCGCCTGTCAGCTTCCAAGCTATGGCGGCGTTACGAGCCTCATGCGAATGCTCGGTAATAAACATATACTCGCCATCATGCGTCTCGGGCACGCCCCAGCGTTCTGCCCTTTCCACATAGGAGACCAGCAGCTCCGCTGCCCAAGGCTGCTCGGCTATTTTATGCTTCACCTGTTCCCATTCCGGCTCCGTCATCAAAATATAAGGATGGGCCAAGGAGCGGACCGTCGTCAGCTCCAGCGATTCCCGCTTATCGCCCGCTCCGCTGGGTATCGCATAAATGCGCTGCTTCTCAAAGCCTCCCGGAGCAATTCGCTTCGTTACTTCTACGGATAGCTGCACGCTTCTCCGCTCATTAGGCCGCAGCATGAATTGCTGCGCAGAGAGGCTGACGGGCATCTCCTCCCAGCCCTGTTTTTCATGGATAAGCGTAATTCCCTGCTCGGCACTCGTTACGTTAACAATCTCTATATCGTAAACAGTCGAATCTCCCGGTTCAGCCGATTTCGAGAGCACCGGGCAGCTAAGCCAAACCGCTTGCCTGCGAATAATGCTTGCTTGCTGGAGGCAAATCTCCCCTATACCAAAACCGGCTTCTTCACGACCATTTGTCTCGTCCATTTGATTGAATGAAATCCGAACCGTTCTTACAAATCGCCACCGCTTGGCCTGCGATTTCAAATCATCGAATTGCTCAAAGGGAAGTACCACCTTGAGCTTCCCGTCTCCCGTAATCAGCCGGTTCGCGGAGGTCCATTCTATCGTTTCAGGCATCGGGCTTTTGTTCATGACAAAGCCGATGTCCACTCTCAGCTCCAGTGTAGTCCGCCCTCCGCTTAAGAGCTCCAGCTCCAAACCATACCAATCCCGCAAATCTGTGGACAGCTCGTTAACCGGCACAAATCCGTGCATTCTCCAATGGTTATCCTGCGTAACCCCGGGATATTGAAACAAAAACGACTGCTCCGAAGCCAAAACGCCATCTTCCGCTTCCTGCTCACCAGCCCCCAGCTGCCATCGAAATAAATCAATCGCCACAGAATCAAACTCCCTAACAGGTTCAGCGCTTGGCTGCACTAAGTTCCACTCCGTCATCGCGATTCACAGCTCCCTATTCCTATTTATAGAATCAAAACCCGCTCCTCCTCTTGCAAGCCCCCTGATCTTCTTGCTAACCATTAACCCGGAATAAACGAAGCTCCCCGCTCTCTAGCGTAACAATGGCTGTGCCATCTACCACCGAAATCGTCTCATCCGTCTGCAGATCTTTCAGTACATGCTGCTCAACTGGTAGAGCGAATTTAGCGGTTAGTCCCTCTGTTCCTTGGCATGCGGCACCAATATACTGCTCTTTTCCAATCAGCAGTTGAAAAGCGTGAACACCGCTTATCTCCGTATCCAAAGGCCGAGCGGTCATACTCTCCCCACTCCGCTGCGGCAGAAGCAGCACCAGATGGCCTTCGTTCCGCTCTGCCTCAATCCGAATGTATTCCAGCTGATAGGCTCCCTCCACCGTAGGCATCATCGCTTTGCTTCTTCCCCACTCCTGCTTAACCGAAAGCTGCTTCGGCCATACCACAACCGTCTCAAGATCAACATCGTAATGGCCCTTGGACAAAATTCGTTCCCGTTCGATAACCGACGGCCTCGCAGAAGCAATCGGCAAGTGAATCACCGTTCCATCCACCGCCGCGCTAATCTGATCCCAGATCACCAACGCCCCAAGCCCTTCCTTTACGTAAGCGGCATGGCGGGTATGTATCCCAGGGCCATCCGGATTTGCAATAACGATGCGCGCATAGTCATAGGCATCAGAAGTATAGAAGCCAGCAAGCCTGCTCGTCAGCGGCGTATCCGAATACTGCCCAGCATTGCGGAATTGCAGGGTGCTATGGGATGCCGAGCCTTTGTACCACTCAAACGTGCTGTCAAAATAACTTTCAACTCCCGGGTCCATGACCAGCGGGATCCCGCCCGCATAAAAAATAAACGAGCCCTGATCCAGATGGCCGTGGCCCAGGGCGCTTTCGTTCGCAAGGAGCGAGACGAGGCCTTCGTCCACCTTCCCAAACCGATGCCTGAACAGTGTAAGCCCTTGCCCTTGAAACCATTGCGAGCTGAGCTCTAGCGGTTTACCAATGGGAATATCGACATCGACGGGTGCAAAAAAGTTCTCCAGCACATTCCGCTCCGTCCCAAATGCCGCAAACGGAGACCCCGCCCGCTTCCACGTTTGCACCAGTCGCCCGGCCCATTCTGGCGATTCCACTGCAACTTCATCGGTATAAATGCCAAGCGGCGCGAATTCATAACCATCGCCCAAAATATGATCTCCGAAATTAGGCGAGCCGATCTTATCGTCAAAATAACGGTATGGCGGCGTCTGCACGGATACCATGAATTCGAAGGCTTTGGCGAGCTTAGTACCGTGAAACCAATTTTCACCGCTCATATTGCGTAGAGCCTTCGCAAAAATCGAATATCTCATCACGACTTCATATAGATAACGGATCGTCTCCGGCCAGGAGCCGTCCTCGTTCAAATGATGATCGAGCTGTCCTTTCAATACAGTTCGCCCATTCTCGAACCATTGGCGCGACCCCGGAAGAGTAGGAAAGACAAGCGCGAGCATCGCAGCCCCGGCAGACATATCCGTATGCCAATTTCCCGTATCCGCTTGCGCGGCATAATCGCCAAGCTCCGTCCGGTCGCGAAGGTCAATCAGGTCGCGGATCAAATAGTTCACTCTGGCAAGCAGCAGCTCATGTTCTTCCTCGGAGAACACTCCGGCATCCTGAATTAACGAATAGGCAGTTGCAAGAACGACCGCCAGTCGGCCTCCTTGAACGGCGCCGTAGGCATCAATGCCGTCAGGGCGAAGATTGGTGCGGAGCCATGACTCGACCCCCTGGCAAAAATCATTCAAACCCCAAAGCATCATCGTCTTCGCCTTCTCCGCATATTCCCGCTCTCCTGTAATGGCATACACCATAGCGTCGGCTTGAAAACGGAGCGAACCGAGCACACTTCCTTGTCCAAGCATGGACTTCTTATTGTGAATGCCTGTATACGTGCCGACAGTCTCGCCTTTACTATTCTTAAAAGTGAGAACAGCATGAATGCCGCTTTTCAGCTTGCCATCTATTTTGGCAAAGAACGTTAACGTATGGCGAATGCCTCCGCTAATCAGCAGCTCATGATCATACACCCAAGAACCTTCGTCCCCTTGTAAAGGGTTGTTAATATAGAGAGAGCGGCTGCCCTCCTTGTAATAATTCGGACGATTTTCCCATGACATGCTGGGATTGCCGCTTCGGGCTATAGGCTTCCAGCTCTTTGGCAGTGCATCCCCTTCCTCAAAACCGGCATTATCGATACGAATATCCACCGCATTCGCAGGAGAAAGCTTAACAGCATCAATCCACACATGGCCAAGAGCCCCATCCTCTCCATATTCGGAGGCAGGCAGTACAAAAGCTAGAGTTGCCGCAACCGTATCGCTAGGCGGCGTAAAGATGAGCATCGGAGATTCGCTCCATAGCCTATAACGCTCGTTCAACAGATCCATATCCGGCTTTTCTGCAAGCAGCTCATCCAGCGCCTGAATATCCGCAAGGCTCATTTCATCAGCCAAACGCTTTAATTGGCCATATTGCTCCTGTAGGGCAGCTGAATTTTCAATTTTGCCCGCCAGTTTTCCGATCCCGCCTGCAGGAAAGAAAAGACTACTGCCCTGCTCCGTTTCCGTTCGATAGATGCGAGAATGCCGCATGGCCCGCATAGCATCGTACAGACCAACGATTGATGCAGCCGCTTCCTCATGGCTGAAGCTCGCGCTTGCTGCTTCTAATCGAGATAATGCTTGAAGCACCGCTTCGATATAGGCCGCCGGATATTGACCAACACCGGCACCAGCCTTGCTATCCTTGATTAATAGAGCAGCCTGTTCACGTACAAAGGCCATTTTTTGCTCAAGCTTAGCGGCATCCATTCGATCATAAATAAGCTCAAGCGATGGCCTTTTCTCCGCATCAGGATGATGATAGGCATAGAAGCCGCAAGGGATAGCTCCAGCTTCGTTAACGAGCTGGTACACCACCTCGTTAGGAGAATCGTCCCTTTTCTGAAGATGCTCCGTAATATCCACGTACCCGCTTCGGTCGCGAAAGTTAATATGGAATGATTTGACGAGCGGGCCGAGCAGAAGTTCGCCATTAGCACCTTCGAATGCCTTGGCATAGGTCAACGATACAATATCCTCCAAACGCTGATCAGCCTCGTGCAGAAACAGCTTCTTGCTGTCGATATGATGGTTAGTGAGCGACAAGCGCGCCTTGACCAGCTCCCGCCCCTGAAACTCCGGCAGTTGAAAACCTACGTAAGCAATCAGCCCATCATCAATCTCTACCAGCGTTTTACCGCCAAAAGCAAAATCATCCTCAGCTTTCGTTATATAAGTGCTGCATGCAGCAGGTAAAACTGCCGACTCAGCCAGCTGCTTGCGCATGTCCTGGTATTCATACCATTCCAGTGCCGGTTTTAGTCCGTAGGTAGTCATACCGTAGCTCGGCGCCATCGTACAATATTCGGTTGCAAACTGAATATCCTCATCCGCACGCGGCTGCATAAAGGCGCGATTACGCTTAAAAGGCACGGTGTATTCGCCAGACAGTACGCTTTTGGCATGGAGAAGCTGATCCCCAAGCGCAGCTTTAGCGCCTTCCGTATAATATTCGGGGTCTATAACAAGCGCGGTCTCTCCCAGCCATACGAGTACATTCAGCTCCCTGCGATGAGCAGAATATTCAAGCTCGTTGCGCTTCTCGTCTATAACTCGTTCTGATACATGAACCTCATGCAGCAAAGCTGCTCCCGCATTTCGCAGCTCCAATGCGCTGCTGCTTTCACCGCTTGCTTCCCCACAAACCCAAAGCTCATATCGCTGCACAGCTTCTTCAAAAAGCGCAATAGCTGTCGTCGGATATTGTCCCGGGTTATCTCCTGCTACTGCTTTGTTCATAAGCTCCTTGGCATAGGCAAGGACTTGATTCTGCTGCACCATCCTGATATCTCCTCCCGCTCCCTTTTTAATGTGTGCGCTATAAAACAGAGAAGCCCGCCGCGAACTTGCTCTCGGCGGGCTTCTTTCCAGCGAACGGCTCTCGTCTTACTGCGCGCCGCCGTCAATAAAGGCTTGCACTTGTTTAATGACCTCGGCGCGGACTTTCTCAAGCCCGTACGCTTCCATCTGTTTGTTCAGCTTCGTTGCTGTCTCTTTCCAGTTCTTGTCGAGCCCGTTATTGAAGATCGGGTCTCTCTGCTGCACCACTGGCGAGATTTTAGCAATTTCTGATTTCACCGGCTCGGTATCAAAGGTGAATCCGGATAGCGGCTGCAAGTAATACGTTTCGTTTTGGGATTGATAATCAAGCAGTTTAAGCGTTTCCTCGTCGTTGTCGCCGTTGATCCGGGACATCGTCGGATTCCATGAGAATTCATAAGATGGGAAAATATAATCCGTCGTTTTGTCCGTCATTTTATAGTAGCGGTCTCCAGAGGCTGTCCAATGCGTATCTTTAATGCCCAGTTCAAACAGATCATGGTTTTCCGTGCTGCTGAACAGCCAATCAAAGAACTTCATCGTACGATCCGCATTTTTAGAAGTAACCGGAATGACAATGTCGTTCCAAGCCTTATAGTCTGTGCCGATCGCTTCTTTCTCCATATTGCGGATATGGGAATTGTACACAAACATTTCGATATCCGCGCCTGGAACAGCCGATTGCAGCCTTTGGCGAATTTGCGCCGCACCGTTGATTGTGCCTTCGTTGGATGCGGCTTTGCCGCCTACGAACAAGGCTTGCGCGTCCTTCTCGGACAGAACATCCTTCTGAATGTATTTGTTCCACTCCACATTTTTAGCATATTGCGGGTAGAAGTAGTACGGATCATTGTAAGGAGCTGCAAGTCCCTCGAATTTAGAGGCATCATCGCCAAGCGTCGTAGCGCCAAGCACTTTTTTGCCATCGTCAGACAGATAGACGTAGAAGGCCGGCGACATGCCGCTGATCATTTTCGCATTCGTTAATTTGTCCTCCAGGTTAAACAGCTTGTAGAAGCCGCGGTCGTTTTTGTTCGCCATCGGCAGAATGCCCTTCTCGTTCTCCTGCACCTTCTCCAAATAAACTTGCAGCTCATCGTAGCTTTGAATCGGCTGCAAACCGTATTTCTCGCGAAGATCCTTGCGGATGTAAACAACGTCGATATCATAAAAAGCATTCGTTAGAGGAATCGAATAAATATGGCCGTTAATTTTGTTCGCGTTCAAGTAATCCTCGGTGAACGCCGCTTTCAAGCCAGGATACTCATCATTGTTGAAATATTTGTCAAGCTCCGTGTAGTAGCCAAGTGACACGTTTTGGTTCAATGACATCCACGGGGCATCGAAAGCCGCATCCACAGATTCGCCTGCTGACATTTTTAGCGTTAGCTTCTGCTTATGATCAGCGTTCGGATTCCACTCGAAGCTCAGCTTCGTGTTCAAGGTATCTTTCGTTTGCTTCTCGAATTCAGCCAAAACCGTATCCATCTCGATAGGCTTCTCGCCAAACAGCATCATTTTCAAGGTGACGGGATCGGGCGCTTTGCCGCCTTCATCCGAAGGCTGCGTCGTCGCATTCCCCGTACTTCCTTTATTGCCAGAGTTGACTTCATTGCCATTTTTCCCGCTGCATGCCGAAAGCGTAGTGACGAGCATCGTTGCGATCAACAGCAGCGACATTCCTTTGAACTTGCCTTTCATCTTTGTTTCCTCCCTTTTCTGTGTGCTTCATATACTAAACCGCCGACGAAGGCGAGCCCAGCCTAGCCTCATTACCCTTTAACCGCACCAACCATTAAGCCTTTCACAAAATACTTTTGCAGGAATGGGTACAGGAAGATGATCGGTCCAATCGTAACCACCGTCGTCGCCAGTCTAGTTGTCAGTGTTGGCACGACGTAATTCGGCAGCGAGATTTGCGACGACAGCTGATTCGCAAACTCCGCGTTGTTCATGATGCGCATGACAAGATATTGCAGCGGGAACAGATTCTCATCCGAGATGTACAGCATCGCCTCGAACCATTTGTTCCAGAAACCCATGGCGTAGAACAGCCCCACCGTTGCAAGTGCGGGCAGCGAGATCGGAAGCACGATTTTAAAGAAAATATAGATATCGTTTGCGCCGTCGATCTTAGCTGATTCCGCGAGCGATTCATCCACCGATTTGAAGAAGTTACGCAGCAGGAACATATTCCATGGGCTGATTAAGGCAGGAATGATGAGTACCCAGATGGAGTCCTTCATCCCCAAATATTTGGAGATCAGCAGGTAATTCGCAACGAGGCCGCCATGGAACAGCATGGTGAAGTAGACATAGAAGTTGATTTTGTTCTTATATTTCAGCGCCCGGATCGACAAGGGATATGCCAGAGCGCAGGTTACGAGCATCGCCAGCAATGTGCCTGCCACGGTCACGAAGATCGTGACGCCGTACGCTTTATAAATCGTGTTGTCCTTGAAGATGAGCTTATAAGCATCAACCGTGAAGTTTTGAGGCAGCAGTGAATAGCCGTCACGCAAAATCGATAATTCCGTAGAGAGTGAACTGCTGATGACCGTAATGAACGGAATCATACAATAAACCGAGAATACGACCAGAATGATATACATGAACATTTTCAAGAGCCGGTCGCTTTTGCTTTCCTTAATCATGGCTGCACCTGCTTTCTGATGGATTTAGAAGAGCGCCGAATCCGGGCTGAATTTACGGGCTAACTGATTGACTGTCACGACCAGGATGAATCCGATCACCGATTGGAAAACGCCAACGGCTGCGGCCATTCCCATATCTCCTAGATCCATAAGCGCGCGGTAAACGTAGGTGTCAATCACGTCGGTTGTTGAGTAGAGCATGACATTCCGTCCAATCAGCGCATAGATCATACCGAAGTCACCGTAGAATATACCGCCCATGGCCAGCAGCATCATGAGAATAACCGTCGGCTTCAGCAGCGGAAGCGTGATAAACCGGATTTTCTCAAAACGGCTTGCTCCGTCAATCGATGCGGACTCGTAGATTTCAGGGTTAATGCCCGTAATCGTCGCCAGATACACAATCGCTCCGAAACCGGCACCCTGCCATATCTTAATGAGGACCAGCACGAGCGGCCAGATGGCCGGTTCGTTGAAGAAAGCGATGGGCCCAATGCCGAGCGGCTCCAGCCATTTGTTCAGCATTCCGGTGTCGCTGGATAGCAGCGCCGTGACGAACATCGCAATGACCGTCCACGAGAGGAAATTCGGCAGCGTGACCAAAGACTGGACGATTCGCTTGAACCATTTGCCGCCAAGCTCAGAGAACATGACCGCGATGCCGACGGAAGCAAGTGTTCCGAACAAAATAAACAACGCATTTAGGAATAAGGTGTTGAAGATAACGTGCAGCACTTCCCTCGATTGAACAAAAAACTCGAAATTTTTCAAGCCGACGAACTCGCTTCCCGTTATCCCTTTAATGGCATTAAAGTTTTGGAAAGCAATGACGATGCCGCCCATGGGCAAATACGAAAAAACAAAAATTAAAAGCATACCCGGCAGGGTGAGCAAATACAGCAGTCCATGCTTGCGCATTTCGTTCATGAACGGGGACGGCCTATTCTGCTTTCTCATTTCCGGTGCTTGTGCCTCGATGGCAACTGAATTTTTCATTCTGGCTTCCTCCTCGGTTCCCGCATGTTTTCTCTTTTTCGTTTGCGATGATCTCACTTTATCACGCATATGAAAACGCTTGAATGTTCCTTTTTAAGCTAAAATTGCGGTTTTTTAAGATGGTGAATAACCGCTTTGCCGCATTACTCCACGCAAAAAAGACGCATGCCCGCGCATGCGTCCTTCTCTTATGGGGAGCTAGTTCCCGCTTCTATTCAAATAAGCCTCTACCTGCTTAATCAGCTCAACCCGAATGGCTTCGAGCCCCAGCTTCCGCAGCTTCTCATTCGTTTTTGCCGCTGTGGCACGCCAATTCGCGTCCAATCCGCTATTGAATACTTGAAGCATTTGGCTGACGACCGGCTGCACCTTTGCCATTTCAGTTCGAACGGCTGCTGGGTTAAATACAAAGCCAGACATCGGCAGCGGATAATACGACTTTGGATCGGCCGAATAGCGGAGCAGCTTCAACGCCTCGGCATCCGTGTCAATGTTGATGCGCGACATCAACGGATTCCATGTCAGCTCATAGGCAGGAAACAAATAGCTGGCGGAAGCCGCCGTTGATTTATACATTTGCCCCTCCGCATCAGTCCAGTGCTCCCCTTTAATGCCCAGTTCAAACAGATCATGATTATCCTGACTCTGGTACAGCCAATCCAAAAACTGCATCGTATCGTCGGCATGCTTGGAAGTGACCGGAATCGCCAGGTTATTCCATGCCCGATAATCCGTGCCGATACAATCCTTCTCCATCTGCCGCATGCAGGAGTTGTATACGAAGCCTTCCAAATCGGCATCCGGATTGGCTGTTTGGAGCTTTTGCCTGACCTCGCTCCAAAACTTGATCGTCCCCTCGTAAGCCGCCGCTTTGCCCGCTTCGAACAGCAGCATTGGATTCCGCTCGTTCAGCACATCGGTCTGCACATACGTATTCCAATCCACAAAGCGATCCAGCGCCGTATAAAAATAATCAGGATCATTTAAAGGAACTGGATAAGCAGCATAAGCGGAATCCGGGTCACCTAGGGTTGTTGCGCCCAGCACCTTCTTCCCGTCTTGCGACAGGACGATTTGAAAGCCAATGCCCGTGCCCGACACAAAATAAGGATCTGAGCGGTAATTCACCGCCCGTTCCTCGCTGGCAAACATCCGAAAGAAACCGCGGTCCCCTTTAAGTGCAAGCGGAATAAGCGTCGGTTCTTCCTTTTGTACCATTTGCAAATAGTGCTCCAACTGCTCATAGCTCTCAATCTTATCCATCCCAAAGCGTTCACGCAAGTCCTTCCGAATGTAGACAACCTCAATATCATGGAAAAATTGCGTAAACGGAACCGCGTACAAATGGCCATCAATTTTATTGGCTTCAAGATAATCGGGCGAAAAAGCTTTTTTCAGCCCCGGATATTCATCGTTATTAAAGTAACGGTCCAAGCTCTGATAGTAGCCTTGTGCCACATTTTGCTCCAAATTCATCCAGGACGCATCGAAAACGGCATCGATCTCTTCGCCTGCAGCCAGATTAAGTTTAACCTTTTGCTTGAATTCTTCAGGCGCATCCCAATCGATTAAAAGCTTCGTATTCAAGGTTTGTTTGGTCCGTTTCTCGAATTCCTTCAGCACCTTATCCATATCGGCCGGCTTGTCTCCGAAAAACATAAACTTTAAGGAAACGGGGAGAGGACCGTCTTCGACATCCTGGTGCTGAGCACCTGACTGAGAAATAAGTCCACAACCGGTTAGGATAAGCATAAACAAGGATAAAATCATCAATAACCGCTTCGCGTCCACTCCCGTTCCCCCTTGCCTTCTTTTATTGAAAGCGTTTTTACGGAATCTTCTTTAAACATACCATGGACCGGATCAATGGGATAATGCAGTTTTTTAAGAAAAAACTGCGGTTCTTCAAGATCCTGTGGGAACTTGCATCGCTTTAACCTGTGCATTCCATTCCTGATCCGCTTCCCGCATCGCTTCATCCAAGCCCAGCTTGTCATTTAATACATCCTGAATGGCCCTATAGAACCAATCGCGGAACTGCGGCGGTGCTGTATTTTTACCCGAGAACGTATTCAAATAAGCGGACTGCTTCGTCTTGCCATCCTTCATCATGCGAAGCACCGCTTCCATCGGCTCAATAACCGGGTAATCGGCATCCGCACGGGTTGCAGGTATGCCGTTCACTGCTTGGAGGAACAGCGCATATTGATTCTCATCGAAAAAATAATGAAGGAACTGCTTAATACTCTTCAGCTTCTCCGGGTTCTTAGCCGCTTCTGCCGAAATCGCCCAGCCGCTTGTTGTCGGTGCTCCAGCAACGTTGATATTCCCTTGCTGATCCGGCAGCGCAAAAAATCCAAATGCAAAGGTAGGATCTGCTGAGCTGATCTGGTTGAACATCCAGGGACCGGAGTAGAGCATGGCGGCTTGGCCGGACAGGAGTATTGATGCGGTTTGATTATCTGCTGTCCCCGTAAATCCAGAAGCTACGTATCCGTTATCCCATAAAAACTTTAGCTTCTGCATGGCGCTCATTGGACCTGCATCCGTCCAACTGACCTTCCCTTCGCCCCGCTGTGCATTCCAATCCGGGTTCTTGATATAAACCTCGTCAATTAAAAATTTGTTGATCCAAAACCCCATATGCCAAATGTCCTTGCCCCCAACTACAATCGGCTGGACGCCAAGGCGCTTGATTTTCTCGCAATACAGAAGAAATTCATCAAATGTTTCTGGAGACTCTGTTATGCCTGCCTGAGCAAATACTTTCTTATTGTAGATCACGCCGTGCGGAGCAGGCTTCTCTAGCGGCAGCGTATAGACGGCCTCATTAACCTCTGGAGCAGCTTCAAACAAACCAATCAAATCACCCGGCATCGGGTGAAGCAACCCTGCATCCGTGAATAACTGTGTATCCCGCATTTCGATTAAATCGGGAAACTCGCCCACAGCATCCTTCATTTTGAGAAAATCCGCATAGGAGCCCGCCCAAGTTTCATTAATCTCGTTAACGACAATGTTGGGATGTGATTTCTCGAAGTTGGAAATAACCGTGGAAATGCCCTGCTTGTGAGCACGGTCTCCATCGGCATACACAACAGTGAAAGAAAGCGGCTGTTCCTCTTGCAGTTGGCCGTTTAATGGTGTGCTAGCCTGATTGACGGCATTGCCAAACGTGCAGCCCGTCAGCATAAACAGCAGCATCCCGATCGTAAAAAGCTTGCAGTAGTGTATCGTAATCCCCTCCCGGTCATTCCTTATCGGAACGGATGCCTTGTCCTCTCATGTCCTGCTTAAATTCAAGCGGCAGCTTGCCGTATATTTTTTTAAACATATCGCTGAATTGCCTGGCATTGTTGTAGCCTACTCGCTCCGCGATTTCATATACAAGCAAGTCGGTTTGCATCAGCAGGCTGTGAGCATGCTTCATCCGCACGTTCGTCAAATATGACTTAAAGTTCTCGCCAGTATGCTTCTTAAAGAAGCTGCTGAAATAATAGGGGTTCATAAAGGCGAGCAGAGCGATCGACTCCAGCGTAATATTTTCCGCGTAGTGCTCATCGATATATGCCTTCACCTGAAGAAGCTGCAGCAGTTCCTTGTTGCCGAGCTTGCTCGCTGCAGATGACCGAATGGATTGAAATAAAAAAGCAGCATGCTCCGACAGCTCTCCAAACGTTTGAAAGCGACCCAACTGCTCCAGCAGCGCATGCTGCCCCGAGTCAGCCGAATCTCCGACGATACCGATTTCCTTCAGCTCGCGTTGAAGACGAATAATTGTACCGTATACGGCAGATACAGCTGCGTGTTTGCTGCCTTGCGAGAGAAGGCTGACCGATTCCAGCAATGCCGGGATTATATCCTCCCGATCATCCTGCGGCGGCCGAGATAACGAAGAAATCAACTGCTGCTGAAGCTCTTCGAACAGAAGACGGGCCTCCGAATTCGGCTCGGTCCGCTGGCTTGCAATGACCCGGTTCATCCCTTCAAAATATTTCACCTTCAGCCGCTGTTCCGCGCTTTTAGCCGAGAGACACGCCTCTTCCGCCGACAGAGCCGGAGTCCCGACTCCAAGCGTAAAGCTGACCTTTAAATAGTTGTTAATCTTGGCGTGCAAATCTTGGGCAAGCGCTACAGGCTCATCTAAACTCCCATGCTGCACAAATAGGCCATGCAGATCGCCCTTGCGGAAGTATATGCCTGCATTAGATGAAGCTATGGCTTCGGTCAAGATATTGGAAACCGAGAAATCAAGCAACTTGCGCTCCTGTTCCTGCCAGCGATTAGTTCCATCGAGGCTGATACCGTCCAGCTCTCCAAAGCAGACGGTCGTATAAGGCAGAGCCGTAAGTACGCCAATCGGCCCCAGTTGGGAAATCGCAACAAGATCGCCATCAGTCAGACGTTCAATCAGCTCTCCAATTGCATCATTGCGCCTCTCGCGTTCGAATTGGGTCGCCATTTCTTTTTCGCGCACGCGCTCGACCTGCTCGTCGATCAAACGAATCGCTTTGTTCATAACCTCGACCAGGCGTTCTTTATCGACCGGCTTGATCAAATAATCAACAGCCCCATATTTGAGCGCATCCCGAGCATAAGAAAATTCCTGATAAGCGCTTATAAAAATCACCTTAATCTCGCGTCCCGTTTCATTAATCTCCCTAATGATATCTATGCCGGTCAAGCCTGGCATGCTAATGTCGCTGATGACAATATCCGGTCGGCAGGTATCGAGCATGACGCGAAGCTCATTGCCGTCATTGGCCTCGCCAACGATTTCTACGCCTAACTCGCTCCATGGAATAAGGCGCTGAAGCCCCCTTAAAATAACAGGCTCATCATCCGCCAGCAATACTCTAATCGTCTTCATTTCAATACCCCTCCCTACGCAGTGGAAATAACATTCGGACAGCCGTTCCGATATTGGGCTTGCTTTCTATCGTGATGCCATATGGTACTCCGCAAGCCTGACGCAGCCGCTCGTGGACATTTTTTACCCCGATGCTTTTGCCTGAGGTTCCTTCTGCCTCCGCCAAGTGCAAGATTAGCCGCTCTACCGTACCCTCATCCATTCCTATTCCGTTATCGAAAACGGTTACAGCCATTTCGTTGTCATTTACCTTCTCAATCGTAACTTGGACGACCCCTTTTCCTCCTCTAGGCCGTATGCCATGAAGAACGGCATTTTCCACGATCGGCTGCAGGCTTAGCTTCAAAATAGACGCCTGCAGCAGCTCCTCCTCGTGCAGATCGACCTGCAGCTCGATCCGTTTATCGAACCTCACTTCAATTAAGTGGAAATAATGCCGCAAATGCTTCAATTCCCGCTGCACCGAGACCCATTCTTCACCGTAGTCAATGACATACTGAAGCTGATTGGATAACGAATGAATCATATCCGCCACCTCTTCATCGTCATTTGAAACCGCACTCATCCGAATAACCTCCAGCGTATTGTACAGGTAATGGGGACGAATTTGGCTTTTCAGCGCATTCAGCTCCGTTTGCTTTCGCTTAATCTCTCCGACATATGCTTCGTTAATAAAGGATTGCAGCCGCTCGATCATCCGATTAAAGCCATGGGCTAGCCGCCCGAGCTCATCCTTCCGCTTAATCGTAAGGCCATGATCGAGGTGCCCAGACTCCACCTTAACCATAAGCCGCATGATGTCGAGAATCGGACGTGTAAAGCTCCGCGAGAACAGAGCGCCAAGTACAATTAAGGCAAGGAAGCAAACCGCCGCAACAACAAAAACGGTCGATCTTACCGAAACCAAGGAAGCATATAGATCCGTCTTGGATACCAATCCGATAACTTGGCCTCCCATAAACGGGACCGGCTCGGAGAAAACCTTCATATTGCCTTTATTTCTGGCACTCAGCTCATCGAAGCGTTTGCCTAGCTTGTCCTCTTGATTCGAGTACAAAATGTAGCCATTTCCGTCAACGACAAACATATCGTCGTTTCCTTCCAATTTCACTTGTCGGAACAATCGATCAAAGATCGACAGATCTACATCAAAGAAAAGCGTTCCAAGCACCTTGGCCTCTGGCCCCAGCTTACCCGTTGTATCGATATAATTGCGGGCAAACGTAATCACTTGTCTGGTTGAGCTAAAATAAGTTTCCAAATGGGGCGGGAATACCGCAAGCTGCTTAGGCTTGGCAGAGAGCGTATAAGACCAGCTAACCGATGGAAACGGTTCATTTTGGTCCAATACCTTATTTGTTCTCGATTGGCTAAACACGGTTCCATCCGAATGCCGAACAAACAGCGTATTTTCAATATGGGGATCGCTATATAAAACCGTTTTCAAAAAGTCGTTCATGGCGATCTTGTTCATCTGGCTAAGGCTATCTATTTCCTGCTTCAGGGTAACGCCCTGCCGATCCGGCACCCTCTCCGCGTTATAATACATATTTTTTGATATTTCATTATAGTTCAATAGAATATCATCCACGTTTTTGCTCAGGTAAAACACCATTTGGCTGAAATTGTTTTCGGTATGTCGTTCCACTTGGTCGGTAATCTGATTGAGCGAGAGGCTGCTAAGCGCCAGCAGCGGAATCATCCCTACGATCAGAAACGCGAGGGAAAACTTAAAAAAGATGCTATGCCAAATGTTTGTCCATTTCAGCATTGGTCCGTCCCCCTGACATGCCCATAAGTATAGTATGCTACCTTATCATAGTCGATTTTCCCCTTTTCTAAAATGTTGTTTTTAAAGCGCCGATTGCAGCTTTTTAAGAACATCGCCGTGGATAAACCAAACAAGCTGCCGCCTTCTTGGGCGCCAGCTTGCTGGTACAGCTTATACCAGCATAAAAAAGACAACCCAATTCAGCTTTAAAGCCTACAGGGTCGTCCTTATTCATTTTACATACTAACTCACTAGTGATTGTTAATATTCATATGTAATGGCAGTGAAAGCATAAACTCACTTCCTATGCCTTTCTTACTGCTCAGCGTCAACGTTCCTCCCAGCAGCTTGGCTAGCTGACTGCTTATCGAGAGACCCAGCCCCGTCCCCTCATATTTCCGGTTAAGCGTGCTGTCCTCTTGCAAGAAGGCCTCAAACACAAGCCTTTGATTTTCTTCGTCAATGCCTATGCCCGTGTCTTTGACGATAAATAAGATATGATCTAAAACGGGGTCCATCGAGACATGCAAGGTAACTGTGCCGTAGTTTGTAAACTTCACTGCATTGGATAACAAATTCCGCAAAATTTGGCTTAACCGAAGCCCATCGGACATCAGCACCGCGGGTACTGCTTCATCGATCAAAACCTCAAAATTCAGCTGTTTCTTATCTGCGAACGGAGCAAGCTGATGATACAGAACCTGAGTAATATCCTCGATCGATATTTCGCCCCACTCCAGCTCCATCTTACCTGCTTCAGCCTTGGATAAATCCAATATATCATTAATAATTCGCAGCAGCTCATTACTCGAAGTATGGATAATATCCGCATACTCAAAATTCTCATTATCTGCCTTGCCTGTCTCGTTCTCACGGATCAGCTCGGACAACAGAATAATGCTGTTCAGCGGGGTTCTTAGCTCATGCGACATGTTGGACATAAAATCCGATTTATATTTATAAGATTTTAAAATCTGGTTTGCTTTATCTTCAAGCTCCTGATGCGTTTCAAGCAGCTCCAGCTTCTGTTTCTCCAAAATCTTATTTTTTTGGCTCAACTCCATCGCGAGCATCTGCTCCTTGTAAAAATCATAAATGATAAATAAGAAAAACGCGCCAAGCAGCAAGGAAAGCGGCAGTGTATAAGGCATAATTTGCTTGACGTACACTTCCCGATTAAGCGCACCAAATAAGGCAATCCCCGTCACTTGCACGATATTGATCGTCAAAAGGGATACCGTTGCTTTCATGAGGTAGCTGCAATTTTGTCGTCTTTGATACAGGAGGACAAGCCCCGCAGATACAACCGCCAAAATAGCGATATTAATCGATCCGGTCAGCGCATTCGGCGTAATTCCATTCACCATAAATCGAGAAGCCGAGATTCCCAAACCTATGAGCAAGACATGCAAAGGACTACGAAACATTAACGTAGCAAAAATAATCGGTATGACCCTTAAGTCAAACACGGGCCCATTCGGCACCTGAACGCCTACCATCATCGCCAGCCAGCCCGAGAATATAAACGTAATAATAAGCATGATACTTTTCTGTAGACTTGTCGCATTCTTAAACAGGTTTTTATATATAAGATTAAATAAATAAGCACAAGTAATTAAAATACTAATATTAGTAAAAAAGGCGACATAAAAATTCATTGACCAGCCTCCCTTGGTTGGGTTCATTATACGCGATGCTGAGCGCTTTGACAAAAAGTAGAACAAAAAATCCGTTCTACTCTTCTCTTTATTCCATATCAGAAAAACAGAAAAAGCCTTGTATAACAAGGCTTTTTTTCCATTAATATATTGATGCGTGCAGTCGCAATTTTACCTTTAATTCTCCCCAAGCAGCATTTTCCGTCTCTCTAGCTCGCTTAACTTAGGGCAAGTGCTGCAATAGCCATGCTGTTTTATTCTAAAAGCCATACAACAGTAACGCCGCACATATATCTTCATATCTGAATTCAGCGGATGCGACAAGCTGCGTAAATGAACGGCCAACGGGTTATCGCTTCCCTCCGCCATTAGAATTCCCTGATCAGCTAAAGCAAGGCTGATACGCTCCTCCGATACTTCTAGATGACGGGCATTTTGCAGACGCGCATAGTATTGCTGGAGCTGATGAGTAATCAATGACCACATCACTTTTGGAGGAACACCTGTATGAGCTGAAACGGATCGAAACAATGCTTCCGTGCTTCGCCGCAATTGATCGCTATATTCCGTCCGTTTCACTTTTCGTTCTTGCGCATCTGAATAAGGCAGCAGTTCTGCAGATGCTGGTATCACCTGATATTCCATCGCTGCCCGCTCAATGATTCGCAAACGAATATCGCCTAAGGATGAGGATAGCGGATAATCAAATAAATCCATGGAAGCAATCAATCCCGTAAATAATACCGAGTAGCGCTTCGCAAATAAAGTACCAACCACTTGTAGATCAGGATGACCTAATTGAGCCGCCTGAAGGTCGAATATCGTTGAACGAGCTGAAGGATCAAGCAAATCTGACGCTGTAAACGGATAACGTTCATCCCCAGCATGATCTAAGGCTATTCGGAAATGGTTTTTCATAAAAATGATAGCCTTCTGCAGCGGTATAGGTTCCCACATATCGCCGCTCTTCATTCCTTGGAAGCCTGCCATTTATTCAATCATTTTCAAGACGTCATCTACAATTTGTCCACGCCCGATGACGCCCCACCCTTTAAACAGCCAGAAGGAGTCTGTCTCATATACTTTTTCATTCTGAACAGCAGGTACTTTCCCCCACAAAGCACTTTGGTTCATGCTATTCAAATTCTCACGCCCATTTGGATCTACTTCCATGACGATATAATCCGCATCCAAATCAGGAACAACCTCTAACGATAGATCTGCTCGCTGCTCCTCGGGAGTTAGTCCTGTAGGCAAGAAGCCGAGATCATGATACAGCAGCGTGTTGGTCGGATGGCCCTTTCCAGCATAAATTTGAAGGTTCTTCTCCCTAACCCGTACGTAAGCAAGCTTTTTTTGGTCTAGTTTTTTTATCGTCTCACTTGCCTCTGCCGTTTTAGCTTCCAGCTCAGCAATTTTCTCCTTGGCCAAATCAACTTTGTCGTAAAGCTCAGCAACCTTTAGCAAATCCTTGGTCCAATAGGTTGTGTCGTCCTCATATTCAAGCCATTCCGTGCCAAGGACAATCGTTGGGGCAATCTTCTCTAGCTGTGCATAGACCTCATCCGCTGTCCGGCTTTCAACTAGAATAACATCCGGCTCAAGCGCGACAATGGCTTCAAGATTAGGGCTATCCGCCGAGCCTACGAGCTGCACACCATCTAGCTGGCTGGATAAGTAAGGAAGATAGTCACCGCCATAACGAACTTCTACGTTGACGCCATAGGGTTTCTCGCCAATCGTAAGGAGATGGTCAATATACGCAGCAGAGAGAACAACAATACGCTCGATATTTACAGGTACAATCGCCTCCCCCTTCAGGTGAGTGATTGTTCTAGTTAAATTCTCAGTTTCTGGTGCATCCGTTACTTCTGAAGATGGTTGGACTGTGTCTTGCTGGCTATTTTTTTCGCTCGTTCCTCCACAAGCTGACATCGTTAACAGCAAGATAATGAGGCATACCAAGGGCATAATTCTGTTCTTAAGCATCTGTTTTTGTTCCCCTTCTCTGTTTAATAATAATAATCATTATCATCAATGATAGAGAAGACACCCTTGTTAAGCAATGGATTAATCCACCTCTTATTGGTGGATCTATTCACTCTAATTAAATCCCAAGCTGTGCCGCTATTCGATTCATTGCCCACATTCTGCCTGTTGGCCCTAATGTTTTGAAGAATAAGTCACTCGCATCATACACCCTCCGCTGCTGAACCGCTTCTAAGCTGGCCCATTGTTCCGATTGAAGCAACTGCTGAAGCCGCTGCTTTGCTTCCAAGGTAGGATCAGCCATTAAAAATAGATGTTCTGCACGAAAGCTAAGCAAGTCTTCCAATTGAATGTCTACTGCCCACTCGCGATCAGGATATTCAACCGGCAAACTCAAGCCAATATCGTCATATAAGAGGCTGCCCGTTTGATTGTTTGCTCCGTATACTCGATAAAAGTTAGGGCTCACTCTTATAAAATAAGCAGTCTGTCGTCCCCAACGCGCTTTCAAATGCTCTCTAATTTCATGCATTCGTGTGCCATACTTCTCTACCCATAACGCTGCTTGCTGCTCCCTGCCAAGTATTTTGCCCATATGCTCCAGCATTTTTCCATATTGATTGGAGTGTGCCAGAACAGCGGTTGGTGCTATTTGATTCAGAGCTTCGTCTTGAACCAAGCGATCGCTTGTCATGATCAAATCCGGTTTCGATCTTAGCAGCTTGTCATAATTCGATTTGCGGCTGTCCAGCTTCAAGCCTTGTTCGCTCTGCTCGCTTACTGCAGGTAAAGGATAAGAATAGGTTACTCGCTCCGCGTAGGATAAAGATGCTACGGGTCTGAGCCCCAGCGTAAGTAAATGATCATCCAGGCCATAATAAAGGGCTGCAATGCGATGGCATTTATTTTTTATATATAATGTGGGTGGGACACCCTCTGCCTTTTTGAAAGCTCTGCTAAAGTAGTGCTCGTCCTTATAGCCCACTTGCTCCGCTACTTCCTTCGCTTTCTTTGAAGAAATTAGCAGTTGCTTGGCTCTGGCCATACGCTGCTTGAATATATATTCCGATGGGGTTATCTTCATCTGTTGTTTAAAGATTCGTGTAAAATGGTTCAAGCTGAAGCCTGACATCTGAGCCAGCTGTTCGATTTTAATATCCTTGCTATAGTTCTCATTCATGAATGCCAGAGTATGCTCTATTCCCCGTATCTTCTGCTTCTCCTCTTCTTCAGTTGCACTTTCCGCTCTCGCAACTGCATGAAGGAGGCTAGTGAGCAACGTCGTTTTGGCTTGTTTGTCTGATGAAAGCAGATCTCCCTTAGAATGCAAAAGATTTATCCATTCCATCATTGTTTCTGATGATTGGGATGCTGTTAGCTTTCCCCTAAACGGGAATTCTGGTTGTTTGACCAACCAAGCATTGTTTTCTTTATGCAGCTGAACTGCGGAAAATAAAACGAGTGAATATTGTAGCGGATGGTTACAATCCAAGCTTGCTTCTATAAGCATATCAGGCTGTAGAAAAAACAAATCTCCTTTCATTGCGGGAGAAGACTTTCCATTTATCGTAACCGTCCCTTTGCCACTGTTAATTAAAGCTATGGCATAAAAGCGGAGAATTCTCTGCATTCGAACATCTTCCGATCCGCATTCATAACGGTAACTCCGAATAGATGTGAAAACCAATTTATGCATGAAGCGGAAAACGTCAGGTTTATTCATCTTTCTGCTTCCTTTCTGCCGAATGTTTCCCTTCGGAATCATAACCTTAGTGCATTTCACGATCTATATTAGCTTACCATACATTCAAGGTTGAATGAGGCTTGCTGTTTGATAACGAAAAGAACAACAAAAAAACCCTTCAGATCAGAAAACTGATCCAAAGAGCTTTTTTTGTTACTCGATGCGCGTAGAGGGACTTGAACCCCCACGGTCGCCCGCTAGATCCTAAGTCTAGTGCGTCTGCCAATTCCGCCATACGCGCGCATCTAAGATAAAAAATGGTGAGTCATGTAGGATTCGAACCTACGACACCCTGATTAAAAGTCAGGTGCTCTACCAACTGAGCTAATGACTCATAGCAATGGTGGAGGATGACGGGATCGAACCGCCGACCCTCTGCTTGTAAGGCAGATGCTCTCCCAGCTGAGCTAATCCTCCATGGAAACAATAAAACCCACCTCATGTGGGCTGGCTTCGCCTTCGGGCAAGCCAAGCGTTTGCACGCTGAAAACTGGATACGAAAGATTAGGCTTGCTGAAGCCTTATGCTGTTGTTTGCCGGATGTATGGGTCCGGGGCAAACGTAAGTCTATGCTTACGACGTCCGTTTGCTTCTCAAACTGTTTAGGATAAGCCCTCGACCGATTAGTATTCGTCAGCTCCACACATTG
>NZ_SKCD01000052.1 GCF_006542765.1 Paenibacillus luteus
CTTATTCGCAGGATTTCAAGATTGCACGGAGTACCGGATTGCATTAAACAAAAGGGCATAGACCCGTACCGTTAGGATTACCGGCCTCCACCCTCTGGAAAGGCGTAACGAAGGAATGAAAGGGCATAGACCCGTCGAGAAATGGGAGTGAAAGCCTCCGGAGGTGCGTGGAGCAGCGTGCAGCAGATCAATAAAAAAGGAGCGAAAACTCGCCCCTTCTGTTCCCGTATGCTCGCCGGATGCCCATTTAGACGGCTCTCGCCCCATTCTATCCGGCTTACGATGTATCTTCTGGTGAAATCCTGCGAATAAGCGAGTATTCGTGAGAAAACTGCATCGTACCGAGGGAGCTCAATAAGAAACGTTTTAACACATGTGAATTTTAAAATTTAAAACATATCGGAAGAGCCTATTATTGCTTCGCAAGATAATGTTAAGTCGCTTCGTTGCTTATGGATTAAAAGTTCAAATTCGATAACAATTCCTGAACCATCGTTATATAATTTATTTTTTTGAAGCTAAATCAAGAGGAAGAGTTAGTACTACTTGTTGAATACGTCATGGCTTAGCTTTATAACTTTCTATGTAGACTTTCGCTCGTGTTATTCCCATACACTTCCCTATTGTCAATCGATGGTTCCCCCCACCGTCAATATAGTAGTGTCCATTAAAGTAGATAACAGAAGGAAGATCATTATCCGGTGGAGAAATTAATATGTCTTGATAAGTTTCCGGGCGATGTTTAAAATTCGTCATTTTGTGAAGAGAACCCATATACTCTATCCAATCTATAGCTCGGGTTGAACGGCATGTACCTACCAATAAATGTAGATCAATAGTATCTGGCCCTGTCTGGCCTACGCTATCTTTACAAATGTCATTGAGGAAAAATTCTTGAAACGGTAGTTCTCTCACTTTTTGCTCCTGTGCTGTACTTATATTCAAATGCGAAAGTCTCTTGCAAAGTTAGAGGTTCTTTGGTGACTGACTTAAACATATCCGGATTCGTTTCACGTAATCTATTTAGTCCCATTTTTCATCACTCCTGATTTTCTCATAGTTTTCCTCCACATGTCAGAAGACTTCAAAGTTGCTTAGGAGTTAATTTTTCCACAATCTTAAGCAAGTCTTTATATAACTCTTTTCGAAGATATCCGGATAACGATGATGCGGGGGTATTCTCGTTCATGAACTCGATATTTTTTAGAATGTTATTTAGCGGTACCCGGTCCCCTTGAAGATAGTCACCGATATTGGATGCTTCGTACCGGTTGATAATGGCGTTACGAACCTCCATTAACATCCCATTATCCAAGGCAAATAAGTCATCTACGAATGCATCCGCCTCGATATATTGAAAAAGTGGAAAATCCAGTTTACTCCGGTACTCGTAGAGCTTCATCACAAACTGTTTAGGGTTTATTTTGAGCAGAGCAGACATCTCGCTGGCCAATTGCTCGTATTCTTGATTTTGCTTGTTTTCCCATTGTTCTTTGATGTATGAGAATAATTCGCTCGACCTGAAGCGACTGTTTATCAAGTCCAATGGATTGTTGTCTCCTGTGGTTTCGACTAATTTAATTGCAATATCTATACCCTTCTTGAACTTAGCCAGAAGGCCCTCCTCGTATTTCTCATTAAGCAGCCCGTTCTTTTTAAAATGGATAATATAATCGTAAATATGTAAATATTCCATTAGTTTATAGCGCCCAGCTTCAACGTTTTGTAGTACGATAAATATTGAAGCGTTAAACTCTTGGTCTGAAAGCTTCCAATATTGATCCATGAGCAGCTTTTCGGGGGCAGGTTGTTCATTGCTTAAATTCGTCTCATGCTCTCGACGAAAAAATTTCAAATCGTCTAAGAATTCTGCATCATTAAAGTTACCCGTCAATAAAAAGATGCCGATTGATCTGAAGTACGGAAACTCCCCTTGAAACAAGGAATGTGCAGTGTATTTGACCAACTCACCAACAAGATTCCGCTTCCCTTCCGCTATCGGCCTCATCGACGCATTTAAACGGTCAATCGTCATCGACTCGTTTTCCATAATTATTGAAGCAATTGTCGCATTTGACTTTATCTCCTTCGTCAGCAGTACGACGACCAGCAGCATCCGTTCCAAAAGTCCTTGCTGACTGAGAACTTCGGACATCTTCGCGCCATGTTTGTACAAACGTTCAAATTCGTAAATGGCATGCTTCAGGGTGCGAAGATTAATCGTTTCAGACTTCCCCTTCTCTTCGATTATAAATAGCTCAATCATTTGATCGATAAGATTGCTTAAGAACGTTCGGTACTCCTCATTGCCAATACTTTTAATCATTTCTTGGATCGCCTGTTCCGGCTGCTGCTCAAACTCAATCGTCTTACCAATGACCTTTTCCTTACTGCTTATATAGCTTTTTTTTCGCTCTGAATCTTTAAGGATTGGCTCCTCGTTGCATAGAAACAATGTCTTAATCTGCTTATGCTCAACGTACAGATTCACATAACCCAAGATAGCTCCATAATCCATATTTGCCCGTTCCAGATCGTCGAAACATAGCACCAAATTGTGGACATCCATATTTTTATCAATTTCTAGTGGGTCGAATCCCGGCTTTAAATAGACACTTTGTCGCAAGCCGAGGAGAATACGTGCTGAAACTTCCTCGATTGAATGAACGCCGTATAAGGTAATGTAACACGGATAAAGCTTTCTAGGAGGGTATTTGCACGAAATTACAAAGTGCATCATGCAGTGATGGCTCATTATTTCCGGAATTTATATCACATTGTGAAGATCGTTGATGAATCTGAAGAGATCGACGAGGGAGATAAATATTCGTACATCCAAATTCTCCGGGCGCAATTGTCGTCCTACGAAATCGTTCTTCTTGCATATAACGGATTGACAGAAAAGGGGGAAAAGTTTAAGTATTACATCAACACATATTTCTTGCTTCATAATATGGATTCGGCAGACGAAGTAGTTGAACCGAATATTCTAAAGGAGCAGTACCCACATCTACGGGAAGTACTAAAATAAGGGAAGGAGACTTTTTTTGCAATCTAGCACGATTCATGAAATCATTTATCATTATATTGATAACCCTGAAATATAACCTTACTAAATCTTCAATAGTAAAATGTCCATCGAACGCACGACGCTCCTCCTCATATCCTTCCTTGATTTGCCGGCTGATATGCTGGAAAAGGTTGATTACATGCTCACCTGATCCCGAGACGATAGTATGGTGCAATGTGATCAACTGAAAAAACTTGTTCTCGAAATTTTGCTGATTACTAATTTTTTTCTGGTACCAAATCGTATAGACGATACCAGCGAGGGCCAGTCCCGAAAACAAAGCGTTTACCGATCCGAATGTATCCCCCGTTTGCCCGCTTTTCTCTAAGCTAGGAGATATCCAATTAATGACGCTTGGTAAGTAGAACCACAAGAATACAATAAAAAAAACAACGAGACCGAACCCTTGATTTTGACTTCGTTTATGCTTACGATGACGTTCCATAATAAATTCTATTCTCCTTATTCTGCATTCTTCAAGAGGACAAAGCTCTTCCATTATAAGGGTTACGTATAGTGCGGTCTATACTTTATATATTGACTTACACAGACGATTACAGAGCATCAGATATGTTTTAGACGGCACTTAGAAATAACAACTCACTACTGTGAAACCGAACTGGGCTTGAAGGTCATCGGTGTGTAACAGTCTCAACCAACTTACGTTAGCATAATATGAAGTTCCTGTATTTCAGACCAGAGATTAAAAAGTATTTCGTACATATGTACTTAACATTTGTATAACAGAAAAAGCAGCCGATCGTTCTAGTCGGCTGTTTTCGTTTATCTAAGTCAGATTGCTTTTCTCAAACCTAGAAACTTTGCAGAACTGGGTTGGTTTTTCCGGACTCTCTATCATTTGTCTAGAAAACGTTTTATTAATTTACTCTACTATTCTACAATTAAATAGCGATGCTTATTATTTTTGATTCAGTAAGTCTACAGCCTCCGAAAAAGCATCACTGTATTGCCCAAACAATCCGGTATCAAACTCGTAATCTTCATCATTAGCTGTCGGAGGATCATCTTGAAGTTTTTTAAACAAGACATCGATCTCGCCTGAAACCTTTATCCATATTTGTTTCACATCATCATACTTTGAATCTATACCCTGGATATACTTATCGTATTCTACTTTCTTATCCATCGCCTTGCCAAGTTGCTGGCTCATGAAGTCAATATCCATGGTTTGTCCGGTTGCGTCGGTTCCACTGTGGGCATAGTGGCCGATATTAACAAGCCCATCGTTCCAAATATCCCCAATGACGAAATTATTAATTTCCTTTAATTTCGATTCTACCGTAGGCTTTTCATCTGACTGAGACGAAGAATCCAGCTGTATCCCCGCATCTTTGAATGCTTGCTCTACCTGTTCCTTTAATTTTTCCTCTTCGGATTTCTCCTTTCCACAACCTGTAAATACAACCATCGTGACTAAGCACAGAATGATGTATAAGCTCTTTTTTTCCCATTTTGACATTTTAAGACTCCCCTTTGATTACAATAATTTTCCATACCCTATTAATATCGGTATTGTAGGTGGAATTTTTGAATAGCATAATAATTTTACTTATTAACTTGATCTAGCATTGTATCTTTACATAGTTAACTAGAATACCGATATATGTTTTATATGAGTAATTATAGTTATGATATGGTGTCATTGATATTATTCAAGTTCTTGCCTTGCATCAACATAAATAATATTTCAATGGCCTATCATTTTTGAGGTAGTCTTAATAGAAATATTGTAAAGGGTGGATAGAATGAGTTTACAAAATTGGTATGATAACCTCGATAAAGAGAACAAAGAAAAGGCTGATAATCTCATTTCAAAAATCAAAGAAATTGATCCAAATGAAACTGATTTCTTAGGAATGGTCAATGCTGAGATAGAAGATAATAATCCTGCACTAGTAGAGTTTAGGCTTGTAAGCTACCTCAAAAAGAGTCTGAATGCTTATGATGAGGACCAAGAAGAAACTGCCAAACTCCTTGAAACAAGAGGTTCCAGAGATATTAAAGATATTGTGCAAAAGATTAATAATGCTGGTGTTACTCCAAAAGAGTTAATGACCCTTTTAAAACATTATCATTATGCGGGAATCTTGGATGTTTTTTATCGCTTTGAACACGTATATTTGGATGGTTTAGATGAAACTGTATATCCTAAATTTGAAATTCAAGAAATCGGACCAGATTGGGAAGCAACTGAACGAAAGTTAGATGTTTACACATGGTTGTCCTATTTAAATCCTGAGAATGATAAGGAGTAATTCTATTGGATTTATGACTCCTTACACTTCGTAGTTTCTAAATTCAAAACAATAAAAAAAGCCCTTTAATAAAGGCCTTCATTTGTATTATGTTTAGTTTAACAAGATAATAAATATCAGTCCCTTTTTTGCTTTTAATAATACTAGATATGCCCTGCTTTTTCCATCCTTTGTGGTAAGATGGGCACTCTGATATCAGCGGGCTTGGGATTGTTAAATGCAGTCCGCCAGACGTTCTGGCAGACTGCATTTGTTCTATCAAGTTCGTTAGTGAGTAATGGAGAGCAGCATTGTACTCCTCTAGCAATTTTATTAGATCTCACAATACTCCTCTATGAATTCAAAAAAATATCATCATTCCTCATCATCATCAGATTGGTCGAAATACTCCCATTCTATAATTCGATCTACGTACGCAGATGGGTTGGCCATGAATTGTTCCCACGTGAAATCCGTCATTACTGCAAAGTATTGATGCTCTAAATCCATCGTACAAAAACGCTGCTCTGTTGGTAGCCAAGCAACCATGCCAGTATTGTCGAAACTCTCAACCTGTGCTAATAAGTCGACAAATAATATGCCCTCCCATTGCGCTATCCGAACCTCAGCAAGCGTTGGAAAGCGTACGAAATCACTGGAGCTCTCGCTTAGATAGACTGTTCCGCCATCTAATTGGATTAAATCAGCGATAACCTCATCAGGTACCAGGTTCTCCTTCAATCGAGCAATCTGCCAAGTTTGGTCATGCCACTCCTCTGGCTCTCTTATTTTGATGTTCTCTATTAAATCAGACTGTCCGTGTTCAACTGCATAGTGATAAGGACGATACCCCAAGTCATCGGATATTGTGACATCCGCGCCTTCATCTAACAGATAACGAGCAACTTCAAACTTTTTCGCAAAGACTGCGAGATGAAGAGGTGTTCCTCCGGCTGTATGGACTTGATCATATTCATGATAATTCATATTCGCTCCTAGCTGTACGAGAAAAGACACAATGTCTAGATCTCCTACGAACGCCGCTGATCTTAATGCTCTGCCGCCGAAACGAGGAAAATCAAAACCGTTGTCTTGCAAACAGCGAATCGCGATATCCTTATCTTCCGAATACAGGGCTACATCTAGTGCGTTTGTTCCCCGCTTATCAATGGCATGGATGTCCGCACCTCCAGCTAAAACTCGCTCAATGAGAGGTTTTCTCCCTGAACGTATTGCGAGGCAAATGGATGGGTACTCAGGATCATTTAATTCAGCACCGTTGTCAATTTAAAAAAACACCGTCTTAAAAAGATTTCTCTCGAATGCCATCTGAAGTGGTGTGCTGTCCCCCCCCATACTGGTCGGGGAACTTCTCATTCATATTCCAACCTTGATCGAGCAGAATCTTTAACTTATCAGGGTTCTCTTCATTTATCTGGGATACAATAAACTGCTTGTCCATTCTTTATTCCCCTTCAATTCGGAATCTATCATTTCAAATTTCTATCAATCTGGAACATGATGACTATCCTCTAAGAAGAGAGTTACCAACAAAATAAGGGTGCGGCCACCTCTCTTCCCACAAGACCGTCTGCAGTTCCATATGACGTAGCAGATCCCCGATTATTCAATTAGTAGTTGCACCAATATGCTTACATATCGGCAATATACCTTTAAATTTTTACACGATCTTCCACATTATTTAGATAGAACCTTTCATATTTAATAGCCTATTGAATTTAACTTATCTATTTTAGGAATATGAAAAATTGCCAATACTGAAGATCTAGGTCGCATCTTCTATTGGATAGCGGGGAAGTGTGAGAATGCTTCCCCACAACTCATCAAACAAAAGAAATTCCAGATATGGAGAACGCATCAGAAGGAATTATAAGAGGAGACGAATACATCGAGAAACCAAAGCTTACCAATGCTTTTCAGTGCCTAATACAGACCCCTAGACTCCATTAGAGTATAGAACTAATTCAAAATCAGGATAGATGTACAGCCCACTTGTGCCCCTCTGTTGCAATAGTCTCCCACGATATATCCTTTATGGTGATTGGCGGACCACAAGACCTTCCCTCTTTTCGCATTTCTCTATACCTTGCTTCTTGCTTCTACGTTCATCATCTGAAACCTCGACTATCGTATCAATTGAAACACATCATTCATTATTGAGTTCCTAAGTACCATCGGTTCCATTCTTGCTTCTGTTTATCAGGATTTATACAACGATCAATAATAGAGTTGTTTTCTGCTAAATATATGCTGGGATTATTGCTTTGTAGTATGTAATCATTAATCCATTTCCGTGCTGGCTGCGGGCCAGTTATCCCATTAGTTAGAGTTATAGATGCTTCTCCTGGAGGGAAAAATTCAATCTTATAAGGGATTCTCGCATTTCCCGTTAAAACGAAATACGGCTCTTCGGAACTTGCTTTACGCCGGCTAAAGATCTGCTTTGGCATTCCAGAGGAAGGCTTCGGGGATTCAAGATCCATTATGACGCCAGCAAATTGTTCGAGAAGATAGCTCATAGTTGAATCCGTCTGAGACTCTCGCAAAAACTTACCAATCTCTTTCCACGAAACTTCAACTTCGCGATGACCTTCAAACAATTTCCTTCGATGAGATGCAAACTGTGCCTCGTCTATGGAGCCAGTAACTTTGAATTCGAATTGAATGGTCACATTATCACCTATCACCCAAGCATCCGAGTTTGACCTCCCTTTCAATGACTTTTCTCGGGAACGGTGCGTTCCTCGGGAGATAAAGTGCGTTTTGAAGGACGCAAAACGGATTCTTTACGCGGGTCCGCAAGTCCAACGATTCCATCTTTTTCATAACCTTTCTTCAACGATCCGCACATTGTTCAATTCGCTTTAGTCCGAGGACCTCCACTTGAAATCCACTGGTTTCAAAAATCTCCCTAGGTGTTCGTCCTAGCACGTACTGGTCAATGAACAGACGTTTGAACTCATCTGCATAAGTAATTGATTTTTCGCTGACGCGTAAGACATGCGGATTGTCCGCTAACTGTTTCTGTTCCTGTTGATTAAAGTATTTTCTACTCATACGCTCGCCCTCACTATTCTCTCTAGTATACAAAAAGGTACCCATACGCTAAACCCTTTTTTCAAAGTGTCCAGTGTATGGGTACCAGTTTAACTGGCTCCCCCTCTCTTTTGTTTAATTTAGGATATACTGCTAATTTTTTGATTCATACTCCACAGATAAATCATAATTGATCGATGTTATTTTCCCTCCAACCCATTTGACTGCGTAGCGGAAGGGAATGAAAGATAGTCCTGAAAGCCTGACTACCTTCTGGTTAGTATACTCACCATTGAGAAAAATCTTATTTGTTTCTTTATCAATTTTAATGGAGATTCCTTCTTTTGAAAGGGTAAGGTTATTTTTCTTATCCACCTCAATATTTAGACCAAATGCTTTTGCGTAATCTCTAGCGTAGAGATAGCTCTGGTTTTTAACTGCAATGAAACTGTTTGTATAAGACAACAATTGTCTTTTGTTGTTTACAATTAATCCGTTGTCCATATTTGTATAAATAGTTCCCTCATCTGAATACAGATTGCAATCCCACAAACGATTATAATATTTGTAGTAAGTATCAGCGTCTGTATACACATCTTTTACAAATGTACAATGTGCTTCTGGTGGAAATTCGTTATTAATAATCTTCTCTTTGGTTATGCTGGAAGATCCTGAACTACTGGAACCAGAACTTCCTCCATTGTGATAGTGATACCCAGTACAAAGTCCTTTAGCAATGGATTTTTCTGAACAATTATGTCCTCCACTACTATCTGTACGCCCCGAGTGCGCCGTCGAAATCGATGGCAAAATAAATACTGCCAAGAGACCGATCGTCAAAATCAAACTAATTACCTTTCGCATAATCCTAGTAACCCCCCATGTTATAATACTTTCAAATTATACCAATATAATCCTAATGTTGGATGCACAAAGTATCTAATTCCTACATTCTGTTTGAAATTGTTTTTACAATCATTAGGAACCATTAGTAGAAGCGCGTTCCACAGCTTTTTCCTACTTCTGTGTATTGATCATAGCTTAGAGGCATTTCGGATCTATATTGACGCGTTAGCTTAATCCATGGTCCTCATCTATAATCCATGAGAACTCTTTAGAAATTGCAATAGCAATTCATGTTATGGCGAGTTCTAATATATCACTAATTGATCTCGGCAAATCTATTTCAAATAAGTTTACTTCCTCTATACCCTCTAATGTCTCAATTGCGTAGCTTCCATCTAGATCAGCAGGAATACCTCTTACCTTGATTGGCTCTCCATAGAGTTCTTTGTGAAATGTTAGATGACTAATTTTATCAAAACCTAGATTATTAATTAAGTAATGTTCCAACTTCCTCGACATTAGTTTCTTTGAGTAGTCATCAGAATGGATGCTTATATAATAATACAAAAATCTCACCTCTCTCTGTATGACATATTCTTAAGCTGCCAACGGATTTCCTTCTAAAACATCTGCTTATTAACGTTACCCTGCCCATTAGCCCAACAATGCTGCCGTTCAATACTGGCAGCAGCATCGTGGTGATTATTAAAGCTATTTTGTCCCGTTAGTTCAACGCCTAACAGTACATATGTACGAAAACCTATATTTTGTGCGCGAGGAAAAGGAGCAGCCTATCGCTGCTCCTCTCTACGTTCTGATCGTAAAAATGATTCCTCCTAACCGTGAGCATGAACACCATATTTTTCAGCCATTTCAGAAATCAATAATCTGGCGTTTATCCTTTGGTTCACCCACAACATGTCTACTTTACTTTATTTAATATGTTTGTCCCCATTCTGCTCAATGTCCCTTGATCGACGAAAGGAGCAAGACTTACTAGCAGATCCGGGCTAAGATATTCTGCTTCGACTCCACCAATCAACTTCTCAAGATTTTCCCTGTCCAGAAAAGGTGCGAGGCTTATGATCCGGTTCGCATCGATGGTGCCGTCTACAACCCGGTCTACCAAACGACTTAATGTCTCTCTGCTAATAAAGGGTGCCAGCCCCTGAACGGAATGCCAGCTCAAGCTGCCCTCTTCTGCTTGTTGTACCAACCGATCCACCTGTTCCCTACCCAGGAAAGGTGCGAGGCTTACGATCCGGTTCGCATCGATGGTGTCGTCTACAACCCGGTCTACCAAACGACTTAATGTCTCTCTGCTAATAAAGGGTGCCAGCCCTTGAACGGAATGCCAGCTCAAGCTGCCCTCTTCTGCTTGTTGTACCAATCGATCTATATGTTCTCTTCTAAGAAACGGCGCAATTCCAACAAGATTGTGCACTTCTAAGGAACCGTCAATCGATTTATCTACCAGTCGGTTTAATGTGTCACTGCTGACGAACGGAGCGAGTCCGGTAATGACATTCCACACAATCTCGCCCTCTTCTGCCTGACGAACCAGTTCATCCAATGTATCTGTTCCAAGGAACGGAGCCAGCCTCATGATCATGTCTAACTTAAAGACGTTGATGTCTAATCGTTCAGTAACCTTATGCAGAACGCTTGCCTTTACAAACGGCGCTACTTCTACAAGCTCTTCCACCTCCACCTCTCCGGTATTAACCATCTCTGCAACTTGTTCTGGCCTGTTCTCTGCGATCTCCTCAACGATCATTCCTAGGTGCTGGTGCTCCCGATTTTCTGCGTTTTCTCCTGCATTAATAATGTCGTCTACCGTTTTGACGAATAACCTCGCAAGCTGCGGAAGCGTTCCGATATCCGGTAGCGAGTCGCCCCGTTCCCATTTCGATACCGCTTGATGACTTACATTCAGTTGATCTGCAAGTTCCAATTGGGTCAGATCCTGGTCTTTGCGAAGCTTCGAAATATAAGCTCCAATTTTACGTAAGTCGAGCATCCTATTACCTCCGAAAAAAACAAAATGTACAGTGCGCACCGTCGAAAACAGCATAGCATTTCCGCAAACGTGATTCTATCAAGCGTTGGTTGAATTGTCACATCCGCTTTATTCAACTGACGGTAGAATTGTCCAGATTGAAAATCATGCGAGATCTAGAATCCACCCGACCTACACTACTTTTGTCGCTTTCATTTATAGGTTTTTTCTACAAATCATTTCCATTAACCTGCCCGTTAGGTTAAGGTCATATCCGTAGGAGCTATGCTCAATCCTTTATTTCAATTCGATTACCTTCAGGATCAATTACAATCCCAATAATACCCCAGTCAAACTTTTTCACATCGACCTTTACCCCTCGTGCCTTCAACTCAGAGACAGCAGAATCAAAATTATTCACATTGAATCGAATGACTATGGGGTTTTCTGCTCTAGTTTTTTCTCTATTCGAAGCAATGCCCTTACTTTCTATCATGAGATAACTACCACCAAAATCTAAAATGGATAAACCTTCGCCAAACTGACGTATGTTCAGGCCAATTTTTTCAGAGTAAAATTTTAGTACCGAATCGTAATCCTCACAAAACAGAATTATTCCTGTTTCTCTGATTTTAATATGTACTCTCCATATCTTTTTTCAGCTCTAGTTTCCCGATAGTTCAGTACCGACGCCTTTTTTTCCGTGATCGCAAAAAAACAATAACGAGAATATGACGCCGGGGAGTACCAGAATGGTTTGGTGATCGGAACTGAAAACTATTTCCAAGGCGCTAAATAAATATAGAAACCATACTAAAAGAGCTTAACCACCATCTTGAATGAAAAGACAAACTTAATTCACGATGAAACCAGACACATATAGTATCAAAGCTTTCCCCCATGCTATAATCCCCAAAACAATATGTTCACCTCAAGACAGCCGACTCGGCTATTATTTGAATCTAAATTAGATTACCTTCCCAATCAACAAAAGTGAGTTGATCTTTCCGAAACAAGCACCATTCGATAATTGTCCTCACTAAACTTGGTGTAACGATGTTATCATTCCAAATTGGAGTTTGTATTCTTACCCAACCTTTGCGAGAATGATTTTCCAACCCTCCAAACTCGATACCCTTTACCACTATAAATGGTCGCGTATCATTGTTAGATTGTCCTACATGATAAGATACAATAAGCTTCTTATCTTCTGAAACGATACTAAGATTGATTCGTCCATAATCTTCAGCATCTTGTTCGACATTCCAATAATAAATCCTGCCGCTAAACTCCAACTTTCGTTTGCCCTTTGGATTAACACCCATGGAATTGTCCCCTTGCTAACAACATACTAATTTTCTTTAACTGTTTATTCGAGGGATCATCGCAGTATACTGCCCTTTAGCTTAGGATAGTGTCTGGTTCTCAAAACCGAGTATCACTTCTCCTTCATGATGAAATTCTATGACAAACCTGAAAGGAGAAAAAACGAACGTGTCTGCACCAACCGCCAATACCTCATCAATAGCGTCTAATACTATGCGAAGATGGGACTTCAAAACAGGTTGACTTCCAGTACTCCAGAGAACGAATACTTCTTCATCACCCTCTCCGAGTACTTGGTTAATCTGTGGTATAATCTCAATTATATTTTCTATTTTAATTTTGGCTTCAATTTTTTCCCAATCTATTCGAGCCCAAGAAGTGAATGGATAAGTTTTCTCAATGAATTGATACATCTCTTTACTTTTATCTTCTGATAATATAACCGTTCCAGTCCCTAGTCCCTCGATACATTCGTCAAACAATACTCCAAATCCAACAACTTCTTTCTTCTTCTGTTTGTTAAGCAACTGTTCAAGTCTCCACTTTCTTTCTTTTACCTCATCCACTTTTAGTACCTCACAATGAATTTTTTAAAAGGAGCAACTGCCTCAGCAAAGTACTCCTTGTTTGTTCAAATATCGTTATCCGATAGTTCGCCTTAAGTTTGCAGCAATCACATAGATTGATTCGATTGGTGCACTCATCATCTAAATCGTTTACGTCTTTTAATTCGAAACAAATCCCGGGTATGCAGGTGATCAGATAGACATAGTCTTCGTGAATACATTTACCAAAATGACTTTCAACATCCTTGAGTGTCTCTCCAATGCCTATTTTTCCGTCAAACTTTCCATAAAAACCGTTAAATGCGCGTATTTGATATACTATTTCTTCCTCATTAATCCAAAACCATAGTGTTTCCGTTTTAATTACAATGCAGTTAGATCGAATTTCAGTCTCGTATCTTTACCCAATTAAAGAGACAAGTGTTTCTCGTTTACATCCAATCTCAAATTATGGTGCTACAAGATGTCAAGACAGTTATTTTAAAATCTTAAGGTGTGAAAAGATGCACAAGGTTTGTTCTATCGTTCTGTTGCCTCCACTTGGGAAAGCAATAGAATTGGAAGTTTTGGGACTAGGGCATCCCGCATAGCGATGTCCACTGGTGGAGGACAAAGCCCAAGCGAAGGCGCGGGAGCCCCTGGTTATTCACTTGTGGATGGAAGTAGAACAGCCCGGGTGTATACCGCCTCAGGTGTATGGTTATGAAGCGATTGATGCGGCAGATACCGATTGTGCAAGTGAATGTAGCGTTCGATCCCTTGCCTGGTTTCTCTGGGGCTCTGGTAATCCTGAAGATAGATTTCATTGTACTTCAGACTACGCCAGAAGCGCTCAATAGCAATGTTATCCGTCGCGCGGCCCTTGCCGTCCATGCTGACCAGCACCTCGTGTTCCTTGAGCAGCTCAATGTACTTAGGGCTGGTAAACGCTGTTGACGACGTGAGGCCTTTGAAGCGACAGTGCTCGTTTCATCGTCTCCAGCACAAAGCCAATCTCCAGCGTTTGATCCACCTGCCAATCGATGATGAATCGAGAATACCAGTCGATGACGGCAAACAGATACATCCACCCGTGCTTCATTCGGATGTAGGTAATGTCAACCGACCACACCTGATTCGGCTCCGTAATGTTAAGCTTGCGCAGCAAATAGGGATAGATCCGGTGCTGCAGGTCTCGCTTACTCAGATTCGGGCCGGGATAGATGGCCATGATCCCCATCTCTCGCATATAGCGCCGAACGGTGTTTTTGTGAATCTGATCGCCTTCCCGATTCATAATCGCAGCAATCTTTTTGTACCCCAGAAACGGGTGCTCGGTATACAGTTCATCGATCCGGCGCTTGAGGCGTATCTCCTCCGGGGAGGGAGGGACCGGTTGGTAGTAAAGGGAGCTTCGATTCAGGCTGAGGAGATCGGCATGCAGGGCAATCGCCAGCTCGCGATCCTGCCATTCCAGAAGTGCAAGTCGTTCTTCACGCGACCAATTAGAGGCCAGATTTTTTTTTGATCCACGACAATTGCGTGGTGAGTTTCCCCACCTCAGCGTAGAGTTCGTCGATCTGCTGTTCGTATTCCTGTTTCATTTTCGTGATGCCTTTTCGATCATCCACGAACAATTGCGAGAGGTTTTGAACCGCTTCACTTTTCCACCTGGTGAGGACATTCGCATGAATACCATGCTCAGCAGCCAACTGGGAGACCGACTTTTCTTCTTTCAATATTTCCAGCACTAGACGCGCTTTTTCTTCGGGAGTGAAATTCCTTCGTGTAGGTTTCATACAACTAAGATACTCCTTTTTCGCTGTCTAGTTTCTATGTAGCATTATACTTCTTCAAATACCCTGCAGAGATCCGTAAAATTATCTATACCACTAACATTATTGAAAGTTACCATCGTCAATTACGTAAGGCAACGAAAGGTAAAAGTATCTTTCCAACGGACGAATCCTTACTAAAAATGCTTATCTAGTAACAATGGATGTCACACGTAAATGAACGGGTCGTGTACAAAATTGGGGTCAAATGTTGCTGCAACTTTCCGTTTTCTTTCCGGATCGTATTGGCAGTAATTACGATAGATCCCCCCTCGAGGAGAAGGCATTTAGAGAGTTTACACAAAATGTTTGACAGACCCTAAGGAACCGCCAGTTGTAATTGAACGTCGCCTTTCCCAAATGCTACGCCTAAAAAATTACTTTTAATGACCTCATTTATAAATGGAATAATATTATTCCACGTTTTCATATTTCCAATATCAACTTGATAGGGATTATCTATGCCACGAATGGAAATAACAATATTGTCCGTTGCTTCCCCCGAAGGATCCACTTCTTGAAAAGCGGCCCCAAAAAAAACACTGTTAGTGTTATCGTCTAAAAGCCCAACAATTTTCCATTTCCAGTTAGTCCGAAGGGGATCATCAACTTCCGTATCCATTTTCAAGGGTATCCCTACTTCTGTTCTATAGATCATGCTGCTCAAGTACCCAGAGGTGAAGTCTTTTACGCTCATTGAACGTCCTTCTCTCTATTATTTTTTAGTCTTCGCTCAAACTCTGCTTCTACTGTATCAATATTAAATTCTCCCTCAGATAGAGAAATATTTTCAAAATATTCATCTACATCAAAAGTTATATCTATATTAAGGTTTTGAATCCGGACGCTTCGCATTACATAATGTTTTGATTTTAATTCATTCAGTAATTCAAAGAGCCTATTAGCTTCATTTGTAATGTCGTTCTCCTCCACCTGACTTTGAGCAGTGACTCTAATTGAATAAGATAACTGTGCCTGATTGCTAGAGAGTAGTTCGTTGTAACTCAGATACTGGTCTTTCATTGAAACATTACCTACATTTACTGTCGGATTAGAACTAGCGTTTTGTCCAAAAAATTGCTGTATAATGGGCGAAAGGATCTTTTCAGCATCTTCATTTAATATGGCATAGTAAAGTGTTGAGATATTTTGAAAACCAGTTAAATCCTTATCAGTTGAAATTGAAAAAAAAATTTCTTTAAATCTGTCTATATATCCCTCCACTACAACGGGTCCTCCATATATTTTCACATTGTACATATCAGTAACTGTTATTTCTTCGTGAAGTGCATTCTCCATCAATTCTTCTGCCTTTTTCATATATACCATTTCTTCTTCACTATAATTACTAGTTATCAATCTGGATATCCCTACTATAATTACCACAACAATGACCGCCGACAGCATAAAATAGAAACTAAATTTAAATATCCTTGTCATACATTCAACCTCTCATGTTAATTATTACTTACTCTTTATTCCGAAAACCCCGACAATTTAAGCTTAGCAACTTTTCTTATGAGAGATGTAATGATGACGAAAAATTTACAACTCTTCGTAATCAATATCAGCTGGTTTCGTTTCATCTTCGATACGTTTAGTCAAGAAAGGTTTTGTCCTACCTGGATCATATTGATAGGACGTTATCGCTTTGCTTGAGCTTCTATAAAGCACCTACCTGTACTTAGTTCGAAGTACGTAATTTATGGATTTTTCCAAAGATTTCGATTTGCCATATGACCAAGAATATTTACCGATATAACAACACGATTTATGCGGCAATTAATCAGCTCATATTCTTGTCATCAGACACTATGGTTTTCTACACTCACATGTATCCATATTTGAATTGTCGCACTGTGGTTGGTTTCTCGTCTCATTTAAAGCGAATCTATCTCTTTTCTAACACGAATATCAATTAATTCGGAGTTTTCGTTAAAACCAAAATATATTCTTACATCTGCTACAAAAAAATATAAATTCAAAATACTACGATAATCTCCTGCATGTACCGAAAAGTGTTTTTCACCTACAAATGTCCCAAAATCCACGTTACTTGGATAACCATGTGCATCATCTATTTTGATATCTGACCACCCTTTCTTTTTCTTTGCAAAATGGATAGCTTCGTACATATGGGTTCCCAATGGAATTTGAGTCAACATTTTTTCTCTTATTGTGTCTTCTGATCGAGTTAATGGATTTAAAATTACCCTCATACTTTCAATAAGTATAATGCTCACTACAATTATTATTACAAATAAAATTAGTTTCTTTATCAGAATCACCTCATTTTATATTGAATTTATGCTATTTAAATTATTGAATTTAATCGAATGATTGCCCCAAGGTTTTCCTCCTTTCAAAGTATATCACAGCTATAAATTAGGAATAGTACCGTCATTTTCTAGTACCATGCTTCAGTATCGTACTACCTTCTCTTACTCGTTCTTATTAAAGTTTAATTAAATGGCTCCCTATACCATAGCCTTTAGCAGACAAGACAATTCATGAGCAATAAAAAAAGCCACCTGGAAAGGTGGCCTACACTCAAAAAGAGTGCAAAAGTATAGATAGGAGTGGAGAGTCCTGTCCTGAACCTGTAGGTTTTTGACTTTAAGGGAAAAACATTATCATGGAATCATCCTTCATACTATTCTGAGGTATAGAAAGTATAATTACCAGAGCTGATTTTAATGACCCCATAAGGCTGGCCATTCTCCCATACATTCTCAAACTCCGTTTCCTGCCCAGCCTCGAATACCTTGGCATTAGCAACAGCAAGCGGAATCTTAACCTGTCCTGATGTATTCGGTGGCAAGCTTACCTGCAATCTCACGCCATCTTGCCCCTGTGAGAAATCAACTTGAATTATGCCTCTTACGGAATGATAGCTTCCTCGCACAGAGCGCACCTTTTCTGTACAAATTGGAGCAATCCCAATTTCTTTATAGGCGTCCGTTATGGATGAAACACCAAGCATATGCTTATATAGCCACTCTAAGATATGGCCCATCATATCATGATTGCGTGACCTAGAATCATCTGTCCAAAATTCCGGCAACGCCGTCTCGCCTTGCTCCACAAATCGGATATAGCTCGGATGTTCCGGCTGCATCATCATATCGAAAACGATATCATTTCGATTTATTTTGGCTAATGCGCCAAATAGAAAACGAAGGCCGATCTCTCCCGAACGCAATTGATGACTAGCTGCCGCCTGAAGCAAAGCGCGCTCAATATCTGAGAGCTGCTCCTCCGGCACCATGCCAAAATAAAGCGGCATCGCCTGCATGACCTGGTTCTCAAGGTCATGCTCACCGCTCAGCTTGCAATAGGCGTACCGAGTCTCTCCAGGCACTTGCCTAAGCAGCCGTTCATTATAAAGTTGTTTAATTCGATTCTTCTCATCCTCATAATACGCATGTTCCTCGCTATATCCCAGCATTAGAGCATACTTTGCCATCAAACGGAAAGCTTCGTAATAGAAGGCGGTTTCTACATTTTCAACATAATCGCCACCAGTCTGCGGCGCAATACCCCAATCTCCTAACCCATGTCCAATGAATCCACCATGAATTTCTTTGGTATGCAAATAAGCCATATAGGCCTTCATAGCCGGGTACGCCTCAACTAAAGCTGTCCTGTTTCCATAAGTCTCCAATAGCAGCTCCGGTACGAAGATGAGCGCGCTTCCCCATGCGATAGAATCACGAAACCCTTCCTCAAACCTCGAATATCCAGGAGCAATATCAGGAATGAGCCCCTCCTCTGTCTGAGCCTCCATCATATCGCGCGTAATTTTCAGCCAGAGCTCCTCTACCTGCTTAACATACATAATGGAGGGTCCCATCAAGCTTGCCGTCTCTACCCAGCCAAGCTTCTCGATAGTCGGACAATCCGAATGCACGCTCTGCAAATTACTCTCGATTGCTTTCATAATAATTTTAGCAAGCTGTGTGATCCGCTGATCATCTGCCTCCAACTCGCCAACATTTTTTGCGGCAGATGTGACAAAATAACCTTTGACATCGTGTATAACAGGCTTAGCAGGGTCTTCTCCATCACGCGTGCAGCCTTCGATTTGTACCCATCTGGCTCCGTAACAAGAAAAATCAGGCTTCCACACCTCGATATCACCTGTTCCAGCAAGGATGTATTCGGAGAAAGTAACAATATCCCATGGCGTTGCAACCGTATTATCCTTATTCCGCAGCTCACCTGGCTTAATTGTCACTTTGCTGCCGGCCGGCCCGCTCACATGAATCTCAAACATGCCGGACATGTTTTGACCAAGATCATAAACATAGACCTGATCAAGCGGCTCCTCAATTCCGATGGTATCATATATTTTTCGCACGGTTATCGGAGGTTGATTTTGGCGAACCATTCTGCCTGTTGGAGCTGCCAACACCACTGCCTGTTCCCATTTTGCAGCATCAAACGGCGCATTATACCAGCCAACAGGGTAACGTCTTGCATCGAAATTTTCAGAACCGTACACATTCGCAAGCGTCGTTGCGCTATCTCTAACACTCCAATGGTCCGTATCCGTGAGGATGATCGCTTTGGTGCCGTCCACATATTCGATATGCCATTCACCAATGGCGAGCAGGTTCTCTCCGAATGATTCATAACCTTTCCCTATCGTATAGAAATGCCTTCCGCCTGCATCTCCCGCATAGAAGCCATTGCCTACTGACAATCCAATGACATTGGTTCCCGAGCAAATGTAATCCGTTACATCAAAGCACACATATTGCACAGACTTGTGATAATTCGTCCAACCAGGGTCCATTTCATGGTTACCTACTTTACTGCCGTTCATAAACAGATTAAAATGGCCCAAACCAGACACGACAGCATAAGTCCGTTTGACCGGCTTTATTACTTGAAATTCATGCCGGGCATAAAAGGGCTGCTTTCTTCCGCTGCCGATCCACTTTGCTTTCCATTCCGTGTCATGCAGATAGCCTGTTAGCAGCAACTGCTGTTCGCTCCATACCTGCTTGTCCGCCTGATTCCAAACGGCTACTTTCCAGTAATAAACGGTAAGGCTATGGAGCAGTTTCCCCGAGTAACGTATATTCAATTGCTCGGAGGAACTCACTTTTCCGCTATCCCAGCATAATTCCGCTTCCTCTGCTAATGCCTCTTCCGTTTCAGCAACCAAAATTCGGTAGCTTGTTTGCCGTTCTCCGCGATTCTCGCTCTCCAACTGCCAAGCAAAGATTGGACAGTCCGTATCAATCGCTAGGGGAGAATCATAATTTTTAATTTGCAAGTGAATAGGTCGAATGAGACTCACTCTCCTAATGATTTCTTTAAATCATACTTCAGCTTTGGCGTTTCCATAAGCCCATAGGGCTTGCCGCGATACTCCGGCGTATAATCACCCTCCTCTGGATGGAAAGACCACCAATCCATCCAGCTTGGCTGGGAATCGGCCTGATGGAGTGGGCCAAATAAATTGCGCGGACTGCCCACGACTTCGATGACTATGGCGTTCAAGCCAGGGTTCAGTATGTTATCAAGCTCTACGAACGCTTCTCCTCGCCAAGGAATCGTTTTTCCTTCAGTCTCATTCACCTTCACATCAAGCAGAACAGCCTCATAATGACCAAGCTCCAGTCTGTTACCTGTATGATGTTCCGGCTGACATTCTATCTCATAAAGGTATTTCATGCTCCCACAATAATAAGGGTAGCCTTGACTACGCCAATCTCCATAGACTAGTTTTAATGGCTCCTTGATCAGCTTCCTACGCTCTTGTACAGCAAAGTCTCCGATGAGATATCCATTCTCAAGCTCCATATCATTCTGATATGAAATTTGAACGTCAATGGTATTTACCCCTTCTAAAAGAGCGGGCAGCCTAAGCTTCTTCATGCTAACGTCCAAATAATAGCCCTCAGGTTCTATGCGCACCTCATTGCCGTTCAGATTAAAGCTAAATCGCTCCGCATCCTCGAACACAAAAAACACATCGTTGCTTGGCAAATCGGTTACAAAAAAGGTAAACCGAAGCGAGACTGGCGTCCCATTTCCAGGATGCGGCTCATGAATCCAGAAATAGCGCTGCAAATTTCCGGAATGAAATACCTGCCGCATCCCGAGCTTTTCCCGGATTAGCCGCTGTGCTCTCCAGACTTCCATTGTCTCTGACCAATGCTCATCTCCGAAGCGATACTGACATTGATCTAATATCAACACATTTGGCGTTGTGCGCTCGAAGCCCATTTGCTCCAAATGAATTTCCGACTTGCCGACTGGGAGCGCCTTTATCTGCCCAGCATCCTCCTCAGGCTGTTCCGTATATAAAATATACAGCTTAGAATCAGCGGGGCCAAAAGAAGCTCGAAAGCTTACTCCGTGCTCTGTCGCATCAGTTTTTATCGTCTTGACTTTGCCTGTCCAAGCATCCCACTCCTGCAAGTAGCTGCCGCCTTCTAGTTCAATTTGAACCTCAAAGCCTCTTTCACGATCGTTATTGACGATAAAAGCAATCGATTGTTCCTCAAAGGTACGATGCATATGAATAAAGGTTGTAGCTTCCGATCCAAGCTGCTCCTGAATACGAATAGAACGTTTCGTTTCATTGCTGAGCAGCCGCTCCAGTTCCTTCAAATCCGCAACCTTAGTAAATTGCTCATGCCGCAGTAGTCTAGCCAGCTTATCTGACTTTTTGCCATCTATTAGCGAAGGCTGTTCCCTATAGGAAACTACCTTTCCTCCAATATCCATAAACGCAAGCAGCAGTTCAACTGTAGAAGATAATAAATTCATTAACGACGGCAGTACGACATAGCTGTACCCACAGTCGCCTACAACGATGCTGTCACCAACCACCTTGCCGAAATCCTTCATTATTAGCTCATCGCCAAGATCGTAATCATAGTGCAGCTCAACGAGCCGATTTACGAATGCATTGAATTCCCGATCATAATTTTGAAGCTCTTGCTCGTTGCCTCCACTATTCTTCCATGCTTCTATCTTCACATCATGCCCAAGCCTCGTCCACACCGATGTAGCAGGATGAATAACTAATACATTACGAGTAAGCCTGCCTTCACTCAGCACAGCGCTTAATCTGGCATAATAATCCTCCATGCCGCGGTTATACTCCCACCAGTTCGTATGATAGTTAAAGGATGGCGGATAATCGCGCTTTCGGCAGCCGCGCAGCGAATACCAGGATAAATGATGCGTCAATACATTAACACCCAGTGCAAATTGCCAATCACCAATCCATCTGCGCGTCTCAAAGGTGAGATCCCACCCCGTCACGCCATAAGTTTCCGTAATGACTCTCTTTTTCCCTAGCTGATTAGCGACGCTTGATACCTGCTTCATCGTAAGATGCTCATTGGTTTGCTCGCATAACGTATCAACACCGGGAATGTCCAGATACCTATAATGCGGCATGACCGCGCCGCTATTTAAGGTAGAACCGATTAGACTGCTCTCTGAATGGAAATGCCCTGTGAACTGGATGCCCTGCTCTGTGCACCAATCGCCAATTTGCTTTGTAAACGATTCGCTGAACGTTTCCGTTATTGTAAGCCAATAATCATGTCTGATCTGCGCGGCGCTCTCTCCTTGAAAAAAAAGGTAAGGAAGCAGTTGGCCTATCGGATATCCCCGTCGTTGCTCAAAGGATTGCTCCATCACTTCACTCCAGGCCATCCAGGTCAGCTCAGTATTTGTCAAGCGCTCTGAAAAGCCTTTTACCGTTGGCTCATCCGTGAAAATGCCAGGAATCGTCGTGCCAAACTCTTCACCAACTGCTCGGCGATAGGGCTCATAATTGGTCTCAATAAACAAGCGCGTCGTTTCGGGATTCATCAAATCGGTATAAGTATCGCCATGGCACCAGTCATTTTTGGCAGCAATCCGCTGCTCGAACACTAGATAAATCTCGTTCCCTTCATGAAGTGGTTCGCTTTGCTCATCTAGGGATAACTGTATCAACGAGTGAAGATGATTACCATTTATGACAGCTCTATAAACAAAACGGAGGTCAGCGCCTAGACGATACTCACGGCAAATATGCAGCACTAGCGCCTTAGCTCGCACAGCATCACCACCAAGCCGCGGAACCATCCCTCCTCCCATACCTGAGGAATAGCGGTCCTCATCATACAGCCATGCCTTAATGCCGGTTGCCTTCGCTTTGGCGACGCTCCCTTTCACACGATCCATGAACGTCTCACTGAGGTAAGGCGTCTCAAGTCCCTCTCGGACGTGCATCATAAAGCCGCCCATCCCCTGCGCTTGAAAACCCTCAATCTGACGGTCCAGTTCATCCTGCTTCAGCTCATCGTTCCATGCCCAGAAAGGTACCGATCGGTAATCGATACCCGGATTCTGGAATGATGCTTTCAATTCATCCCGTTTCATCCTACACCTCTATCGCTGCAAAATTGGCTAGCCTTTTACGCTTCCGAGAACAAGACCTTTAACAAAATATTTTTGAAGGAAAGGATAAATACAGAGAACCGGCAGCATGGAGACAAACAGCTGTGCCGCAAGCACGGTCCGATTGGAAATATTGGCAATTACAGACAGATCGCTCGCATTCATATTGGTTAGATCTCTAGCGACAATGACTGTCCTTAAATACGTTTGCAACGGATAGTTGGAAGGCGAATTCATATAAATCATGCCATCAAACCAGGAATTCCAATGAAAAATAATGGTAAACAATGCGATCGTTGCCAAGGAAGGCTTTGAGATCGGCAAATAGATGCTCCATAGCGTTCGCCATACGCCAGCTCCGTCCATTTGAGCCGATTCCTCCAGTTCAATCGGCTGCGTACGGAAGAAGTTGAGCATGAGCACGATATTGAACACATTGACGGCAGATGGAATAACGAGCGCCCAAATGGAATCCATAAGTCCAGTCTCTTTGACGACCATAAAGGTCGGAATCAACCCTCCGTTAAAGATCATAGTGACAACAAAATACCAGGAATAAATCGTTCTAGAACGAAATTTCAAATTCGATTTAGACAAAGGATAAGCAGCTA
>NZ_SKCD01000053.1 GCF_006542765.1 Paenibacillus luteus
CGATATTGCTCCGGCTCGCTCCGGACCCGGCAGCCTTCTGCGGCAGGCTCGTTATGCCGCTGCTGAAATACCACGAGCTGACGGGCAATGCGGATGCGTTTGAGCTTTGCCAGTTTTTCACCGCCTTAATTGTGCAGCGCAGCGGCGTGTTCAACCCGGACGGCAGCTTTAACGATGCGCTTGCCTACCGCAGCGGACATTTCCATACGCGTCTCGGCACGCTCGACGCGCTGGCACGCTTTGGCGTATTTACGGGTGATGCCGCGCTTATCGCGTTCGTGGAGAAAAGCTACGCCTGGGCGGTGACGCAGTGCACGGCGTTCGGCTGGACGCCAGGTGATATGAAGGAGCAGGCGTACGAGCATGAAACCTGCTCGCTTGTCGATCTGATCGCCACAGGCATTACGCTTGCCCAAAGCGGCTACACGAAATATTGGGGCGTCGTGGAACGCTACATCCGCAATCATCTCGCAGAATCGCAGCTGCTGGAGATGGACTGGGTGAAGGAGACCGATGACCGTTCGATGGATGTGCCTGGGCGCATTACGTACGAAAATATTGCGCAGCGGACGCGCGGTGCGTTCGCAGGATATTCTGCGCCGAACGATTTCTGCTGCAACGTGAATCACGGGCGCGGCCACACGAATGACTTGCAAATTTGCTGCTTGGGCTCAGGCACACGCGGCTTGTATATGGGCTGGAGCAATACGGTGACAGAGAAGAAGGGAACCGTCAGCGTAAACTTTCTGCTTAACCGCGGCTCAGCTTGGCTGGATGTAGACAGCTACCTGCCGCATGAGGGCAAGCTGGTGCTTCATATTCACAAGGATATTCAGCGGCTGCAGGTGCGGATTCCGGAGTGGGCAGGTTATGCGAAGGTGACGTTCAAGCGTGAGCGGGACGGTGAGACGATTGCTGCGGGCAAAGGCAGCGAGCCGAGCCGCTGGGTGAACGAGTGCTTCTTGCTGCTGGGCGCAGTGGAGGCTGGCGAGACGATAACGATCGAGTTCCCGCTGTCCAAGCGCAAAACGATCGAGACGGCGATCGGCGAGCAATTCGAAACGGAGTGGCAGGGCGACGACGTGATCGGGATCACGCCGCAGGGCACGAGCCATCCGTTCTACAGCGGTCGTAAGGTTTACGAGCAGGCGCCGCTTCGCGAGGGCGAGTATCGGCGTTTGGAGAAGGAGCTAGTGTGGTAGAGAGAGTTTGGGTTTACGGTTAATTACATTGATCAGGTTCGCTCGAAGTTGCTAGGTAGAGCCAACTAACTATCATGGGGAAATTCCTCTCGTTCTAGTGAGAAAGGCTGATTACTTGGAGGCAGGTAGTGGCTATGTTGTATAGACGCAGGATAGGAGCTCATTTGGAGTAATAAGGTAGTGCTATCCTGCACTCCGTACAACATAGAAGCTATTTTTAGGGAGATTGGCCGTAGAACGGGCGATTCTAGTGTGAATGTGCAGGATAGCACCAGCGTACGAGCATAAACGAGCAAAGTTCCTGTGAAAGTGCAGGATAGCTCGGAGCAGCTAGATAAAGCCAACTATACATGGAGTAACTAATCGTTTTTCGTTAGTAAGGCTGATTACTTGGAGGAAGGTAGCGGCTATGTTGTACTGGCGCAGGATAGGAGCTCGTTTGGAGCAATGAGGGAGTGCTATCCTGCACTTCGTACAACATAGAAGCTAGTTTTAGAGAGCGTGGGCGCGAAACGGACGATTCTAGTGCGAATGTGCAGGATAGCTCCGCAAGGTGGGTTAAACTGGACAAAGTTACTGTAAGAGTGCAGGATAGCTCGGGGCTGGCTAGTGTGAGAAACGTTGATCAGGCTAGCTCGGAGTAGCTAGGTAAAGCCAACTAACTAACTAACTAACTAACATGGAATAATTAATCTCGTTTTAGTGAGAAAGGCTGATTACTTGGAGGCAGGTAGTGGCTATGTTGTACAGGAGCAGAATAGGAGTTCATTTGGAGCAGTGAGGGAGTGCTATCCTGCACTCCGTACAACATAGAAGCTAGTTTTATAGAACGTGGGCGCAAAACGGGCGATTCTAGTGCGAATATGCAGGATAGCATCGATATGCGGGTTAATCGGGCCAAGTTCCTGCTGAAGTGCAGGTTAGCTCGGAGGTTGGTTAGCGTGAGAAACGTTGATTAGAATAGTACGAAGTAGCTAGGTCAAGCCAACTAACTAACAAGGTGTAATTAATCTCATTTTAGTGAGAAAGGTTGATTACTTGGAGGCAGGTAGCGGCTATGTTGTACTGGCGCAGGATAGGAGCTCGTTTGGAGCAATGAGGGAGTGCTATCCTGCACTTCGTACAACATAGAAGCTATTTTTAGGGAGATTGGCGGTAGAATGGGCGATTCTAATGCGAATGTGCAGGATAGCATCGATGTGCGGGTTAAATCGGGCAAAGTTCCTGCAGAAGTGCAGGATAGCTCGGAGGTTGGTTAGCGTGAGAAAAGTTGATTAGGATAGCACGAAGTAGCTAGGCAAAGCCAACTAACTAACATGGGGTAATTAATCTCGTTTTAGTGATAAAGGCTGATTACTTGGAGGAAGGTAGCGGCTATGTTGTACTGGCGCAGGATAGGAGCTCGTTTGGAGCAATGAGGGCGTGCTATCCTGCACTTCGTACAACATAGAAGTTATTTTTAGGGAGATTGGCCGTAGAACGGGCGATTCTAGTGCGAATGTGCAGGATAGCATCGATGTGCGGGTTAAATCGGGCAAAGTTCCTGCAGAAGTGCAGGATAGCTCGGAGGTTGGTTAGCGTGAGAAACGTTGATCAGGATAGCTCGGGAGTAGGTTGAGCAAGAAACATTGATCAGAATAGCTCGGAAGTAGGTTGAACAAGTAACGTTGCTTAGCATAGCTTGAAAATTAGTTTATGTAAGAAACGTTAATTAGGATAGCACGGAGGCTGGTTAGCGTGAGAAACGTTGATTAGTATAGCTCGGAGTGAAGGGGTTTAAGTGAGCAAGGTTCGATCACAAATACGGAACAGCTCATATCAGCTAGGTAAAGCCAAATAACACGGAGTAACTAGGTATGTTGTGACGGAGCATGGCAAAGCGAGTTAATGAGATGGCTTTACTTATTAGTTTGTTAGTGTATCGGAAAGAGGAGGAATTCATGTGAGGACGGTTGTTGCGGTGTATACGGGGCAGGGGCTGGCTGATCCGCTTAAAGCAGTGTTTCAGGAGCTGCTGCCAGACGTGAGACTGGTTAATATTGTGGATGACAGCCTAATTGGCGATGTTGTTAAAGCGGGACATATTCCGGCGGGCGTGACGAAACGGCTGACCCAATATTACGTGAACGGGGAAGAGCTGGGTGCTGATGTGATTTTCAACACATGTTCATCAGTAGGCGAGGTGGCGGATGAGGCACGCGGAAAGCTTGGCATTCCGATCGTTAAAATCGATGAAGCGATGGCGGTCAAAGCGGTGGCCGAATATGATCGAATCGCAGTATTAGCGACGCTGCCTTCTACGCTGGAGCCGACGCTGCGTCTGATCTCGAAGCAGGCAGGCCTCGCGGGAAAAGAAGTGACTTTAATTAGCGGGTTAGCTGCAGGAGCATTTGACGCTTTGGTTGGAGGCAAGCCAGAAGAGCATGACCGAATTTTGCTGGAAACAGCAAAGCAGGTGTGCGAGGCTGCCGATGTGCTGGTGCTGGCGCAAGGGTCAATGGCCCGGATGGAGGTCGCCCTTCGCGAAGCGACTGGCAAGCCGGTACTATCAAGCCCGAGGCTTGGCGTTGAGCAGGTTAAAGCCGTTTTGGCGCAGCTGGACTCGGGGCAGCACAGGAGTTAGCGGTAGGTGGTTAGATAAAGGAAACACTATTCATATTTTAAAGTCGGTCGTTCGTTGACGACTGAGATGTTCATAAATCTTTTACTCACGGGAAAAGCAAAAAAGTTGAAGAGAAGAAGGAGTGAATGAGGCAGTTAAGACAGTAGATAGTTGAAGAGAAGAAGGAGTGAATGAGGCAGTTAAGACAGTAGATAGTTGAAGAGAAGAAGGAGTGAGTGCGGCAGTTAAGACAGTAGATAGTTGAAGAGAAGAAGGAGTGAGTGCGGCAGTTAAGACAGTAGATAGTTGAAGAGAAGAAGGAGTGAATGCGGCAGTTAAGACAGTAGATAGTTGAAGAGAAGAAGGAGTGAATGAGGCAGTTAAGACGGTAGATAGTTGAAAAAAAGAAGAAGTGATTGTAAAGTGGCGGATGGTGTACCACGGGCGTTTAAATAGGTAAGCAGATGAATAAATGAACAGATGGAAATATGCAATTATGGAAATATGCAAATATGTACGGAAGCTATCTTTATTTCAAAAGTAAGAAGAGTATTGGCAATAGTTGATTTTAGCAGAGGAGGTCAGGCATTTGAGTGAGGAGAGAGTAATTGCAGTTTATCGGGTGGAGACGCCCTATTCGTTGGAGAGGGCTGCGGAAGTCATTGCGGGCGAGCAGTCGACCGGTACGTTCACTGCGGTGCCAGGCGAGACGGATGCGTTAAAGGAGCGATTCGGAGCCCGAATCGAGAAGGTCGTAGAACTGGAGACGGTTACTGCACCGACGCTGCCGGGAGCAAAGGTACCTTCTGGCCATGATGGGAAATATCGGCGAGGCTTGGTGACCGTCTCCTTTCCACTGCATAACTTTGGGCCTTCGATTCCGAACTTGATGTCGGCGATTGCAGGCAATTTGTTCGAGCTGCAGGAGCTGTCTGGCATTCGGCTAGTTGATCTGGAGCTGCCGGAGACTTTCGCGGCTCGTTATCCCGGTCCGAAGTTTGGGATCGAAGGCACGCGCAGGCTGACGGGAGTCTATGACCGCCCGATCATTGGCACAATTGTAAAGCCAAGCATCGGCCTTGATTTAAAGGATTTGCAGCGGATGATTCTAAATGTGTCAGCGGCTGGGCTTGATTTTATTAAAGATGATGAATTAAATGCGAATGCGCCTTATGCTCCGTTGGAGGCAAGGGTGAAGGCAGTGATGGAAGCGGTGGACAAAGCTGCTGACGTGACGGGCAAACGGATCATGTACGCGTTCAATATTACGGGTGATATCGACGAAATGGAGCGAAATCACGAACTGGTCGTGAGGGCAGGAGGCAACTGCGTCATGGTTAGTATTATGAGCGTTGGACTTGCGGGCCTCGCCCATTTGAACCGCTATAGCGAGGTGCCGATCCATGGGCATCGGAACCAATGGGGCATGATGACGCGCTCTCCGGGACTGGGGTTTGAGTTTTCGGCTTATCAGAAGCTGTGCCGGCTGGCAGGTGCTGACCATCTGCATGTTAATGGACTGAACAGTAAGTTTTACGAGAGCAATGAGTCTGTGGTTCGTTCGGTTCAAGCCTGCTTGAAGCCGATGTATGACGGCTATGCAACGATGCCGGTTGTCTCATCAGGTCAGTGGGCAGGCATGGCACCGGCAACCTATGAGGCTACGGCGACGGTAGATGTGATGCATTTGGCAGGCGGCGGCATTTTGGCGCATCCGGACGGAGCCGGCGCGGGTTTCAAGAGCATGAAGCAGGGCTGGGAGGCAGCGGTCCAAGGAATTGAATTGGACACGTATGCGGAGCAGCATCCGGCTCTGCGACGTGCCATCGAGAAATACGGGAAGGGCTGAGGGGAAATGTTGAAGTTGGCAGCGGACAACAAGGGTTTTTCACGGTTGCTTTGTTATTACGGCGATGACTTTACTGGCTCAACAGATGTGCTGGAGTCCTTGTATCGAGCGGGTGTCAGGACGGCGTTGTTTCTTGAGCCGCCAAGCGATGCACTATTGAAGCAGGAACGGTTTTCCGGGCTGGATGCCTTCGGCGTTGCTGGAATCGGACGTTCACTTTCCCCTGATGAGGCAGAAATTGAGCTTCGTCCCATTTTTGAAAAGTTGAAGCAAGCGGGAGCGGCTATCGTACATTACAAAATATGCTCAACCTTTGATTCCTCACGAGTAGTAGGAAATATCGGCAAAGCCGCCGAGATTGGCCGTTCTGTATTTGGAAAACATTATATACCACTGCTTGTAGGTGTCCCTTATCTTGGACGTTATACGTTATTTGGCAATCATTTTGCTCGTGCAGGCGAAGAGATTCACCGCCTGGATCGTCACCCGACGATGTCGCGCCATCCGGTCACGCCGATGAAGGAAGCAGATTTACGCAGGCATTTGGCAGAGCAAAGCGAGCTGAAGATTTCATTGATGGATATTTTGGCGTTGGATGGGGCTTGGAGTGAGGTACGGGAGAGCTTTGGGCATCTCATAGAGAAAGAACAGCCGGACGTGGTACTGTTTGACGTGCTCGATGAGGAGAGGCTGGAAACGGCAGGCCAATTAATTTGGGAGGCGGTAAGCGGCAAAGACAGTCTATTTGTCATAGGCTCGTCCGGCATCGAGTATGCGCTCAGCGCTTACTGGAGAGCAACTGGACGACTAATTGAGGGGCGAACCCAAGAGCAGGAAGAGCAATCAAAGGCACAGGAGCAAGAACAGCAGCAAGGACAGAAGAAAGAGATAGAGCAAGAGCGAGAGAAAAATGCTTCAGTGGCAGCGGTTGATCAACTTCTCGTTGTATCGGGAAGCTGCTCCCCCGTAACCGAAGCCCAAATTGCCCATGCCCTGCAGGATGGTTTTGTAGGAATCGCGGTACCAGCCTCGGAACTGATTGATCCGCAGCAGTCGGAGCAATCACGCTCGCGAATGCTGGAAGAGGCGAGCGAGCATTTGAGAAAAGGCAAAAGCATTTTGCTCTATTCTGCGGCAGGAGGAAATGACCCGGCTATTGCTGCTTTTCGCGGAGCGCTTACTAAACATGGTTACGATGCCGAGGATAGCAGCCGCTTGCTTGGCGGCATTCTCGGCTCTTTGGCACGTGAACTGATTAAAGAGGCCGAACTGAAACGTATCGTCATCGCCGGAGGCGATACTTCCGGATACGTGACTCGAGAGCTTGGTATTTATGCACTGGAGTGTGTCGCCGCACTAGCGCCTGGAGCCCCTTTATGCCGTGTCGCTTCTGATGATCCGGCACTTGACGGTTTGGAGCTAGCGCTAAAAGGCGGACAAGTGGGAGAAACGAATTTCTTCAGCAGCGTTAAGCAAGGAGGCGTAACTAATCATGGCGTTTATTCCAAAGAATTCTTTTAATCAAAATGGACCAGATTACAGCAATTTGCAGGTACTGGAGCTTCATACGGTACCGCCGCGCGTGGAGCTCGTGCCTTATAGTGACTGGGAGTCCGCGTTGAGTCAGAACCCGGCCTCTTCGCCTTATTTTGAGCTATTGAGTGGAAGCTGGCGATTCCATTATGCCGAATCTCTGTATCCGGAGTTATTTTATGAGCCCAGCTATGACGACACAAACTGGGCGTTCATCCCGGTGCCGGGGAACTGGCAAATGCACGGATACGGGCAGCCGCATTACAGCAGCTGTCCGTATCCTTTTCCAATTGATCCGCCCCATGTGCCTTCGACGAATCCTGTGGGCTGTTACCGTAGGACCTTTACTTTTCCCTCGCATTGGGGGAATCGGCAAATACGTCTTATTTTTGGCGGAGTAGATTCCTCCTTCCATCTCTGGGTGAACGGCCAGCCAGTCGGTTACAGCCAAGGCAGCCATCAGCTGTCGGAATTTGATATTACCTGTTTTGTAAAGCAGGATGAGGAGAACATACTGGCAGTCAGCGTATATCAATGGTGTGACGGCAGCTACTTGGAATCACAGGATAAATGGCGCCTTAGCGGTATTTTTCGCGATGTGTACCTGGCTGCGCTGCCTGCGGTTACTATAGAGGATGCTTTTGTGCAGACAAGGCTGGAATTTGGCAGGAATCGTGGCGTGCTGGACATCGAGCTCAAGCTGACTAAAGGGCTTGAAGTACTTGAGTCCGCGTACCGCTTGCGGGCAACGCTGATCGATCAGCAGGGTAAAAAAGTGCTGGATGACTATGCGCCCAATATACCAGATTTTGCAGCCGAGGAAGAGCACAGCTTTCAATTGCTATTTACTATTGATGCTCCATTGCTATGGACAGCTGAGACGCCGCATCTCTATACATTGCTGCTTACTCTTTATGCTGGGGAAGCGAATATAGCTGAGGTAAAGGTTATACCAGTAGGTTTTCGGACGATTGAAATCGCAGACGGTCAATTGCTGATTAACGGTCAGCCGATCATCATCAAGGGTGTAAATCGTAACGAATTTAGCCCGTCAGAGGGGTACATCACAACGCTCGAATCTATGCTTGAAGATATCAAGCTGATGAAGCGTCATAACATCAACGCGGTCCGTCTGTCTCATTACCCGAATGACCCACGCTGGCTGGGTTTATGTGATAGCTACGGGCTTTACGCGATTGCCGAGGCTGATTTGGAGACGCATGGCTTTCATTTTATCGAAGATGAGAGCTATTTGAGCAAGCATCCCGACTGGCGTGAGGCCTATGTGCAGCGGGCGCGAAAAATGGTTGAGCGAGACAAAAACCATCCTTCCGTCATCATGTGGTCGCTCGGCAATGAATCGGGATACGGCCCGAATCATGATGCCATGGCTGCGTGGATCAGGGAACGGGATACGACTAGACCGATTCATTATGAACGCGCATATGAGGCTTCTGTCGTTGATATCGTTAGCTCTATGTATCCGTCGGTAGAGATGCTAATCGATGAAGGGCGCAAAGCTGATATCCGTCCCTATCTTATGGTTGAATTTGGGCATGCGATGGGCAATGCATCAGGAAATCAGCAGGAATATTGGGATGCGGTAGATGAATATCCCCGGCTGCTGGGCGGTCTGATATGGGAATGGGCGGACATGGGCATCTTGCGAAAAACGGAAACAGGCGAGTCTTGGTATGCATACGGTGGTGATTTCGGCGATGCGCCGCACAGCGGAGCCTTCTGTTTGGATGGTTTGTTATTTCCGGACAAAAGCATTAAAGCGTCTTTGCTGGAGTATAAGAAAGTCATTGAACCGGTAAAGATCAATGGAACGGAGCTCGCTTCGGGAAAAATAATAATTCGCAACCGCTACAGCTTTCTGTCGCTTGAGCATTTGCAGGGAGAATGGCAACTGCTGAGAGATGGAGAGGTACTGGACCGAGGATGGTTAGGCCCGCTGCTCACGCCTGCGGGAGCAGAAGAGACGATCCAGCTGCCGCTGGCGGGTTTCGAACGACAAGCGGCAGGAGAATATTGGCTTCATGTACGCTTCGTGCTGCGCCATGATACAAGTTGGGCAGAGGCGGACCACGAAGTCGCTTGGGCAGACCTGCCCTTTATGAAAATAACGCCTGGGCAAGCTTTGGCGACTGTACAGCCTTATGGGCAGTTTAAGATTCCTGTTTCTTCAACAGAAGAGACCCAGCCTGCAGAGCCGTTGATTCCCACTGCTCCGTCAATGGAGGAGGATAATACTGAGCAGATTGCGGATCTCCGCATTCAAGAATTAGCTGATCGACTCCGCGTGTATGGTACTGGCTTTGAAATTTCGTTCAGCAAAGTGACCGGGTGGATTGAGGCTTGGGAGGTGGAAGGCCATTCACTTCTGCTAGCAGGACCTTCGCTAAATTTATGGCGCGCGCCGCTCGATAACGATGTTCATCTGGCGAAGGAGTGGGTAAAGGCCGGATACGATCGGCTGACGGTTACGGTTCGGAATTTTCGTATCCTAACTTTAGAGCCTCATAACGTTCAAATTAGCGTAAAAACAGCAGTTGGCGCCAAGGGGGAAGCGATGGCTTTCCGCACAATCACGATCTACTCGATCGATACTCGCGGTCAGGTATGCATGGATGTGTCACTGGAACCGCTTCGGGGAAATCTGCCTCCTATGCCGAGATTCGGTTTGGAGCTGCGTATGGTTAACAGCTTTAATCAGCTGAGCTGGTTTGGGCAGGGGCCTCATGAATGTTATGCCGATCGTAAGGAAAGCGGCAAGCTTGGAATCTATAGCGGCACGGTTGCCGAGCAGTTTGTACCGTACGTTAAGCCGCAGGAAAACGGGAATAAAAACGAGGTTCGTTGGGCGAGGATGACAGATGAGACAGGGAGAGGGCTGCATTTTACCAGTGAAGTCCTGTTTAACCTAAGCGCCCACCACTACTCCACCGAAGATATGACGAGGACCAAGCATGTTCATCTGTTGACGAGGCTGGATGAAACGATTATCAAGCTGGATGCCGCGCAAAGCGGCATTGGCAACCACAGCTGCGGTTATGCGCCAACCCTTGACAGGTATCTCATTAAACCGCAGCAAATGAGCTTTCAAATGCGGTTTAGTCCATCATTCTAAATAATGCTTTAAATTAGGAGGGATTTCTTCTTCAAACAGTAACTAAAATCCTAAAAACCGCAAAGTAACGTTATTTTCCCACAAGCTATGCACACATTTGTAATCGGTTACTTGGTAAGCTGAGTGTATTATCCCTAAGGAGGGCTTACCTATGCTTAAAGTAGCGATTATTGGAGCCGGAGCCATTTCAAACGCCCATATTGATGCCTATTTGCAGTTTCCGGAGCGCTGTCAAATCGTGGCGGTCAGCGATATTTTCGAAGAAAAGGCAGTGGAGCGCATTCAGGAGCATCAGCTTGACGCGATTGCCGTTTCCGATTATACGAAGCTTCTTGAGCTAGATGTGGATTTGGTCTCCATTTGTACCCCGCCCTATACGCATGCGGAGCTTGCTGTTCATTTTCTGGAGGCTGGTGTGCATGTGCTCGTAGAAAAGCCGATGGCTGCCTCCTTGGAGGAATGCGACCATATGAATGAGGCAGCTGCCAGAAGCGGGAAGCTGCTGTCGGTCGTTGCGCAAAACCGATTCAAGACGCCGATGATGAAGCTGAAGGCGATGCTGGACAGCGGCCTTGCGGGTAAAATCGTCCACGCTCAAATTGACTCACACTGGTGGCGCGGCCATTGCTACTATGATCTATGGTGGCGGGGAACGTGGGAGAAGGAAGGCGGCGGCTGCACGCTGAACCATGCGGTTCATCATATTGATGCCTTGCTCTGGATGATGGGCCGTCCGGCGGATGTGCAGGCGCTAATGACAAATGTGTCGCATGACAATGCTGAGGTTGAGGATCTTTCCATCGGCATTCTCCGTTATGAAGGAGGGGCGCTGGCCCAGGTAACGAGCTCAGTCGTGCATCACGGACAGGAGCAGCAGCTGATCTTTCAAGGGGAGAAGGCTCGCATCTCGGCCCCATGGAAAGTAGCGGCTTCAACCGCCCGCGAGAACGGCTTCCCGGAGCAGAATTTTCCTCTGGAGGAAGAGCTTCAGGAAACCTATGATTCACTGCCGGATGTGGTCTACGAAGGGCATCAGGGTCAGGTCGACAATCTCCTGTCTGCCATCGAGAAAGGGGCTCCCTTGCTGATTGACGGAATCAGCGGACGGCAGACGCTTGAGGTCATTGTGGGCATTTACAAGGCGGCAAGCACGAGGACGCTTGTCCCATTTCCGATCCACCCGGATGACCCGTTCTATACGCGAAGCGGCATGCAGGCGGGAACGATCCACTTCTACGAGAAGAAGACCGCTGTAGTCAATTTTGCAGATTTGCCCATTACGACTGGAAGTGACTTTAAATAATAACGCTAACCTAAAGGCAGATTCAAATTATGGTGGAATTGCTTCCGATATTGATGAGGCGTAATGCCCATTTGCGATTTGAACATTTTGCAAAAATAGGAGCTGTTCGTAATGCCAACCTCCTCGCCGATTCGGGCGATAGAGAGCTCAGAGGCAGTTAAAAGCAGGATGGCTTGCTGCATTTTTTTGGCGGCGACATAGTCAGAAATGCTGCTGCCCGTACATTCCTTGAACAGATGGGAGAGATGGTAGGGCGAGAGATGAAGCTCGCTGGCCATCAGCTCCAGACGCAGCGGCTCCTTGTAATGCTTATTCAGCCATTCCAGCATACGCTCGGCTTGATGCGGCTTGCGCAGCAGTTTTGGCGTGGAGGGAGGCCCAAGCTGCTGCTCCCAAAGCTGTTTAAATGCGCGAAGGAATGTTACGAGAAACAAGGAGAATTCCTCGAAATAATCACTTTTGGCGATGAGAGGAACGCTAATCTCCCAATTGCTCAGAAGGCTGTCCAGGGGCTTTATGTCTCCCGTATGGTAAATACATGGTTCAGGCAGACTTTCGGTGTGAATATGCTTGAAAAACCTTTGCAGGACGGGCCATTTGTCAAAGTAGCTTTCATAGAGTGTCGGCTCGAAGTGAACGATGGTACGGATGAAAGGCTGTTCAGGGCTTAACTCAACCTGGACATGATGCAGATGATAGGGCTGGAAAATACAAAGCATGCCTGGAGCTAAGTCGTAGCTTTTTTGCTCAATGATTAATTTCCCACGGCCTTCGTGAACGATTAAAATTTCGATACCTTGATGGGCATGAAATGTTCCCCTGTAGTGCTCAGGCGTATCATTGGTGCGTCTATAGGCAAAATAAAGCGGGACCTCCCATAGATTAATGGTATGGATATATGACATGCCGAGCACATCCTCGCTGGAAATTATGATAAGGCTCTATTATTTTAACATAGGAGCGTCTATCTTTTACCAGATGGACTAGGGACGGATCGTCACGCGTGTGTTTATGGGAACGATTTTGGCCAAGGCAAGAACATCGTCGTTGAACATCCGAATGCAGCCGTGCGAGACCACATGGCCGATCGACGACGGATCGTTCGTGCCGTGAATGCCGTAATGCGGTTTCGAGAGACCCATCCAGAAAGCGCCGAACGGTCCGCCGGGATTCGGCTGCTTATTGATTATCGTATATTCGCCGGTAGGTGTTTGGGTAACCATTTTACCGATGCCTACAGGATAGGATTGAACGACGATATTGCCATCAAGCAGATGCAGCTGGCGGTCGGACAGATCAACAATGATGCGGTAGTCGGGCATAACAGTACCACTCCTTTTCCATAAGATATGTAGGCAGAGGAGCATTTGCTTCATGTAAATCTTTTGGCAGAAAAGTAAAGAATCCATCGGTACAGAGAGTTTATTTAGGAAGTAATTATAGGAGCAGAGCCGTTATTGTATGGCTCTTTTTTTGTTGGGGCATTAAATTACCGAGATGCGCCTCGAACAGGTAACTTAGGAGATGACGAGAAAATTGCTAGAGCAAGGGGATGCTGAAACATTCCAATTATTTTCAACGTCTATGGTAGCATAAGGAAGAATTGGGAGGTATTTTTTGTGAAAAGGCTGTTCTTTATTTTGTTTGTTATTATTATTTTTGGAGCGGGCTGTTCGGCAAACAATAAGGGTGAAGCAGGTGGGCAATGGAATTATCAAGAGGGTTATGTGGTAGCAAAGGATGAGGCTAACCGTCAACTGCTAGTCGTACGAGAGAAGGTGGATAACCTGAAAAATAAGAAAATAGAACAAATACTGAAGGAATCTGATCCAGATGCGGTATGGTTAAAGGTGACCCGTAAGCAATATGGCTCGGTAGAAGAAGGTGACCATGTGAAGGTTTCCATTCAAGGTGGAATAGATCAATCTTATCCTGCCCAAGCGGCCGCAGATTCGGTTGAGAAAAAATAATGAGAATCACCATTGTTGAGTGAATGTCTAGTTTGGGAAGAAGACGAATACATCAGTTGGTCGCTTCGTTAAAGGGGAGAGCGTATGAGTAGATATGATGAAGGCAACGGTTTTTTTGATTTTTTGGCGGAGGTCCCGTTATTTTTTAAGCTGTTTGGCGGGTTTTTGTTTATTCTCGTATTTGGAGTCATCCTATATGTCATTATTATAGGCGTGCGAGCATGGTCGCGAAACAATGCTTCAGAGCTTTTAATGAGAACAGCAAAGGCAGTGGATAAACGAACGGAGGTATGGGGCGGATCGGGCGAATCCAGTACGAGTACGAACTATTATATTACGTTTGAGCTGGATGACCGGACGAGGGTTGAATTGCCGATAAGGGCAGAAAAATTCGGTCTGATCGTGGTTGGGGATGAAGGAGAGCTGACCTACCAAGGCACGCGCTTTAAGGAGTTTAACCGGAAGTAGCAGGCAGCTACCTAGATAGGAGCATTGGCAGCCGGGAGTGGCAAGGGGCTTAGGTGTTGCGATATAATCAATGAACAACATGATATATATCTAAGAGGTGGAGCTTGTGATTGTCGTAAGTGCATGCTTGGCTGGTTTTGAGGTCAGGTACAATGCAACCCATAGCTTGAATGAAGTCGTTCAAAAGCTGCTGAAAGAAAATAAAGCGGTATCCCTCTGTCCTGAGCTGATGGGTGGTTTCACCACACCGAGAGAGCCTGCCGAAATTGTTGGCGGCGACGGGGACAACGTGCTGAACGGAACTGCTAAGGTTGTGGAGAAATCGGGCAGAGATGTCACGGAGCTATATATAAAAGGAGCGTATCTTACGCTGGAAAAAGCGCAGGAGGTTCATGCAACCGCAATTGTGCTTAAGGAGTATAGCCCTTCCTGTGGAAGCGCGATGATTTATAATGGTGACTTTGCCGGGCGTAAAATCGTTGGCAATGGTGTCACAACAGCGCTGCTGAGAAGACATGGCCTCAGAGTAATATCGGAAGAGAATCTGAATGATTTTTTGGAGGAAATGAAGCATTAGTTACAATTGCAGCAAGAAAGAGCGAAGGGGCCCTCGACGGAGCCCCTTCGTTGTTTAATGACCTGCGGATTCGTGGTCGTTGGATAGCTTTAGTACATCAAAGATTTTGAACAGGAGGCTAAGCAAGATTGCAATTACCGTTGCCAGTGCCATTCCTGAAAGATGGAAATCCCCAATGGACAGCGTAACGCCGCTAAGTCCTGTAACCAAAACCACCGTTGTCAGGAACAAATTGGTTGGCTTGCTGTAATCAACCTTGGATTCAACAAGCATCCGGAAGCCGGAGGCTGCGATAACGCCGAATAACAGCAAGGATACCCCGCCCATAACGGCTGGAGGGATGCCGGAAATGAGTGCGGAAAATTTACCTGAGAACGATAGCACGATCGCAATAAGCGCCGCACCGCCGATAACGAAAGTAGAATAGACCTTTGTTATCGCCAGAACACCGATATTTTCCCCGTAAGTCGTATTAGGCGTAGACCCTACAAAACCCGATAGTATCGTAGAAATACCGTTTCCTAGCATCGAGCGGTGAAGACCGGGATCTTTGGACAAATCCTTGTCTACAATGTTGCCCGTAACGACGAGATGCCCGATATGCTCAGCAATGACAACAAGTGATGCTGGAGCAATGGCGATAATCGCGGTCCACTGGAATTTCGGTAATGTGAACTGCGGAAGTTGAACGATCCCGCTTGCACTAACTCCGCTAAAATCGGTAAAGCCCATGAAATAAGCGAGTACATAACCCGCGACAATACCGAACAAGATGGGGATGATCCGCATAAAACCTCGAAAAAGTACCGAGCCAAGCACGGTAATCGCAAGGGTCACCGTTGAGAGCAGGACTACTTTAGGATTCATGACCCAAGTTGCAGGATCTTCAAACGATTGTGGAATCCAGCCGGCCATTCCCGCAGCGACAGGAACGAGTTCTAAGCCAATAATAGCGACGATTGCGCCCATGGCTGCCGGGGGGAATAAGACGTTAATCCAGCCGGTGCCTGCCGCCTGTATGATCAGGGCGACTATGGTGAAGATAACGCCTGATATGATAAATCCGCCCAGCGCGGCAGCATAATTGCCGCCACCAGCGGCATGGTCACCGATGACGGCGCCAGCAGGGGCAAGAAAGGCAAAGCTTGAGCCCAGATAGGCTGGGATTTTGTTGTTGCATACCCAAAGATAGAGCAGTGTGCCGACACCGTTCATAAGCAGGCAGATCGCGGGATCAACGCCAAGCAAATTCGGTACAAGCACGGTGGAACCAAACATGGCAAACAGATGCTGCAAGCTGAGAAGCATGCTTTGTAGGGCAGGAGGTCGTTCCATGACCCCAATTGCTTTTTTCATGTCGAAAAATGCCTCCAATGATATGTAGTTTGTAAAAAGACCCTTGATGATTCTACATATTCATTGTCGGTTTGGCAAGCGTTATTTATATCATCGTAGATAAATATGTTGTCGAATGCTGCTCGGAACGTGAAAAATATTCGACAAATTACTCCGTTTCACTTGTTGAATGAATGATTTAAGCGAAATGTCAGTTTTCTGTTCGTAATTTTCTTTTTTTAGCATATATTTCAAGGAAATATGGTTTAATAAGGGTAGGCAATCATGGTGGAAAGGAGAGTGATAGGATGGATCTGTGGGTGATTTGGCTCATTGCTGCCGGCGTTTTGGTCATTGTAGAGATGCTAACGCTTACCTTTTATTTGCTCTGGCTTGCGATAGGCGCTGTGTTTGCAGCCATTATTGATTTTATTTTCCCGGGTGGATTGGTGCTCGAAGTGATTGTTGGCTGCGCGGTTGCCCTTATTTTGACGATATTTACTAAACCGCTTACGAGGCGGGTTCGGGCATCGCGCGGCTTTAAGGATGCCGTGGACGAACTGGTCGGCAAGCAGGGCATTGTGTTGGAAAATGTGTCGAGTGATGCACCCGGCATTGTCAAAGTGGGGAACGAAACATGGAGTGCATTGTCGAACGAACACTTGGCTAAGGGAGAGACGGTCATTGTCGTAAGTAGAGGAAGCGCGGTGCTTCAAGTTGAAAAATGGGGAGGAATTTATTAAATGGGCATTATTTTAACCTTAATTTTGTTAGTCATCGTTGTTATATTTGTCGCATTGTCAGTTAAGATCGTTCCGCAGCAAAGAGTCGGAGTCGTAGAGCGGCTTGGCAAATACAACCGATTGCTGACAGCCGGGATCAATATTCTGATTCCGATCATTGACCATGTGAGAACATACCATGATTTGCGTATTCAGCAGGCAAACGTGCCTCCGCAAACCGTTATTACAAAGGATAATGTACAAGTGAAAATCGATACCATTATCTTTTATCAGGTGACGGGACCGGAGCAAGCTACATACGGCATCTCCGATTATGTATACGGGGTTAGAAATATCAGTACGGCAACCATGCGGCAAATTATCGGTAAAATGGAGCTGGACGAGACGTTGTCCGGGCGCGAGAAAATATCGTCAGATATCCGGATTGCGCTGGATGAAGCGACCGAGAAATGGGGCGTTCGCATCGAGCGGGTGGAGGTTATCGACATTCAGCCGCCGATCGATATTCAGGACGCGATGGATAAGCAAATGAAAGCCGAGCGGAGCAAGCGGGCGATGGTACTCGATGCGGAAGCGGCGAAGCAGGATATGATTTTGCGTGCCGAGGGTGACAAGCAAAGTAAAATCCTGAAAGCAGAGGGTGACAAGGAAGCTCGTATCCGCCAAGCGGAAGGACAGCGTCATGCACAGGAGCTTGAGGCACTTGGGGAAGCGAAAGCCATCCAAGCGATCGCGGAAGCGGAGAAAGCCCGTATAGAGTTGATTCGATCCGCAGGCCTGGACGATAATATCCTCACTTACCGTTCCCTAGAGGCACTTACCGAGATTGCCAAGGGGCCAGCGAACAAAATATTCCTTCCGACTCGTGCGGTTGATACGCTAGGCAGCATCGGAGCTATTGGAGAAATGCTGAAAGCAACGAAAGAGTAAGCAACGGAAGTCCTAATGATTCAACCGAGCTAGGCAAAAGGAATCCTTATGCCTGGCTCGGTTTTTTATTTTACAACATGGTCGGGAAACGAATGAATCCAAGAGCAGATCATGAATGTGATGCTTATAAGAGGAGTGAGGAGATGGACTAGAATTTCGGGCATACCTTTAAATTTATATACAGCTTTTATAATCATATGAACCGGCTAGCTGCTCCTAATTATCGAGAAGTGGAGAACTTCCGATACCTCGTTGGATCACTACGTCGCAGCCAGCTTATTTAATTCTTCCAGCATCGCCTTATACTCTGCAGATGCAGTATATTCGCTCACAAAGGTTTTCCAATTTTCGATAGATGCTGCACCCATGATAACCTTAACCTTGAATTGCTCTAGCTTAGCGTTTTGCTCAGCATACTTGCCTGTACTCCATAAGCTGCTTGCCTCAGGCAGGGCGGAGGAGGAATAGGAGGTTTTTCTCCATTCGGTGACTGCCGCTTTGTATTCACTGCGAATTGCTTCAGGGAGAGCGGCCAACTTGCTATTATTTTTAAGCAGATCGGTTTGTCCGAACAAGCTGTTAACGGCTTCCTGATCAGTTTGCTGCCATCCCTCGATAGTACCCCAGCTACCGTCTTCTGTTTTTTCCAGCCCGTAATTCAGCCAAGAGAGTACCTGTTTTGTCTCCACTTTTGATATTTTGGTCACGATATAAGTCCCGTTGCCCTGAGACCTCCAAGGGGCAATCGGAGAACTGGCTGATGTGGCTTTAATGGTTTGAAGCGGCAGCCAAATGGCATCATCGCTAGTAAGCTCGGCTGCTTCGTTAATGCTCATGGAAGCTAGTCCCGCCTTGTTGCCCCGCAGTCCCTCCTTAGCCTGATTTCCTGACAAGACCGCAAATTCCTTGTCGATCAAACCTTCCGAGTATGCTTTGGCAAGCCATTGCAGTGCCAAAGTCTCTTCACTGCTTACCGAATGATCAATGACTTTGCCATCTTTAACGGAGAAGCGGTCAGGGCTTCCTGTATACGCATGCTCCACCCATGATAAGGTTCCGAGTCCACTACCATTTAAATACCCGACAAGTCCCAAGGTGTCTTTCTTTCCATTGCCATCGGGATCAAGCTCGACGAATGTTTTCATCACCGTAAAAAGCTCATCCATCGTATGCGGTATCGCCAGTCCAAGCTTATCCAGCCAATCCTTGCGAATGGCAGGGAAGGCTGCGTTGTGAGGATCTCCTGGCCGAGGAATGCCTAATATTTTCCCGTTTGCGACTCGACTGCCAGGTCCACTCTGAGCCAGTGCTTTCAGTTTTGGGAAAGCTTCAAGCTCTGAAGTCAAATCATGAGCAATGCTTGCAAGCAGTTCATTTTGAAATACATAAGGGTCCTGGAGCAGCATGAGAGCTGTTGGGTCACCCGCTGCGATCATGACCATCGTTTTCTCTCGATAATATTCCGGGTCCATCTGTACGAAGTTAATATTCATCTTGGTTGCTTGTTTTAAATGATTAAAAAGCCGATCTGGTTGTTCAACGATTCCGTTATCCATCTTTGTCATGACGCTGAATTTAGGCAATGCTTGAGGATCGGAAACTATGGCATAGCTTTGCTGTGCATTCCAAACGATGCGAAGACCATTCGCTTCCACGACAGGTCGAAGAGGGACCCAAAGAGTCAGGTTATCGATGAATGGGGCAGCAGGAAGTCCTTTCCATACTTTACCCCCGATTTCCACTTGAGCGACGTTCGCTTGGAATATGATTGTTGGTTTATTTTCTTGATATGCAAGGAGCTTGCGTTCCTTAGCTTGCCACTCTAGCTTGTAACCCAGCCCTTCGAGCAAGCTTTTGCCCGGCACCATAAGAGTGCCATTGATTAGACGAGGAGGCGATGGAAGATTAACGGGCAAATCCTGAAAGAAAACGCTTACTGATTTTTCGCGAGGAGCTTGTCCTTCGTCAAGAAAGGTGAATCCATTGGGCAAGCTTTGAGCTGCCAATGTAGAAGGGATCGAAACGATTAATGTTGCGGACAGAGCCGCGGTTAATGCGGCTATCGATGTTTTACGAAGCATTTTCCGATTCATGGGGAGCCTCTCTTCCATAAATAGTATTAATTAATAGACGTGTGGGAGTGGAAAAGGTTTCAAGATCATGTAATTGTCCTAAAAGCAGCTTCAATTGGTAACTATTGACACAAAAGTGTATTACGTGCATAATACACTTTAGATGTATGAAGGGCGTAGTACACACACTCGTTCGGAATGAGAGGTAACGCTATGAACACAAGCGAAGAATGGGCTGAAGTGGCGTTTAATAATAGGGACCCTGTTTATTTACAAGTAGTCCGGTACTTCAAGGAGCGGATTGCGACAGGTCATTCCTCAGCAGGGCAAGTCATTCCTTCCCGCAGGGAACTGGGCGCTTTGATGAAGATTAATCCGAATACGGTTCAGAAAGCTTATAAGGAAATGGAGGATCAGCAGTTGATTGTGACGGAAGGCAACTTACCCAGCCGAATAACCCATGATACTCATGTACTAAGTCAGATCAGAGCGGAGCTGCTTGGCAGCGCCGTCCGCGATTTTTTGCAAACTGTTCAAAAAATAGATATTCCGATCGAAGAGCTGCTGCTGATGGTCGAACGCCAGTACAAGGAAATGGGGGCAAAGCATGATTGAGGTTAAGGAAATTCGCAAGCGTTATCGTCGTCGGGACGTGTTGAACGGGGTTTCTTTTACGGCGGCAAAAGGAGAAATCACCTGTCTGATCGGAACGAATGGAGCAGGGAAATCGACGATCTTAAAAGCGATTATGGGGCTTACTCCGGTTTCGGGAGGGACGATTCACATTGATGGCAAAACGCTCATTCCAGAGCTCTATGAGAAGATTTCTTTTGTACCGGATCATTTAAGGATGCCTGCCAGCATGAAGCTGTCCGAGGCGCTTCGTTTTATGGCGGATTTCTATGATAGCTGGAATGAGAAACGTGCGGACGAGCTGATGAAGTTTTTTCGGCTGGAGCATTCGTTCAAAATCGGGAGCTTGTCGAAAGGAACCGCTGCAAAGTTTAGTTTAGTGCTGGGCCTGGGGCAGGACTCGGATTATCTGCTGCTCGACGAGCCATTCTCCGGCATCGATCTATTCAGCAGGGAAGCCATTACAGAAGTGTTTACGAGTGATTTAATTGAGCATCGCGGCGTGCTGCTTACGACACATGAAATTGGGGACATGGAGCATCTCATCGATAAAGCGGTGTTATTGAAGGACGGAGTGGTCAGCCAATCCTTTCAATGCGAGGAGATGCGGAGCGAGGAAGGTAAATCGGTCATTGATGTGATGAGAGAGGTGTACAGGGCATGAATCGTTACTTGAAGCTAGTACATATGGAAATCCATCGTTTTCGTTGGATTCTAATCGCTTTGATGGGGATCACGGCTATTTGTCAATCCAGTGGTTTGATATGGACGCTGAAGAAAGCAATGGCGCAATTAGAGGAACAGAAGATTCAGGGGGCTGATATGCGGAAATACTTCGATTCGGTTCCCGATACGCTTAATTTTGAGTGGGCGATGTTCAGTACGCAAATGTGGTTCATTTTACCGATTCTGCTTTGTATTGCTGTTCTGTCTTTATACGTTTTTTTCATCTGGTACCGGGACTGGATGGGACGGCACACGTTTATTTATCGGTTACTGATGCTGCCGACAGCAAGACGCAATCTTTTTTTGGCGAAAATAACGGCATTGCTATTGTTCGTCTTCTCCATTGTTGCCTTCCAACTGATTATGCTGCCTGTTCAGGAGCTAGTGCTTAAGCTTGTGGTTCCTGTGGAGCTAAGGTCGGAATCCCATATTGTAGATGTCATTAACATAAATCAGGCGCTGGTCGAGCTTATTCCGCGGCAATTTGAACAGTTCTTTTATATTTACGGTTTGGGGACGATTGTTGTGTTAATGTTCTTTACCGCCATTTTATTGGAAAGAAGCTATCAGCGCATGGGGATTTTATATGGAATTCTTTATTTAGCAGGCTGCGCGTTGGTTGTAGCTGCTCCGCTTTTGTACTTTGGACTTGATAGCAGCATTATTCCTTTATATCCTATGGAAATTTATGTTTTGGTATTGTTTTTATTATCTGTTGTGGCAGCCGTTTCGGTGTGGTTGGGCTCGAGACTGCTTGCCAAAAAGATTACGGTATGAGGAGGATGGCGATGAGGCATTATTGGTTTTCTGTAGGACTTGTGCTGCTCACGGTAAGCGGTATTGGCACTTATTATTTCGTAGGCAATCAAAATCATTTGCCGGAATTTCAAATCGAAACCGTTCAAGGTGATGCCAAGGAAGGTGCGGCAGTTGTTTTATCGGGTTCGTATTATGGAGATATGCGCTCCGAATCTCTGGAGGTTAGCATAAAGGGCAGCAAGTATTATAACGAAAAGGTTAACTTTCGCACTGATATATTGCATGCAAATTCATGGTTTTACGAGGATCTTGAAATGCAGCAGCTTTTGCAGGACCATAAAACCTTTATGCGGGGCAAAGATAATGTAAATGGTTTTTACCGAGATCATGAAATGGTTATTTATGCTGATCTGTCAACTAGCACACGCTATACGAATGCCCCAAAAGGAAAGCTGCAGCTTTCGTATTTGTATGAAGAGACTGGGAAAGTGGTTCGTTTTAAATCGATTGGGATGGGTCATTCGGAAGATATCTATGCAATAGAAGATGTTCAGCGTGTGGAGAATGAGATGCATATCCTATTTAGGAAGGAAAGCAATCAAAAAACATATGAAATGGTGTATGTCTTTGATATGAAAACAGGCAAGCAGCTTCGCCAAGTGGATGTAAGCAGTCAGGCTAATGAGGTACGAGGCTCGGAAGTCCAATTGACGAATTTTCAAAACGATAGCCGAAGCAGTGCAAGCAATACCGTCTTCTTTGTAGGAAGCATAGGAAATGGAGAAGATGGAAAGGCATTTTATTATTCTTATTCCTACTTAACGGGTGTTCTGAGCGAGCTGGAGGAGCCATTGTGGGAAGGCAGGTTTTTAGTAGATAGCTTGCAAAATGAACTCCTTTATTACGCGGAGATTGACCCCAACGTTGTGACATTATCCGTGTACAATACGAAAACAAAAGAACGAAAGCGCAGCTATGCAGCAGTTACTGCGGAACAGCTTGACGTGGATGAAATCAAGGCCGCAATCATCAAATCAGGTCGTGTATATCTCTATTTGCTAGATCATGCTGGTAATTCCGGAGCAGCAGTGCTTGATCTTGAGGATGGCAAGCTGCTGTTTAAGGGATTTGCAGCTCCGGTAAATGGGAATAAGCTGACAGAGGAGGAACAGCAAGAAAATCTTCATTTGCTGAACATGAACATTAATCAGAAGCTTGAAAACTAATTAAACGGAGAAAAGCTATGAGAGCAGTAATGAGTTTGAGTCAAAAGATAGAGAGGTTAAGAGGGCTGGAGCCGTATGCTTATCAGACTGCTTATTTTCTACTGCAGGATGAGGCGGCAGCGGCCGAGGCAACCAAAGCGGCTTTACTGGAAATAAGCCAGCGGGACGGACTGATCATGGACTCACCAGAGAAGCTTCGCAGCCAAATTAAAAAACTGGCGATTCGCGCGGCGTTGGTTAAACCAATAGCATTTGCACATGATAAAAGAAATTAGTAGGCTGAAGTAGAGTTCAATAGCTGCAGTGAAAAGGGAATCAGATAAGGGAAGCTACCCCGCCTATGTTCACTTGCAGGGAGCATGAGGATTTACGCTGAATTGCAGTAAGCCGGAGGATTTATGCTGAATTGAACATAATCAACTGAAATTTAGCTGGAAATAGCCTTGTTAATTATTGAATGTATATGGTTTGAAGGCTTTACATGGAATTTCTCCCTCTAATTCAATCATTTATGCGGATAGGAGCAGAAAATGATGGATATAGAAGGAGTTTTTCCTGTTAATGCTAATGGTGGTAGTTTGTTTGTTAAAGCTCATCTGGCAAGCTACCATTCCTATACCCGCACCCGCACCCGCACCCGCACCCGCACCCGCACCCGCACCCGCACCCGCACCCGCACCCGCACCCGCACCCGCACCCGCACCCGCACCCGCACCCGCACCCGCACCCG
>NZ_SKCD01000054.1 GCF_006542765.1 Paenibacillus luteus
AGGATTTGCGAGGCAGTTATTACTCGTTGTTCAGTTTTCAAAGAGCAATCTATTCTTTCGTTTGTGTTGCTTGTTTTTCTTGTCGTCCGCGTGTATCTCTCGGCCGGAATTAGAATATACCATGTATCCGCCTATAAGGTCAAGCGTTTTTTGAAATATTTTAAAATATAATGTTTGACCCTGTCGATTCCTGACCCAAAAGCCTATTTTCCTTGCAGTTCCCGCCACACCTTTTTGTTGCTGTATTGACGCTCAGTACTAATATCCTTGCCGAACCATTCCGGTGCCATAAACGAATTTGCCGCCTCTTCCGATTCAAATTCAACCTCAAGGACAGACAACTCAATCTGATCATACGTGTCAATCTCGACAATGCCGCCCTGCCATTCTGCAGTTACCCGATTTTTAGTCAGCGGGATGAAGCCAAAAGCTTTGACGATCTGCTCATATATTCCCTCTGATATCGCATATTCAATCTCTTCACGGGACAAACCATTACCAAGCTTGAACGTATGCGTGTAGCTAACCTCGCCGCTGGCTAGATCAACAATGCGGCGCACGCGCAGCTCCTGACTCTCATCCATGGCCAAATAGGTTTGTTCGATTCTGTGCTCCGAGATCACTTTCAGCTTTGCTTCTTCTATTAAAGCGACTGGAAACTCAGGGAGCAAAAACTTGCGTTCAATTTCCAAAGACATGCCTAAACAGCTCCTTCGTATCTATTCCTCATCCAAAAACAATTCGTGCAGCATACTTTCCCTGTTGTTGATAAATCGTTTCATGAGCATATAATGATCGGTATCCTCCAAGGCAGTTCGCTCAATTCCCTCAGCAGTCAAATTATAAATCACCGCATCGGGATAAGCCATCAAAATCGGGGAATGGGTGGCGATAATAAATTGCGAGCGCTGCCCAACCAGCTGATGGATGCGACTAAGCATAGCCATCTGGCGAAAAGGGGAAAGAGCCGCCTCCGGCTCATCCATCATATAAAGGCCGTTTCCGTTAAACCGGTGAAGAAACGTTGCAAAAAACGATTCTCCGTGTGATTGCTGGTGGAGCGACTTGCCGCCATACGAATCAATAATGCGACCGCCTCCGCCGTCTTCACGGTCCAGTTGATCGATATTCGTCGCCAAATTGTAATAGCTTTCCGCCCGAAAGAAAAAGCCGTCCCTCGGTTTGTAGACGCTGCGAGCTAAGCGCAAATAACGATGTAGCTCGGAATGGGTGGCCTCCGTCGAAAAATTGAAGTTAATTGTTCCACCCTCCGGGTTGAAACCAAGCCCCACAGCGATGGCTTCCATTAACGTAGACTTCCCCATGCCGTTCTCGCCGACGATGTACGTGACTTTCGGATGAAACGCCAGTTCATCTAACTTCCGAATCGCATTCAAATAAAAGGGATATTCATCGAAAGTCGGAACGGTTTCCCGCAGCAGCTTCACGCTGCGCAAATAAAGACCTTGCTCATTCTGTCTCATCCGCACGCCCCCATCCCGATTATTCTCGCTCTACTCTAGCTTTTCTTTGACTCGTTAACCGCAGCATTTCTTGAATTTCTTCCCGCTTCCGCAAGGACAAGGGTCATTACGACCTACCTTCTTCTTCGTTTGAAGATCAATGACATCTGCTTGTACGGGACGGCTCACGTTATGATTGAGAACCAAGCTCGCCCTCTCCCGCTTCGCGGACAGCTCTTCCGGAGAGTAACCTTTAATTAGCCACTGCTTCGTGCTATTCATAAGAGGAACAACTAAATTCGTAAGCTCAGCAAGCACCTGCTCGTTAGGAATTTCGATAAAATCCTGCATCACTTCCAAAACCGCAGCCAGCGATTGACCATTTTTGGTGGCATCCACGCATTCCTCCGCCATCAATTCCGCTTCTTCTCGATCGATTTCATAACGCTCCAGCACATACCGGCACAGCTTCATGAATTGGCTGGTCCGCTCGACATAGTCAGGCTCTCCTGCCTTCAGAAGCTGCTGCTTCGTAAATGGGCAAAAATCAAGATCATGCCTGCGCGTTTGTTCAGCAATAATCTTCTGTGGATTTTCTGCCCAAACATTCGAGACGGTCATGTCCTCGTTGACAATAACCTTCTCATAATAAAACTGAGCATCAACGATGATATTCATGAGATCATAGGCAGCAAGAGGGTGATCTTCCTCTGTAATCATAAAGGATTTAAGCTTATCAACCGTGAGCGCTCCATAATAGAAAACCAAACCCTGCGACAATTGAATCCACTCTGTGTTGCGGTTGATAATGGGATGATCCCTAAATAGGTCTTCCTCCTGAAGATAAGCTAACAGCTCAGTAGGCATGAGCAAGACGTGTTTGCCATCAACAGTTGCCGGAAAAAGAATACCGCGCTCGCGGAAATATTCATACTGCTGCAGCTCAAGCAGCGGCTTGTCCCAAATGCCGCCACTTTTCACAATCCGCTGCAAGAGCTTTATTCTGTTCTGATCAAAAAAGCGAGTAACCTCGGCCAGGTGCGCCGGAATTTTCTCAGACAGCTTCTCCACAAGGCCCTGCTTATTCAGTGAGCTAAGGTTGCTAATTTGCAAATTCGTACGAATATTAGTGAGCTGCTGCTTCGAGAGTGTTCCCAATGCCTCCGAATACGAAAGGGGGAAGGTAAGCTGCGGCCAAAATTTATCCAAGGCTTTATCCTGCATTGTTGTCATCATAATCTCCTAAATCTTCATCGTATTTCAATCTTTTCTATCAATTATAACGCTATTCCCAAAAGATATGCAGGTTCAAAGATAACAAAATTCGACGTTGGAATCAAACAAAATCGTTTTTCAACCGCATAGGTTAGCCCAAAAGCACTCGCTTTTCACCAGAACATTGGATCTTTTTGCACAAGCATGAGATTGCTTAGCTCAATAAAAAAGAGACGGTATCCAGGAGGCATGATTCGCTCTCGGAGACAGTCTCTTTCACAAGTTGTATTCATCGTTTTTCCACGCTTTTGGCGCTAAACAGCGAATTCAGCTGCTCTAGCATATTGCCGCCGCCAGTCAGTGATATCGTGCCGATCTTCTCACAAATTTTCTCTACAAACTCCAGCTCCTTCAGACGATACAGCGTCACATTATCATCCATCAGCTTCGCCGTATTCAAGAGGCTCCTTGTCGAAGCCGTCTCCTCGCGGCGCATGATCAGATTGGCTTGCGCCTTCTTCTCCGCCAGAAGCACCGTATTCAGAATATCCTTGATATCGCCCGGCAAAATGATATCCTTCAAACCCGCTGATATAAACTCCACGCCGTAATGCTCCTTTTGCTCATTCAGGCGAGTCAGCACGAATTGGGCGATTTCCTGCTTCATCCTCAGCAAATCATCAAGCTTCAGCGTACCGACATACTCGCGCAAAATCAGCTGCAGCAAAATATAAATCTGCTCCTCGAACGATTTGATCTGAAAGACCTTGAGCGGATTTATTACCTTATATTGGCATACAAAGTTGAGCCGCAGCGTCACCTTATCCTCCGTCATGATTTCTTGACCGGTCATGTCGAGCTGCAGCTGCCGCAGGTCGATCGTCTTCAACTGCACGCTCGTCGGGCCTTTCCAGAAATAATAACGGCCTGGTCGAAGTTCACGCTGAAGCATGTTGTTGTAAAACAACAGACCTGATTCATAACTAGCCACTTCGAGTATCTGTGTATAGCCCTGCAGCTTCGCGAGCAGCGAGCGGTCAATTTCTGCTGGAATCTCCGGATTTCGAATATCGACCCGAATAAACGTATGTTTTTTCATCACATTCCAGAAGGCATATAGCCCGGCCGTGAGCAGCGAGTGGAATTTGCCGTCCTCAAAATGCAGCACATACTCATAATCCTGCACGTCTGCGATCGTAAGCTCCTCTGCCAGCTGGGAATCCTGTAGAAACAGGTTCAGCTCCTTATTGGGAACAGCAAAACGCTTGGCTACATGTTGCAAAATAACGCTATCGTCCGTAAAAGCCAGATGGCGGTAAACGCCCGGCTGCAAAAGCTTAATATAGCTGCCTTTTTTGAAAAGCAGACCGCGCTCGTCGTTTTTGATGATGACTTTTTTAAACATGAATTACACCTCTTTACGGTTTTAGTGACCTGTTTAACAGGAGATCTCCTGCGGCTAGGCCGGAATCTGGCTTAAGAAAGAAGGTGATCGGCTTTGCAACTTCGTCATTCAATGCCTCAATAAAATGCAACTTCCATTAGATTGTAAGCAATGTCTACCTTCATTGTAAGAGGCCGCCCGCTCCCATCGGTATCCGCCGATTGCATAGGCATCACTGCAGTGAACGCTTCAAAAGCCGTTCTGAGACCTCCTGTTGCAGGTCTGTAGCTGCTTCAAGTTTGTTCTCCTTTGGAGGGAGTCATCGTTACTCTACCAGAGAGTTATCGCGGATTAGGCGATAGCCAAGGGATTCGAACCCATGATTGTGGAGATCCAGTCGATATGAATCGTACAGCATACAAGCGCATAGCATGCGCGAGCACTGCGGGACTCTATCAAATCCCTGCCAAGGTACGCCATTCGCACATGAACCTCATCTATTATTGAAATGATCTTTAATAGCGGAAGGATATACTCTTATATTTTAAAAAATCTAAATTCCCTTAATAGCAGCCATCGGCTTGCATTTGGCGACGACAGCCGCAAGTGACGCACCTACGACACTGTCAATGATCTGATCGACATCTTTGTAGGCCTGCGGGCATTCGTCAAGAATCGTCTGCAGCGACTGGTGGTTGACTACAATTTCGTCGTCCGTGCCGACCTTCAAGGAATGCTCGAACTCGTCAATCGTAATCAACTGCTTCGTTGCTTTCCGCGATCTGACCCGCCCTGCTCCGTGGCAAATGGAATAGAAGTTTTTTAAGCCTTCCTCTTTCCCCACCATAATATAGGAGGAAGTTCCCATCGAGCCTGGAATAAGGGCGGGATGCCCTGTCTCCTTATAGGAAGGCGTGTTCAAGAAATGGCCGGGCGGAAGCGCGCGCGTCGCTCCTTTGCGATGAACGAGCATCGGCTGGTTGCGGTGAAATTCCTTCAGGGCATAATTGTGCATCAGGTCATAAAGAACAGGCAGCTCCTGCTCCGCTCCGAATACATCCCGGAAGGCTTCGCGAACACCGTAGGCAATCATATGCCGATTGCTTACCGCAAAGTTGAGCGCAGAGTACATGAGATTCAAATAGGTTTGCCCTTCCTGACTTGCAATGGGAGCATAAATCAAGCTTGGGTCGGGATTGCTCACGCCCCACTGCTCCATCGCTTCCTTGATCGCTTTGTTGTGCTCGCGGCCGACCATCCCGCCCCATGAACGCGAGCCAGAATGGATCATAACGATGACCTGCCCATCGAACAAGCCCCATTTTGCAGCCAATGCCGCATACTCCTCATTGATCTCCAAATATTGAATTTCAATAAAGTGGTTCCCGCTTCCGAGCGAACCTAGCTGTCCCCGAGCATATTTTAATATTTTCGGAGGCAGGTGGTTCAAGTAAGTCTCGTCAAAAGCAAAATGGGATTGCTCCACATGGGTCAGCCACTGCTCATCAGGCACATATTTTGCAGGTAGCCCCTTCAAACCGTGCCGCACGACGCTCATGACGTCAATGTCTTCATAATTCGTATTCGTACGTTCATTCGTCGGCACGTATTTCTCAATTGCTGTAATCAACGCTCTCCGCACGGCCTTGTCTTGAATATCCCGTTTATGAAGTGAAGTCGTATGGACCCGCATTCCGCACCCGATATCCGAACCAACGATCGAAGGGGATACGCAGCCATCCTTCATTCGCCATACCGCTGTCGTTCCAATGCACGTTCCGATGCCAACATGGGCATCAGGGGTATAACTCATATATTGATTCCGAGGAATTTGCAAATTATGGTCAGCCATTTCAAATACTTTATCGCCAAAGGTGGCAAAGATCTCATCGTTAGCAAATACATGAAGCCTACCATGCTTCAGCTCCATTTCGTAGTGATTATCACCGTGTTTCTTGTGCTTCATCAACATTGTAAAACCTCCCGTGCTTCTTCTTCAGTCGTTGCGGCTTGCTGCCGCCTTACGAGTTCTATCTTCTCTTATTTAGCAGCTTACGAACATGGCGAAAGTATTACGACAATGGAAAATTTTCCTTTTTGCCCAAATCCGAATTTATCCTGATAAGATAGAATGACAATACCGTTTGGAAACGGGGGACACACGGATATGGCAAGAGAAAGCTTCGATAAGGAAATCCAGTTTTTGCGCATGCTCGCCTTAACGAGCGGTGCATATAATCGGCAGCAGTATGCCGAGCGGCTCGGCATTTCCGTACATACCTTCGATAAAACGATCAAGCGTCTGAAAGAAGTGGTGAGTGCTGTCCATCAACAGCTCCCGGAAGACAAAGGGAAGGAATTCGCCCAAACGATGCGTTACAGCTACATGGACTCCAGCGACCCGATGCTGCTTTTTCTTTTCCGGGCCAAATCGCTTAAGGAATCGGAGAGCCAGCGTCTTTCGCTGCTGCTAGCCGCTATGCAAGATAAGGCTTTGACGGCGATGGAACTGCTTGACCTGTGCTGCGGCAGCATGCCCGCTGACCTTTCCCTTCCAGACGAGAAGACCATTCGAGGCGATCTAAAATATTTGGAGCAGGTCGGCGTCATCAAAAAAGAAACAGGAGCGCGTCCCTTCCGCTACCAGATCCATAATGAAATGGTACGAGAGCTCTCTCATGAAGAGCTTCTGGATTTATATGATTTTGTAGATATGATGGCCAGTACCCAGGTCCCTTCCGTACAAGGCTATTTGCTCCGCGATGGACTTAAGAAGCATATGGCAAGGCAGCCGGAAGCGGATAGTGCAGCAGCTCCCTTCTTATATAAATACAACTACTACTCCCGTATATTGGATGAAGCGCATCTCTTCACGCTGCTTGGTTCCATTCGGCAACGCCGGATGGTTAGTTTTCTCTACTTCTCGCCCAAGAAGGATACGAGCTACGCATCCAAAAACACAAACCCGCTATTCGAACGCGATACCGAAGGCATGCAGGAGACCATGCTCCCGATAAAGGTTATCTACGATCACCAATATGGGCGCTGGTATTTGCTAGGCCATCATCCCGGTGGAGCGATTAGGAAATATCGAATCGAAGGCTTAACCCAAATAACCTTAGGCAATGAAGTTGCCGCAGAGCTGTTTGAGGCTAGGAAGCTTGAGCTTGAGCAGCGTATTCAGCATAGCTGGCTTATTGATACGGGTAAACCCGTTAAGGTTCGCGTTCGTTTCTTCCATCCTGGCCTGGGCATTCCAGATTTCGTTAGGGAACGCGTGCTGCTGCAAGGCCAATGGGGTGAAATTGTAGAGGAGGAGGAAAATTCCTTCGTCTATGAAATCGAGGTTAACGGTACGATTGAAATTAAGCCCTGGATCCGAAGCTTCGGCTCCAGCTGCGCGGTGCTGGCACCTGAGAAGCTGAGGCAAGAAATGATTGCCGAGTGGAAGGAGATCAGAGCGTATTATGAATCCATTTGAGAAAATATTTAATTATCAAATTCTGTCCCGACTAGAGGATTCCGGCACCTTTATGATTACGACGCATGAGCGCGGATGGCTGAAGACGATGCTGGAGCATCCGGCGGCCTCCGAAGCCTTTTTGCCGGAAACGCTCGGCCGGCTACAGCTTATGGTAGAACAAGACCAAACGATAGACCGAGACGGACTGCTTCACAAAGCTGCCAGCAAGGAATCCCATGTCTATCATCCCTATATCCGCCCTTTAAGAAAGGCGATTTCAGGAAAACAGCTGCTCCAGTTGAGCTTTAGCATGAAAGACGGACGAATCTCGCTGAAGCAGGACTGTTTTCCATATAAACTCGAGTATTCCATGGTGAAACGGGAGTGGTATTTGCTCTGGTACCATATCCGCAATCGGATGTTAATGAGCACCAAGCTGCAGAAGATTACAGAAATGGAGCCTCAAGCCCATACGGCTGAGGACTATGAATCGCTGGCATCCAAGGCCGCTACCCTGCTCAAAAAACGCAGCTCCAGCGCTACCATACGTGTTGTGCCAGCCTATAACGGGGAGCTGTCACGCATCCTTTATGCTTTCTCTTGTTTCGAGAAAGAAGTAAGCTTCGATGAGGAGTCTGGCGAATATACGATTCGTTTGTTTTTCTCTGGCGGCGATATTGAATATGTCCTCTCCAAAACCCGTTTTCTGGGAAAGCGTGTGCGTGTCATGGAGAGCGGGCATATGCGTCGCCGTATGCTGGAATCTGCAACGAAGGCACTCGGACGCTATGGGCAAGAATCCATCTAGTGCCCGCAGGTGGAGTCTTCTATATCCCCTAGCGGTTAAACTCACTTTTTGACGAAAAATTTTATTTATAATTATTATAATTTGATATTGATTTTCCGATGGAACACGATAACATATTAGGTGAAGGGCAAGCATACAAAATAGACGAGGTGAATCTATTATGAGTACAGAGAAGAACAAGCTTACGACCAGTTCAGGTGCTCCCGTTGGGGATAACCAAAACTCGATGACCGCCGGATCACGCGGCCCTACGTTAATTCAAGATGTGCATCTGCTGGAGAAGCTGGCGCACTTCAATCGGGAGCGTGTTCCCGAACGCGTCGTTCATGCCAAAGGCGCAGGTGCACATGGCTACTTCCAAGTTACGCATGATGTCACGTCTTACACCAAAGCAGATTTTTTGTCCGAAGTAGGCAAACGCACCCCTATGTTCATTCGTTTCTCCACGGTAGCCGGCGAGCTCGGATCAGCCGATACAGTCCGCGACCCGCGCGGCTTCGCTGTGAAGTTCTACACCGAGGAAGGCAATTACGATTTAGTCGGCAACAACACGCCTGTATTTTTCATTCGCGATGCCATTAAGTTCCCTGATTTCATCCATACGCAAAAGCGCCATCCGCAAACCCATTTAAAAAACCCGAACGCGGTATGGGATTTCTGGTCCTTGTCGCCGGAATCGCTCCACCAGGTAACCATTCTTATGTCGGATCGCGGCATCCCCGCTACCTTTAGACATATGCATGGTTTCGGAAGCCATACCTTCAAATGGGTCAACGGCGATGGGCAAGCGGTATGGGTCAAATACCATTTCAAAACCGAACAAGGGGTCCAGAACATTTCCAACGAGGTTGCTGCCAAAATCGCCGGAGAAAATCCCGATTATCACACTGAGGATTTATTCAACGCCATCTCGGAGGGCAATTTCCCGGCATGGAGGCTGTATGTGCAAATTATGCCGGTCGAGGATGCGAATACATATCGCTTCGATCCCTTCGATGTAACGAAGGTCTGGTCTCAAAAGGATTATCCGCTCATTGAGGTTGGCCGCATGGTGCTCGACCGCAATCCGGACAACTATTTTGCCGAGGTGGAGCAAGCGACGTTCTCTCCCGGCTCTTTCGTTCCCGGCATCGAGGCGTCACCGGACAAAATGCTGCAAGGCCGCTTATTTGCCTATGCGGATGCCCATCGCTACCGCGTGGGCGCCAATCACAGCCAACTGCCCATCAACCGCCCTACCGCTCCGGTGAACAATCATCAGCGCGACGGCCAAATGCGTGCGGATGGCAATGGCGGAGCATCCATCTATTACGAGCCGAACAGCTACGGCGGACCAACGGAATCGCCTGAGCACAAGGCGTCTCCATTCGAGGTCACCGGCCATGCGGACAGCGTCGGTTACGACCATCACGACCACTATACGCAAGCTGGTGACCTGTATCGCCTGATTAGCGATGAGGAACGTGCTCGCTTGATCGATACGATTGTTGGCGCTATGAAGCCCGTTGAGAAGGATGAGATCAAGATTCGTCAAATTAGCCACTTCTACAAAGCAGACCCTGATTATGGGCAGCGGGTTGCCGAAGGGCTAGGTTTGTCCATCACTCAGGAGCTATAAAGGGACTTATTCTCTTATCTTGCTTATTGCTATACAAGCTTACGCAAAACCGCAAAGGGGACGGCTCCATGAGCCGTCCCCTTCTCTATGACTTGATTTACTGAAACGGGTAAATCCAAAAACGTTCGGTTCCGTAACGAGCCTGAATCTCCTCGTCCTCCAACGGTTTGTTTCCCATTAATTCAGCCGCTTGGAACTGTGAGCGATGTGCCTGGATCGAGGCTATTTTTTGCTGCAAAAAGAGTTTGACATCATTGATAAGCATTGGCTTGCCGATCACCTGCTGATGGTTTTTGGAGAAAGCGACACAATAAACGATTGGCCTTTCCTCTTTAGGGAGCCTTCCAATCGTACGAACCACAGCTTCTCCACAAGCATCATGATCGGGATGGACACTATGCCCTGGATAAAAGGTGTAGACGATCGACGGCTTCAGCTCTTCTATCAAACTTAGAATTTGACCGTCCAGCCGGTCCTGATCCTCGAATTCAAGCGTTTTATCGTGAAAACCCAGCATTCTGAGATCCTGAATGCCGATGGCACGGCAAGACTCTTCCAATTCGATTTTGCGAATAGCCGGCAGTGTCACTCGATTGGCAAACGGCGGTATCCCCATATTCCGGCCCATTTCCCCAAGCGTCAGGCAGGCGTAGGTGACATATGCGCCATCTTGAATATGCTTGGCGAGCGTTCCCGATACCGTAAAAGCCTCATCGTCCGGATGCGGCAGAATGACCAAAATATGTTGTCCCATTGCTTCGTTCCTCTCCTCTCCCATTAGAATGGCACCCGGCTTAATTGCAGCGAAACAATCAGCTTTCCTTGTCCATCATGTCCAGCTAGAAGCAGCCGATCCGTTTCAGTCTCTTCCCAGTGGGTAAGCCCCTCAGAGTAAATCCATCCCTGTTCCATCTTCAAACCGACCCGAAAAGGTCCGCTTCCTGCTATAGACCCATGCGAATAACGAATCGCAGCATTCGTAATGAAATTAGCGGCTGGATGCTTCGAGCTATCGAGATGGGCAGCGTAAGCCCCCGTTGTCATTTCAAGATGAATATAGAGATCCTCATCCTTGAAACCATCTATCATCTGCTGGACCACTTGTTGATTAATTAGCTGCAAGGCTATCCCTCCCCCTATATCAGCGGTAATCTTTCATTACTGATATTGAGATTATTTTAACACACTTATCCTTAAAGAAATAATGTATCTCTTATACTTGAAGCAGCCGAATGAAGACAGTTAAATGTCACCTCAATCATATAAAGCCTCGTTCTCCTGAATAAGGAAAAATACCTAAATTAGAGTAGTTCCATAGAACTAGCTTGTCTTGGATATATATGCTATACTAGCTTTCAAATTTATAGTGGGTGAATAAGCTGGACTTTATCCAAGGAGGTGACAAGCGTAAAACAGCTGTATTCCTCTCACCCAAACCTTGTACAAACCTAACCCAACTGACAACAGGAGGCTACCATGCGAAATTTATCGATTAGCAAAAAATTACTCTCCGGATTTATATCCGTTCTTCTATTACTAGTCATCATCATGTCTATCACGTTAGTGCAGTTATTGTCTCTTGATCGTACATATTCAGAATTAATAGAAGATCGAACAGCGAAGATGCTGCAAATTAAAGATATGGTCATTGCGGTGAAATCCGAGCAGGTAGCCCTTCAGGTGTATATCCAGCTCGGCGATGAAACGTCATTTAACGCGGTCACCGCCTCTCATAATAACTATGTGCAAAAAAGCAAGGAGCTTGGAGCCTCCATATCTACGCCTACCATAATTGAATTGCTTAAACAAGCGGATCAAGTCGAGGATGATTATTTTAAGCTTGCGGAACAAACCATGGAGTTGAAAAAGCAAAATAAAGCAACGGAAGTTAATTCTCTCTTATCGAATCAAGGACGCACGCTCATCGCACGTTTCGAGAGCCTGTTAACCGAAATGGAAGCTTATCAACAACAGCAATTAGAGGCAGGAAATGCAAATGCAAGCAAACAGGCCGACGAGGTTGCCGATCTGGTTATCATCCTTGGCGTTATTGCCCTTGCTTTAGGGGTAGGCATCGCCTTATTAATGGGACGCCTCATTACTAGGCCCCTTGTCGAAGTGACCAAGGCCGCGGAAAAAATTGCAAGCGGAGATCTTACGGGCAAACCGATGATGATGAAAAACAACGATGAGATTGGCATGCTGGCTAGCTCATTTAATATGATGTCCAACAATCTGAGATCGCTTATTCGTCAGGTAAGCAAAAATGCGGAGCATGTGGCCTCTTCTTCCGAGGAATTAAGCGCCAGCGCAGAGCAAACCTCAACGGCGACCGAGCAAATCGCAACGACGATTCAAGAAGTCGCGACAGGTGTCGATCTGCAGGTTCAACTCACGCACGGCAGTCTCCAAACCATTAACGAATTATCAATCGGATTCCAGCAAATCGCAAAAAACACGCAAACCTCATCCAGCAAGGCTGCTGAGGCAGCAGAAAAGGCTTTGTCGGGTAACGATTCCATTCAAACAGCCATTACCCAAATGGGCTCTATTAATGAAACGGTCACCGGGTTAGCCGATGTCATCGCGGAGTTGAATGGACAATCCAATGAAATCAACCAAATTGTAGGTGTAATAACGGAGCTTGCCGCACAAACGAACCTGCTTTCTCTCAATGCGGCAATTGAGGCCGCAAGAGCCGGCGAACACGGACGCGGCTTTGAGGTTGTCGCTTCGGAGGTGCGCAAGCTCTCTGCGCAATCCGCTCAGTCCGCCCAACAAATTACGGCGCTTATCTCTTCGATCCAGCTTGGTATGAGTAGAGCCGTTCATTCGATGGAAGCTGTAACGAAAGAGGTCCATGCCGGCATTAGTGTTGTCCATACGGCCGGTCAGTCCTTTGAATATATTCAGCATGCCGTTCATGACGTCGCTATTGAATCCGAGGAGGTTTCTGCAGCGGTTCAGGAGATGACAGCGGGCGTCGATGAAATGACCAGCGCGATGAAGACCATCTCAGAGGTAACCGAGAACTCGGCCGCAGGCACGGAGCAGGTAACCGCCTCTACCCAGGAGCAGTTGTCCTCTATGGAAGAAATAAGCGCCGCTTCCAACTCGCTTGCCAAGATGGCCGAAGAGTTGCAGCTTACGGTAAGCCGATTTAAAGTCAGCTAATGGCATTACCCCCATACAGCTGAAACTTGAAATCCCCAGCTCCTACATGTGAACCATTTTGTGGTATACTGCTAAAATAATAAACAGCAGGAGGATTTCGCGATGAAAATTTATGTCATTCAATCGTTTAATGAAGACGGGCTGGAAAATGTATATGTAGGTGACGACGAGGAAAAAGCATTATCGCTCAAAGCCGCCGACTTTGACCATTGCGATGCGCTGTTCGTCGAGATTTGGGAGGATGGCGAGAAAACCGATGATTTCCGTCTCATTGAATCTCCTGAGGATGAAGACGGAGAAGCAGATAGCGAAACAGAAAGCTAAAACAGCTTAGAAAAAGAATAGGTAGCCTTGCAACCTTTTGTCGAACACTGTCGTCTAGTGTTCGACTTTTATTTTTTAAGGAGCGACATACATAGTGAACATGAAAAAATCCTTTTCCAAAATGGCCGTAATCGCGCTAACCTTGTCCCTGCTGGCCGCGGGCTGCAGCGACTCAGGCAAAAACGCAGCAAGCAGCAGCAACAATGCGGGCACTAACTCCAATGAGAATGCAGCAACCGAGCAGCCAACCGTAAACCCTTCAACGGATGAACCACTCGCTACGGAGCAGCCAGAGGTCAATACCGAAACCAGCGAGCCATCAGCTACTACAGCGCCTACAGAAAGCGATCAAGCAGTAAAGGATAACGAATCATCGGCAGTAAAGCCTGCTGCCACCGCCAAACCAACGAATAAGCCTGCAGCGACAGGCAAACCTGCTGCTACAGCCAAGCCAGTAGCAACTGCTAAGCCGACACAAAAACCAACTCAAAAGCCAACTCAGAAACCAACCCAAAAACCTAGCGCTACAACTAAACCAACTGAAAAACCAGCAGCCGCCATTAAAGCAGCCGATATTTCGAATAAAATCATAACTGACATCGAATTGCCGAGGCTAATCTCGGTTGAAGGCGAACGCATTAAGGATGTCTATGGCCTTGATGCGGACAGCCTCCTATCGGATGCGGTATTTTTACAAGCCATGATGAATACAAAAGCGACGGAGCTCGTTATCGTAAAGCTGAAAGACAGCAAAAGCTATGATGCGGTAGCCGAGGCTTTAGAAGCTCGTGCTGCAAGCATTCAGAAAACATTCGAAACTTATTTACAGGATCAGTATGAGGATGCCAAAAACTACAAAGTCGTTCGCAGCGGCAACTATGTTATGTTAGCGATCTCCAACGATCAAGATAAAGTGGTTGATATCTTTAACAGTTTCTTCAAATAAATTGCTATTCAAGCAAGCCTGGCCGCCCTCGGCCAGGTTTTTTTGTGAATATGAAACATTTGAGCCTTCTGAATCGTGTTAGGGGTGAAGGAGTCGGTGCCTATGCCGTATGAGACCACACATTCAAATGATGATTTAACAGCTCTCGTCCATCGTCATGCCGATCTGATGATGCGAGTTGCCTATACTTATCTGAAAAATACCGCTGATGCCCAGGATGTCTGTCAGGACGTTTTTATCAAGCTAGCTAAGCGGTCGGTTGTATTCTCTCAAGCCGAGCATGAGAAAGCATGGGTCATTCGGGTCACAATTAATGTATGCAAGGATTTGCTGCGGAGCCCGTGGAAGAAACTCTTCTCCCCCATCAGTGAGTCCGTTCGTTCGATCCAGAATACCAGCAATCAGGAGGTAGTCGCCTGCGTGCTCGATCTGCCCGCTAAATACCGAATTGTTATTTATCTCTATTACTATGAAGGCTACAGCACTGCCGAAATCGCCGGACTGCTGAAGCGAAACGAAAACACCGTTAGAACTCAGCTCAAGCGAGCAAGAGAACTGCTAAAAGCCTGCATGATTGGAGGATTTGTGAATGAATAGATACCGGGAAGGCATGCATGAAATAAGAGCTAGCGAAGAGATGAAGCAGCAATTCATTCAACAAACGCAGCTGCGGCTTTCTACGGGCAAATCGAAGATTATGGTTTTAATGAAAACAGCCGCCTTAACGGCAGCTGCGTGTGTCATCCTAGTAATGACAGTCCTGTTCATTTCCCCTTCTCAAATAAGCATTCAGCCTAAACCGTTTTCCGGCTTCATCATTACCGCCTATGCGGCAGACGGGACTGCGTTAATATTGAAACCAAACGTTCAGCTTCCACTTGGACAATACAGCCCGCTAATGAGCAGTGTACCCGGGCTTCCCATTACGATTGCGTCAGATGAAGCGGATGACATCGTCGTTGCGGTTAGTGAAGGCAACCTATCGTTATGGTCCCCTTCCGACTCCAAAGTGCATCCAAAAGGAAAACAGCTGCATGCCCAACCTGGCATCACGGTCTATTGGTCGCCTAGTGTCGAAGAGAACACAAAATTATTAACAAAGAAAAGCATCGTTTCCATCATCGCCTATAAAAACAATGCCGAAATCGGACGCCGCACCCTAGAGATCCAAGCTGCTGACGGGTCTTTTTACAACGGCATACTCATGGAGGACTAGCTAGAGGAATAGCCTTTCAACTGCTTTATTCCTCTATATCTGGCTCCTGAACCGAGCAAAGCCGTAACAGCGGCACATTCAAGCAAGGTCACTAACAATAAAATAAAATCTTGGCCGACACTCATACTTTCCGAACTCCAGCCAAACAGCAAGCTATTCATATGGATGAATAGAACATGTCCAAAAAAAGTAACGATACTGAACAAGCTGATGGCTTTATGAAACTTTTGAACGGCGCCGCTCCTTATCCGCAATAGGCCATAAAAGAGGAGGAGTGTATTCGGAAGCATGCTGAAGGAGAGCTTATATTCCCTCGACCAATCGCTGAATCCAAACAGCAGGAGCGTCTCAACTGCAGTCAGTACAATGGCTGCTATAATGAGCGGCTTGACTTTGAACTGCATCAAACGCTCCTCATACTTAGCGAGCAAAGCCCCGGCAATGACAAAGGTAAGGCCAAATCCGATATACCGTGTGGCAAACGAAGAGGCATACTCTAGATACACCGGATCAATGGAAGGCAAATTCGCAGCCTCGCTGCCCATTGCTCTTGATAAACTGCCGGATACAAACTGAATGGCTACAAAACCGCTAAGCGCCAACCGTACAGCAAGTCTCGTCTGTTCGGTTTGAAAAAGGACGTAAGCGATTAGCAGGCCAAAGACGAGCGGCGGAATAAACCAAAATTGAATGAACGGCCCATTCAGAAAAAAAGCCATAAACATTATTTTAGCTTGCACGAGCAGATTGCCTGCAGACAGTCCATCGTTTACTAAACTAGGTACGATATGCTGCGCGGCAAAAATAACACAGAAAAAACAATAGATGAAGAACAATCGTTTAAAATATCTATACATATAAGCGCGGGAGCTTGCGGCATGCGTCCACCCCTTGTAAGCGAGAAAACCCGCAATGACGTAGAAACAAGGCACGACGACTCGGGTTGCAAGAGCCGTAAACTGAACTAGCCTCTGGCCCGGAATAAGCTCCAGGTACCGCAGCAGCATAATGTGGGCGACTAGTACGAGCAAAGCCCCTGCCAGCTTAAATATCGTGACTCCGGGATAATATTTACGCATGTTTCCGAAGTTCTCCTATACCGCTCATCACGAGCGATTTAATCTCGGCGATAGAAATTTTCCCTGTCGGCGAGAGCGGAAATACGGGAAGAAAAACGTAATAACGCGGCAATTTAAAAGCGGATATATGCGGAGCTAAATCATTTTTCAGCTTGTCGGATGTTAGACTCGTCCCCTGCTTTGCAACTATACAGGCACATACCTGTTCCCCGTAGAGGTCATCCGGCACGCCAATGACAAGCGCTTCATCCACATCATGATGACGAAGCAGCACATTTTCAATCTCGACGGGTGAGATCTTCTCTCCACCACGGATAATAAGCCGATGCAGCCTGCCGGTTATCGTTAAATTCCTCCGATCATCCAGAAAGCCCAAATCCCCCGATTTATACCAGCCATCAGCAGTAATGCTGGCCTTATCCTGTACCTCGTTCGTATAACGCATCACACGATAGCTTCGAATGGCGATTTCGCCATGTTCATGAGGAGGCAGCGTCTCCCCCGTCTCCGGATTTAATATTTTCACCTCGACAAGCTTATCGACCCTACCGCCAATGCTGTAGGAGCCTTTCTCAAATTCCTTGTAGTGAATGAGCCCACTAAGCAGATTCGTATGCCTCAGCATGCGATATAGCAGAAGCAGAATGACATTGCTCTTGCGTTGAATAAAACAAGTTCCGTTCGCGACGGCACCGGCTTCTGAGGAGCCATAGCTAACCATAAAAAAATAGAGCTTTAAGTTCTTCATAACTTTTTGCAAAATGATATTGTTAACCGCAGCGGATGTAAAGGCTACACCCAGCAGCGAATTCAAATTATATTCATTCCGTTTCGGGGATGTGAGCATTTGCTGCACCATAAAGGGCGTGCCAATGAGCACTCTGCATCTTTCTTTCTCTACCGTGTCCAGTGCATTCAGCGGATTAAAGTGGCTGAGCATCACAATGCGAATATTACATGCCTTTAAGCTGGTAAACAGCGTGGCAAAACCGCCTAAATGATATAACGGGAGAAGATTCATAATCGAAAAATAACGAGTTATTTTATCACAGATTCGTAGAAGCATCTTATTGCTTTTCCCCGGCTCATCCGTCTGGCTCCCCGATAATAAGAATGATGCCGTTGAACGCAGCACTCCCTTCGGCACGCCGAGCGTACCTGAGGTGTACAGCAAAATAAGCGGGTCCTTAGGCGTGTTAGCTTCATATGCAGCTGTAAAACGTTGCTCGTTAATTCCTAGTCCAAGCACAGCCAGTTCAGAATAGGAACGAAAGGGGGCCGTAATGCGGGGGCCTTCCTCCAGCAAAAAGATATGGGTAGGCAACCAATCCGCTGATGTGCCATCCTTGCTATTTTCTTCTATGATCTCTTGCAGCACGGCAGGGTAATGAATATGCTGTCCCTCTGTACCCATAATCAACAGCTCAGGGCGGGCATCCTTCAAATAATTTTGAAGCTCTAATTTCTTTGAATAGGTATTTAGCGGAACTATAATAGCTCCAACGCATGTAGCAGCAAACATGGAAACGACCATTTCCATTCTGCCGGGCATAAGCAAAGCTATACGATCACCTTTCTTGATTCCCAGCTGGAGAAAACCTTTAGCTGCAAAACGAACCTCCTCCCAAATTCTGAGCCACGTATAATGCTGGTCCTCAGCCGGAAAGCTATATGCGACATCATGTGGACATTGAGCTGCCCTAGCTTGAATCAAATAAGGAATCGTATCCTTATTCATGCTACCTTTATTTTTCATCTGTATGACCCCCGCAATATATTCTTCATAACGAACTTTAAAATGAAATTTTCTACTATATTCTAGTTAAATCAAATGATTACGTATAATATATCATTTATTTAGTTCTTTATAAAGAACATTTTTATAAAAAAAATGCTGCATTGAGATGTTAGCTCTCGCTGCAGCATTTTGGTTATTTAGATGAAACAGTTGCTGTAATTGGTTTAGCGCTTGCTTTTTCTTTACCAGTCTTCGGTTCCGCACCCTTCGGGGCCTTGATCTTGCCTACGAATAAGCTAAGTGGCAGTGCGACGACTGCAACTAAAGTTGCTACCACATAGACATCATTAACACTCATCGTAAACGACATCATCTCGATATGAAGCTTATCGACATCTCCTGCTTTCATAAAGTCAGTCGCATGCGTAATCGATCTCGATGCCAACATCGTCGTGAAGATCGCAATGGCAAAGGAACCAAATACGTTCCGCGTCCAGTTCGTTATGGCCGATGCATGCCCGGATAGCTCAGCAGGAATTTGTTCCATAGCCGCGTTGCTTGACGGCATAACCACAAGTGCAATGCCGATGTTACGAACGATCATCCACCAGATAACATAAGCATGCGAAACGTCGATGCTTAACCAGCTAAGTGCCAGCGTCCCTATTGTAAGGAGCGCGATGCCGCCTGACATCAGCCAGCGCGGTCCGATAACGCCATACAGCTTGCCGACAACCGGCATCAATAGTGCCATCGCAAGCGATGCCGGAAGCAGAATCATCCCTGTATCCATCGCAGAGACATGCTGGATGCGCTGCAAGAATACCGGTGTGAGCAGCGTACCGGAATACAAGCTGATTGTAATAATATTAGAGATAATCGCGTTTAAGGTAAAACGGCGATTTTTAAATACCCTTAGATTAAGCAGCGGCGTTTCCGCCGTAAGCTCCCGCCAGATGAACAATAGCAAAGAAATGACGCCGAGCGCGAATAAGGAAATGATTTTCCAAGATCCCCAACCCCAGCTGTGGCCTTGGCCCAGCGCAAGCAGCAAGGACGAGCTGCTCATAACTACGGTCAAGAAGCCAAGCCCATCAAAGCTCTTCGGTACGTTTAAGCGATAGAAAGGAATATACGCGTAAACAAACCAGATCGCAATTATCCCAATCGGAATATTCATCCAGAACAGCCAATGCCAACTGAGATTTTCCAAAATCCATCCGCTAATCGTTGGTCCGAAGGCTGGCGCAAGCATTGCCGACAAGCCCCAGAATGCCACGGCCATCGCTTGACGTTCCCTTGGAATGACTTGATAAATAATAGACATCGTAGCCGGTATGATCAATCCGCTGAATGCGCCTTGCAGCACGCGGAAAGCAATCAATGAGCCTTCACTCCAAGCCGTAGCACATAACACCGATGCTAATGTGAAGCCGATTAAGGAAAACAAGTAAAGGCGTTTGTAGCTGAATCTCTCGCCCAAATAACCGGCAATCGGCGCCGTCGTTCCCATTGCAAGCATAAAACCGGTTAACGTCCACTGCACAGAGCTAAGCGTCGTATCAAAATGGTCCGTCAAAATCTCGAGCGCCAGATTAATTGTTGCCGACGACAATACACATAAAAAAGAACCGATAAAAATAGCAACCATGATAGGCCAGAAACGCACCTTCTGAACTTCTTCTTGATTCATTTGTTTCTCCCACACCCTCTATAAATACTTTACAGCTTAACTATTATATTTTAGTTCTAAACTAATTTCAATGGTAAGTCTCATTCATTTAAAAGATCAATACATGTAAGCGGATACTTCTGTACTTAATCAGCAAAAGCCTCGTTTCGTGGTCTTAATTGGTAAACTTGCCTGTAAACAAAAAAAAGCATTGTTCCCAAGGAACAATGACTTCCGGAAATCGTATGGTGGAGGATGACGGGATCGAACCGCCGACCCTCTGCTTGTAAGGCAGATGCTCTCCCAGCTGAGCTAATCCTCCATGGAAACAATAAAACCCACCTCATGTGGGCTGGCTTCGCCTGCGGGCAAGCCAAGCGTTTGCACGCTGAAAACTGGATACGAAAGATTAGGCTTGCTGAAGCCTTGTAGCTGCTGTCTACCGGATGTATGGGTCACAGTAAACGTGTTTAGGATAAGCCCTCGACCGATTAGTATTCGTCAGCTCCACACAT